>DATBHB010000163.1:0-109493 GCA_036557705.1 Xanthobacteraceae bacterium
ACGGCGCCGTGCGGTGCGCGCCTGCGCAGACCGAATCATCCGGCGAGGCTACGTCGGGCGATTCCTTCCTGTGAATCCCCTCAACACAATCTTCTTGAGCTGTGACAAATTCGACTCAGTTGATTATGGATGGGCCCTTAGCTGCATGCGAGCCTCGAAGGATGATCGGCTCGACTCACGGGCGTCATCCTTCGAGGCTCGCACGCAAAAATGCGCGCTCGCGCCTCAGGATGACGGCACGCGCGGGTATTCATTGGGGCATCAAAAATCGGCCGTTGTCGCCCGCGGTATGGGGGCCGCGATCGTGCCGGCAAAGAACGAGTTCGGATTCTGCGCGCAGATCAGTTCGTGCAGCGGGCCTTCCGGCGCGCTCGCGAGTTGGGCCAGGCGCTCGATCGGCATCTTCCGCACCGCCGCCTCGTATTGCCGGTAATGCTGAATGGCGTCCCAGGGCGTCGTAAAGGCGCCCGGGTCCTCGACGTGAACATTCGCTTCGAGCACCTTGCCGTCCTCGATCAGATGAAATCGCTCGACGACGTGAAGCTGTTTCGTATGCGGCGTTCCGAACCCATCCACCGGCGTCCGGTCGTCGATCCCGATCGTATCGACGACAAGCGAATCGCCTTCGTAGTGGCCGATCGATTCGCCGTACCAGGACGGCTTGAGGTTCGGCGAATGCTTATCGGTCAGGTAGACATGGCGAACTTCCGGGTGACTCGCCAGGATCATCGCCACCTCCGTGGGTCCCTGAACGAAATACAACGGCTGCGTCATCGGTCGCAGCAGAAAGGCGAGAACGCCGGACGGCCAGCAACTCGCCCAAGGATTCGGAGTCTCCTTTCCGGCAAGCACAAGCTCGTTGCGCTTGCGCACGACCTCCTTCGCCCAAGGCTGGAGAATGGGATTGTTGAGATCGGCGAGTTGCTCGGTCGGCTGCTTTCCGGTGACGCGGAACTCATCGTTGGTGACGTAGGGGCGGTTGGGGTCCTGCCGCACCGGGCCCGGGCCGCTCGGCGGCTGAATGAATTGCCGATTATACGCGTACCACCCGATGCCGGCGTCAGGCGCAAAGTCAGGCGGCGCCGCTTGGGCCAGCGTTGCAAGGTTCAAGCTTCCGGCGAGGCAGGCCGCTGCGCCAAGTCGACCCATGAAACATCCTCCATACCTCGGCATCTATCTCTCCCATCAAGCCACTATCGACCGGATCATACCCACCTCGGCCGCGAAATTCGAGGCTCGCGGAGACTACCTCTTCTCCGCTTGCCGTCCATTACCTCTTGCCGCGAGCGGCGAGAGGTCGGACCGCTTCAGCGATCCGAGTGAGGGGCGCTATCCACCCCGGGCTCTTGCCGGCTGCTTCTCACCCGCCGCATTCATATTTCCTGCAAATCACTTTCCTGCTGCATCAAAGTATTTCAAATCCGGCGGCGCCTGGCCCTTCCTGGTAGGCATCAACAAACCGTCGGCACTGCGAAAATAGTCGGCGCTGCCGATACGGATGTGATCGTTGTGCTCGGCGCACACGAACTCGACCCATGCCGGATTTCGATTGCGCCGATAGATTTTGTCCACCGCCCACGGCCGGGTCAGCGCGTGGTCGATGGTCGTGACCCGATCGTGAAGCAGGTTCGGGTCCTTCCCATCGAGATAGATGAGCTCCTGCACCACGGTCTGATTGTCCGCGTGCAGCGGGATGCCGCTCGGATCGAACACGCGCGGTCCCTTGAACGCGCGTGTCTCGATTGCGAGCGCGTCATAGCGGCCGTCGCCGTCGCGGTCGATCCATTTGCCGATCGAATAACCCAAGAAGCTCGGCTCTGCATCTTTGCGCCAATCGCGCCCGTCGGTATAGACCCGGCGCCACATGTTGAAATATTCAATAATAAGGTAAGTGAGCTTGGGTGTTGTGATGATTTCCATCGGCATGATGACGTTCATCGCCCGCGGCATGCCCTCGGGGATGCAGGTATAGGTCGGATCGGTGCCCTGACCGCCCTGTTTCTGGTCGGCCAGGTTGTCCTCGTAGATCTTCTGGTATTCGGCTGTCAGCGGCGCCCCTTGTCCGAGATCGCGCGGCTTGCTCGGGTCCCAGCGCGCGTCGCCGGTGCGCGCCCACTGTCCTTTCCAGTCCGGATATTGCGCGTCAAACGCGCGGGCGGCGTTCACTGCAGCGAACGCGGCAGCGAACGCAAGAGCGCCGATAAAAGGTCGTGGAAACATGAGGCGTTCTCCCCTAGCTTCGGCCAGGTTACTCCGGCATGATTTCAGGTTTGTTGTTGGGGAATTTCGCGATCGTTGCCGCATCCACATTGAGGTGCTGCGCCACCAGCTCCGGCGGCGTATGGGTGAGCCAATCCGACAGCGACACGTCGGCGAAATACGGGCTCCTGAACACTTCCAGAAACACAAGGTCGCTATCGCCTGTATTTTTGATGTAGTGCCCGTTGCTGCGCTTGACGTACCCGACATCGCCCGGGTTGAAGTCCATGGTGACGGCCTTCGGCCCGGTGTTGAACACCGTCATGCGTCCTTTTCCCTTGATCCAATATTGCCACTCGTCCGCATTTGGGTGCCAGTGCATCTCACGCAGCGCTCCGGGACGCAGCGTCACCATCGCGGCCGCGATGGTCTTTGCGACCACGAAATTGCGGCTGTCCGCGATCCGCACCTCCCCGCCCCTGGTCTGGCGAGTGGGCGGCATTGAACCGAGCGAGAAAGTGTACGGGTTGGGCGGAAAACCTGCCGGCGCTCTCACTGCGGCGCGGTCAGCGTCGAGGGACCCGGGCATCTTGCCCTGGAAAATATAGAGCTGGTGCAGCGGAATTTTTGCAAATGTATCGGGCGGCACGCCGAAGTTTTCGGCCAATATGTCCGGAGGCGTGTGCGCAAGCCAGTCCGTGAGCAGCAGAGTGTTGAACTCCGTTGCCTTGCCGTCGTCGAAAGCGAGGATGAACTCGCAGCCGTCCGGACCAAGCCCCTGGAGCGAGTGCGGCAACCCGGCGGGGAAATACCAGAGGTCGTTCTCCTTGACATCGGCCACATAGGCTCGGCCTTCCTCGTCGAGGACCGTAACCCGGCAATTCCCGTAGGACATGAACCCCCATTCGGCGGCCAGGTGCCAGTGCATTTCCCGGATGCCTCCGGCCGTCAACCGCATGTCGACGCCGGAAATGGTCTCCGAAATGGCAAAATCGGCTTGCGTGACCTGGCGCGCCCAGCCCCCGTTCTGGATCCGCTTTGGCGAATTATTGAACGAGGCCCAGAACATCGGCATGTCGCCGACATCGGTCGCCGGCGGCGACTGGGCTGAGGGAAACTCCCTGGCGATGGCCGGATTGCTTGGCCCCGGGTCGGCGAGGCTCGCCGGATTCTGTGCATTGACCGCGCCCTGGGGCGGCTCGTCCGGGTTGCCGAAGGTTGCGGGCTGCGCAGTTGCTGCCGTAGTCATGGCCGTTGTCGCCGCAACTGCCAACATCTCACGCCTCGATAACATCGCGCACTCCCTGTTTTGATGAGGAAATGGATGCACAAGAAGGGTCCCGACGATCTCCTTGCCGCGAATAGCAAATGGTCGCAGGAGCGGACCGCAGCAGACCCCGGCTATTTTGAACGCCTATCCGCCTTGCAGGCACCCGAGTTCCTGTGGATCGGCTGTTCCGACAGCCGAGTGCCAGCGAATGTCATCACCGGCCTCGATCCTGGCGAGGTCTTCGTACACCGCAATGTTGCGAATATTGTCTATCCGGCTGACCTCAATTGCATGTCGGTTCTTCAATTCGCAGTCGAGACGCTCAAGGTCAAGCACGTGATCGTGTGCGGACACTACGGCTGCGGCGGTATCGGCGCCGCCGCTGACGGCTCGCAGCACGGCCTGATTGCGCATTGGCTCGCCCCGGTGCGTGACCTGTTTCACGAGCACCGGCAAGAGCTCGGTGCGCTCCCGACCGCGAAGGCTCGCCTCGACCGCGTTTGTGAGCTCAACGTCCTTAAGCAGGTGCGCTCCCTTTGCGACTCGCCGATAATCAGAACCGCCTGGGAGCGTGGCCAAGCCCTTGCCGTACACGGCTGGATCTATGGACTGGACGACGGCCGGCTGCGCAATCTTAACTGCAGCCGCATCGGAACCGAGGCAGTGTCATGATGCAACTATGGCGCGCCGGCAGGCATTCCGGTCGAGCCGCACATTGGTTAGCCAAGCTCATCCTCCCATGCCTTTTGCTGGCGAGTATCGCAAGCGCACAAACCGCTCCCGGGCCTGAGCGGATTTCCGAGACAGCGCGCCTTCGCGGCGGCTGGTATCCGTGGGATCCTTATCAGTACCGCGATTACAAGCGCGGGATTCCGGTCCTGACCGGCTTTGACGTGGAAATCGAGCGGGCGCTCGCGCGGATCATGAACGTGGAAATACTCCTGCCGGAAATCGCCTGGAAAGATCATCTGGCGGCACTCGCCGCCGGGACCGCGGATATCGCGGCGGGCGCGACGTTGAGCGAGGAGCGCGCCGGCTATGCATATTTCTCAAAACCATATCGAACCGAGACGGACGTCCTGATCCTGCCCAGGGGCGCCGCCCGCCGATATCCTTTCCGCACCATCGAGCAGATGCTCGACAGCTTCGCGAAGCGGAAGTTTCGTCTCGGCGTTGTGGCCGGGTTCGTCTATGCGGACAAGAGCGTCAACGCTTTTATTGAGGATCCGGCTCACCGCGATCAGATCTTTCCGGCCGCCACCGACGCCCAGAACCTGCGCAATCTCCTGGCCGGCGGCATTGACGGCTTTCTGGCCGATCGTATCGCTGCTGCTACTACCGCTTGGCGCACGCACGAGGGAGCGCGCATCGAAGAGCACCCGTTGCGCTTTTCTACCGACATTCATTTGATGCTGAGCCGCGCGACGCAGACGCCGCAGATGTTGGCTCGTGTCAATGCCGCAATCGACGAGCTGCGGCGCAGCGGTGAATTTCGCCGCATTGCTGACTTCTACGCGTTGCCAGTGCTGATCAATCAAACTCTCGACAGCGGCTGGTTCCGCTTTCTTGCCTTCATCGGCACCGTGGCTTTCGCCCTTTCCGGGGTGGTGCTTGCCTACGCTGGCGAATACACGCTGTTCGGCGCATTGATCCTTGCCAGCCTCCCGGCGGTCGGCGGCGGCGTGGTGCGCGACCTCATCTTGCAGCGGGAGCCACTGGGAATCGTGCGCAGCCCCGAGCCGCTGCTCACCGTCTTCGGCACGGTGCTCGCCGGGATGCTGGTGATCAAGATCATGTCCCGCTTTCAAACCGATCTGGTGAACAAATATTTGCAGTCACGATCGAGTCCCGCCGTCCAACTGATCGAAATGTTCGACGCCATCGGTCTCGCCGCCTTTACGGTCGTCGGCGTCGTGGTGGTGCTCGACACTTCGGCCCAGCCTCTGTGGCTGTGGGGCCCGATTGCAGCCGCAGTAACCAGTTCGTTTGGGGGCCTCATTCGCGACCTCTTTCGCCATGACCGCGTGACGGCGAACCTGCGCGGAGAACTCTATCCCGAAATTGCCGTGCTCTGGGGCTTTGCGCTTGCGATATTTCTGCAATGGGAAGGCGAGCGATTGCAGCCGGATGAGATCAGCCTGGGTATCATCGTCACGATGCTGGGCGCATTCTCGATGCGGATCGTTGCGATTGCCCGCGGAATGAAGGGCTGGTCGTATGTTTGAGTGATGAACTCGTAGGGTGGGCAAAATCGTTCGCCGAAGCTTTCTACCCGCTCTGATCGTAGCGGCGATTTTGCCCACGCCGTCGACCTCTCGGAGTTACGACAGCGTGGGCAAAAGCGCGCGGGAACATCCTCCATCCACTTAGCAAAACAAATACGCGCGCTTTTGCCCACCCTACGAAGAACTATCCTCAATCCAGCGGCCGCCAGGCGCGGCCATCGCGTGCAAGCAACTCGTCCGCCGCCGTCGGGCCGCTGCTGCCGGCGGCGTAATTCGGAAAACCGTCGGGCGGGTTGTGTGCCCAGGCATCGAGTATCGGCTGCACCGCTTGCCAACCCGCCTCGATATTGTCGGCGCGCTGGAAAAGCATGGCGTCGCCGATCATGCAGTCGTAAATCAGCGTCTCATAGCCGGTGCTGGGCGCCATCTTGAAATAGTCCTTGTAACAGAAATTCATCTTGACGCTGTCGAGGGTGACGGCGGGACCGGGGTGCTTCGCGGCGAATTCCAGCGCAATTGCTTCATCGGGCGCGATGCTGAGAATCATCCAATTGGGATGCATTCGCTCGACGTCAGTACCGCGAAACAATGAATACGGCGCCTGATGGAACAGGATGGCGATCTCGGTCCGCCGCTCCTTGAGGTATTTCCCGGTGCGCAGATAGAACGGCACACCGGCCCAACGCCAATTATCGATGTTGAGCTTGCAGGCGACGAAGGTTTCGGTGTTCGATTGGGGGGCTACGTCGGGCTCCTGCCGATAGGCGTTGGCGCGTTTGCCCAGAACCGTGCCGGCGCCGTATTGGCCGCGCACGGCGTTCTTGAGCGCCTCCGCTTCCGACATCTCACGTATCGCACTGATCACTTCAGCCTTTTTGTCGCGCACGTCTTCGGCATCGAACGAGATCGGCGGTTCCATCGCGGTCATTGCCAGCAGCTGAAACAAATGGTTGGGCACCATGTCGCGCAGCGCGCCGGCAGTCTCATAGAATTTCCCGCGCCGCTCGACACCGACCGTCTCAGCTGCCGTGATCTGCACATGGTCGATATGCCCGCGATTCCAGATCGGCTCGAACAATCCGTTAGCGAAACGAAGCGCCATTACGTTCTGCACCGTTTCCTTGCCCAGGAAATGGTCGATGCGATAGATCTGGTGCTCGGCGAGGGTCTGGAGAATGTGCGCGTTGAGCGCCTTGGCGGAATTAACGTCGTGCCCGAACGGCTTCTCGATCACGACGCGCCGCCACTGTCCCTCCTTCTCTTTCGTCAGCGCCGCGGCTCCCAGCGCTGACACGGCCGTGCCGAAAAACCGATCGGCGATCGCAAGATAGAAGAGATAATTGCCTGCGGTACCGGCTTTGCTGTCCAAATCGGCCAAATGCTCGCCGAGGCGCCGGTAGAGCGCCGGATCGTTCAAATCACCTTGCACGTAAGTCATGCGATCCGTGAGCCATCGCCAAGCCGCCTCATCGATGCGATCGACGTGAAACTCGCCGCCGCTCTGGGTAACGAGTTCATTCATCATCTGCCGCAGCCGGCTCGCCCAATCGGCTGCCGTCATTGAAATGAGATCGACCCCGACAAGCTGAAATTGGCTGTTGAGACGCCCCTCATGGGCGAGTTCATAGAGGGCCGGCACGACGAGACGTTTGGTGAGATCGCCGCCCGCCCCGAAGATCGCCATGGCGCAGGGCGGCGCCACGGGCGCCTTCTTGGCAGCCGTAGCCCGCTCATCTTTCCTACTCACGTCCTGCATCTGAGCATCTCCGAAGGGTTTTACTCCGTAGGGTGGGCAAAGGCGTACGCGCTCCAGCGCGTACGCCGTGCCCACGCCACGGTGGCACGGCGCTATTTTCTACTTGTCGCCGCGGGTCGTGCGTGTGGACCGCGCCTTTGCCCACCCTACGGAACTACACCCGAGCACTCCAGCGCAAGGCTACTCTCCTTTGCTGTTCTTCGCTTTGCGATACCGGCGAATCAGCGCGTTGGTCGAACTGTCGTGCGCGAGCGCCGGCTCGCTCGCGCCTGAGACCTCGGGAATGATGCGTTGCGCGAGTGCCTTGCCGAGTTCGACGCCCCACTGATCGAATGAATCGATTTGCCAGATCGCGCCCTGGGTGAAGACGCTGTGCTCGTAAATCGCGACCAGCTTGCCGAGCGCGGCCGGGGTGAGGCGGTCGAGCAGGAGCGTGTTCGAGGGCCGGTTGCCTTCGAACAGCCGGTGCGGGACGAGCCAATCCGGCGTGCCCTCGGCTTTGACCTGCGCTCGGGTTTTGCCGAAGGCGAGCGCTTCCGTCTGGGCAAAGACATTTGCCAGCAGCATGTCGTGATGCGCCCCCAGCGGATTGAGCGTCTGCGCGAAACCGATGAAGTCGCAAGGGATGAGACGCGTGCCCTGGTGGATAAGCTGATAGAATGAATGCTGGCCGTTGGTCCCCGGCTCGCCCCAGTAGATCGGCCCGGTATCACAGCCGACAACGGCGCCGTCGAGCCGCACGTGCTTGCCGTTGCTTTCCATGGTCAGCTGCTGAAGGTAGGCCGGAAAGCGCTTGAGGTATTGCTCATAGGGAAGCACGGCCACCGTCTGGGCGCCGAAGAAATTGTTGTACCAGATCGCCAACAGCCCCATCAGCACCGGCAGGTTTTGCTCGAACGGCGCGTTACGGAAATGCTCGTCGATGGCATGGAAACCGGCGAGCATGGCCCGGAAATTCTCTGCGCCGACGGCAATCATGGTGGAAAGGCCGATTGCGGAATCCATTGAATAGCGGCCGCCGACCCAATCCCAGAATCCGAACATGTTGGCGGGGTCGATGCCGAATTTGCTGACCTCTTCGGTATTTGTGGAAACCGCGACGAAATGCCGGGCAATGGCCGATGTGTCGTGCCCCATTCCGCTCAGCAGCCAGTCCCGCGCGGTGCGCGCATTCGTCATCGTCTCCAATGTGGTGAATGTCTTGGATGAGATGATGAACAAAGTCTCCGCCGGGTCGAGGTCCATTACCGCCTCGGCAAAATCGGTCCCGTCCACGTTGGAGACGAAACGGAACGTCATCGAGCGGTCGCTGTAATGCTTGAGGGCTTCGTAGGCCATTACCGGGCCGAGATCGGAGCCGCCGATGCCGATATTGATCACGTTGCGGATGCGCTTTCCCGTCGCGCCTTGCCAGGCGCCGCCGCGCAGCCGCTCGGTGAACGCGGCCATTTTGTCCAACACGGCATGCACATCCGGAACCACGTTGCGGCCGTCGAACACAATCGAGGCGCCGCGCGGGGCCCGCAAGGCGACGTGCAGCACCGCACGATCCTCCGAGACGTTGATCCGCTCGCCCCGGAACATCGCCTCAATGTGCTGCTTGAGCTTTGCTTCCTGTGCGAGCTGAAGCAGCAATTTCAGCGTCTGATCGGTGATACGGTTCTTCGAGTAATCGAAATAAACTCCGGCCGCTTCGAACGCCAGGCGCTCGCCGCGCTGCGCATCCTCGGCAAACAGCTGCCGCAGATGAAGCCCTTTCATCTCCCTTGAATGGGCTTTGAGCGCGGCCCAGGCCGGAAGCTTGGTCAGCGGCGTCGCGCTGGTGAACTGTTCAATCGCGGATTGATCCACGAATTCAACTCGCCTTGCGGATGGCGGCACTCTTGGCGCCGATGCAGTCCATCAGATCGGTCCATGATTTCGAGAAGCTCGCCGCACCCTCGTTCTGAAGCCGCAGCGCCAGCGCGCCGAGGTCGATGCCGGCCTTGCTGAATTCGGCGAGCACTTCCTCGCAATTGCCGCCCGAGACCGATAGAGGCTCCGATACTCGACCGTGATCGGCGAAGGCCTTGAGCGTGCCCTCCGGCATCGTATTCACCGTGAAGGGGGCGGCGAGCGCTTCCACGTAGAGAATGTCGGAGGCGGCAGGATCCTTGGTGCCGGTGCTCGCCCATAAGAGGCGCTGAGCGCGGGCGCCTTCATTCGCCAGGCGATGAATCCGGTTGGAAGCAAGCCGTTCCTGATAAACCCGGTAAGTGCGTTGTGCGACCGCAATCCCTAAACGGTTCGTCAGCGAAGGCGGCACCTTGTCCTTGACGGCGACGTCCCAGCGGCTGATGAAGAGCGAGGCCACGGAAGCGACCGCCGGGTTGAGCCCGGCCTTGATGCGCCGCTCGACGCCGCGCAGGTAGGCATCCGCCGCCGCCACATACTGCTCGGTCGAAAACAGCAGCGTCACATTCACCGGAACGCCGGCAAAGATCGCCGCTTCAATCGCCGGCAGCCCTTCCGGAGTGCCGGGAATTTTGATGAAGAGATTGGGTCGGCCGGCTCGCTGGGAGAGGTCGCGGGCGGCCGCAACCGTTTTCTCGGTATCGTGCGCAAGAAGCGGCGAGACTTCGAGCGAGACCCAGCCGTCGACGCCATCCGTGCGCGCAAAGATCGGGCGAAACAGATCGGCGGCTCGGGTCAGGTCGGCCAGCGCAACCGAGAAGAACAGGTCTTCTTTCGACCGTGCCGACCGCGTGAGGCTCGCGATGTCCGCATCGTAGTCTGCGCTTTTCCTGATTGCTTGATCGAAGATCGTCGGATTCGAGGTAAGCCCGCTGACGGCGAGATCGTCGATATAGTGCGCCAGAGTCCCGCTGTTGAGGAGATCGCGGGTGATGTTGTCGAGCCAGAGGCTTTGTCCGAGATCGTGGAGTTGGCCGTTTGCGTTCATCGATTTCCCCTAAGCCGGAGCGAAAACCAACCTGTATCAACCCGTATATAGTGATCGATGCCCAGGGCGCCGATGGAAGCAAATTCCGGGCTTTTAAAGAACCCTCCCCAGGTCGTGCCGGGAAGGTCACATGCGCGGCTTGTCTGCATCGGGAGGCTGCGGGTCGATGAGCGGCCGTTCGTCCGGCGGATCAAACGGGGGCTCCTGCACTGGGTCCTTGTAGGGCTGTGGGTCGGGCTGCGGACTTTTACCCGGTTCCGGCGGTTTCGGACCAGTTGGATGTTTGGCCATGGTGGGAAATCTCCCCGAAGCGCGGGAGTTCCCGGGATCAATGCCCGGTCACCATCGCAGCCAAACGCTGCGGATCCGGCGGTGGGGCGTTGCCCCGCCAGGCAATGTGCAGATCGGGCCGCAGCAGCAGAAGATCGCGGCCGTAAAGCTCACGCACGCGCGCATCCGTGATATCGAACACGCGGAACGGGGCGCGGTGACGCAGGAAGGCCTGTTCCAAAGCGGAGACATCGGCGCCCGATCGGCCGAGCCGCAGCAGCGTATAGCCGCTGTCATGGCCGATCCGGTCCTGGGCGGCGCTCCCGTCTTCGAGCCAGACGTGGGGCAGGCGCACCCCAGGCCACGTGCTTGGCTGATATTCGATAAAATCGTAGGGCGGGCCGTCTCCGGGCTCGACGGCGACGAGCGGCGAGCCCGCGTAATGGTAGCCGAGTTCGGCGCCGACCATTTCGTTGGTCTTGCGCTGCTCGACGTCGGCGACGCGGACGAGGTTCGCGCGCGTTTCTGCGCCTTGCGGCGTGTCGTCGCCGATGTTGGGCTGCCACATCGAGCGCCACTTGCGGCGCCCCAGTGTGGCAAAGCGCGAGGCCGCTACATTGTGCTCACCGACCGGACGGCGCTCGGCCTCATAGGAGGGCAATAGCTTCGGCCCGCCCCAGCCGCGCAGCACCGCGGCAAGCTTCCATGAAAGGTCGATGGCGTCCCCGACGCCGCTGTTCATGCCCAGCCCGCCGGTCGGGATCATCAGATGCACCGCATCGCCGGCGAGGAACACGCGGCCGTCGCAATAGCGGTCCGCCAGCAGCAGATTCTGCTTCCACTCGCCAATGTAGAGCGTTTCAAACGGAAGCGGCATGGCGATCGTCGCCCTGAACATTTCGACCATATCTTCATCGCGCTCGACGATCGAATGCAGCGTGAAGTGCCTGGTCGAGTCCTGGACGATAAGCTGGGTCGAGTGATTATCGGCGCGGTGGTAATGCCGTCCCCTGCCGATCGCGATGCGTTCGAACAGATTTTCGCAATAGTGCAGCGACTGCCGCAATGCGAGCATCGGGTCGATGTTGCCTGACAGTTTGATGCCGAGCCCGTGGCGCACGCCGCTCGAGCCGCCGTCGCAGCCAACGAGATAGAGCGCCCTGATCTCCGACACCTCGCCTTTGCGGTTTCTTACCCGCGCGCTCACCCCGGCGAAGTCCTGGGTGAACGAGAGGAGTTCGTGGCCGTAGCGCACGCTCACGCTGGGCAGCGCCTCGGCCACGGATTTGAGAAGCGGCTCGAGCGTATATTGGGAAATGAGCTGATAGGGTTCGAGCGGCAGCGAGCCATCGTTGGTGGCTCGGATCTGCGCCTTGAACTCATTGACCGAGGGGTATTTGAGCTGCAGAAGCGGCGGCTCGACGAGGCTGAGCACGATGAACACGTCCATCGGCACATCGGCAGGAAGCCCGGCGGCGCGGATTTTCTCGGCGAGCCCCATGCGCCGGTAGATTTCCATGCTGCGGGCGTTGCAGCGCTCCATCTTGGGGAGAAACTGCGGTGCCTCCTTCTGCTCAACGATGATCGTGCGCACCCCGCGCATACCGAGATCGACGGCAAGGGTGAGCCCAGTCGGCCCGGCTCCGGCAATGAGAACCTCGGTATCCATCAAACTGTGCATCTCATCGGGTTGACCGAGCGCCGAGGGCGGGTTGCCTGTTTGCTGGCAGCCGTTCGCCAATGACTATCCGCCACCTGCCACTTGTGTCCCGGATGCGGTGCACCGCCCCATTCGCGCGCGAATCGGTGATGCATATGTTCTGGGCGCGCGCTTGTGCTGCACCGTGTCCCAGGGCACACCAGTGCCTTAGCTCTATTTGGACCTAAAGGAACACCTCATGTGCCGCAACATTCGCACGCTGTTCAATTTCGAGCCACCGGCGATGGAAGAAGAAATCCGCGCCTCGGCTCTGCAGTTCGTTCGCAAGCTGAGCGGATTCGCGAATCCATCACGCGCCAATGAGGCGGCGTTCAACCGCGCTGTGGGTGACATTTCCGACGTGGCGCGCAGGCTCCTCGACTCACTCGAAACAGCGAGCCCACCGCGTGACCGCGAAACCGAAGCCGCCAAGGCGCGCACCCGCGCGCGAGCGCGATTTGCCTGACGTGCTACCGCGGCTTCTTGCAAGGCACTCGGAGCGCAAGGTGAGCCATGCCTTGCGTTCTGAGCCTTGCTCATTGTCAGTCCGGCCGAGGCCCCGCTGAGACCAGATAGCACTTTTGCGAGTATCGGACTATATTGCCGCCGAGAGGTATCGCCGCATGACTCGCCACGTATCCTACGCCGAATTCTCGAACAATCTCGCCAAATAAATGGGCGAGGTGAGAGCTGGCCCGCTCCGCATAGAGTAGTGACGGTGAGCGCGAAGAGCGGCGAGCCTGAGGAGGGGTCGATGAGGGACGCTCCGCGCCCGCCCAACAGCAGCGATCTCGACGCCTGGCTCGACAGAGTGGAGGCCGTGGGCGAGCTCAAGCGCATTACGGCGGAAGTCGATCCCGATCTCGAGGCCGCGACCATCACCTATCTGGTCGGGAGCAAGAAGTCTCCGGCACTCCTGTTCGAGAACATCAAGGGGCACCCCGGACATCGCATCCTCTACAACATGATCGGCTGCAATCTCTCGCGCTTCTGTCTGATGATCGGCGAGGAACCGGTCGATCATCCGCTCAAGGCCGTGCAGGCGCTCCAGCGCAAGCTCGGGCGCAAGTTGCCGCCGCGGGAGGTCGCGGCCGAAGCAGCGATCTGCAATGCGAACGTCGTGACCGGCGACGCAATCGATATCCGTATGTTTCCGGCGCAGCGGATGTGGCCGCTCGACGGCGGCTTTTATCTCGGCACCGGCGATGCAGTGGTTACAAAGGATCCAGAGAGCGGGCGTATCAACGTCGGCACCTATCGGATGATGATCAAAGGGCCGCGCGAAGTCGGCGTCTACACGTCGCCGGGCAAGGACGCGACCATCGACCGCGAGAAATGGTGGAGAGAGGGCAAGCCGATGCCCATCGCGGCCTGCTACGGCATCGATCCGCTGCTGTTTCTGGTCGCGGCGACGAGCCTGCCGAAGACCGAATGCGAATACGATTATTACGGCGGCATCAATGAGGCGCCGATCGAGCTGTTCACCGGCGATGTGACGGGACTGCCGCTGCCGGCGCGCGCTGAAATCATCCTGGAGGGATTTCTCTATCCAGACGAGACATTCGCCGAAGGACCGTTCGGTGAATTCACCGGCTATTACGGCCGGCCGAGCGGAGCCACTCCGTTCATGCGTGTCGAGAAGGTGCGTTACCGGGATAAGCCGACCCTGACCTGCGCCCTGATGGCGGACGGCGCCGCCAACGAAGCCGGACTGTTCTGGGCGCTGCTGCGCTCGGCCGGAATCTGGGCCGACCTGCAAAAGCTCGGCGTGCCGGGAATCCAGGGCGTGTGGTCGATCCCGGAAGCCGCCGGCTGGGGCATCACCGTGGTATCGATCAGGCAGATGTATGCCGGGCACGCCGCGCAGGTCATGGCGCTCGCAGCGCAATGCACCGCCGGCGCCTATTTCGGCAAATACGTGATCGTGGTCGATGATGACGTCGATCCGACCGACGTACACCAGGTGCTCTGGGCGATGGCGACGCGGTCGCGTCCGGCGCAATCGATCGACATCCTGCGCGAGACCTGGAGCACGTATCTCGATCCGAGCCTCAACCCTCCGGAAATACGTCCTTGGGGTTCGAAGGCTTTGATCAACGCGTGCATGGATTATCGCCACTACAAGACCTTTTCCAAACGCACGAAACTCGACAAAGCTGCTTACGACAATGTCGTCGCGCGCTGGCAGGAGCTAGGACTCCCTGACAAGCCGCCGGCCATATCCATTTTCGAGGACGAGAAATCGTCAGGAGAGGTCGAATAAACATCTGGCTTGGACCTCAGACCGTCATCCGGAGGCGCGAGCATGCAGCGAGCAAAAAGCGCGTTCACGCGCGTCTTCGACGCGCTATGGCTGCGTGCGAGCCTCGAAGGATGAACGGCCCGGATCAAGCCCACGAATCGCGCGGCGCGGTTGTGCCGTCATCCTTCGAGGCGCGCGCCAAGAAAGGGCGCGCGCTCCTCAGGATGACGGTGTGCGCTAGCGATTAATTATTCCGAGCGCCAGCGGCTGTAATGAAGTTCGGCACGGCGCACGATCTCATTAAGCACGATGGCCATCGCGGCAAGCACGGAAATGAGCCCAAGCAGCTTTGTGGGATTGAAGCTCTGCGTGAATAGCGTCGTGAAATAGCCGATGCCGGCGGTGGATACGTACAGTTCGGCAAGCAGAACGCCGAGGAGGACCCCGGTCATTGCGAGCCGCATCCCGGTGAAGAAGCTCGGAATGATGTGCGGGAAAATGACCCAGCGGAAGGTCTGCCACCGGCTCGCGCCCATCGAGCGGGCGCTGGTGAGCAAGATCGGCTGGATGTTCTGCACGCCGGCGACGACGGTCACGATGATCGGGAACATCCCGTGGCTCACGCCAAAGGCGATTTTCGAGGCCGGGCCGATCCCGAAATAGAGGACAAACAGCGGCAGGATGGTGATCTGCGGTGTGCCATAGAGCAGCAGGATGATCGGCATGAAGCTGCGATAGGTAAATCGCTGCAGCCCCACCGCGAGCCCGACCGCCAGCCCGATGACGACCGAGATTGCGAAGGCGACCGCAAGCTCGAAAGCCGTGACCCGCAGCGCCTGCGGCACGCCATTGGTCTCGAACAAGGCACCGAGCTGGCTGAAAACCGCGGACGGCGGACTGAGGAAAATTTTGTCGACAAAGAAACGCGCCGCGATCTCCCACATGATGAACAGCAGGATGACGATGCCGAGCCGTGCTGCACCCGGGTGAGCCAGGAACCATTTCTTGAAGCGGCGCCAGGTAACACCAGTTGCGGGACTTGGAAGATGCAGTGCTTGCGACATGGTAGTTCAGGTGTATCAGCAAACTCCAAACCTCGTCCTGAGGAGGCGCGCGCTTTTTCGCGCGCGCCGTCTCGAAGGACGGCCGCAAGCGAGTATGTGCGTGTGGCCATGCTTCGAGACGGTCACGCGCACCAAAATGCGCGTGACCTCCTCAGCATGAGGTTCGGAGTTTACGGCATGTGGATGCAATTCGCGTAGTCTCCTCAAATTCTTTCCTACCGGCGCCTCGCCTTCGACTCGAGGGTTGAAACCACGGTGTTGAGGAACAGCGCGATCGCGACAACGAATGTGATGTATGCGAACATGCGCGCGATATCCATTCCCTCGGCGAGATGCGCGATGCGGTGGCCAAGGCCGGCGAGCGAAGCGATGGTTTCGCTGCCGAGGATCGAGAGCAGCGCGACCGTAAAACCGATCCGCAGCCCAGTGAGGATGACGGGAAGCGCGGCGGGCAGCAGCACCCAGCGGAACAGCTGGAATTCGGATGCGCCCATCGAGCGAGCCGCGCGGATGAACATACGATCCACATAGCCGAAGCCGGCGATGGTATTGAGCACGATGGGCAGGAAACTCGTCGTCACGCCAAGCGCGATTTTCGATGCCGGACCGAGTCCGAAGAACAGGATATAGAGCGGCAGGAACAGGATGATCGGAACTGCGTAGATGCCGGCGAACAACGGCTCGAAGACCCGGATCGAATACTGCGACCGGCTGATAAGATAGCCGAGCGCCACACCGGCCGTCGCCGAGATCGAAAACGCAATTGCAAGCTCCGACAAGGTGACTTGAAGATCGCCGATGAATTCGCCGGTCGAGAGCACATTCATCAGTTCGTCGAACACATTCACCGGATTGGGCAGCAGGATCGGGCTGATGTGGCCGTAGGCCGTGGCTGCATACCAGGCGGCGAGCAGGACAACGACGAACCCGGCCTGCACGCCGCGGCTCAACAACTTGCCGCGGAATTGTTTGCTCCTTTCGCTCACCGCGACGGTCCTCCGGCAGGCGCGCCCGATGCCGCCCGCTGCGCCCCGGCCGACTCGTTTGCCGCCTTGCGGATCTCGTCATGAAGGAGGGAATAGAGCCGGTTACGCAGTTGCGTGAATCTCTCCGACGTCATGAAGGCGGCCCGACGCGGGTGCGGCTCGTCGATCGCGATGACCTCCTTGATGGTACCGGGCCGGGCAGAGAACACCGCCACCCGATCGGCCAGAAAGACCGCTTCGCCGAGGCTGTGGGTGACGAAAATGATGGTCTTGCGCGTGCGCGAGAGCAGCACGGACAGATCTTCGCCGAGCACCATGCGGGTCTGCTCATCGAGCGCACCGAAAGGCTCGTCCATGAGAATTATTCCGGTCTCCAGACTCAGCGCCCGCGCCAGCGCCGCCCGCTGGCGCATGCCGCCCGAAAGCTGACCGGGATAGTGATTGGCGAATGCTGCAAGCCCCACCGCCTCCAGGGATTTGCGCGCCCGCGGCTCGCGCTCGGCGCGCGGTGCGCCCTGAAACAGCATGCCGAGCTTGACGTTCTCGATGACCGTACTCCAGGGAAACAGCGCATTCTCCTGGAACATGTAGGCGACCTGCTGCGGCAAGGGTCCGCGCACCTCCTCTTCCCCGACATGCACGACTCCAGTCGTCGGCGTAAGCAAGCCGCCGATCACGTTGAGCAGCGTGCTCTTGCCGCAGCCGCTCGGCCCGATGAGGCACACGAGTTCGCCCCGCGCCACATCGAGCGAGGTGTCGAGGAGCGCGCGGACATGGAGGCTTTCGCCTTCCTCACCGAACTGATGAGAGACGTTGCGGACCCGCACAGCGATCTCGTTCGCTTTCACGGACGGAATGCTTGATTACGTAGGGTGGGCAAAGTCGCCGAACGGAGGTCTCGACGCGTGCGCACCCTACAGTTCCATCACGGCAAGAAAGCTTCGGTATAGAGCTTCGACATATCGGGCTTAACCGGCAGCAGCTTCAATTCAACATAGGACTTGGCGAGCGTCTGCAACGCCTTGGGATCGAATTTCCCGGTGTCGGAGAACATCGGCATCAGCTCGTCGTAGACCCGGCTGCTGATTGGCTCATCCTTGTCCATGACCTGCATGGCGATCTTGACGCTCTCGGCCTTGTGGCTGCGCATGTAAGCGATGGTTTCGAACCAGCCCTTGAGGAAATTGCGCAACGCCGCGGGCTTGCCGGCGATCAGCTTGTCGGTCGCGAAAATCACGTGAATGTGGAAGTCCTTGATGTCGTTGAAGCGCACGAGGATGCGGGCTTCTCCGCGCTGTTCGAGATCGAAGGCATTGCCGATATCGGTGATCATGCCGTCGATATCGCCGCGCTTGAGCGCCGCGATCTGCCCCTGCACGGCGCCCATCGGCGCGATGTGTATGCCGTCCGGTCCCCAGCCCTGGCGGCGCGAAGTCTCGCTGACGAGCCAATAGGTCAGCGAACCGGCAGTCGAAACAGCAACTGTCTTGCCCTTGAGGTCGGCGACGGTCTTCGGACCGTTCGGACGTACGATGATGGCGAGGAGAAGCGGCGGCCCGGCCATCGCAGCCACGGCTTTGACCGGGGACCCTTTGGCGATGAAGGCCATGGCGGGCCCGGAGCCGAGCGCGACGTCCAGCGAATCCGACGCCATCGCCTGCTGCATGCGCGCGTCGCCCGCGAACGCAATGATTTCAAGGTCGACGTTGTTCTTCTGGAAAATCCCGGCCTTGATGCCAACGTCGAGAGGTACGAAAGAGAACGCCTCCGCCACCGCTTTTCCGACCCGCAGCTTGTCCGTTGCGCAGGCGGGAGCAGCGAATGACAAGCAGGCGGCCGTCAGAATGGCCAGCGTCGTAGGGTGGGCAAAGGCGCGACGCGCTTCAGCGCGTGAGCCGTGCCCACGCGGACCCAACTCGAAGCCCGACCGCGTGGGCAAAATCGCTCCTAGAAAATGCCGTATCGAATGACCTCGCAATGCGATTTTGCCCACCCTACAAAGCAACCTGCTGAGCATCTAGATCAATCCTTCGAGACCGTTCGGCTCGATCTTATCCGCTCACGCTGAGCGCGTGTTGCGGTTTCATCGAGCGTCAAATCGTCTCTGAGCACGACCCCATAGCGATCGAGCGCGGAGCGCCGGGAGACCAGTTCTTCGAGCACGTCGGCACGCACCAGCCCAGGATCGCGATCGAGCGGGTCGCCCCAGCCGCCGCCCCCGCCCGTGCGCACGGTCACTTGCGCATCGACCGGAATCGGAACGTGCGCGCCGACCATCGGCTTGAATTCGTTCTCGCCCGGCAGGCGCAAGAAATAGCCGCCGGACTGCCCGGCCTCTCCGCCCCACAGTCCCCAAGGCGGGCAGTTCCGCCGCCGCGCATGTTCGAAATTCCATCGCCCGTCGATGAAGTTCCTGACCTGCACGTTGATGCCAAGGCCGCCACGATATTTTCCAGCGCCGCAGGAATCCTGGTGCAAAGTGCGGCTCTCGATCAGCACCGGACATTTGAGCTCGATGCCCTCGATCGAGCCGTTGCGCACATCCCCCTGACACACCGAGACGGTGGCAGGCTCGCCGTCCTCGAACGGGCGTCCGCCCCAGCCGCCGCCTTCGATGCTCTGCACCACGAAGCGCCGCTTCGTCTTCGGATGGATGCCGAAGAAAACGACGGACCCGCCGAGCAGCCCATGGTGGCCGGCCGGGACGCGGTCGCGCATCGCCGGCGCCAGCGCCTTGACGATGGTATCGACCACGGTCGGCACGATTATGCTCCAGCCCGCCATCGGAGCCGGAAAGCGCGCCATCATGATGTTGCCTTCGGGAATGACGACTTTCAATGCCCGGAATGAGCCCTCGTTTACCGGCTCAAGCGGGCCGGTGAGCGCCTTGTAGGCGACGCGCGCGCCCGCAAGGGTGCGCGAATTGATGCCGGCCTTGCGTTCTCCCGAACAGCCGGAAAGGTCGATGGTCATATCGCCGGCTTTGACGATCACCTTGACCCGAATCGGCACCGGTTCGCCCTTGAGCACGCCATCGTCGTCCATGGCAGACTGCGCTTCGTAGACGCCATCGGGCAACTGTCCCACGACGTTGCGGCATTTCTTCTCGGTCTCCTCAAAAATGCGTTCGATCGCGGCGAGAACGGTTGCTCGCCCGTATTTCTCGAAGAGCTCATCCATGCGCCGCGCCGCCAGCCGGCAGGCAGCCATCTGCGATTTCATGTCGCCGAGCGAAGACTCTGGAAAGCGGATGTTGTCCTTGAGCACCCGGTGGAGCGTCTCGTTGAGCTTGCCCTTCTCGTAAATCTTCAGCTGATCGAGCTGGAGCCCCTCGATCCAGGGATCAGCCACCGTAGGCCCGGCGCCGAACCCGGTGGACATGCCGCCGACATCGATCCAGTGGGCGCGCACCATCAGGAACAGCAACAGCTCGCCCTTGAAGAAATAGGGCATGTAGATGACGATGTTGTTGAGGTGCTGGCCGGCCACCGCCTGGTGATTGGTGATGATGACATCACCGGGATGTAATCCATCGCGGCCGTAGCGCTTCATGCCATCGACGACGATCACGCCTAGATCGGCGACGAAATGCGATACGCCGCCGACGTTCTGGGAGATCAACTGGCCTTGCGGATCAAGAAGCGCGGTGCAGTAATCGCGCACTTCGTAGATCATCATGTTGTAGGACGTGCGCTGGAGATCCGCCGCCATCTCGTTGGCGATAGCCGGAAGGGCGTTGCGGATCACTTCGAGCGTGACCGGATCAAGCGTCGCCCGGTTTGCTTTTGGCTTTTTGCTAGCCGGCCTTTGCCGCCGAACACTCATGGGCGGCCCCCACCTCTCCCCGCTTGCAGGGAGAGGTCGCCGCCGAAGGCGGCGGGTGAGGGGCTCCCTCCGCGCGCGCCTCTTATTAAGGCGCCCCTCACCCCAACCCTCTCCCCGCAAGCGGGGAGAGGGGGCGCACCGTGCCCGCGGCGCCGCATCACCCCAATTGTAGAGCCGCCAGCCAGCATCACGCGCCTCCTACCTCGATGATCAGTTCGCCGGACGGCGAGACCTTGCATCGGTCGTTACGGAACAGCACCGTGGTCGTGCCAAGCTCCTGGACGATTGCCGGGCCGGAAATGCGCGCACCGGCCTTGAGGCTCGTCCGTTCGTAAACCGGGCATCGTACCGGCCTTTTCACATCCGAGAAATACACCGCGCGATGATGCGAGGGTCGCGGCGCCTGGCCTCGGCCAAGGCGCGGGAAGCGCAGTTTTGGCCGCTTGCCGATGACGCCAAGCCGCATATTGACCATTTCGACGGGCTCCTCGGCCGAGTGATGCGCATAGCGATGCTCGTAGAGCGCGTCGAAGGCGGCGCGGATCGCATCGCCTTTGCCGCCCTTCAGCTGTGCGAGCGTGACCGGCACCGACAGCGTGAATTCCTGCCCGGCATAACGCAGATCGAGCGCTATCTGCTCCTCCGCGTTGCGGCTGTGACGCAGGCTTGTGCGCGCCTGCTTGCGCATTTCCTCGTAGACTTGGACCAGCTTGGCAAAATCCAAGTTGGCGAGATCGGAATAATAGGTGCGAATGAAGTCGTGCCGCTCGTCGGCAACCAGCATTCCGAGCGCAGAGAAATGGGACGGGAAGAGCGGCACGATCACCGTCGGGATATGCAGCTCGCGGGCGATCGCGACGATGTGCAGCGGCCCCGCGCCGCCGGAGGCGACCAGGGCGAAATCGCGGGGGTCATAGCCCTTCTCGACCGAGACCTCGCGCACCGCCAGCGACATTTTCGAAATCGCAATCTCGATGATCGCCTCAGCGGCGGCGACCATGTCCATGTTCAGAGGCTTGGCGATCATTTCTGCGATGCCGCGCGCCGCGCCTTCGGGATCGAGCTTCATCTGCCCGCCGAGGAAATTGTCCGGATCGAGGCGTCCGAGCACTATATTGGCGTCGGTGATGGTCGGCTCCGTGCCGCCGCCCATGTAGCAGATCGGACCCGGATCGGCGCCGGCGCTTTGCGGCCCCACCTTGAGCGCTCCGATCTCGTCGATCCAGGCAATCGAGCCGCCGCCGGCTCCAACTTCGACCACGTCGATCATCGGCAGCATGACCGGATGCCCGCTGGCATAGCCGCCGACGTAGTAACCCGGCGCGAGCGTGGGCTCGCCGTCGCGCACGAGGCTCGCTTTCGCGGTCGTGCCGCCCATGTCGAAGGAAATGACGTTCTTGAAGCCCAGCGCGAGCCCGACTTGTGCCGAAGCGATGATGCCGCCGACCGGCCCTGACTCCATCATGGCAACGGGCCGCTCGGTGGCGATCTCGGGCGTCATGACGCCGCCGTTCGAACGCATGATCGAGAGATTGCCGCGAAATCCGATCTCGCCGAGGCTCGCCTTGAGGCCCTTTACGTAGCCGCCGACCTTGGGGCCGATATAGGCATTGACGACCGTCGTCGACATCCGCTCGAACTCGCGATATTCGCGCAGGATTTCATGCGACAGCGAGAGATAAGCATCCGGCATTGCCTCATGGATGATTTCGCCGGCGATGCGCTCGTGCTCTGGATTGACGTAAGAGTGCAGAAAACAGATCGCGACCGCATCCACGCCCTCGTCGGCGAGCCGGCTGCACGCCTCGTGAATACCGGCGCGATTGAGCGGCCGGTAAACATCGCCGCTCGCAAGCACGCGCTCCTCGATCTCGCAGGTCAGCCGGCGCGAGACCAGCGGCCGGTGCTTGTGGAACAGGAGATTGTAGGCCTCCGGCCGATTTCCTCGACCAATGATGTAGACGTCACGGGTGCCGCGGGTGACCACGAGGCCGGTCCGGGCGCCCTTGCGCTCGATCAGAGTATTGATTGCCACCGTCGAGCCGTGGATGAGATCGTCGATGGCGGCGGCCTCGATGCCGCTCTTGCGCAGACAATCGATGATGCCGTTCACGAGCTGTGCCGGCGTGCTAAGACTCTTGGCCTGGACGAATCTCTGGGTCGCCTCATCGAAGCCGAGCAGGTCGGTGAAGGTTCCACCGATGTCGATGGCGACAGTCAGCACGAGGCGCTCCAGGAATCCATTCTTGCCGCCAGGGGGGGTTCGGCGGCGCCAGCCCGACATGGCAATAGTTGCAGCAGTCTGCCTCGGTCAAGGAGATGGCGGCCAATGAAGCGCCCGAAGCCGCGACGCGCCGCTGACTCCAAGCCCCACATCCGGCTCGCGGCGGATATCGGCGGGACTTTCACCGACGTCGCGCTGTTCGATGACCGCACCGGCGCTCTCGCCTTCGGCAAGGCCTTGTCTACGCCGGAGCGCCTGGTGGACGGCATCAGCAAGGCGGTGGCGAAGGCGGGCAGCCATTATGGCGCAGCCGTGTTGTTCCTGCACGGTTCGACCATCGCAATCAATACCATCCTCGAGCGTACGGGCGCGCGGACCGCGCTGCTGATCACCGAAGGCTTTCGCGACATCTACGAGATCGGCCGCATCAATCGGCCTGACGCCTACAATCTGTTCTTCCGCAAGCATGTCCCGCTGATCGAGCGGGCGCTCCGCTTCGAGGTCAATGAGCGCGTTCTGGCCGATGGCGAAGTCGAGCGCGAACTTGACGAAGATGAAATCGCGAAGCTTGGCGCGATTCTGGACGCGCGGGACATCGAGGCCTGCGCGATCCTGTTTCTCAACTGCTACGCGCGCCCGGACCATGAGGCGCGCGCCAAAGCAATCATCGAGGCTAACCACCCGGGGATGTTCGTGTCCGCTTCGCACGAGCTGTCGAAGGAATACCGGGAATTCGAGCGCTGCTCGACGGTGGCGGCGAATGCCTATGTCGGGCCGAAGGTGCGCCGCTATATCGGAGAGATCGACGAACACATTCGCGCCCACGGATTCTCCGGGTCGTTCCTGGTCGTACAGTCGACCGGCGGGTTATACGAGGCGAGCCAGGCGCAGTCGCAATGCGTCCGCATGCTCGAATCCGGGCCGGCAGCCGGTGTCATCGGCGCCCAGGCGCTGTGTCAGACGCTTGGAATCGAGAATGCGATCGCCTTCGACATGGGCGGCACCACCGCCAAGGCCGGCGTAATCCACGATGGCGAGGCGTTGACGACCGGCATGGCGCTGATCGGCGGATATGACCGGGCGCTGCCGGTGCAGATCGCCATGATGGACATTTTCGAGGTCGGCACCGGCGGCGGCTCAATCGCGCGCGTCGAGGAGGGCTCGCTGCGGGTCGGCCCGCAAAGCGCCGGCGCTACGCCAGGGCCAGCCTGCTACGGCCTCGGAGGAACCGAGCCGACGATTACCGACGCTAATCTCGTCCTCGGCCGGCTCGGCGCCGATCGCTTCCTGGGCGGGGAAATGCCGCTCGATGTGAAAGCTGCCGAGCGCGCGCTCGCCGCCATAGCCAAGCCGCTCCGGCTTGATGTCATCGCAGCCGCCGACGGCATTCTGCGCATTGCGGCAACCGCGATGTCCTACGCCGTCAAGGGCGTGACCACCGAGCGCGGTCTCGATGCCGGCGGTTTTGCGCTCATCGCCTATGGCGGAGCGGGTCCGCTGCATGCGGTCGATGTTGCACGCGAGATCGGCATCCGCACCGTAATCGTTCCCAAGGCCCCGGGCGTGTTTTCGGCCTTCGGCATGCTGTTCTCCGATTTGCGGTACGATTTCGTACGCACTTGGCTCACTCGGGTCGATGAAGCGCCCTTCGGGCGCATCGAAACACTCTATGGCGAGATGGAGGACCAGGGCCGTCAGGCGATTGCCAACGCTTCGGTCCGCCCGCAGAAGGTGACGATCAAGCGCGCCGCCGACATGCGCTACATCGGCCAGGAGCATGCGGTCACCGTCCCCCTCCCCGCCTCCGTATTCGGGCGCCGTGATCGCCGCGCGATCAAACGGCTGTTCGATGCCACGCATCTCGCCCGCTATGGCACTTCGGCGCCCGAGGAAGGCGCCGAGATTGTAAGCCTGCGCGCCACGGGGATCGGCGTCTTGCGCAAGCCGCGGCAGGGCAAAATCCAGCCAGGCCGCACCGCGCCTCCAGCCACCGCGCTCACCGGCACGCGGCCGGTGTTTTTCAGTGAGATCGGCTTCCGGGATGCGAAGACTTGGGATCGCTCAGCCCTGCTCGCAGGCAATCGCATCAGGGGCCCGGCGCTGATCGAGGAGCACGCCTCGACAACGGTGCTCATGCCGGGGGATAGCTGCGAAGTGGATCCCTACGGGAACCTGATTATTACGGTGGGCTGAAATCGGCACGTAGCCCGGCGCGTTCGGTGCGCTCGACACGCGCTCTGCCTAAGCCGCGCCGCGATATGCGGAACGCCTGTCCCGCATATCGCTCGCGGCCGGCCTTTGGCCGCCCGCTCGCTCATGCGGGCTACGGCCTTGTTACGACTGCCGCTTCATCTTCGCCGTGAACGACAGCGCGCCGGCGCCGCAGCACGGGCAAGCCATTGCGACGAGGACGCTCTGCTTCTGCTCCTCGCTTAGATCGGTACGGTCGAGCATGGTGCGTGCCTGTTGGGCAAACAATTCGTGCAGAGAGGGCGCGGTCGATCGAAATTCATCATCGCCTGTAGGCGCCGAGGCCTTGAAAACCTCCGGGGGCGGAGGCGGAGCATATTTAGGTTTCGCCGATGACCTCCGCTCGCCTTCCGGGCGTTTCGTTCCTCCGGCTCGGCGCCTCATCCGCATCGCAGAGCGCCCACTATTGGCGGACCAGGTTGATCATGGCCTCGATATCGCCGCGCAGAAAGCAGGCCATGTTGTGTTCGATCGTGGGCAGCGCACGCTCCGCATAGGTATCGTAGAAGCCGGCCAGATGCGGGGAGATGATCACGTTCCTGGTGCTCCACAGCGGATGGTCCGGCGGCAGCGGCTCGGTCTGAAAGACATCAAGCGCTGCACCGGCAATGCCGCCGCTTTCGAGCGCCTCGATCAGGGCATCCTCATCGACGATGCCGCCGCGCGCCAGGTTAACGAAATAGCTCGACGGCTTCATGGCGGCAAATTCGCGCGCGCCGATCAGCCGGTGGGTCTCGGCCGCGTAGGGGACGAGCAGCACAAAGAAATCGAGTTCGGGAGCTGCCGCAAGCAGATCGCCGCGCAGGTACATGCGGTCAAAGCCCGTAACCGCGCGCCTCTTCGACGAAAAGCCGACGACCGTCATGCCGAGCGCCTTGCAGCGCGGCGCCAGCGCCTCGGCGATCAGCCCGACGCCGAAAATACCGACCGTCTTGCCGTCGAGAAGCTGTGACGGCCAGCGCCGCCAGTCGCGCCGGTCCTGATTGCGCACCGTCTGCGGAAACCTGCGGCACAGCGCCAGCATCAGCAGGATCGCGGTTTCAGACACCGGAGCGCCGTGAATGCCGCGGATGTTGGTGACAATGACGCCGCGCGGGAGCGACGGCTGGTCGATGATGCCGTCCACGCCCGTACCCAGCGCCTGCACCCATTTGAGCTTACCGGCGTGACGAAATACCTCGTCGTCCATCATTGGCCCGAAGGTGAGCAGCACGTCGGCCGCCGGCATCAGCGGGATCGCTTTCGAGTAGTGATCGACGGCATCGATCGCAAGCTCCGGAAACCGCGAAGCAAGCTGCGAGCCGTAGATATTGCGCACCCCTTCATCAAAGGTCAGCAGGATGAGCAGGCGAGGCATTTCTGATTCCGATATTGATAGAGCGAATAGTGAGTAGTGAGTAGTGAAACTAAAGGACCAAGTTTCCCCTAACTACTCACTACGCACTACTCACTACTCGCTGCGGCAATCGAAGAAGTCTTGCCGCGTTATTGAAACAGATGTCGCGACGCACGTCATCGGCAAGCGGCGTAGAGTCGATGAAATGAGCCGATTCCTCGGCGGATTCGAAGGGATAATCGGACGCAAACATTACGTGGTCGTGGCCGAGTGCACCGATCGTGCAGGTAAGCGGCTCGGCCGAGCACATACCGGAAGTGGTCACGACAATATTGTCCTTGATGTATTGCGAGGGACGTTTGGCGAGCTTGACAGCGTAGAAGTCGGGTCCGGCGCGGCTGTCCAAGCGCCAGAGCAGAAACGGCAGCGTCTCGCCTAGGTGACCGAGCGCGAGCTTCGCGCGCGGAAAACGATCGAACGTGCCGCCGAAAATGAGCCGCAGGGCGTGCGTACCGGTTTCCAGCGTCCATTCCCAGGTCGCTCGCCGCAGGCCCTTGTGCCCGGCGAGCGCCGGAAACAAAACCGGCGGATCGGCCGGGTGCAGATAGATGAGCGCTCCGAGAGCTTCCGCCCGTTCCCAGAACGGATAGAGCGCCGGATCGTCGAGATATTGGCCGTTGGTGTGACCGTTGATCATGGCGCCGTAAAACCCGAGATCGCGCATGCAGCGTTCGAATTCGGCTGCCGCTTCGCGGGCGTCCTGCATGGCGAGATGCGCGAACCCCCCGTAGCGGTCGGGCCGTCGGAGGATTTCGCGCGCCAGGAAATCGTTGGCCTGCCGCGCCCGCCGCACCGCGGTCGCCGTATCGTGCTCGGCCTGCACGCCCGGCCCGGAAAGCCCGAGAACGGCAAGCGAGATGCCGGCCCGGTCCATCACCGCAAGCCGGCGCTCGCCGAAATCGGTTAGCCGCGAGAATGCCTGCTCGCGCTTCGCCGCGGGCAGGTCGGCCGCCGTGGGATTCCAATAGTCCTCAAATGCGGGCAGCAGGAAATGCTCTTCAAGCGCAATTTTCTCGACCAAACTGTCCTCCCTCAGGAGATCGAGCGGGCGTGCTTGCCGGATGCGTAGCCACGCTGATTTATGTTAGGCTTAACGTATATTGGCTCGCTGACAAAGACTACCGTGCAGCCGATCTAAGCGCCTCGTCTTTCCCCGGCGCGCAATTTGGGAGGATCCGCCTTGGCGAAAAAGGTTCGCGGCGTCACTTTCGAGGACAACCACGACAACAGCATGGGCCTGGAATTCTACAACCTCTCACATCGTTTCGGATACCAGTCTCCGAACTGGCCTTATTTCGAGGATGTCAAGATCGAACGCATTCATTATCACGCCAAGTCCGGCGTGCTCTCGCAGAGAATAACGACCAGCATGCACAACACCACGCATATCGACGCGCCGGCCCATGTCGTACAAGGGACGCCGTTCATCGATGAGGTGCCGCTCCCGCACTTCTTCGGCTCGGGCATCGTGGTGTCGATTCCAAAAAAAAAATGGGAGTTCATCACTTACGACGATCTGGAAAAAGCTGCCGGCAAGGTCGTGCGCCCACGTGACGTCGTGATCGTCAATACTGGCTGGCACAAATTCTATGAGGACAACGAAGATTATTTCTGCCGGGCTCCGGGATTCGTGCCTTCGGCCGGCGAGTGGTTCGTCGAGAAGAAGGTGAAGGTCGTCGGCCACGATACCCAGGCCAACGATCATCCGCTGGCCACCGCGATCGGCCCGCAGCGCAACGGGCCGCTTCACCCGCACCTTGCCGAAGAATACCGGCAGTGGTCCGGCGGGCGCGACTGGAAAGAGGATTTTCCGGAATGGGAGCCGGTGCATCGGATCCTTTTCCGCAACGGCATCCTTGGTATCGAAAATGTCGGCGGCGAGATCGACAAGGTCACCGGACGGCGCTGCACCTTCGCGTTCTTTCCCTGGAACTGGGAGCGCGGCGACGGCTGCATCGTCCGCCTCGTGGCAATCGTCGATCCGAAGGGAAGTTTCCGAATCGAGAAGGGAGAGAAGTTCTGATGCAGGTCAAACGCTTCGCCGAGGCAAAGCCCTACGACGCGCCCAATCATCGCAGCTGCCTCGCCTTGCGCCTGTTCGGCGCGGAAGCCGGCGGAACGGAGAGCCTGATCGTCGGGCTATCGCATTTTCTCCCCGGCGGCGGCGCCGGCCCCGATGCCTCGCCTCCCGAGAAGGTCTATTTCGTGCTCGCGGGCGAACTTACCGTAATCGTCGGCGGTAAGGAAACGGTGCTGAGAAAGAACGATTCCTGCGTTATCGGTGCGAACGAAATGCGCGAGATCGCCAACCGCGGCAACGACGTCTGCACAATCCTCGTCGCCATCGCGCCGGTGAAATGAACCTTGACTCGTCATCCTGAGGCGCGAGCATGCAATCAGCAAAAGCGCGTTTACGCGCGTCTTCGACGCAGTTTGATTGCATGCGAGCCTCGAAGGATGACGCGACCAATGTAGCCGTTATCCTTCGAGGCGCGCGCCCAAGGAAACCGGCGCGCGCACCTCAGGATAACGGTGAGAAGCACAACTTGTGAGAAAAGCATGCCCGACGATTTCCTGAATAATCCGCTCTCGCTGTTCGACATTCGCGGCAAGGCCGCAATCGTCACCGGCGCCTCGGGAGCGTTCGGGTCGCTCGCCGCGAAGGTGCTCGCCGGTGCGGGTGCAAATGTGGTCCTCGCGGCCGGAAACGCAGCCGAGCTGACGAAGGTCTCCGGCGAATGCGAGGCGCTCGGCGGCGGCAAAGTCGAAGCGGTTGCGCTGCGGCCAAGCTCGGCAGCGAATTGCGACAAGATTGTTGAAGCCGCAGTGAAGCGTTTCGGCAGTGTCGATATCCTCGTGCTCGCCTCCGGCATCAACAAGGTCGCAAAGATTGTCGATCAGCCGCCCGAGACCTTCATGGAAGTCATGGACGTGAACGTCACCCAGTCCTGGCTGATGGCGCGCGCCGCCGGCAGGCAGATGCTGGCCCAGGGCCGCGGCGGCAAGGTCGTGTTCATGTCGTCGGCGCGCGGCCTTCTCGGTCACCCGGCGGGCTACACGGCCTATTGCGCGTCGAAATCGGCGATCGATGGCATCACCAAGGCGCTGGGCTGCGAATGGGGCGATACAGGAATTACCGTCAATGCCATCGCGCCGACCGTGTTCCGCTCACCGCTCACCGCCTGGATGTACGAAGACAACGAGCGCGCGACCGCTGTGCGCAAGGGATTCATTGCGCGGGTTCCTAAAGGCAGGCTGGGAGAGCCGTCCGATCTCGCTGGCCCGCTCCTCTTCCTCGCCTCCAAGGCATCGGATTTCTACACCGGCCATGTCCTCTACGCGGACGGCGGTTACACGGCGGGCTAGAGTGGGACACTAGTGATGGCGAAGGCGCGTATCGCGGTGGTCGGCGCGGGGCTGATGGGCCACGGCATCGCCCAGGTTTTTGCCGCTGCCGGTCACGAAGTGACGATCACCGATACGGTAACGGCGAGCCTCGATAGCGTGCGGTCACGCATTCTCGCAAACCTCGCGGATCTAGGTGACGATCCGAAGGCAATCGAGCGCGTGAGCCCGCAGTGCGATCTCGCGGCTGCCGTCCGCGATGCCGATTTCGTGGTCGAAGCGGTAAGCGAAGACTTGGGCATCAAACAGAATTTGTTCGCCGACATCGAACGGCATGTGCGCGGAGACACAATCCTCGCCAGCAACACATCAGTCATTCCTATCACGGCCATCATGAGCGGGCTTAAGCGCCGCGAGCGCGCGCTCGGTACGCATTGGTGGAACCCGCCGTATCTCGTGCCGCTGGTCGAGGTCATCGGGACGGCGTGGACCGCGCCGGAGGCAATTAAGTGGACGATGACGCTGCACGCCGGTGCCGGCAAGAACCCTGCGCACGTGAAAAAGGACGTGCCCGGCTTCATCGGCAACCGGCTCCAGCATGCGCTGTGGCGCGAGGCGGTCTCGCTGGTCGAGCGCGGCATCTGCGACGCCGAGACGGTCGACGCCGTCGTGAAGGCGGCGTTCGGGCGGCGCCTCCCAGTGCTCGGGCCGCTCGAAAACGCCGATCTCGTCGGCACCGACCTGACGCTTGCGATTCACCGAACGGTCCTGCCGGACATCGAATCGCGGCCCGGTCCCTCGCCCTATCTCGAAGCACTCGTGACCGAAGGCAAGCTCGGCTTCAAATCGGGCGAGGGATTTCGCAAGTGGAGCGCCGAGGAGCAGGCCGCACTGCGCGCCAGGGTGGTGCAGCATCTCAAGCAATCACGTGACAGGTAGAGCCCATTCCGATTAGGTTGAAGCGGTTCCTATGTTCAGTCGTCATCCTGAAGGCGCGAGCATGCGGCGGCTTCGCCGCATGCGAGCCTCGAAGGAGGGCGGCTGGTGCACAATCGTTCATCAGGCGTAGCGCGCAGGTCGGCCGTCGCCCTTCGATCTCGGGTTTACCCGAGATCGGACCTACACTGCGCAAGCCGGCAAAAGCCGACTTGCGATGGCTTGCCCGGCCGAAGAGGCCGGGCAAGCACCTCAGGGTGACGGGCGAAAGTGAATCGCTTGTGGCGATAGCGCTTCGTCAACCTGATTGGGAAACGCTCTAAGCCCAGGAAGCCGGAATGAAATCAATGGACCGCCGCAATGTCGTAAAGGCCGGGCTCAGCGCGCTGGCCGGGCCCGCTGTACTGAAAATCATTCCGGTCAACGCCCAGTCGCACGTCATCAAGATCGGGCATGTGAGCCCGCGGACCGGGCCGATCGCTCCGTTCGGCGAGGCCGATCCGTTCATCCTCGACCAGATTGGGAAGCTGCTCGAAAAAGGAATTACCAGCGGCGGCCGCACCTATCCGGTCCAGATTGTTTCCAAGGACAGCCAGTCGAGCACATCGCGTGCGTCCGAAGTCGCTGCCGAGCTGATCCTGCGCGACAAGGTCGACCTCATCGTCGCCGCGAGCACGCCGGATACGACCAATCCGGTTGCCGATCAGGCCGAGGTCAACGAGGTGCCCTGCATTACGACGGATTGTCCATGGCAACCCTATTTCTTCGGCCGCAACGGCGATCCGAGGAAGGGCTTCGCCTGGACCTATCATTTCTTCTGGGGGCTCGAAGACGTGATTGCGGCGTTTCTTGCGCTCTGGAATAGCGCGCCGGTCAACAAGGTGGTCGGCGGACTGTTCCCCAACGACGCCGACGGGAATGCCTGGGGTGATGCTCAGCGCGGCTTCCCCAAGCCGCTTGTGGCGGCCGGCTATCGGCTGATCGACCCCGGCCGCTATCAGCCGGTGAACAACGACTTCACCTCGCAGATCTCCGCATTCAAGAGCGCCGGCGCCGAGATCGTCACCGGCAATATGATTCCGCCGGATTTTGCGACCTTCTGGTCACAGGCGGCGCAACAGGGATTTCGTCCGAAGATCGTGACGATCGGCAAGGCGTTGCTGTTCCCTTCCGTCATCAGTTCTCTCGGCGCGCGCGGCAACGGGTTAAGCACGGAAATCTGGTGGACGCCGAACCATCCGTTCAAGTCCAGCCTCACCGGGCAGAGCGCGCGCGAATTGACCCATGCCTATACCAACTCGACAGGCCGCCCGTGGACGCAGCCGATCGGCTTCAAGCACGCATTATTCGAGGTCGCAATCGACGTACTCAAGCGCACGCGCAATCTCGGCGACCCGAAATCGATTCTCGATGCAATTACAGCGACCAATTACGCGTCGATCGTCGGGCCGGTCCGCTGGACTGGCCAGCCGGTGAAGAACGTCGCCAAGACTCCGCTTGTCTCGGGCCAATGGCAGCGCAAGGGCAACGGCTTCGATCTCGTTATTACGCAAAACGAGACCGGGCCGCAGATTCCGATCGGCGGCAAGTTGGAGCTATTGGCGTGAATCGCGCTGGGGCACGTAATCTGCCCTCATGGTGAGGAGACGCGCGCTCTGCGCGCGCCGTCTCGAACCATGAGGGCAGCCCGGATCGCCCCGCCTCAACCTTCGAGACGCCTCAGGATGAGGCGGAGTGAGAGCTGCGCTAATCGAAAGATTACAGCAACAATTGTTACATGCCTCCGCTCCTTTCCCTCGACAATATATCGAAGCGGTTCGGCGCCATCGTGGTGGCGGACGGGATCGAGCTTTCGCTTGCCGATGGCGAGGCGCTCGGGATTATCGGCCCAAACGGCGCCGGGAAATCGACGCTCTTCGGCATCATCGCCGGGGCCATTGCACCCGATCGTGGGCGTGTCCTCTTTGGCGGCCGCGACATCACTGCCCTGTCGCCTGCCCAACGCTGCCGCATCGGGCTCGCGCGCTCGTTCCAGATTCCCCGGCCTTTCGGCGCCATGACCGTGTTCGAGAACCTCGTGGTCGCCGCCGCATTCGGCAGCGGCCAGCGCGAGCGCGATTGCTACGAAGGCTGCATGGAAATTCTCGTGCAATGCGGGCTGGCCGACAAGGCGAACCGCCATGCCGGGACCCTTACCGTTCTCGAGCGCAAACGACTGGAGCTTGCGCGTGCGCTCGCCACTTCGCCGCGTGTGCTTCTCCTCGACGAAGTCGCGGGCGGGCTGAACGAGTATGAATGCACGGCCCTCATCGAACTGATCAAGACGGCGCAGCGGTCGGGCATATCGATCATCTGGATCGAGCACGTGGTGCACGCGCTCCTGGCAGCAGTCGATCGCCTCGTCGTGCTGCATAACGGCGGCTTGATTGCCCAAGGAGCGCCGCAAGCCGTGATCAAGAGTCCGGCGGTTGAGGAGATCTACATGGGAATCGGTCCCGATGCCTGAACCACTCCTCCAGGTACAAGGACTTGACGCGTTCTACGGCAGTTTCCAGGCGCTGTTCCGCATTACCGTCGAGGTCGACGCGGGAGAGGCCGTCGCCGTAATCGGCGCCAATGGTGCCGGCAAAAGCACTCTGCTCAACAGCATCGCCGGCCTGATCCCGGGGCGGCGGGAGGCAATCGTGTTCGACGGCGTCCCGATCGGCGGCATGCCGGCACATGAGGTAGCGGCGTGCGGGATTGCGCTCATCCCCGAAGGCAGAGCGCTCTTTCCATCGCTCACCGTCGAGGAAAACCTGCTGATCGGCGGTTCGCTCAAGCGCCGAGGACCCTGGAGCCTGCCGCGGGTGTATCAATTATTTCCTGCGCTCGCGGAACGGCGCCGCCTGCCGGCGACGGCGCTTTCCGGCGGCGAGCAGCAGATGGTCGCGATTGGGCGGGGACTGATGTCCAACCCGAAGCTCCTGCTGTGCGACGAGATCAGCCTCGGGTTGGCTCCAATTGTGGTGCGCGAAATCTATGCGCGGCTTCCGCCGATCCTTGCAGAAGGCATCTCGCTGGTGATTGTGGAGCAGGACCTGATGCAGGCGCTCAAGGCCGCGAGCCGCGTCTATTGCCTCCAGGAAGGGCGCGTTGCGCTGCAAGGCGCGGCCGGCGCGCTGAGCCGCGAGGCAATTGCGGCGGCTTACTTTGGGGTGTGAAATCCGATGACCGACTGGCTCAACGTCATCATCCAGGGCGTGCTGGTCGGCGGCCTCTACGCGATATTCGCCGCCGGGCTCTCGCTGATCTTCGGCATCATGCGGCTCGTGAACATCGCCCACGGCGACCTCATCGTGCTCGCGGCCTACCTGGCGCTGGTCACCACGCAAACGCTCGGCGTCAATCCCCTGATTTCGCTCCTGGTCGTGGTGCCGCTGATGGCGATCATCGGCTACGCCCTGCAGTGGTTCGTACTCAACCGCACGGTCGGCGAGGATCTGTTGCCGCCGCTGCTCGTGACCTTCGGCCTCTCGGTGATTATCCAGAACGCATTGCAGGAATTTTTCACGGCCGACCCCCAGAAGCTCGATGCCGGCGGCATTGAAATCGCGAGCTTTCGCCTCCTCGAAGGCGTGTCGGTCGGGATATTGCCTCTGATTCAATTTCTCGGCGCGGTTGCCGTCATCGGGGCGCTGGAAGTCGTGTTCTACCGGACCGCACTCGGCCGCGCTTTCCGCGCGACTGCCGACAATCCCGCCGTGGCAAGGCTGATGGGTCTTGATAATCGTCATGTATTCGCGCTGGCGATGGCGCTCTCGCTTGCCGTTGTAGCCATAGCCGGTGTGCTGCTCGCGGTCCGTGCCAATTTCGATCCGGCAAGCGGCCCGACACGCCTCATCTTCGGTTTCGAGGCGGTAGTCATCGGCGGCCTGGGCAGCCTCTGGGGAACCTTCGTGGGCGGTATAGTCCTTGGCGTGGTGCAGGCGATCGGGGCCCATCTCGATCCCGGCTGGCAGATTCTGTCCGGTCACCTCGCGTTCCTTTTTGTGCTCGCCATCCGTCCCCAGGGTCTGTTTCCGAGACTGCGCGAATGAGGGTCCGCGTCCAATTCGCCGGCCGGGGCAGCCGCGCGGGGGCACGGCTTGCAGCCGCAGTACTTTTGGTGCTCGCGGCAGCGCCGTTATGGGGCGGCCGCGACGATCTGCGGCTGCTTGCGGAGGTCTATTCCTATGTGGCGCTCGCAAGCCTCTGGAACCTGCTTGCCGGCTACGCCGGTCTCGTCTCGATCGGCCAGCAGGCCTATGTCGGTCTCGGTGCTTACGTGCTGTTCGGGCTTGCCATCCTCGCCGGCGTGTCGCCGCTGTGGTCGATTCCAATCGCCGGCATCATCGGAGGCGTGCTCGCCCTTCCGGTGGCAGCGCTGATTTTTCGCCTGCGCGGACACTATTTCGCGATCGGAACCTGGATTGTTGCCGAGGTATTTCGTCTTTTTGCCTCGCAGATTTCGGCGCTCGGGGGCGGCTCCGGAGTAAGCCTTCCGGCCGCCGTCGTCATTGCCATCGCGCCGAGCCGACAGGCACGCGAATTCCTGATCTACTGGATCGCGCTTGCACTTGTTGTGGCAATCATTGCCGGACTTATCGGGCTCCTTCGCTCGCGCTATGGACTTGCGCTCGAGGCGATCCGTGACAACGAGCTTGCTGCCGCGAGCCATGGCGTGGATGTGGGCTATGCAAAGCTCGTCGTGTACGTTCTCAGCGCCGTAGCGACGGCAATGATCGGCGCGCTGATTGCGCTGCAGAAACTGCGTATCTCGCCCGATGCCGCCTTCAGCGTGAACGATTGGACCGCCTTTGTGATCTTCATCACGGTAATCGGCGGGATCGGACGCATTGAAGGCCCCATTCTCGGCACGATCGTTTTCTTTCTTCTCCGGCAAACGCTGGCCGACCTCGGCACGCTTTATCTCCTCATGCTCGGAGCGGTCGCCATTATCGTGATGCTGTGGGCGCCGAAGGGCCTTTGGGGATTTGTAGTACGGCGTTTCGGGATCGAACTGATTCCTCTTGAACGCCGCGTGGCGATGAAAGATCGTGAAACGTAGGGTGGGGCCTAAAGCGCGTTTACGCGCATCTTCGACGCACTATGGACGCGGTCCACAGCACTGGCCGCGCCACACGTCGAAAAAAGCGCCGTGCCCACGCGTTGCGCGCGAGTGTCCGGCGTGGGCACGGCGCACGCGCTAAAGCGCGTTGCGCCTTTGCCCACCCTACAAAGCGAGGAGAGCGGCCATGCCCCAGCTTGCCAACAAGGTCGTCATCACCTGCGCGGTGACCGGTTCGATCCACACTCCGACAATGTCGGAGGCGCTGCCGATCACGCCGGACCAGATCGCAACGCAAGCAATCGGCGCCGCCGAAGCCGGCGCCGCCATCCTGCATCTGCATGCGCGCGATCCCCAGGACGGCCGGCCGTCGCCCGATCCTGCGGTGTTCATGCAGTTCCTGCCCCGGATCAAACAGAGCTGCGACGCCGTCATCAACATTACGACCGGCGGAAGCGTCACCATGACGGTCGAGGAGCGGATCGCCGCGGCGCTGCACTGCTCGCCGGAAATGTGCTCGCTCAACATGGGCTCGATGAATTTCGCGCTCTATCCGATGGCGCGCCGCTATAAGACCTGGAAATACGATTGGGAGGAGAATTACCTGCTTTCATCCGACGCCAACATCTTCCGCAACACCTTTCGCGACATTGAGCGCATCTACAAGCTTCTCGGCGAGGCACACGGAGTCAAGTTCGAGCACGAGTGCTACGACACCGGCCATCTCTATAATCTCGCACATTGCATCGATCGCGGGCTGTTCAAGACACCGGTATTCCTGCAGCTCATCTACGGCATCCTCGGCGGCATCGGCCCCGATCTCGACAATCTCGTTTTCATGAAACGCACGGCGGACCGGCTGTTCGGGAATGATTATCTCTGGTCGGTGCTCGCCGGCGGCCGCCACCAGATCAATTTCTGCACCGCCGCGACGATGATGGGCGGCAATGTCCGAGTAGGTCTGGAGGACAGCCTCTATATCGGCCCCGGCAGGCTCGCGGCAAGCAACGCCGAACAGGTCGTCAAGATTCGCCGGATCATCGAGGACCTGGGATATCAGGCGGCCAGCCCGGCAGAGGCACGACAGATGCTCGGATTGAAGGGCGCCGACAAAGTGAAGTTTTGACGCCGCGCGTCGACTGAATATAACATTAAAGTTACTCTTGGGGGGCGACCTCTGGAGTGAGCCATGCGACCGAGCATTGCGGTAATCGTCGCCGCGATTGCCTTGACGATTGCGCCGGCGCCGGGCAACGCCGCCGAACAGGCCGAAGTGGGGGATATCGGCGATGGCGTGCGCGGCATCCTTTTTCGCCCGGAAGGCGCCGGACCGTTCCCGGCGGTGGTGGCGCTTCATGGCTGCGCCGGTCTCACCAACCGCGCTGGAAAACTCGGCTGGCGTGTAACTGATTGGGGCGAGCGGCTGGCGGCGGCTGGCTTGGCGTTGCTTTTTCCCGACAGCTACGCCTCGCGCGGGCTCCCGGCCCAGTGTCGGATTCGGGAGCGCAAGGTGCGCAGTTCCCGCGAGCGGGTTGCGGACGCCCAGGCGGCGCGGCACTGGCTGCAAAATCAGCCCTGGGCGAAGAAAGATCACGTTTCGGTCATGGGCTGGGAGAGCGGCGCGATGGCTGCGCTTTGGGCGATACGCCGGCGCGGGCTCGCGCGCGAGGCCACGCCGGACTTCCGCTCAGCAGTCGCTTTCTATCCTGGCTGCCGGCAGCTTAGAAACGCTGCCTGGAGCGCCCGCGTCCCGACTCTGATCCTCATCGGCCGCGCCGACGACTGGACCCCGCCAGGGCCTTGCGAGCAGATGGTTGCGGAGGCGCGCGGGCGCAGCGCCCGTGCCGCGATTGTCGTTTATCCCGGCGCCTATCACGATTTCGATCGGCCGAACTATCCCGAGCGCGTGCTCAGCGATCTCGCTTTCAGCGCCGACGGAAGCGGTCGCGCTCACGTCGGCACCGATGCGGCGGCGCGCGAGGACGCGATCCGGCGCGTTCGGGCTTGGCTGCTGCGCTAGGCTCTAGTCGCCCTTGACCTTAAGGACGACAGATTCCCTGTGCTGACACTTCCTGCATTCGAAGATGCATCTGTCGTGGCCCGGCGCATCGGGTTCGATGACAGTAAGCCACATCTTGGCGGCGCACTGCGGACACACGCGGTGCAGAAGCGGATTCATCCGCCGCGGCACCAACTCCGAGATTTTCAACTGAACCTCCCCTCAACCCGCCTACGCTCTCATACCTGCGGGCCGCCTACCGGCTGAGATTCACTTTAAACTTTGCGCTGACAGTTGCATAGCCCTGTCAATGGGCAGGGAGGTTCTCCACAAGAAAAAATGCGAGAGGCTTATGTGCAGAGGCCGACAATACGGCCATGAGGCGCATCAGCACCTGCGGCAAGGGGGTAATCTAATGCTTTGCCGAACGAGTTCGCGGAGTCTTCGCCTCGGGTACAGAGGAACTCGTTCGGTCGAAGACCGTTCTCCGATGGGTTGCCGGGCGGGAGCGCGCTTATGGCGAACCGGGATGTTCTGGCAATCGGCACTTCAGCGGGCGGAGTCGAGGCGCTTAAATTTCTGGCGAGTCGGTTTCCGGCGGACCTGGCGGCATCCGTTCTCGTCACTATCCATCTGCCGCGTCATTTCCGTTCCAATCTCGACGCGATCCTGACCAGCGCAGGACCGCTGCCCGCGGCTTTCGCGCAGGATGGCGAATCGCTGCAGCAGAGGCGTATCTATCTAGCTCCGCCCGAACGCCACCTGCTCATCGATGGGAACCGTATCTGGCTCGGCAGCGGACCCCGCGAAAACCATGCCCGTCCGGCCATCGATCCGATGCTGCGCTCGGAAGCGGTCTGCTGTGGTAGCCGCTCGGTCGGTGTGATCTTGACCGGAGCTCTGGGCGACGGTGCAGCGGGGCTGCTTGCGCTCCAAAAATGCGGCGGGCGTACGGTGGTTCAGGACCCCAAGGACGCCGTGTTCCGGGAAATGCCAAGCACCGCATTAAGCCTGGTCAACCCGGATCATGTGTTACCGCTCGCCGACATGCCCTCGCTTTTCCAAAGGCTCGTCCGTGAACCTGCGGCGCAGCCCATCCCGGTTCCACTCACTCTGAAATATGAGGTCGAAATCGCGAAGGGATCACATATGAGCATGGACGATATGGACCGCATCGGGCGGCGATCCGTGCTGACATGCCCCGACTGCGGCGGCACAATGTGGGAAATCAACGAGGGCCACCTCGTGCGTTACCGCTGTCACGAGGGTCACGCTTATGCCAGCGAGTTGATGAGCATGGCGCTCGACGAGAATCTGCGGCGCACCCTCGCGACCGCACTGCGGGTAATCGAGGAGCGCGTTGCACTAGCGAGGAAGCTCGGGACCGATGCACGCGAGCACGGCCGCCCAACGCTTGCCAATTCGTGGGCGATTCAGGCGGAGGAATTGGAGCAGCAAGCCAGGGCGATACGCAGTTCGTTGGCTCGCATCGACGAAATGGTTGCTGGATCTCAGGCCGATGAACTGAGGACCGAACCCGAACGCGCCGCCGAGTGAGTTGGCCACGGCCCAGCCGGATCCGCTTGGGGGGTTAAGCCACGTGCGTGTCCCGAATGCGGTGCAGCGCGAGCGCGCGCAGCGGCCAATCCTAATATTTGCCCATCGACCCCGGCGCGCGGGAGTGGTGCACCGCTGATCCGCGACCGCCACGGCGACCGTCATGGTGAGGTGCGCCGTCCTTCGAGGCTCACGCGCGTTAAGAACGCGCGCTCGCGCCTCAGGATGACGCCGCGCGCCTCGAACCATGGCGGTCCCGCGTCTGCAGCGCAGCGCGGTCGGCTTTTTGCTTAAATCGGAAACCGTTCGGCCGCGTGCGCTGCGCGCGGGACACGCGACCCACTCATCTCTTCAGCAAGGCGGCGACCGTGGCGATCAATTTGGCGGCGGTCGCGGGCTTCGAAATCACTTTGGACGTCGGCCATTGCGCCCGGATCGGATCGGTGTGCGTCTGTCCAGTATAGAAGACGAATGGAATGCCGCGATCGGAAAGCTGTTGCGCGAGCGGGCCGACGTGGTCACGGCCCAGCTGAATATCGATAACTGCCGCGCTCACGATTTCCCGCTCGGCGAGAGCGAGCGCGTCGTCAAGTGTCTGCGCTGGACCGACGACCTCAGCCCCCGCTTCGCTCAGATCGCATTCGATCTGGGCAGTGATCAGAAATTCGTCATCGACCACGAGGATGCGCGCGCCGCCCAAGGGACGGGCGGCCGCTTCAATCGGGGTCTTTTGATCGGGGCGGCAATGGTAGTTCGATTTTGCAAACGAGGCCATCACGGTGGAACTCTTGCTCGACTCGGGCACTGGGTATTCCTCCCGTAATCAGCGCAGTGCCCAGGCCTCGGTTATTCGGCACCGTCACCGGCGGGCCCCCCCTCTCTTCCCAGAGAACGGCTAGCGCCGGAGGGTTGTTCCTGGAATCCAGCAACCACGTGAGCGAGACCGTCCCCTTATCTCCCGAGAGCGAGCCGTGCTTGGCGGCGTTCGTAGCAAGCTCGTGCAGGACAAGCCCGAACGGCGTGGCGAGGTCCGCCGGAAGGATGACGGGCTCGCCACCGATGCGAATACGGTCGGGGTTTGCGGTGGCGTAGGGTTTGAGCTGCTTGCGGGCAAGCTCGCCCAGTTCGGCGCCCTTCCAGTTAGCCTCGACAAGCAGATTATGGGCCTCGGATAACGCAGTAAGCCGGCCGTCGAAGCGCCTGATGAATTCTTCCATCGAGGGACTGCCCTGCATGCTCTGGTGGGCCATTGCCTGCACCACAGTCAGCATGTTCTTGACCCGGTGAGTAAGTTCGCGAAGCATCGTCTGTTGCCGCCGCTCCCAGCGCTTGCGCTCGGTAACATCGCGCGTGCTTTCGAGCACCAGCCGGTGTTCGCCGACCGGGCGAAGTTCCATTCGGGCTTCGACCACGAGATTTCGCCCATCCTTCGTCTTCTGCCTCAGCTCGCCGCTCCAGCTGCCGGATTTTATGAGCTGCTGCTTGACCTCGCCAAATGACGCCCCGGGGACAGAGATGTTAAGGAGTTCTTCTTTGTTCTTTCCCACAGCCTCGGCGCGGGTCCAGCCATAGAGTTCTTGGCTGCCTCGATTCCATTCGACTATCCCGTCGTCGAGGTTCCAGACGAAAATCGGTTCGCTCGACAGATCGACGAGCCGCATCTCCTGACGAAGCCGCTCTTCGCTTTCTCGCAGAGCATCCTCGGTCTTGCGCCGCTCGGTTACATCGATAAGCGAGATCACCACGCCGTCGATCTTGTCGTCCACGGTCCGATATGGCCGCAGCCGGATGTCGTACCAGCGATTGTCTCGGCTGCGGACTTCGCGGCGAATGGGAGTAAGATCCGCGATCACCGCCCGCGCATCATCGACCAGCCTTTCGTATTCGAGCTGGTTGGAAAAATCGGTTATCGACCTGCCCTCATCGGCCTGCGTGATATGGAATAGGTCGGTCACGTGCTCGGTGAAGCGCTTTATGCGCAGGCCGGAATCGAGGAACAGTGTCCCGAAGTCCGTGGCTGCCATCAGGTTCTGCAAGTCGCTGTTGGCCCGAGACACCGCGTCGAGCTTGAGCTTGAGCTCGTTGTTGACGGTCTGCAATTCCTCGTTGATCGATTGGAGCTCTTCCTTGCTGGTCTCGAGCTCCTCCGAGGTCGATCGATATTCCTCATTGATCGATTGGAGTTCCTCGTTCGCTGCCCGCAGTTCTTCGTTCGCAGCTTCCGATTCCTCTCGCGTCGTCCGCAACCGCGTTTGCGTCGCCAGCAATTCCTGCGTCAGCCGCTGCACGATCGGGCTGGCGCCGTCCTCGGCCGCAAGGCCCCCCGCAACCGCTGTCTCTTCCACAGGATCGCCTTCCAGGAAAAGGACGACGGCCTGCCGCGGCGGCTCCTGGGGCTCGTGGAATATCGGCTTGACCTGAAAAAAGACCCGGTGCGGCGCTCCGTTGAAGCGCACGGGAATCGGCATGCTCAGCGTCGAGGCCCTTTGCTCGAAAGCGCGATGCAGCGCGGCCCGAATTTCAAATCTCAGCTCTTCGCGGACAAGCTCGGCGAGATCGCCGGTTAGCGGTCCCCCGGCCGGCTGAAGAAAGCGACCCACATGATTCGACAGGTGGACGACCCTGTGGCTTTCATCCACCAGGACCGAAGGCGGCGCAATTCTCTCCAGCGCCTGACGATGCGCGGCGGCTTCCCCGGAGGAGCCGGATGGCAAAGCCAGCCGCGCCCCCGGTTGAGCCCGATAATCGTGAACGCGCAACGCTCCGAGCAATCTCGGCAGCGGGCGGTGCGCCTCGCCGGGAGCCGCGGACGACTGATAGATCCGGTTTCTTCTATCGACCGCCCGGAACAAACCAGGCGGATGGTCCGCAGTTTCCGATGAGCCGACGAGAAGGAAGCCTCCCGGGTTGAGCGCGTAGTGGAAAGTCCCGCAGACCTGCTCCTGAAGACTGCGATCGAGATAGATCAGCAGGTTCCGGCAGGAGATGAAATCCATTCGGGAAAATGGCGGGTCTCGAAGAACGCTGTGGAAGGCGAAAATCACCGCTTCACGCAGCTCTCGCTTGACGTGGTAGTGATCGCCCTCCCGCGTGAAAAAACGGCGGAGCCGCTCCTCGCTCACATCCGCCTCTATGGTCGCCAGATAGCGGCCCTCGCGCGCCGTCGCGAGCGCGGCATTATCGAGATCGGAACCAAAGACCTGAATTCGCGGCCGGATATCGCGCTTGGCCATCTCCTCCAGCAGCAGCATGCCCACTGAATAGGCTTCCTCGCCGGTCGCACAGCCCGGCACCCAAACGCGCAGCGAATCGCTTGCTTCCTTTGCCTCGAACAGCAGCGGAATCACCTGGCTGGCCAGAGCGTTGAAAACCAAAGGGTCGCGAAAGAACGTCGTGACCGAAATCAGAAGGTCATTGACCAGAGCCTGAGCTTCGTCCGCTTGGTCGCGAAGGAGAGAATAATAGTCGGACAGGTCGTTGGTTCGGGTGATCTGAATGCGCCTGGCGATGCGCCGCAATACAGTCGAGCGTTTGTAACTGGAGAAATCATGGCCGGTGCGCACCCGCACATGAGCAAGGATTCGCGTCACCAGTTCCTCATCCCCGTGCGCCTGCTGGAGGATCGAGACCTTTTCACTGTCGCGAATGAGTTCGGCGAGATGCGTAGCGAGGTCGCGAACCGGCAGCACGAAGTCAGCCAGACCCGTCGCGATAGCGCTGCGCGGCATCGAAGCATGCTCTGCCTCTTCGGGGTCCTGCACCAGGATGATGCCGCCCGCTTCCTTGATCGCCTTGACCCCGATCGTGCCGTCGGCCCCCGATCCGCTCAGTATGATCGCAAAGCCGTCGCCGTGCTGTGCCGCATGCGACCGAAAGAAGGAATCAATCGGCGCGCGCTGGCCGCGCGGCTGATCGAATTCGACCGCTGCAAGATCGTGATCGGTGATGCGCAACTGGCGGTTGGGAGGCACAACGAAAACGTGATTGGCCTCGAGCGGAACCGTCCCCTGCACCTGGGTCACCGGCATCCGAGTCTGAGCGGCGAGGATGCTTGCCAACTCGCTGTGGCTTTCCGGATCGAGATGCACGACCACTACGAACGCTGCTCCGACCTGATCCGGGAGCGCGTGGAAGAACTCCTGAAGTGCCTTGATGCCGCCCGCTGAGGCGCCAATTCCGACGATTCGCGATTTCGTTTTCGTTTCGCGCGCGTGATCCTGACCGCTGGGGTCGGGACTTTCGGTATCCTTCGAAACCATGGCGCACCCAAAGGGAAAGCAACCGCAGCAGTACCCCCCCCCTGCGAGGCGCCGTTTGCTATAGGATTGCTCCGCTTCGAAATAATAGCAAGCCCGCGAATCCAACCCTTCACGGTATCCGCCAGTTCCCCGACACGCCAGTTCCCCGACACTTGGCGCCGCCCAGCCGCTGATGCAAAAATCACCGGCCCTCGACCTTCTAGAGCCCGGAGCTGATCTCGTGAGCATCCGCAGAACATTCCGCGTCGTGATGGCGGGAAAGCGCCTCACCCTCATGCCCGGTGCTTATGATGCGCTTTCGGCGCGCATTATCGAGATGGAAGGCTTCGAGGCGATCATCGCTGGCGGCTATGCGGCCGTCGGCAGCATGCTGGCGCAGGCCGACATGGGCCAGTCGAACATGCGCGATTATGCATCGCACTACGGCCGCATCTGCGATGCGGTGTCGATCCCGGTATATGTCGATGCCGACACCGGCTTCGGCGGCGTCAATAATGTGCGGCAGATGGTGCGCGCCTTCGAGGCTGCGGGCGCTACCGGGCTGTTCATCGGCGACCAGGCGTTCCCCAACCGCTGCGGTTATCTTCCGGGCAAGCAGATCGTCCCGGTCGAGCAGATGCTCGCCAAGATCAAGGCGGCGCTCGATGCCCGCACCGATCCCGATTTCTTCATTGCGGCGCGCACCGACGCGGCGGACCTGGAGGGTGTGGATGCAGCCATCGAGCGGTGCCAGCTGTTCATGGCGGCAGGCGCCGATATGGCGAAGCCGATGGGCTTGGACAGGATCGAGGAGATCAAGAGGGTGCTGCGCGAGGTTCCCGGCCCGCACATGGCGACGCTGTCACAGGCGGCCGGACCAAAGGCGCGCAGCCTTGAAGAACTCGAAACCGCAGGCGTCGCAGCGGCGATCTTCCCCTCGATTGCGCTATTCGCCGCCGCGAAGGCGGTCCGTGACGTGCTTCGGCTGCTCAAGCGCGAGAACTCGCCGGCAGCGTGTGAGCCGCATCTGATTGCGCTTGCGGATTACTACGACGTCGTCGGGCTTGACGCGCTGCTTGCGCGCGAGGAAGGCTACGACAAGGCCGCTGCTGCACTGGTGGCGAGACGCGCCGCGGAGTGAGCGTTGGCGTGCCTATATTTTCGCGGTCTGCGGCACCTCATGATCGTTGATCCACAATGCGCCTCGATGACGACAACAGCATTGTTCCTCTGGAGGACGCGGATCCGCGCGAAGAAATCCTGCGTCTCGAGGATGAAATCGAGTCACTCGCCGCGTTGATCGAGCGATGCCGGAAGATTGATCTCGCGGCCAGGCTCGCGGTTGCCGGCGGCGCGCTCGTGCTGCTTGGCCTCGCATTCGGAATCCTCTTCAATGAGCTGATTCTGGTCTGCGCGATTACCGCAGCAATCGGCGGAATCGTGGCTTATGGGTCAAATCTGAGCACGTCGCGGCAAGCAGCATCCGAATTGAAAGCCGCCGAGGCGCGCCGGGCGGAATTGATCGACGCGAGCAACCTTCGGCTGGTGGAATGACGACGGCCATCGCGATTGCAGCCGTGATCGAGGGATGGCATAATATGCCATTACTTACCGAATTTGGTGCTGCCATGCCAACCCGAAACGTCGTCCTGACCGACCATCAAGAGAAGCTCATCGAAGAGCTTGTCGGGTCGGGGCGCTACCAAAATGCAAGCGAGGTTCTGCGCGAGGGGTTGCGGCTGGTGGAGCAGCGGGAGGCGGAGGACCGTGCAAAAATTCGTGTTCTGCGAAAAGCGGCTGCCGCGGGGATCGATGCGTTGGATAGAGGCCAATTCAAGGAGTTCGACAGCTTCCACGATCTCCGGACATTTCTCGATGAGCTTTCGGAGAAGGTTATTTCGGGGGCAGGCGAATAGACTTTTATGGCCGTCCGAAAATGGCGTGTTCGTCTTGGCGCGGCTGCTGAACTCGATCTCGCGAACATTCTCAAATGGACCGCGGACCAATTCGGGAAGCAACAGGCCCGAATGTATTATGACACGCTCTGGGAGGCTATTGGAGAACTCGACACCGGCCCCAAAGTGAGGGGGTCAAAGGCACGTGACGAGATCATGCCCGGCCTCCGCACGGTCCATATTGCCCGACACGGTCGCCAGGGCCGTCATCTTCTCTTATACCGCATTCGCGAGACTCACATCATCGAAATCGTCCGCATCCTTCACGATCAGATGGAAGTGAAATCGTCATCTGCCATTTCGATCGGACGAGGGTGATTAGAGCGCTTTTCGATTAGGTTGAATCCGCGGCGTGCACTCGCTGTTCCGCCTCGCGGTGCAAGGCGCCTCGGTCGAGCTTGTTGGTCGAAGCAAGCGGCAGCGATTCGACGAACCAGACGAAACGCGGATGTGCGTAGGCCGGCGCATTGGCAAGCGCGAATTGCTTTACCTCCTCCTCGGATAGGCTGCGGCCATCTTTGAGAATTACGAAGGCGACGGGCTTCTGCCCCTTGATTTCGTCATCGATCGGTACCACGGCAGCCTGCGCGATATCGGGATGGCGCTCGATCATGCGCTCGATATCTGCCGGATAAATGTTCTCGCCGCCCGATACGAACATGTCGTCGGTGCGGCCGACGAAGTAATGGAAGCCGTCGGCGTCGCAGCGAAACACATCGCCGGTGATATAGAAGCCATCCTCGGTGAACGGCGGCGCCACGTCCGGCCGATTGTGGTAGCCGAGCATCATAGCCGGGCATTTCATCTCCAGCACGCCTTGATCGGCATTACGATTTGACCCCTCTACCAGCCGCAGCTGCACCTTCGGATGCGGAGAGCCGACCGATGTTTCCGGCTGCGGAAGTCCCTTGGGATGCGGTCCGAACACAACCGGACCGGCCTCGGTCGTCCCGTAAGCATTCGTGACTACCGCCTGAGGGAGGGACCGATGCAACGCCTGCATCAGGCTCTGGCTCACCGGCGCGGAGCCCATGCGGACGAATTCGACGCTTGAGAGATCTGTACACGACAGGAGATCATTCTCCCGAAGCATCATTGCGATCATCGGCGGCACGGCGGTGAGCCAGCTGCAGCGGTGGCGCGCGATTGCCTCGATATAGGTGCGCGCCGTAAACTGCGGCAGCAGCACATTGGTGGCGTGCGCCGCGCAGGCAAGAAAACTCAGCGCCAGTGCATTCATGTGATAGAGCGGCGCCGCGATCAGATAACGGTGACGGTCGAGCCCTGGCGCAAGCCGCGTCTCCACCACCCAGAGGTGACTCTGGTGCGAGAGCACGACGCCCTTGGGCGTTCCGGTCGAACCGGACGTGTAAAGGAACAGAGCGGGCTCGCTCGGCCGCGGCAGGACAGCGTTGAACGGACCGACGTCGAGGAAACGCTCAAACGCGGGGCCGAACTCGATGCACGGGAGATCCGGCGGGCAGTCGGCGCGCCTTGCGGCATCGCAGAACACGAGCCTGGCGCCACAATCCTGGAGGACGAAATGGATGGTTGCCCGTGGGAACCTGAAGTTCACCGGTACGGCAATCAAGCCCGCGCGCATCGCTCCGAATGCGGCTGCCATGTACTCGGCGCGATTGGCGGACAGGATCGCGACCCGATCGCCGCGCGTCAACGCGCGCTGAGCGAGCGCGCGCGCAACTCCATTCGCCATATCGTCGAGCTGGGTGTAACTGAATTCGCGCGGCGCCTCCTCGCCGCCGAGATCGACGATTGCCGGCTTGCCGAGTTCCCGGTCCCGGCGAATGAGGTCTCCGAGATTGGTGAAACTCATGATGGCAATCGCTTACGTCATTACCGAGTCGTTACGACCGAATGCGAAGGGCCGATCTGACGCCTGAGAGGATGCTTCGCCATTCATATCAGAAGTGAATGAACTGCCCTTCCGGCGCCAGCTGCTGGATCAGGTCGAACTGAGTGCGATCGGCCGTGAGCACCGGGAGTCCCGCCTTCGCCGCTGTCAAATAGATGAGCGCGTCATTGAGGCATTCCTTGCGCTGGTACCTCTGAAAGCCCTGGGTGCGGGCCAGCACTCCAGCCACAACGCTGGCGTCGGTCCAGACCTGGGCATCCGGGTTGAGCAGACGGGCCGACGGAACGCTGTCAAACAGCTCCATATAGTGATCGCACATAGCCGACCACGAGGGCGAGGACGGGTTCGCATTGGCCACGCCAGTGGCGAGTTCGCCCAGGCAGACAGAGCAATGAAACAGAAGCGCGCGTTCGACAAACTCCTGTACTGATGCAGGCAGCGTCCCAGCTGCAGCGCCGATGTACACGTTCGTGTCTAGCATCAACAACGCGCGTCCCGATGGCGTAAAATCCCCAACGCTGATCAACTCGCCGGGGCGCCGGACGACCAGATGCCTTTGTCGCCGCTCCGGCTTCCGCCGGCGCAGAGCGTCGCGCAGGTCAATACTCAAGCGTATGTGCCTCGCCCAATCGGCCGCGGGTCCGGCCAAAAAATGCCGCCACCGGGTCTGGTTGGGCGAGCATAGCCAGCGCGATAATACCGAGCTCAGTCAGGGAAGTAATGCCGCTTTCGCGTTTGGCCGCTTCGACCAGCGCCGGCGGCGCCCGAAAGCTGATATGCGCCGTCTTGCTGCCCTCTAGCAGGCCCGCGCGGCGGGCGTCTTCCAGAGCGGCTAGCGCACCGTGCGCCACTGATCTGGCGCGCGAACGCGACGATTTGGATGCCCCTCCAGCTGAGCCCGCTGCAGAACGCGCGGTCGTTCTCGCGCCCGCCTTTAATCTCGCCATTGTGGATTCCGTTGTTTGTGTGTAAAATAGCTACGTTTGTCACACAAGACAAGCGCGATTCCCGTGCGTTAAGCCTTCGGTGCCGGCGGCGCTGCCGTGAGGTAGGTACCTCGGCCGCTGGCCAGAAGCTTCCCGCCCGCGTCGAACACCTGCGCCTCGGCGGTCGAGAATTGCCCGCCGAAGCGAATGACCTTACCTTTCGCGGTGAGGTCGCCGGGCATGGCAGCGGCGTGATAATCGACGCGCAGATCAATGGTCGGCACCCCGCGTCCCGTCTTCGTCACCATCGCCCAATCCGCCGCAAGATCGACGAGCGCCGCCAAAATGCCGCCGTGCGTATAGCGGCGCTCGGGATTGACCACCCATTCCTCGCGCCAGGTCGCCTTGATCTCGATAGCGTCGTCCGTGACGGCGGCGACGCGGAGCCCAAGCCATTGGTGATATGGCCCGCGGGCAATGAGCGCCTGCACTTCGTCGAGCGTCACGGCGTGACCACCACCTTGCCGATGACCGCCCGGTCCTGGATCAGACGCAAGCCTTCACGGGCCTGTTCCAGCGGCAATACCTTGTCGATCACCGGCTTCATTTTGCCGGAACTGATCAGACCCATCAGACCTTTGAGATCATCGTCGTAGAAGCTGTTCGAGCCGATGATTTTCAGCTCGAAGCTCCAGACGTAACGCAAGTCCTCCTTCGGGTCATAGCCGGCGGTGGCGCCGCAGACGAGGAGCTTGCCGCCGCGTTTGAGGCAGCGCAGCGAAGGCACCCAGGTTTCCCCGCCGGTGAAATTGATAACCACATCGATGCCGCCCTCATAGCTCCGGCGCTGCGGCTTGCCGTATTTCTCGATGGCCCATTTCGACCAGTCAACCTTGCTGTAATCCACGACTTCATCGGCACCGAGCGCTTTGAGCCTGCGGAGCTTCTCGTCGCTCGACGCGCATGCGATCACCTCGGCGCCGAGGAGCTTGGCGAGGATCACGCATCCGGTACCCACTCCGCCCGAGGCGCCGAGCACGAGCACGCGTTCGCCTTTTCTCACCGTCTCGTGCGTGATCAGCATGCGGTGCGCGGTGCCATAGGCGACCGGGAGCGCTGCCGCTTCCTCGAAGGTTACACTGGGCGGCATGGCAACAAGCTGATCGGCAGCGACCTGGCAATACTCCGCCATGCCGCCGTCGAGCATCTCGCCCATGAGCCCTTTTTTCCGGTTCACCGGATTGACCAGGACGCGGTCGCCAACGTTCCAGCCGGCGATGCCGGATCCGATCTCGGCGATCTCGCCCGCCATGTCGATGCCGATGATCACCGGCAACGGCACCTTGATCCCGGGCATTCCGCGCATCGTAAAAACATCGTGGTAGTTGAACGAGGACGCCCGGACGCGGATGACGACGTGGCCTTCCACGGCGGCCGGTACCGGGTAGTCGCTGACCACCTCAAGGTCATCGAGGCCGCCGTGCCTGCGCAGAACCAGCGCTCGCATTTTGCCACTCACCGATGACACCCCCTTCATTGAACACCGAACTGCAAATGCGCCCGCGCAAACGAGTCAGCTTGATCGAGCACGATTTTTTTCTGGAGGCCATCCCGGATCGAGCGGAGTACGCCGATAAAGCTCGCCAACGGTGCAGCGCAGCCCGAATTCCGGCAGTTCAAGAATATCAGCCGGATTGTCCAATGTGACCAGCCCCCAGTCGCTCCGACGAGAATGCATCTGCAGCCAAGTCCGCCGACTGTCGATCACAAGACAGTAGAGGTTGCCGGGATGCTGCTTGTAGCGCCGCACCTTTTGCGCGATGAGGCTTTTGGTATTGGAGGGTGAGAGCACTTCTGCGACCATTACGAACCGATCTGCGTAAACCTCATACGTCGCTATTCCGGGGATGACGAGGACGTCGGGGCGTGGCAGGAAATTTGCCACGCCCGGTACCCGTAAACCGCTCTCATTGATCGCGAGCAGATCAAGTCCCCGGAGCTCGATTGCCTTCTGAAAGAGGTCGCGGAGGTTAAGCCCAATCACCTGATGCACCTGGGTAGGCGGGTTCATCATAATGGCGATCCCCTCCACGAGCTGCCAGTATTCCTCCTTCGGCCTATGCTTTAGAAAGGCCAGGAACTCGCCGATCTGCATGTCTCCAGGAAACGCCTGAGCGCGGGCAGCCATGTTCATGCTCCTTCGTATGCTCCTATAGCATGCGGGCGACGGCAACATAAGGATTGCCGTCACTGCCCGGCGCAGGTAAGCGTCTTGCGTCGGCTCGTAGGGCGGGTTAGGCGCGCCCGCGAAGTATACAGGCGCGGAAAAGCATTGAAGGGCGCGCCGTAACCCGCCGCAACCTGCGTGAGGATGGCGGGTTACGGCGCGCCCTTCGAACTGGGAGCACATGCGGCCCGCATCGCACACGGCGCGCCTAACCCGCCCTACGCACACCAACTGCACTTTCCCCTGGAGACCATTGATGCAGGAAAATTTTCGCCAGTTTCTCGACCGGCTGCGGCAGACCGGCGAACTCGTCGACCTGCATCAGCCGGTCGACATCCGTCATATCGCCACGCTTGTCGACCAGGCGAAGACCGCGCTCTATTTTCACAAGGTGATCGGCTACGACATGCCGGTCGTCTCCGGCATTATTCGCACCCGCGAGCGCGCGATCATGTCGCTTGGCTGCGAGACCTACCGGGAAATCGAGGACAAGCTGGCGCGGGCAATCAGTCATCCGATCGCGCCGAAATATGTGAAGACCTCGCCGGCACGTGAGGTTGTCCTCCTCGGCGACGACGTCGATCTCTACACATTGCCGATCCCGATGTCTTCGATCTACGACGGCGGACCGATGATTACGGCGGGCGTGGTTATCGCGCGCGACCCGGAACTCGGGATCAACAGCGGCATCTATCGCTTTATCGTCAAGGAGAAGAACCTCACCGGAATCGATATCGTCACACCCAACAACATGCGGCTCTTCGCCCAACGCGCCTACGCGGCCAAACGGCCGCTGCCGATCTCGATCTCGATTGGGACGCATCCAATCGAGATCACCGGCTCGGGGTATCGGGCGCCGCTCGGCGTCGACGAAATGGCGATCGCCGGCGGCATCCGCGGCGCCCCGGTCGAACTGGCGCCGTGCGAGACCATCGATCTTCCCTACATTGCCGACGCTGAGATCGTGCTGGAAGCCGAAATCCTGCCCACCGGCTGGACCTGGCCCGAAGGCCGCTTCGGCGAGTTCACCCGCCTCATGGGCGGGCTGCACTGGAACCCGCTGGTGCGCATCAAGGCGATCTCGATGCGCAAGGACGCGATCTACTACAACCTGCACATGCCCTGGGAGAATACCTGGCTCGCCGCTCCTACGCGCTATGCGGCGATCCGCCAAGCGCTCCGCACCGCAGGCGTCGAAGTCAAGGACATCAACGTCACGCTCGGCGGCTGCGCGTTCTGGCACGCCGTGATCTCGATCAGAAAGCAACCCGGGGAAGCGAAGAACGCGCTTCTCGCCGCGCTCTCGGTCATGGATCTCAAGCATGTCGTCGTCGTCGATGACGATATCGACGTGTTCGATCCGACCGAGGTCGAGTGGGCGATCGCGACCCGAGTGCAGGGCGACTGGGACGTGATGATCGTCACCAATGCACGGGCGAAACCGCTCGACCCCAGCCTGCCGCAGGGTTTCGGCGTGGTGCCGACCGGCGCCAAGGTCGGGATCGACGCCACCATTCCGGAAGGGATCCCGCGCGAGCATTACGAGCGCATCACCTATGCCTATGCGGATCGCGCCAAGATCGATGATTACGTGAACGGAAGGGCCGACGAGCATGGGCGCGGCGGCGACGATGCCGAAATAGCCGCCCTCGCCAAGGAAATCCTGACGATGATCGATCGCGAGCCACTTTATTACACCGACATCGCGGACCGTTTCTCGTCCTATAATTTCCGCACCGTCGCGCGCGCTCTTGGAGTCCTGCACAAAACTGAGGCGCTGTGGCAGGATTCGCGCGGGCGCATGTGCGTGCGCGGCTCGCAGTTTGCCGCCAAGCCGCCGGCAAGGAATTAGTTGTATCGATTCGTGAAACCGATCAGATCGTGCCACAAACACGGACCTCATCCTGAGGAGGTCACGCGCAGCTTGCTGCGCCTGACCGTCTCGAAGGATGGCCGCCGGAACAGCGCCTGTGGCCGTCCTTCGAGAGGGCGCGCGCTGGAGAAGCGCCCGCCTCCTCAGGACGAGGTCCCGGGTGTGCTGATAGGAACCTCGGAAGCGCTGTAGTGGTTTTTGGCGCAGATGAAGGAGCCGACGATGTCCAAACCGGTGATCTTCACAGTTTCCGCAATCTGGGACGAGGAGGCATCGGTCTGGAGCGGCCATTGCGACGACATCCCGGCGGCAGCCGATGCGCTCACACTTGATGAGCTGCTGGCGAAGATTTCCGCGATGGCGCTCGATCTCTTGCCGGATAACCATCCTGACATGGACCCGGAATCAGTGTTCGTTCAAATCACTGCGTTGCGCGAAGCCGAAGCGGTCGCGACTTGAATGGCGCCGCAATTTGATCGGCACTTGCGGGAGCTGTTGCGCGCGGCGGGCTGCAAATTTCTACGCCAAGGCCGGGGCAGCCACGAGATTTGGTATAGTCCCATTACGCGACGAAACTTCGCGGTCCCTGTCGGAATCCCGAGCCGGCACACGGCGAATGCGATCCTGCGCCAAGCTGGCCTACCAAAGGCATTTTGAAGCACCGATACGCGTATAATTACTCCGGCTTGATTCCCGCCCTCGCGGCCACTGCGCGCCATTTTTCGAGGTCTGCGCGGATGAACTCGCGCAGTTCGCCGGGTGTGCTCGTCTCGGCTTCGATTGCCTGCGCAGCAAGCGCTCGCTTTACGGCGGGCTCATTCACGATCGCGTTGATCTCGCGACTGAGCCGGGCGGTAAGCTGCGGCGGAAACGCCGCGGGCGCAACGACTGCAAACCATAGCGAGGCTTCGAATCCGGGCAGCCCGGCTTCGGCCATGGTCGGGACGTCCGGAAGATCGTCCAATCGCCGGGCGGTCGTAACCGCAAGCGCGCGAACTTTGCCACCGCGAATAAGCGGCAGGCTCGTCCCGACGACCCCGAAGGTCATGTCGATGCGTCCTTCGGCGAGGTCGAGGAGCGCCTGCCCCGTGCTGCGGTAGGGGACATGATTGAGCTCCACGCCCGCCATGCTCGACATCAGCTCGACCGCAAGGTGCGCAAGGCTCAGCGTCCCGGTCGACGAATAGCTCAAAACCTTCGGCTTTGCGCGCGCAAGCGCCAGAAGCTCGGAAAGAGATTTCGCCGGCAGGCGCGGTGACACCGTGAGCACGTAGGGCACGATGCCGATCAGCGCGATTGGAACGAAATCCCTGATCGGGTCGTAAGCGAGCTTGGCATTGAGGATCGCGGCGGTGACGTGCGTCGTCGAGGTCGCCATGCCCAGCGTGTAGCCATCGGCGAACGCCTTGGCGACCGCTTCGGCCGCGATGGCGCCGCTCGCCCCGGGACGATTCTCGATCACGATCGTCTGGCCGAGGCGTTCGCTCAGTCGCTGGGCAACGAGCCGCCCCACGACATCGACCGCCGCGCCCGCCGGCAGCGGCACAATCATGCGAATGGGTCTCTCGGGCCAGCGTACGTCAGCACCGGCGCCGGCACCCTGCGCAAAGGCTGCCACGGGTGCTGCTATTAAAAGCAACAGCGCAACCGCAGAACTGCGCCCAACGCCCACGATCAGGCCGCTTCGTGCACGTCGAGCGGAGCGATCCGCCTCACTCCCTTGACGTTGACGCCGCGCCCGGCACGTCCGGTACGCTGCTCCTGCGGGATCGGACGCCCCTCGGGATCATAGAGCCACAGCCGCAGCAGATGACGCTTGCGCGCCGGCTCGGACCAGTCTTCGTATTCGCGTCGCGTGTGCAGCGTGACGAAATTATTGAGGAACTGGATGTCTCCGCGCTGAAAGTCGATGTCGAGCGCGCATTCCTCGACGGTGCGGCGATAGGCTTCCACGGCTTCCTTCTGGGCCGGCGTGAATTTCGGCACGCCGGGGATTTGCTGCGCCTTGTCGATGACGGCGCCTAAACCGGTGGCGCTGAAATAACCTTCAATGAACGAGAAGATCGGCTGCTTGAAATACGGCAGTTCGCCCGCACTGATCTCGCCACTGCGCGAGCGATAGAAATCTTCGGTCAACACCTTCACCAGATCGGGTTGCCGCTCGAGCATCCGGTTATAAACCGTCACTGAGCTGGCGACGCGGCTCGCCCCGCCGCTCTTCGAGGTCTGCAGGCAGAGCAGGCCCACATAGTCGGAGGCGTCGGTGTGAAACCGCATCTCGGCGCGCGTCATGTAGCCGCGCGTATGCGGATCGTTATAGTCGCCGCCGAGGTCCTTCACGTGGCCGAGGATGTGGCCGAATTTGTTCTGCGACATCGTTTCGCCGAGCCAGGAGCCGAGCCCGATATAAGCGATGGCGGTCTCTTCTCGATCGAACCGGTCGAGCGGAAATTCGCGCATCATGACGATGCCGCGCCCGTCGAGGAGTTCGCGCCGCACGTCGAGGAGCACCTCGCCGAAACCGCGCAGCGGAAAGTCCTCGCGCCTGATGTCGACCATGGCCACGCCCTTGCGCCGTACCGCGGCGATGTTCTCGGCCAACTCGTCGGCATCGCCATCGGTGAGCCGATAGCTCCAGCTTGCGACATCCTTGAGAGCCTCCGGCGCCCAGCCGGCTGGATCGACGACCGGCTGCATCGGCGCGGCCGGGAGCCGCCGGGCGTTCCTGAAGCTGCGGAAATCGGGCATGAATTCGCTCCTCTCGGAGATACCGGTCCGACAATAGCGCGACGTTGTAGGGTGGGCAAAGGCGCCGCTCGAAAGACGCAACAAACGCACCGCCCAAGGGCGCCTTTGCCCACGCGGTCTTGAGTCGGAGAATCCGGGCCGTGTGGGCAAAATCGCGCCGCCGTTCTCGCGTGCGGAAACGGTTCGTGTGCGATTTTGCCCACCCTACGGTGCGTCGCCTCACGAAGCTCCAGCCTACTCGATCACGTCCTTCACCTTCCTGGCCAATTCCGGCGACGCCGCGTAGATCGATTTGATTATCTGTTCCGCCTCGACGGCGGTGACCGGATCGAGCGGAAGATTCTGCTTCTCCGCCTCGTTCAGGAAATTCTGATCCCTCAGCATTTCCTCGACGGCTGAGCGCAGAATCGCGACCCGCTCGGGCGCAACCTCTTTGGCGACGACGAGCGGGCGCCCCACCTCGCTCGGACCGTTGAGAACGAGCAGCAGATCGCGCTGTTCCTTCGTCTTCGCGAGATCGACCACATAGGGAACGCTCGCCGGCATGTCCGCGGGCCGTTTCGGCGAGAAGCGCACCAGAACGTTGATCCGGTGGTTGATGATCCAATCCTGCGGGATCGCGCTCCACGAGCCGCAGTTGCCTTCGACCTCGCCGCGCTCAAGCGCAAGCCGCTGCTCGTTGCTGCCCGGATAACCGGAAATCTGCCGCAACGGCGCCCGGAAGACCTTGCGCAGGATCGCGCCGTTCACGTAGGCGTTCGAGCCCTTGGCGGTGTTTCCGATCAGAAACTCCCGGCGCTTCATCATCTCGTCCCAGGTGCGAACTCCGCTTGCGACCGAGGCGTAGCAGACGCGCACGTCGCGCAGCAGCGCGCCGAGCCAGTGGTAGTTCGCGAAGTTCATCTTGACGGCACCGGGCGACGCAATGGATTCGAGGATCAGGCCGGGATCGAACAACGCGATCACCGTGCCGTCCTTCGGGGCACTGAGATCAAGGTAACGCACCGAGGTCAGGCTCGCTGCGCCCGGCATGTTCTGAACGATGACGTTCGGATTGCCGGCAATGTGACGCCCGAGGTGCCGGGCGATCAAGCGGGCATACTGGTCATAGCCGCCGCCTGCGGAGTAACCGACCAATACAATGATCGTCTTGCCCTTGAAGAATGAGTCCTGCGCCGGCGCACCCTCCCCAACCGCACCGAGGATGAAGACGAGGAAGGCCGAGATCAGACAGCGTGCCATGGCAAGCTTCATTCTGAAGGTCCCTGGTTCTGCGGTTATCATAGCTCATTCCGCCGACGATGGCGGCCAGGGCCGCATTGCGGAGCGCCGGCGGATTGTGCATGGATAGCACCCGTTCCGGTACCGACCGCCAGGCACGCAATAAATCAGGCCGGAACGGCCAAGGGAGGAAAACATGGGCAGAAGCAGGCGCTGGTACGCAGGCGCAGCAGCCATCGCGATCGCATGGATCATGAGCGGGAGCGCGCCGCAGGCGCAGCAGGCGACCGGAATCAGCATCGGCGATAGCGATATCGGCGGTGTCGTCACGGGACCGAACGGCCCTGAGGCCGGCGTCTGGGTGATTGCGGAAACCAACGACCTTCCGACCAAATTCGCGAAGATCGTCGTCACCGACGATCAGGGCCGCTACGTGCTGCCGCAACTGCCAAAGGCCAAGTACACCGTTTGGGTGCGCGGCTACGGCCTCGTCGACTCGCACAAGGTCGAGAGCGAAACGGGCCGGATGCTCGATCTCAAGGCCGTGCCGGCGCCCAATGCGGCGGCCGCCGCGGAATATTATCCGGCGATCTACTGGTGGTCGATGCTGCACATCCCGGACAAGAGCCAATTCCCCGGGACGGGGAGCGGCCCCGGCGGCAATGGCGTTCCGACGACGCTGCACAGCCAAGCCGCCTGGCTCGCGGCGCTCAAAACCGACGGCTGCGTCGGTTGCCATCAGGTCGGCAACAAGGCGACGCGCACGATCGGGGAAACTTTGGGTCACTTCGATTCCACCTATTCGGCTTGGGTGCGGCGCGTGCAATCCGGTCAGGCGAGTTCGACGATGGCCCGCGACATCGGCCGCCTCAATACCGAACTCGCGCTGAAATTTTTCGCCGACTGGACCGACCGTATTGCGGCGGGTGACTTGCCCCGCGAAAAACCGCAGCGGCCGCAGGGCATCGAACGCAATGTCGTGGTGAGCGTGTGGGACTGGGGCACGCCCAAAATGTATCTGCACGACGAGATCTCGACCGACCGCCGAAACCCGACTGTGAACGCCAACGGTCCGATCTATGGAACGCCGGAATTGAGCAGCGACCATACGCCTGTGCTCGACCCGGTGGCGAACAAGGCGTGGGACATCAAGGTGCCGGTGCGCGACGCGAAGACTCCGTCGTCGTTCGACGACCCGATGTTCGCGGCATCGCCCTACTGGGGCGACGAAAAAATCTGGGACAGCCAGACCAGTCCGCACAATCCGATGATCGATCACAAGGGACGCACCTGGTTTACGGCGCGTCTGCACGGACCTCAGGCTTCAGCGTTCTGCCGGCAAGGCTCGAACCATCCCTCCGCGAAGCTCTATCCGGTCGAGCGTTCAGGGCGCGCGCTTGCGATGTACGATCCGAAGACCAACAAGTTCACGACCGTCGATACCTGTTTCAGCACGCATCACATTCAGTTCGACACGAAGAACAGGCTTTGGGCATCGAGCGGGGTGGGCGGCAACGGCAACGGCGACATCGTCGGCTGGCTCGATGTCGATAAATTCGATCAGACCGGCGACGAGCAGGCGTCCCAGGGCTGGACTCCAATCGTCATCGATACCAACGGCAACGGCAAGCGCGACGAAGGTTACGTGCAGGCAAACCAGCCGGTCGATCCCACGAAGGACAAGCGGATCGTGGCGGGATTCTACGGCGTCGCGCCGAGCCCGGCTGACGGCACGATCTGGGGCTCGGTGCTCGGTTTCCCCGGCTTGGTCGTGCGTGTCGATCCGGGTAATGACCCCAACCACGCGCTTTCGGAAGTCTACGAGGTGCCCTATCCCGGCTATTCGCCGCGCGGGATCGATATCGATACGCAAGGCGTGGTCTGGGTGCCGCTCGGCAGCGGCCATATGGGCAGCTTCGATCGGCGCAAATGCAAGGGCCCGCTCAACGGACCAAACGCGACCGGCAAGCAATGCCCCGAAGGTTGGACGCTCTATCGCCTGCCCGGGCCGCAGTTCGAGGGCGTGACCGAACCGGAGACCGGCAGCGCGGAAGGAAGCTACTACACGTTCGTGGACCAGCACGACACCTTCGGACTGGGCAAGGACGTGCCGATGGCCACCGGCAATAATTCCGATTCCCTGCACGTGCTGGTGAACGGCAAATTCATCGAGCTTCGCGTGCCCTATCCGATCGGTTTCTTCGCCAAGGGCGTCGACGGACGCATCGATGATCCTAATGCTGGCTGGAAAGGGCGCGGGCTGTGGACGGCCTACGGCAACCGCACTCCGTTCCATCTCGAAGGCGGAAAAGGCACGCGCCCGAAGGTGGTGAAATTGCAGCTTCGCCCCGATCCGCTGGCGCGATGAAGTGCATCGCATGAGCGATTTTCTGATCGAGCAGCAAGGCGGCGTGCTCCGGGTGACGATCAATCACCCGGAGCGCGGCAACGCCATGAGCGACGAGATGGCGGCCGAGCTTGCTCGCCTTGTCGAGGGCGCCGCCAAGGTTGCGAGCGTCATGGTGCTGCGCGCAGCCGGCGAGGATTTCTGCATCGGCCGCCATCGTCCGGCCGCTGCGCAGCCTGCCGCGCCGCCCGACGACGCGCTCGGCCGCCGCGATGCGAGCGAAGTGATCTTCAACTGCTACGGCGCCTTCCGCCGTGCCGCGATCCCGATCATCGGGCTCGTGCGCGGGCGGGCGCTCGGTTTCGGCTGTGCGGTTGCGGCATCATGCGACATCACGATCGCCGGCGAGCACGCCCGCTTCCAGGTGCCCGAATTCGCCCACAACATCATGCCGACGATGGTGATGTCCTCGCTGGTCGGTCGGCTTCATCCCAAGGCGATTAGTTACTTGGTCTACTCCACCGCCATGATATCCGCCGAGCGGGCACTCACTTTCGGGCTGGTAAGCGAGATCGTGCCGGAAGCCGAGCTTGACGCCGCTGCGGACAAAATCTGCCAAATGATCCTCAAGGCGCCGCGCATGGCGACCGAAGCCGTGAAGGAATACATGCGCGCGGCCCCTGACATGGCAATCGCCGGCGCAGTCGATTTCGCGCGCAACCTCCACGCCACCATCAATGCTTCGATCGGGGCTCGGCGCAAGCAGTCGTAAGTCTGACCGAGTCAGAGAACTTCGTAGGGTGGGCAAAGGCGCCGCGCTTCAGCGCGTGTGCCGTGCCCACGCGGTCCTCAGTCGCGAGTTGACCGCGTGGGCAAAATCGCGGTGAGCATATTATGTGCTTCAGGACTTGAGGACGCGATTTTGCCCACCCTACATTCCGTTCAATGCAGATTGAATCGGATCGGTACCGTGAGCTCGATGGCTCCGCCCGGCGGCGGCGGGAACGGCTCAGCACGCTTGAGCAACGCCAATGTTTCGTTGTCGAGAACCTCGTAACCGGAGCTCTTGACGATGTGGCTCTGCGTGACGTGTCCCTGCCGGTCGAGACTGAAGGCCAGTTGAACAATGCCCTGTTCGCGGCGGTTGCGCGCATCCGGCGGATACCGTTTGTGGCGTTCCAGCAGCGTGCTGATCCGTTGTGTCCAGATCGAGATCGCCTTTGCCCTGAGCCTCGGCGGTTGTGGCGCGGTCGTCTCAGGTGCTGGCGTTTCGGTTTCTACAGGTTTCGAAGGCTCGGGCTTCACCTCCTCAGGCAGCACGACGTCGGGATTGTCGGCGCGCACGATTTCCTCGACCTCCTTCTGGACCTCCTCGACCGGCTTTTCGGGCGTGGTGTCGGCCTGGTTCTGCTCGGGCCCGGGCGCAAGTCCTTCCGTCGCCTGATTAGCAACCGCTATCGGAAGCGGGGCAAGATCGATCACCATGGCGTCGCCGTTTTCGTCGCCCTCGACGACGTCGTGCCAGCTGGCGAGCACCGCCGCGAGCCCGGCATGCGCCGTCACCACAACCGCGCCGCAGATAACCCAGCGCCGCAAATCGCGGCGGCTCTCCATGGCCGGACTGGTCAGAAACCTGCTCATGGCGACGGCGATTTCTCCAGTCCGACGAGCGCAAGCTTGAGATAACCGGCTTTGCGCATGAGGTTCATGACTTCCATCATTTCACCGTAGGGCACGGTCTTATCGGCACGCACGAAAATCCGCGTATCTTTCTCGCCTTTGGTAGCGCTGTCGAGCGCGCTGGTCAGAAGGCTGCGATCGATCGGTTCGTCCCCGATTGCGAGCGTCAGATCGGATTTGACCGTGAGATAGATCGGCTTGTCGGGGCGGGGCTGCGGCTCGGCCGTCGACGCCGGCAGATTGACGGCGATATCGACCGTCGCCAGCGGCGCCGCGACCATGAAGATGATGAGCAGCACCAGCATCACGTCGATGAACGGCGTGACGTTGATTTCGTGCAGCTCGGAAAGGGTATCCTCGCCGTGATCGAGACGGACGCTCATGACTCACCCCGCCTAACTCTGTCACTCCGCAGCCGGAACCGGCACGGGTCTGCGCGCAGCTGAGGGCGGCACGACGGCAGCGCGTTCGAGATCGCGGCCGACGAGCCGCAGCACCTCGGCCGAGGCGTCGGCCAGCACCGCCCGGTACGCGGCAATCTGGCGCGAGAACAGGTTGTAGATGACAACGGCCGGAATGGCTGCGGCAAGTCCGAACGCGGTCGCCAACAGGGCTTCCGCGATACCCGGGGCCACTACCGCGAGATTGGTGGTCTGCGATTTTGAAATGCCGATGAAGCTGTTCATGATACCCCATACCGTGCCGAACAGACCCACGAAGGGGGCAGTGGCGCCGATGGTCGCCAGCAGGCCGGTGCCGCGAATCATCTGGCGCCCGCGGTTGGCTTCGAGGCGCTCGAGCCGTGAGGCTATCCGCTCCTTGATCCCATCGCGGTCCGCAAGATCATCGGATAAACGCAGTTCTTCCAGGGCTGCGTCTATGAATCTACCGACGGTTCCATCGAGATCGCCCAGCTTTTGTGCGGCCTCGCTTAGCGACCGCACTGATCCCAGCCTGCGCAAGGCCCGCCGCGCGCGGTTTCCAGCAACCACAATCTCGATGCTCTTGGCGAGCCACACCGTCCAGGTCGCCACCGATGCGAACACAAGCCCGATGAGGACGGCCTTCACCAGCGGATCGGCATGGAGAAACATGCCCCAGGGGGAAAGATCGCGCGGCAATTCGCCAACGCCGATCGAGGGCACCGGCGTAGCCTCCTGGCCAAGCACATTTGCCGGAAATCCTACCGCGATCGAAACGGCAAGGAGGGGCAATCGAGCGCCGCTCTGAAATAAGCGGGTTGCCCAACGGGGTGTTTTTGTCATGGGGCCAGTAGAGACTCGGATTTTATAATGTTGCAACACGACCCTTTGCGCTGCCCCACCGGGTAAAGGGATTAGCCCCGGGGCTTGAATGGAGGTCAATTCCCACGAGAGCCGGGAGCCCGGGAGGCGAAGCGGGAACTCTGCGCCCCAGCGGCTATCGTAGCATTCAAATCGACGGAGTGAGTCATTATTCGCATCGTCTCGCCTGGCCCGACTGAAATCAGCCAAAGAAGCTTTACTTGGCGTCAGCTGCATACAGGCGGTCGATGAAGCCATTGCGCTCAAGCTCATCGATGAATGAGGAATCTGCGATGTCGGATTCCTTCAGCGAGCCAGCTGCGGGGTATTTCGCGATGAGCAATTCCCGCAGCGTCTGCATCCCCGGAAACGATGGCCGCGGAATTTTTTGAAATACCGGCACGTGAAACGCATACAACTCCTCGGCAGCCTTCCTGTCGTCGATGTTCAAATAGCGCTGCAGCAAAGGCACAACGATGTCGGGGCGCGTCTTGAACAGATGGATTGTCTCAACAAAGCCCTGCATGACGTTCATCACCAGCGCGTGATCGGACGCAATCAGCTTGCGCGTGCTCGCGAAGATCGATGGCGTCCCGAACTCACGGATGGGAAACGCGTTCCAGCCGTAACGGGCCTCACCGGCGAAGCGCAGATCGATCGGCAGCGCGCCTGCATCGATTTCGCCGGCCGCCAGTGCCGCAAAGATGCGATCGAACTTGATCAGCGGCAGATACGTCGCGGTGACGCCCGCCTTCTCAATTGTGATCCGCGCCGCCACGCTGGTCTGGCCGGTCTCGGTCAAGACTCCGACCTTTTTGCCGTTCAACTGCGCGAGCCGCGTGATCTCCTTACGGGTCATCACAAACGAATTGGGAAATTCCGATGTCGGCGTCGCGAGGATCACGATGTCGCGGCCTTTGAGCACCTCTTCAGCGACCGGCAGGGTGCCGGTATGTGCGAACTCCCAATCGCCGCGGATGACGCCGGCTGCCGCCTGTGGGCCGCCGACTGCGATGGCCGGCAGGCTCATGTCGATCCCCCGCCTCTTGAAGACCCCGGCCTCCACTCCGAGCCATGCGGTGCTTTGCCACGTCGCCAGCAGCCCAGTCGCGACGCGGAGGCTGCGCGATGTCTCTTGCGCTGCGCCCGGGCGTATGGCGGTCGCAGGGACCGCGGCGGCCGCGGCGATCAATTGCAAGAACTCGCGCCGGAATAGCATCATGATGTCCTCCGCATTTGCCCGCAGCATAGGAATGTTTGCTACGCCTGGCTTGGACGGAGCGGGAATGTGGCGCGGACTGGACGGGACTCCGTGCCGGTTGCTAGTTTGATGCGGCTTGCGGTCGCAGCGCTATGGACGATGCCAGATGAGCACACGTGACGCGGATGCCGTGCAGGTGCAGGCGCAGGCCGCCGACGTGGAGTCACTGTATGACCGCGGCGTGACCTGGGTGTCGTTCAAGCCGATGCCGGACCTTGCCTGCGGCATTGACTTTGCGCTCCGCAAGTTTCCCGACCTTGGCCTCCTGTCCGGGACGGTGCAGGGTGTCCGGCACGAGCACGCGCGCCGGGACAGTGGCGAGGGCGACGATGATTTCAGCTTTCACATGAATCTAAGTGGACTCAGCCTTGTTGCGGGAGAGCGCGGCGAGACGATGTTGCGGCACGGCGATGCGATGCTACTCAGCTATTCGGTTTCCCGCACCATCAGCCGTCCGGACCTCGTGGATCATCGAGTCATCCGCCTGCCGCGCTCCTCGCTCAGTGCGCTCGTGGGCAATATCGACGATGCCGTGCTGCGCCGTATCCCGCGCGGCACTGGATTGCTGAACCTGCTCCGAAATTACGTGGATGCCGTCTTCTATGATCCAGCACTCGCGATGCCAGAAATGCGACAGCTGATCGTCGCCCAACTTTGCGATCTCGTCGCAGTCACGCTCGGCGCGACGCGCGATGCAACCGCGGTTGCCGAGGGGCGGGGCGTTCGCGCGGCCCGGCTCCGCGCCATCAAAGGCGACATCGAAGCGCATCTCGCGGCCGGCGACCTTTCGCCCAGCGTGGTCGCGAAGCGTCAGCAAATATCGGATAGCTACATCCGCAAACTCTTCGAGGGTGAAGGAACCTCTTTTTCGCAATTTGTTTTGGCCCGAAGGCTCGTGCGTGCACATCGAATGTTGACTAACCGACGATGGTCTGACCGGAGCATTGCGTGGATCGCATTCGAGTCCGGTTTTGGTGACTTGTCCTATTTCAATAGAACGTTCAAGCGTTTCTACGGCGCAACGCCGTCTGACATTCGAGGCGCAATTGATCGCTGGGACGCCTGAAAATCCCGTGTCCTCGCATTTTTTTAAAAAGGCGGGTTTGGAATGAGCCACTATTGGATTCAGATCGTTCTGGCGGCCGCTCTCGTGACCTGCGGCGACGCGCGCGCCGAGGACTGGCCGACGCGGCCGATCACGCTAGTCGTCCCGTACGCGGCCGGGGGGCCGACCGACCTGGTTGGACGCCTGTTGGCGCAACAAATGAGCGCATTTGTCGGGCGCCAGGTCGTGGTCGAGAATATCGGCGGCGCCGGCGGCATGACCGGCGCGAGCCGGGTGGCGAACGCGGCGCCCGATGGGTACGAGGTTCTTTTTGGCGGGAGTGGAAACGTGACCTATAATCAAATTCAGTATAAGAAGCCGCTTTTCAATTCCGTGAGGGACTTCACACCAGTCGGATTGCTGACACAGCAATCATTGGTGCTGATTGTGCGCAATAATCTGCCGGCCCATGATCTGCAAGAATTCATACGCTACTTAAAAGCGAGTAAAACCGCCAGCTTCGGATCAGCCGGAGCCGGCTCCTCATCGCATCTCGCCTGTGTGATGCTCAATGTTGCGATTGGCGCGAATGTCACGCACGTGCCCTATCGCGGTATCGCGCCAGCGACGCAGGATTTAATTGCTGGGCGCATCGACTACGTCTGCGACTTCATTCAGACGGCGCTATCCCAGGTTCAAGCCGGTGCGGTCAAGGCGATTGCGATCCTCTCGCCTTGGCGCTCGGCAATGCTCCCCGATCTCCGAACTGCGGACGAGCAGGGCGTTGCCAATTTGGACAGCACCAATTGGTATGGCCTCTTCCTCCCAAAGGGCGCTCCGCCATCAATCGTGCTGAAGCTTCACGATGCGGCGGTCGCAGCCCTGGATACACCGTCGGTCCGCTATCGATTGCATGGTCTTGGTGTGGAGGTCGTCGCTCCAGAGCGGCGCAGCCCGGAATATCTCGCCCGCTTTCTCAGGTACGACATCGCGAAATGGACTGCTCCAATCAAGGCCAGCGGCATTACCGGCGATTGAACCCTCGGCGGCATCCGGCGCTTAATGTCAGCTGCTGGCACCCACTGTTGATTCCGCTGCGACGCAGCAGTTTCGGCCGCTCCCGGAGGCACTGCGGACAGGCGGACCCGTCACGGTCGTGTGAAGGCCATCCTACTGCCGTGTTACTGCGTCCGCGCCACACGCTGCGCCTTCCCGTTGACGGGAGTGGCGCCGAGTCCGCGGCACCGCTATACGTTAATCACAACGACATCGATCGAATTTTGAGACGCGCGCCGACTCCCCTACAACCGGATCTCACCGAGATTGACGCTGTCGCCGAGGCTCGCCTCGACAGATTTTCGCTTTTCCCCACCGGCGGTGATTTCAACAATATAAGTGCCTGAATCGGGATCGAGGCGATCGAATTTGAAATCACCGTAATTGTCGGTCTTGATCTCGGCGATCGAGCGGCCCTCCTTGACGAGCCGCACGCTCGCGCCCTCGACGCAGTCGATCACGCCATCGGCTTCGGCAGACACCGACCCGCCGATGAAACATTTCGTGTAGCGCCACAGATTGCGGTAATAAACCCGCGGCCGGGTGCCCAGCTCGGGGCGCATCACTTCGAGGCGCTCCTCGCGCGCGATACGGATCATCTCCTCATCCTCGACAAAGAGCGCCCGCATGGCGCCGGTCGGGCACGACTGCTGTCCGCGCGTCTGCTGCCAGCCTTGATCGATCAGGTGGGCGTCGAAATTCCAGGCTTGCGGCACCTGATGCTCCTCGTTCCACCAGATGTGGCCATAGGGGCAGGCCTCGACCAGGTCCTTGCGGCCCCTGGCCTTTTCCGGATCGATGAGCACGATGCCGTCGTCGCGTTTTCTGATCGCGCCGCCGCTCTTGGCCACGCAGGGCGCGTCATCGCAGTGATTGCACAGGGTCGGAACATAGGCGATGTCGATCATCGGCACCTGCCCGCGTTCCTTCTGCAGGATATTGATCCACTTGTGACCGTGCTTGGGCATCGGCTTGGAGTAGCCGGGCCACTCGTTGCCGACGTACTCATCCATGACGGCGAGCGTGCACAGATTGCAATTCGTGCACTCGGCGACATCGATGACCATGTTCCATTTGTTCATAAACATTTACTCCTGCGACCTCATCCTTCGAGACGCACCATCAGGCGGCAAGGGCGCGCCTGATGGTGCTCCTCAGGATAAGGCCGCTATCAGTGCGGGCCTGCGCATTACCCTCATCCTGAGGAGTATCGAACGGTCGGCACTTGCCGACTGTTCGATACGTCTCGAAGGATGAGGTGATGCGGCCATGACTCACTTCGCCGGAACCAATACAGGCGCCTCCTTCTCGCGCGAGACGGCGTCCGGCTGCTTCGCCTCTCTGGCCTGCTCCATGGCAGCAAAGGTGGCCGACATGTGCTCCGTGCGGCCGTCCCACGGCCCGATTTCGACCAGCGAATTGGCGCCGGCGAGCGCATGCGTCGATTTCGTCTGGCTGCGTTCCGGCGTGAGTAGATTGAGGCAGCCGCCGCGGTCGACCGATTTTCCCGGCTCGCCCATCGGGTCATAGACGGCCGATGACTCGTAACCATGACACACGCCCCGCGGCAGCCGCTGGGTAGGCAGCGCCGCGCAGATCACCGCGCCCCGGTCATTGTAGACCTTCACGAGGTCGTGCTTGTTGATGCCGCGCTCGGCAGCGTCCTCGGCATTGAGCCGGATGATCCAGTAATAATAACCGTCGACGTTCACCCGGTGGTCTTCGATGTTGAGCAGGAAGGAATCCTTGCCGTCGCCCTGGGTGTGGAATGAATATTTCGAATGCGGCGTGAGGAGCTGCAGCGGATAGCGTTCGTAAAGCTCTCGTGAATGCGGTCCTTCCCATGAAGGCTCATATTTGACGATTGGCGGGCGCTCGGGATCATTGAACCGTTTGAGGCTGTTGCATTCGAATTCGAGCTTGCCGGACTGGGTCTGCAGCCCGCGCAGGTATTCCTGCGTGTAATCGGACGGCAGCGGCTGCGCTTCCGGCACGTCCTTCTTGCGGTTTTCCCAGAACCAGCGGAACGACACCGGAGCCCGCAGCTTCTCCTTCTCGGCCGGGACGACGTAATAGCCGCGCTTGACGAACTGCTTCCAGGAAATCGCCTTCGGCAGGTCGGAGGCGTCGAACAGGCGTTTGACCCAGTCGATCTCGTTCACGCCTTCAGAGAAGTAATTGGCCAGTCCCAGCCGTTTGCAGATCTCGTTGAAGATCCAGAAATCGGACTTCGATTCGCCAATCGGCTCGATCGCCGGCGCCTGGAATACGATGAGGCGGTGGTTGAGCTGCTGTTGGCCGTGGTGGCCGTAGCCGCCGAGCCCGGCCCATTCGCTGATGTCGACCCGTTCGAAATTGGTGCAGGCCGGCAGAATCACGTCGGCGAATTTCGCCTCGCCCTCGAACCAGATCGATTGGTTGACGACGAATTCAAGGTTCGGCGATTGATACATCCGCACCCAGCGATTGGTGTTGTTCATCGTGGAGAGGATTGAGCCACCGTATTTGTACATCATCCGCACCGGCGCATGGCCCGGCGCGGGATACGAAAACTTCGCGAACTGGTGCTCGATCGACTTGCCGACCCAGGGGTAGCCTTCGGCCTTGCCGTCGGCGATCGCTTCGGGGGCAAAAATACGCGGGATGCGCTGGAACGTCGAGCACAGCGTCGGCAGCTGCGGCATGCGCTGGTAGAGTTCGACCGGCATCGCCGTATTCTCGAGATCGCCGGACATGCCGCCGTCGGCATAGCCGGGAAAATAGAAATTGAAGTCGAGCGGGGCGCCCCATTGCAGGTTGCCCATGTTGACGCCCGGCTTGCCCAACCCCTGCATCGCGGTGAGGCACACCATCACCCGCGCCCATTGAATGCCGGTCTGGTTGCGGCAGGCGCCGCCATGGCCGTTGCCCCAGCCGCCCGGCGCGAGATAGACCCGCTTTCTGCCCCACTCCCGCGCCAGCGCGCGCACATCTTTCGCCGGAACGCCAGTCTCCTTCTCCTGCCACTCAGGCGTCTTCGCGATGCCGTCCTCCTCGCCAACGAGATAGGCCTCCCATTTGTCGAACCCGACGGTATGGGTTTTTACGAATTCCTTGTCGTACAGATCTTCCTTGATCCAGACGTAAGCGATCGCCATCGCCATCGCGACCGAGGTGGTCGGCCGCGGAGCAAACCATTTGCCGGGCAGGAACTGGGCTGACGCGTTGTAATACGGGTCGACGTGAACGACCTTGATGCCGAGCCGCGGGTTCTTGAGCCACTGCCGGCGCACGGTGCCTTCCTGGGCACCGTAGGAGCCTGAGGTCGATTCCGGATCAGCGGCCCAGAACACGATCATGTCGCAGTTCTGCAGACAGTCCTCGACCGTGCCGTAGGTTTCCGACTGGCCGACGCGCAGCGTATAGCCCCAGTGATGCACCGCGCCCCAGTACCAGCCTTCCCAGCTGTCGGGATTATGGTGGATCTGGGTGTAGCCGACGGCATTGCGAAAACGATAGAGCGCCGAGAGGTAGTAACCGATGTTGCCCCAGGTGTGGTGCGAGCCGTGCGACACCGCCATCACGCCCGGACCATACGTGCCCTTGAGCCGCTTGATCTCGTTCGCCACGAGATCGAGCGCCTCGGCCCAGCTGATACGCACATAGTCGGATTTGCCGCGGTTCTCCGGATTGCGCTCGCCGTTAGGGTCGAAATCGACGCGCTTCATCGGGTAAAGCAGCCGATTGGGCGCATAGACGATCGACTTCGCATTCTGCCCATGGGGCGCAAGCGTGGTCTTGCGCGGCGGCGTGAATTTCAGCCCGCGCGCCTCGATCGTCCACGAGGCGCCGTCGGTCCCGTCGAGATCGATCGGCGTCATGCGGACGATCTTGCCGTCCTTGACGTAAACGAAGACCGGCCCGCCATTGGTCATGTTGCAGTAGCGCACGGTGCCGTCTTTGAGCCGCGTGCCGATCTCAAGACCCACTGTCTGGCTCATCATGATGGCCTGCGCGAACCAGTTGGTGAGGTCCTCCGGCCCCTCCACGGTGAGGACAAAATCCTTCTGCGCATTGATCTGATTGAGCCAGTTGATCGGCGGCGTCAGCAAAGAAGCGCCGATGCCGGCATTCTTGAACATGAGCTTGCAATCGGGCTTGGGATGCAGACCGGATCGCGAGCCGATTTGACCGTTCTTGAACTCGAACCAGCGTCCGCACTCTTCGTCTCGCGCCATGATCTGAGCGACGAAGTTGCGCTCCTTGAGCCGCGCACGAAATTTCGGGTGGCGGCGAGCTTTGTATTTGAGCAGTTGCGCGAGGCCGGACAGGATGAGCGAGAGCTTGATGGTTGATGTCGTCATGGTACCGTCCCGCAGTCGTAGGGTGGGCAAAATCGCGCGCTAAAGCGCCGCCACATCCGATGCCCTTCCCGGCGCGATTTTGCCCACGCGGTCCGCATCCGCGGGTCACGACCGCGTGGGCAAAGGCGCGCCACGGCTGTGCGCGACACTAGGACCTGGCGAAGCGCCTTTGCCCACCCTACGGGCAAGCGGCCAAGCGCGCTCACACCTTCCTGGTGCGCATTTCGGCGACCTGGATTGGCGGGATCCACGGCTTTTGGGCCCAACCAATACCCTTACGGGCGACCTGCACATCGAGAAGGTAGGGCTTGCCTTCGACCGTGTGGCTGCGAGCGCGCACGAGCGCCTCGCGCAGCTCCGCCGGGCTTCTCACGATCTCGCCGTCGACACCAAAGCCTTTGGCGATCGAAGCCATGTCCATGTCCGGGCTGCCGAGGTAATCGTGGACAAACTGCCGGGTTTCCACCATGCGCCCGCTCGGCACATTATAGATGACGCGGTTGTGCGGCCCGCCATAGGCGTGATTGTTGTAAACCACGGTGATGACCGGAAGCTCGAGCCGCGCCATGTTCCACAGCGCGGTCGGGCCGAAGATGAACGAGCCGTCCCCGACGAGGCAGATGACCTGCTGGTTGGGCCGCGCGAGCTTCACCCCCGCGGCGGTTCCGACGCCGGACCCGAGGTGGGCGCCGTAATAGAAGAAGAGTTCGCGCCCGCCGAGCGGGTTGAAGTCGAAGCCGTGCACGTTCACGGAGCCGGCCTCGTGCACGATGATGGCGTCGCGATCGGCGAATTGGGCGATTTCCCAGGTCAGGCGGTCGGCAATCAGCGGCGCTGAGTCCCAGTCGGGGCTGTTGGTGATCTGGGCGCGAAGCGCCTTGGCCTGAGTGCTGAACTTCTTCACGTCGTCGGCACGGGCGGCAGCCTTCTCCTTGAGCGAGGCGGTCATCAGTTGCTCAACCGCGGCGATGAGGTCGTCGAGCCCGTAGCCCACATCGGCGACCAGCGGCACTTCGGTGAGCATGACGTTACCCATGCTCCAGGAGTCGATCCGCATGTCGATGAATTTCGGCCCGCGCGGCACGATGGGGTTCGGACCGTTGTGCTGGAACTTATTGCCGACATTGATGACGACGTCGAATCCCTTCGGGTAGACCAGCGAATTGAGATTGCCGCCGACGAGATTGCCGACCCAGAGCGGGTGCCCTTCCGGGAAATTCGCATAGAGTTGGCGCACCTGGGTTACCGGCATGCCGAGCATTTCAGCGAGCTTGACCGCCTTGGCGGCGGCCTTGGCTTTGTAGATCTCGTCGCCCACGACCATCAGCGGCATTCTGGCTTCGATCAGAAGCTTTGCGGCGCGCTGCACGTCGTCCGGGTTGGGCCGCACCCGCATCCGGGGATCGAACTGATCCTGCGGGATAATATCGGTGCGCGAACGCGCACTTGTGTAATCGGCGTGCCAGGATATGTAGGCGGGGCCATAAGGCGGGGTCCATGCCGCCTTGAAGGCGCGCCGTACCGTTTCCGGAATCATGTCGGGCCGGCGGGCAAGCCACGTATATTTCGTGATCGGCTGGAGGATTTGTTCCTGATTCAGCACCTCCTCGAAGCCGTCGCGCCCGGCGCGGCGCGAGGTATCGGTGCGATAGGAATAGACGACAAGCGGCGTCTGCTCCTTATAGGCGTTGAACACCTGCCCGATCGCGTTCGCGGTGCCGACGACTCCGGCCTGCATGACGATCGCGGGTTCGCCCGAGGCTTTGATATACCCGGCTGCCATGGCGGCGCCCGGTCCCTCATGCGGGGTCAGGATATACTTGAGCTGCGGCCGATCGACGAGCGCTTCGTAGAATTGGGCATCCTCGCTCGCCGAATTGCCGAAAACGTATTTCACGCCCGAGGCGATGAGCTGCTCGGCAAAGGCGGCTCCGCCCGAACCCTCGAACGACTTCACCGGAACCGAGGCTGCCGCCGCTGCCGCGGGGGCTGCGGGCTGCGGCCCGGTTTGGGCCTGGGTGACGGTGCTTACCGACGCCAGAACCGATTGTGCCGCCGTCATCGTCAGGCCAGCCTTGGTCAGGCCGGTGACGAAACCGCGCCGCGACACGTCCTTCGCCAAGTATTTGATCACCAGATCTCGCATGGGTGTCTCCTTGCGGATTTGCGCAGTCGCAAACGTTGCGCCGCCGCTCGCCCCCTCATTTGGAGGGGGTGCTCGGCTTCGCGTTCGATCCGAAATCAGTTCCGAGATAAGCCGCCATGGCCTTGATTTCGTCTGAGGTCCAGAGCGCGCCGCGGCCGACCATACGATAGAGGGTTGCCTCCCAGGCGCGGGTGTCCTGCCGCTGGTCTTGCCACATCGCGTTGGTATGGCACTGGAAGCATTTCGTGGTGAGAATCTCGCGTCCCTTGTCGGGGCTGGGCTGCTGCGCCTGCGCAGCCCCGGTCACAGCAAGCAGCAGGCTCAATGCCAATAGGAAGGGCGCCCTGCCAATAGCCGTCATCTGCCGAACTCCTAGATACTGCGCCGCTCCCTGCCAGCGCGGCCGCGCCATATCGCCACGATGCATCTTAATTTAGCACTGTCGGCTGCGCCAGTGGGGCCGGAAGTCGCGCAAAAAAGGCGACGCCGATCTCGGGCCTCCCCGAGATCGGCGTCCCTTGCCCAAGTCCTTTAGTCCTGGGCAGCGCAGCCCACCCCCTCGAAACTCGTGCGCGAGTACTTCCCCAGGCGCGCATCGTGCTGATAAATGACTACATGGTCATTTTTTCAGCAGCGACAGGAAGGAGCATAAGCGATTCGCGGCGCTCGGGTGAGGTACGAAGGTAGGTTAGACCCGACCTTTATTTTTGCAGCAGGAGCCTATTTTTGCAGCAGGGAGGCAAACGCCGGTTGGGCGTGTATCATTCAAGGGGGGCTCGCTGCTGTGAGGGGCTCGAAGGAGAGGGGAATGGATCGTCGATGGCTTCTTATTTGGTTGACGGTGGCCGCCGGTTTGGGGGCGCCTGGAACATACGGGCAGGTGCAGGCGGCGCCGCGAAATCCTCACCTCAATGCGGAGGATGAACTAAGCCCCGCACAGATCGAACGCGCCCAGGAGCCGGACCGCCCGGTGCCGGCGACACCGTCGGCGAAGAAGCCTGCGCCGAAGCGGTCCCAGGAACCTCCTCGTGTCGTGGCCTGCAACGGCCCTTTCGCCAAGGATTCGGATCACGCGAAGATTGAGGAGGCTTTCAAGCCGGAAAATGTCGATTTCACCGATGTGGACGCAGGCGGCGGCAAGACAATCAAAGCCTCGGTGCTGTTCCCGGCCGATCCGAAGCGCCGGATTGAGGTGTGGTGGCGGGATCAGGTTGCGGGCAGCGGAACTTATCTGATCGTCATCGGCGGCCAGTCCACATGGACGGGGCCGAAGGGTGTCCGCCTGGGATTGCCGATTGCAGGACTTGAAAAGCTCAATGGCAAGCCATTCAAGCTCAAGGGGTTCGATGCGGACGGGGTGGCAACGGTCAGCGATTGGCAGAAGGGCGTATTCGACCGGCTGCCGGGCGACTGCGGCTTGCGGGTCTCCTTCCGGCCGGACCCCAAAGCTCCGGCGGCGGCGCGGACCGCGCTCGCGAACGACCTGCAGGAATTCGCATCGAGCGATGCCGTCGTTCGCGCCACCAGGTCCACCGTCTCCGAAATCCTGATCGGCTATTAAGTAGCGCACCGCAAAATCCGGGGTGGCCGCGATACTGTCACATTCACGTTCCGTAATCCTCCCCGGGAGGCGCGCGTCAGCGCGCCGCGGGACTATTTTGAGAGGGTGATCATGACAGCGGCCACGACCGGAAAAAATTCCGACTTCGATCAGGCCGTCGAAGCGGCGGTGGAAGGCGAAATCCGGGATTTCGTCCGGCGCGACGGCCCGAATCTGCGGCGGGCGCCGGAGAGCGACAGCGAACTGGTCGCCAACAATATCGTGGCCTTGCTTCAGCGCGTGGCCGGCACTTCGGTGCAGGAGATCGACCGGCTGGTCGACGAACTGCAAACGCTCCGCGCATTGCTTCAGGAGGAGGGCGCGCGAGTTCAGCGGGAGCTTGCCGAATATGCGCATCTGAGCCAGTCGGCCATGCAGTCGACCAAGATTATTGCCGAGAGCCTTGCGCAGTGGAAGAAAGTCGGCGACTGGACACCGCACACCGTGCCGCGGTGAATTATCGTACCAGGCGATAGCGCGGTATATCCGATACCACAATCCGATCGGTCGGTCGCACGAGTAGAATGCGGTCGGCGAGCTTTACAAATTTGTAGCCCTGCAACAGCGGGACCTTTCGAACCACCATGGCCGGGAGGTCGTAAAGTTCGATCGTCTCCGGAAGGGCGGAGGTCAGCATCGAGTCTGGCAAATCGGCATCGGCCCTGTCTGGCAGGTTGATAACGCCGAGGAAAACAAGACCGCGCTGCTCGTCACTGAGCGGCAGCGATGGAGCGCTGATGCTGCCGGTGGTCTCTGTGTCGGAGAGGGTCGGCGGTGCTGCAAAATTGGCGATGAATTGTTGAGCCGCCTCACCCGCAGCTGCCGGACCGACAATAGCGAGCACAAACAGGATTGCTGCCCGGCAGGATACCGAACGCATCGAACCCCTCCATCAAAGTATCTGCGTTTCGACGCTATTGCTGTGACCGTTGAAGCAGGCTTAACCGGCGCGCGAATTAAGGCTGCGCGTCCGCACATGGTCAAAAAATACTGAAGGGCGACGTGAACCAAAGCTAAAGCGTGTGCGGAGGCCCGTCCTGGAGCCGCAGCTTTGCTGCCAGCGCGGCGATCCTTCGCTCCGCTTCCGCTTTACTGAGATTGCGGCTGAAGGCTTCGGGCTCGAGCGCCTTTTGGGACAGACGGCGGAGCGTCGCCGCCTGCTCTTCCGTCATGGCATCTTCGTCGGCCCGGCCGCCACCAGCCGTATCTGACGCGGTCATGTCCATCCCTCGCGGACTTGATGCCGGGGGAACGCGGGTTCACAGAGGCGGTTCCGGACTTTGGAACTCGAAAATCCTCTATTTTGCCACATCGGGCTGAATTAGGTTCGCACAGGGAAGAGGGGAATACCATGATCCTTGCCAAACTTGCTGTCGCGGCGCTCATCGCAAGCGCGGCCATTGGGCCCGATACTGACCCCAATGGCTCGCCTGCCAATCTGTCGATGCAACAGAAGAACGCGGCCGTAGGGCCGCTGGTCCGGTCCGCAACCGACTGCATCGCCAAAACGGTCGCTGCCGATCCGCGATTCCGCAAGCAGGATCTTGGCGACCTGATCGTCGATTCGATCTCGTCCTGCGTCGAGCCGGTGCGCGCAATGATCGATGCCTACGATCATTATTTCGGCGAAGGAACGGGCGAAGCCTTTTTCATGGGACCGTATCTCGACGTTCTGCCGAAAGTCGTGATCAAGTCAGCAACCCAACCCGATTAGGTCTAGCCGCGCTTCTTCGACCGCGGTCCCATCGGTTCCGGTTGGAACGGTCTGTCGCGCATGTCGAGATAGGCCTTCACGCCCTCTCGGCGTTGAACCTCGAACAGCTTCTCCCGGTACTCGTTATGGGACGCTTGAGCGAGCGCTCCCAGGGTGCCTTCAAGGAGGAGGCCCGAATAAAGTCCAGACGCCTGGATGCCGAGCATCGCGACCGCCTTGTTGAGCCGCACCGACGGCTCGGGCACGAGCGCGATACGCTTGCCCAGGGCGCGCGCCCGTTCCATCAGCTGCTCGTGCGGCACGACTTCGTTGATCATGCCGATTCGATAGGCTTCCTGCGCGTCGAAATGATCGCCGGTGAGCGACCAGCGGTTCGCCGCCTTCCAGCCGCACAACGCAGTAAAGAGAAAACTCGTGCTGGAAATGTGCCTGACCTCGGGCTGGGCAAAGACTGCCCGTTCCGATGCGATCGTGATATCGGCCGCGAGCTGGTACCAGAAACCGGCGCCAAGCGCCCAGCCGTTGACCGCCGCAATGATCGGTTTGCCGAGGCGCCACATATGAGTCCAATCGAGGATGCGGCCGCTCTGTCGGCGATGGCAGTATTCAATGAAATCGGCGATCGATTTGCCGGCCGGATCCGAATTGCGCCGCCCGGATTTGTTCGCGCCTTGATCGAAACCGGCGCAGAATGCAGTGCCGCTGCCGGTCAGGATGATGACGCGGACCGCGCGGTCTTCGTCGGCCTCATCGAAGGCGCGATGCAGTTCCTTTTCAAGATTGCGCGAGATCGCATTCATGCGCGCCGGGCGATTGAGCGTGATCGTGGCGATGCCGTCCTCGACCGCGTAGATCAAATCCTGATAGCTCATGTGTCTTCGTCACTCCCATTGGGGCTCCGTGGGGTGGGCAAAATCGCCTGCGATAAGCTTGCCGCCTGAACGACATGCAAGGGCGATTTTGCCCACGCGGCCAACTTCTGCGACTTCCAACCGCGTGGGCAAAGGCGCTCGATGTCGATGCGCGCCGTAGGCGTCTCGTGAAGCGCCTTTGCCCACCCTACGAAACACCTCCATCACTCCAATTTGGCGCCGGGCAGGGTTTTGGGATTATTGGGCTGGATCGCGCGCTTCACCTGTTCGCGCACCGCGATTGGCGTTTCGATCACCGAATTAATCAGGTCGGCGAGGTCCTTGCCGGTCATCGGACGGATTTCGAGCCGCTCCTTCGCCGCATCGGCCCGGAAGTCGGGATCGGCCAGCGTCGCTTCGAATGCCGCCCGAAGCGCCGCGACGCGCTCGGCCGCGACGCCCGGTGTAGTCGCAATCGGCCGCCCGATCGCGACCGCCCGCGACATGAATTCGAATACCTGGCGCTGCTCTTCGGTTCTGGCGAGATCTCTCAGCAGCGGAACATGAGGCAATTCCGGCTCCTTTTCGAGCCCGACCTGAACCAGCGGGGTTATGAGTTTCTCGCTCACGTAGCGCGGCGTTGCCGCGATGAAACTAGGCCAGGGACCTGACGAACGTCCCTCGACCTCGCCGCGCTCCATGGCGAGGTTGACGTGCTAAGCGTCCGCATAGCCCACGACCAGCTTGAATTTGGCGCCGAGTTCGTTGACGAGGACGGCTGCAATCTGCACCGCGATCGAGCCGGCCCCCGTCGTCCCGATGACGATCTCACGCTTTATGGCGTCGTCGAGCGTCTTGACTGGCGACGTGTGCCACGCCACCACGACCTGGCCGGCCGAATTGAGATTGCCGATCCAATTGAATGCTCGCAGATCGGCCTCAAGACTTCGATTGAGCCCAAGCCCCTGATCGACTGGAAGACCTTCGCTGACGATGCTCAGCACCGTGCCGTCGCGCGGCGCAATATTGGCCATGTAATTGGCGGCCTTGATGCCTCCGCCACCCCCCATGTTGATCGGCAGGATCGCGGGATTGCCGGGGATGTGTCGGCTCATGTAATGGGCCAGTAGCCGGCCATAGAGATCGTAGGTGCCGCCGACCCCGGAGCGGATGACGAAGCTCATTTGCTTGCCGCGGTAGAAATCCGCGACCGGATCGGCGCGGAGTGGCGCCGCCGCAGTAACGGAAAGAAGAAGGGCGGCGGCCTTTGCCCACCTTACGTGCGTTTCCCGCATGGCACCCTCTCGACGCAACGTTGAACTTTAAGTCGCCGACGGGCCGATGCACAATGTCCATCGGGCCGGCTGGCCGCCATCAAGCCATGCGCAACCGGGGAGGACCGTTTCATGACGCGTCGACAAAATCGAGCCGCAGGGCGAAGCCTTGCCTGTACTGTTTCGCTCGCGATGATCAGCACTGCCGCTTTCGCACAGCCTCGCTTTCACCTCATCGAGGCTACTATCGACGGTATTCATGCGGAGCTTACCGCCGGGCGGCTCTCCTGCGTTGCGCTGGTGCAGGCCTATATCGACCGCATCAAGGCCTACGATCAGTCTGGCCCGGCTCTCAATGCGATCCAGAACATCAATCCCAATGCGCTCAAGGAGGCGGCCGATCTCGACGCCAAGCTGAAGGCCTCCGGAACGCTTGTCGGCCCGCTCCACTGCATTCCGGTCCTGGTCAAGGATCAACTCGATACCAATTTCATGCCGACGACCTATGGATCGGCGCTGTTCAAGACCTTCGTTCCAGAGCACAACGCCACCGTGGTCGAGCGGCTCAAGGCAGCGGGCGCCATCATTCTCGCCAAGACCAATATGGGCGAGTTCGCATTCGCCTATTCGGGCTCTGCATTCGGCGACTGTCACAAGGCCTATGATCCGCGCCGCAGCCCGAGCGGCTCATCATGCGGCACCGGCGCCGGGGTTGCGGCCAATTTCGGCACAGTCGGCATAGGCGAGGACACCGGCGGATCGGTGCGCGGCCCCGCCGCCCACAACAACCTGGTCGGGCTGCGGCCGACGCTTCAGCTGGTCAGCCGCGCCGGAATGTTTCCGATTACCCCATCCCGCGACACGCTCGGCCCGATCACCCGCACCGTACGCGATGCCGCGATCGTGCTCGACGTCATCGCCGGCTACGACCCAAAAGACCCGATCACGGCCTGGAGCTACGGCCAGAAGCCCGCCACTTATACGAGTTTTCTTGTTCCGGATGGACTCAAAGGCCTTCGCGTCGGCATCATTCGCGTGCCGACGGACAGCAGCACGGATCCAGGGAAGCCCGACTACAAGGAGACCCAGGCGGCAATCACCAAGGCGGTTGCCGACATGCGCTCGCGCGGCGCGCAGGTTATCGACCCGATCGAAATCACCGATCTCAAAGGGCTCGTGAAGCGGGCAGGCGGCGGCGAAGTTTATGAGCCCGAAACCGCAATCAATGCGTTCCTGGCGGCGCATCCCAATTCGCCGGTCCGCTCGTTTCGCGAGCTTGCCAACTCGCCGGTGGTCAATGCCCGGCGCCGCGAGGGACTCCAGAAAGGCGTCGGCCATACGACGCATGAATTCGGCAATCTCGACGAAATGCTTGCCCGCGATGACTTGCGCACAGCGGTGCTGCGGGCCATGGCGGACAGCCGGCTCGATCTGTTGTTCTACGCCACCTATGACCACGCGCCGGCGACAGTGCCGACATCGACGCCGGGCACCAACCGCAGGCTTGCCGCAAGCCTGGGATTCCCCGCAATCAGCGTGCCGGGTGGCTTTTTCGCCGATGGACTGCCGCTCGGACTCGAATTCCTCGCCCGCCCATTCGCCGAAGGGCTGCTGATCAAGGCCGCTTACGATTACGAGCAGACGACCAGGCACCGCCGCCCGCCGGCGACCGTGCCCGCTCTGCCGGAAGAGCCGTGATGGCGCACGTGTCCCGGGCGCAGCGCAGCGCGGTACATCCGGGACACAGCCACCATCATTCCTTCTCTTCGCTTGGCGGGTGCAGGCGGTGAAGAATCTTGTCGCGTACCGCAGGATCGTTCTGCGCCACGACGATTATCGAGTTGTACTCGTCGATGGTGAGCCCCTGATCCTCGATCGCTTTCTTGAGCGCGCTCTTGCCCTCCTCAGCGATCTGCGGCCGTTCCGACGCATCCGCGGTCTGCAGGCGCTGGTGGTACTCCCGCATCAGGACCGCCACCTGTTCCAAAGCGGCTGCCGTCGCGTCAAGCTTCTGATCGGAAAGGTCCGCCGCCCGATTTGACTGTTCAGGCGCAGCCGGCGCTTGGTTCTGCGCCTGCGCCGCCGGAATAAACAATTGTGCCGCGGTCATGACAGCCGCTGCCGCGACGGATGGTAGTACGGATGGTAGTAATGATCGCATATGGGTTTTCTCCTATTCTGAGTCTCAATTATTGATTGTCTTCTCTCTGGTTCCTTCGCTCGGGCCCGATTGTCTGTTTGCAGACTGAGAAATATTGTCTGTTTGCAGACTGAGGAACCTGACCTGAAGCAGGGTTGCCTTTGAACACAAGACCCCTCGTGCCAAGCTGTTCCGATCGTTTCGGGGGTTCAGGCATGTTCAAAGACATGCCGCGGAGAAACCGACCTCTGATTGCGCAGGGCGGGTCGCCGTGCCCACGCGCACCGGTCCGCGTGGGCATCAAGGGCGTTTACGCCCGTCTTTCGACGGGCTATGGCAGCACGCACTGAAGCGCGTTGCGCCTTCGCCCACCCTACGCATTTCAACGAAACCGATCTAACATCCGCTTTCGAAGCTGTTGACGAGCAGAGAGTTCACAGCGGCTTCAGGAGCGAGCCTGATGCATTTGCGCCCGACTCGATTTACTTGCGTAGCGCGATGGCGCGCGGCCGGCATTCTGGTCGCGGCACTGCTCGCCATGCTTCTGGTGCCGGCTGAAGCTCTGGCGAAGCGCGCGATCGTGCTCGGCATCGACGGCGCCATCGGTCCTGCGGTCGCCGAGTACATCGTGCGGGACATCCGCGCCGCCAATCCCGCCGATGACGGCCTCATCGTTTTGCGCATGAATACGCCGGGCGGCCTCGACAGCTCGATGCGGCAGATCATCAGCGCGATCCTCGCCTCGCCGGTCCCGGTCGCCGCCTACGTAGCGCCGAACGGAGCGCGCGCGGCGAGCGCCGGAACCTACATCACCTATGCATGCGCCGTCGCCGCAATGGCTCCGAGCACCAATCTCGGCGCCGCCACACCGGTCCGATTGAGCAGTCCCATTCTGCCGGGCGGACAGCCGGAACAACCGTCCGGGCAAAAGGGCGAGACGCCGAAGTCGAGCGAGCCCGCGGATGCGGAGGGCCGCAAGATATTCAACGACGCCGTCGCCTATATCCGCAGCCTCGCCAAGCTCAACGGCCGCAATGTCGAATGGGCCGAGGAGGCCGTGCGCAATGCCGCGAGCCTGCCGGCATCGGAGGCGCTCAAGCTTCACGTCATCGACGTGATCGCCGACGACGTGCCCGATCTGCTACGCAAAATCGACGGCCGCTCCGTGGTGGTCGCCGGAAAACCCGAGCGCCTGATGACTGCGGGCCTCGACATCGTCAACGAGGGGCCGGATTGGCGCGACGACCTGCTTGCGGTGATCACCGATCCGAATGTCGCCTTCATCCTGATGCTGATCGGCGTCTATGGACTGATCTTCGAATTCCTCAGCCCGGGCGTGGTCGCTCCCGGGCTTGCCGGAGCGATCAGCCTTCTGGTCGCGCTCTATGCGCTCAACCTGCTGCCGATCAACTATGCGGGCGCTGCCTTGGTGCTGCTCGGTCTCGGCCTGATGGTGGCGGAAGCCCATATCGGCGCGTTCGGGCTCCTTGGCGTGGGCGGCATCATTGCCTTCCTGATCGGGGCGATCATGATGTTTCCGCCAGGCGTTCCAGGATTTGGACTTTCGCCGGCGGTCATTGCGGGAACTGCCGCCGCAACCGCGGCGCTGTTCATCCTCGTCGTTGCGATGCTGCTGCGGTCGCGGCGGCGAGCCGTGATCACCGGCAAGGAGGCGCTCATTGGCGCCGAAGGCGAGACGGTGTCCTGGGAGGGGCGTGAAGGGCGAATTCGCGTCAGCGGCGAGATCTGGCGCGCCCGTGGCTCGGCTCCGCTTGCGCCGGGAACTCGGGTCAAAGTCGTTGGCCGCGACGGTCTCGTTCTAGTCGTCGAATCGGTATGATGGCCCGGGTTGATCGTCGTAGCCCGGATTGCGTGACCGCGCAGACGCTGCGCGTAACCGACAGCAATACCGGAGCGCGATCACGCAATCCGGGGAACGCGGCGTGTGGGTGACCCGGATTGGAGCTTGCCCTTTGCGGCGAAAGCGCCTGTCAACGCGATTGTGCCGGGCAAGCTCCAATCCGGGCTACGTTAAGAGCAGCCTTTGTAGCCCGGATTGCCGTGATCGCGCAGACGCTGCACGTAACCGACGGCAATCCCGGAGCGCGATCGCGCAATCCGGGGCCGAGCCTGGGGTGACCCGGATTGGAGCTTGCCCCTTGCGGCGAAAGCGCCTGTCAACGCGATTGTGCCGGGCAAGCTCCAATCCGGGCTACGTTAAGAGCAGCCTTTGTAGCCCGGATTGCCGTGATCGCGCAGACGCTGCACCTAATCAACGGCAATCCCGGAGCGCGATCGCGCAATCCGGGGCCGAGCCTGGGGTGACCCGCATTGGAGCTTGCCCTTTGCGGCGAAAGCGCCTGTCAACGCGATTGTGCCGGGCAGGCTCCAATCCGGGCTACGCTAAAAGGGGAGGAGACACCATGCTTCCGGTTTCCGTAGTTGCAATCATCGTCATCGCCATTTTCGTCGTCATCGTCTTGTATTCCTCGATCCGCATCCTGCGCGAATACGAACGCGGCGTCGTATTCACCCTCGGCCGCTATACGGGCACCAAGGGGCCGGGCTTGTTTCTGCTGCTGCCGTTCATCCAGCAGATGGTCCGGGTAGATTTGCGGGTCGTCGTCGATGAGGTCCCGCCGCAGGACGTGATTTCCCGCGATAACGTCTCAGTCAAGGTCAATGCCGTCATCTACTCCCGCGTCGTCGATGCCGAGCGGGCCATCATTCAGGTGAGCAACTATCTGGTGGCGACGAGCCAGCTCGCGCAAACCACACTGCGCTGGGTGCTGGGCAAGCACGATCTCGACGAGATGCTTGCCGAACGCGACAAGCTCAATGCCGACATCCAGGACGTCCTCGACAAGCAGACGGAAGCCTGGGGCGTGAAGGTTTCCAACGTCGAAATCAAACGCATCGATCTCGACGAGAGCATGGTGCGTGCAATCGCTCGCCAGGCCGAGGCCGAGCGCAGCCGCCGCGCCAAGATCATCAATGCGGAAGGCGAACAGCAGGCCGCGCAGAAGCTTCTCGACGCGGCGCGGATTCTTGCGCCGGTGCCGCAGGCGATGCAGCTGCGCTATCTTGCCACGCTGTTCGATATTGCCGGAGAGCGGACCTCGACTGTCGTGTTCCCGCTGCCCCTCGAGCTGATGAAGACGTGGACGGCAATGAGCTCGAGCGAGACCACTGTTGAGACGACAAGGTGAACGTTTTGTAATGATCCGGATCGAAAGCTGCTAATCCAAAAAGGAGGCCGCCCGGTTTCCAGGCGGCCCAAGTCAGGGAGGAAACGCGACGGGACGCGGCTTGCGTCCGTCGCACGCGGATATCTGTGAAGTAACGTGGGAAAAGCAAGCCCGCCTCCGGGCCCTGCGACAATTGTATCGCGGGCCGGCAGGTCAGCGGGATGCGGGCGTGCTGCAGCGGCGCGACCCGGCTGGGCGGCAATCCGACCCCGCTTTGTTACGACCGCGTGCGCGCGGATTTTGGTCGACGCTGGTCCGCGTGCGCGTCGTCGTCGCCTGATTGCGCTGCTGCGAAGTTGACTTCCCTGGACTGATGAGCCCTTCGTCGACGTCAGTGTCGGTGCGCTGAGCCTGGACGCTGACGACGGAGAACGAGAGCCCAGCCGCGGTTGCGACTGCAATCAGCAAAATTCTAGACATGTGTTTCCTCCTTCGCTGCCCCCGCTAAGGTTTCTCCCGTGCGCGACGGGCTTTCTGGACCAGAGCCGGAGGGAATTTCCCGACATCGGCAACGGCGGCCTGCAGGCGCTCGCCGGTCATCGGCTTGACCACAATCCCGGCCCCCTGGATATCATTGAGAAAGGCGGGATCGGCGAACATCGCATCGAAGGCGCGCCGCAGTGTGTTCACTGTTTGCGGCGCCATCGCGGGCGGCGCCACGATCGAGCGGCCGATCGCGGAACCGGTTGCGAAAAATCGGAGGATCTGCCGAGCCTCCTCAGTCGGACCCATTTCGACCATGGCCGGAACGTCCGGCAATTCGGGGTCGCGCGCCGCAGCCTCCTGCAACAGCAACCTTATTTTCCTGTCGCGGACCCAATTGGCCCGGTAGCTGCTCAGGCTCTCAAGCGGGGTTCCGCTGCCTTCGATCTCGCCGCGCTCCATCGCCAGTGCCACGTCGCTCGTCCCCTTGAAGCCGCTGATGATCTTGAATTTCATTCCGGCAAGATTGTTCAGGGCACGCGGGATGAATTCGGTCGAGGAGGTCGGGCCGGTACCGCCCATGATGGTCTCGCGCGAGCGTACGTCCTCGATACGCGTCACCGGCACGGTATGCCACACGATCAGCAGTTCGACCGCGGAGGTCACGCGCCCGATCCAGTTGAACCTGGCAGCGTCGTAATTGACGTTCTGTTCGAGAAGATACTGCTCGGTCGGCATCGACTGATTGATGATTCCGATCGCGGTCCCGTCGCGCGGCGCCTGGTTGAACAGAAAATTCGCAAGAACGAGCGAGGAGGCGCCCGGCATGTTCTGCGCCACCACGGCAGGATTGCCGGGAAGCTTGCTCCCGATATGGCGTGCAACCAGGCGTCCGTATGTATCGTAACCGCCGCCCGGGCTCGTCCCGATATAGAGCCGGATAGTCTTGCCGGCGAAGCTTTCGGCGGGCTGCGCGTAAGCTGCGGATGTAATTGCAAGTGCCGCGAAGGCTGCCTGTAGGGTGGGCAAAATCGCATCGTGAATTTGCTGTGTAGGGTGGGCAAAGGCGCGATCAACGAGCTCCAATATCGCGAAATGCACGGCAGAGCGCCGTGCCCACGCGTTCGAGCGGGTGTACGCGTGGGCACGGCGCGCGCGCTCAGGCGCGCGCGCCTTTGCCCACCCTACGACAGTTCGCACTGCGGCACCTCTCCTACGCACCGCGCAGCTGAATTTCAGCGGCGCGACGATACTGGTTGGGCCATTTGAGGCCGGCATAGTTTTGCTCGCGCGCCGCATGGCGGGCGAAATAGGCGTCTTCGAGATAGCCGCGCGCCAGCGCGCACATGTCGGCGCGTCCCGCCGCGATGATGGTGTTGATGTCGCCGTGGCTTACCAGGCCGCCGACCGCCATCGTCGGAATGTTCAGCTCGTTGCGGATCTGATCGCTGAACGTCGCCTGAAAGGCGCGGCCTTCCGGCGGACGCTGCACGTTCGAAACGCCGCCTGCCGAGACCGCCAGGATATCGTTGCCGGCCTCATGCAGCATTCGGCCGATCTCGATGCCGTCCTCGATCGTGTTGCCGCCGTCGACCAAATCGACCGCCGAGATGCGCGTGGAAATCGGCTTTTCCGCCGGCCAGGCGGCGCGCACGGCGCGGAATACTTCGAGCGGAAACCGCATCCGGTTTTCAAGCGGGCCGCCGTATTCGTCGCCTCGCCTATTGCTGAGGGGCGAGATGAAGGACGAGAGCAGATAGCCATGCGCGAAATGCAGTTCGACCACGTCGAAGCCTGCGGCCTCGGCCATCTCGGTCGCACGCACGAAGGCGTCGAGCACCTTGTCCATGTCGGCTCGCGTCATTTCTCGCGGTACTTGCCGGCCCTCCGCGAACGGGATTGGCGAGGGCGCGACGATTTCCCAATTGGCCTCCCCAAGCGGCTTGTGGCCTTCCCACGAACGCGTCAACGAACCCTTGCGGCCGGCATGCGCCAGCTGAACCGCTACCTTGGAATCGGTATGGGTATGCACGAAATCGACGACGCGTTTCCACGCCGGAACGTGATCGGGCGCATACATCCCGGCGCAATGCAGACTGATGCGGCCCTCCGGCAATACATCGGTCATCTCCGTGATCACGAGGCCGGCCCCGCCGACGGCGCGGCTTCCCAGATGCACCAGATGAAAATCATTCACTGTGCCGTCCCTGGCCGAATACATGCACATCGGCGAGACGACGATGCGGTTGGCAAATTCCAGTTCGCGCAGGCGATAGGGCGCAAACATCGGCGGCGGCGGACGGTTGCTCCCCTGCGCCGGGCCGGCGATCTGCGCATCGAGGGCGCGCACGAGATCGGGCGCGGCCTTTTCGATGCGCGCATAGGTCACGCGCATGCTGCTGGTCAGCAGCGAAAAAACAAATTGCTCGAATGGTTTTCCGGCATAGCGGCGGACATGCTCGAACCAGGTGAGGCTTGCGGCGCTCGCGCGCTGGAGGCTTTCGGCTTTGGGGCGCCGTGCGGCCTCGAATGCCGCCAGCGCCTCCGCGGGGGGTGCCCCTGAGCACAGCTCTCGCGCCAGTACCTCGGCGTCTTCCAGGCTTGACCGCAGATCGAGACCAATGGAGAAATACGAAGTATAGGCGGCCCGGCCAAGGAGGCCGATGCGCTCCGCATGCCACGGCCGGTTGCGCACGGTCGTGAAGCTACGCCAAACCGTACCGTCGCCGGTTCCGATGATGTGATCGAGCGCGACGGAAAAGAGCTTGCGGCAATAGGCGATGATGCATTCGGGCGGCGCCCGGTCGAGTCCGCTCCGGCGCAGCACTTCCGCCGGCGTTTCCACGATCACGCAGGAGCCGTCGCGGCCGCGCGGAAGCGCAAAAGCACGGAAGATGCCATGCGACGGGGTCCGGAATGCGTAGTTCAGCGCATCGCGCTGTTCGCTCGACGTGAATGCGACGAACCGATTAGTGCTGCGGCCCAGCGTGGTCTTGAACCCCGTGGTCGCATTTCGCAACGCGCTGTTCGCACCATCGGCAGCAATGAGGACGTCCGACCGGCGATCTTCATCAGTGACGGACCGCTGCACGAACTCACAGCCGAGCGCAAGCGCGCGGCGTCTGAGGATCTCGGCGACCGCGACCGGATCGACAGCGGCATATCGCAAGCCGCCGATCGAGAGCGCCTTGTCCTCCGTGCCAACCGTTACCTTGTCGAACCAGGCAAGCGCTTGCATCAGATCGTCACGCGTCTCGGCGTCTTCGAGATCGAGCCGCGGCTTGAGCGGGTTGCAGAGGATCGAGACCGGGAGGCAGGCCGGGTCGACGTCGCCGGTCTCAACGAAGCGCACCGTATGCTCGCAACCTCTCCGCTTGAGCAGGATGCCGAGATAGAGAGCGGCTGCATCCGTTCCGACGCAAGTAATTTTCATTTCGAACCTATGCGGTCGCGAACAAGCGGCTGTGGCCCTCGATCGGCGCCCACGCGTTCACGGCTCCCGGCTGCGAACAGCCGAGCTTGGGCCCGGGGATGAATCCCTCGAACATTGCGCCATCCGTGGCGTTATTGACCATGATCCGGCCTCGTCCGTATTATGATTGCAGCAACGCTTTCCGCTCACAAGAGGCGATATCCCGATGATTTATCGCGGCGTTATTCACTCGATCAGCTTCGTGCTCTGCGCTTTGGCAGGCATTGCTGCCGCGGCTGCGCAGGATTTCTACAAGGGCAAGACGCTCACGATCGTGGTCGGCTTTACAACGGGCGGCGGGTTCGACGTCAATGCGCGGGTGCTCGCCCGCCATATCGGCCGTCACATTCCGGGCAATCCGACCGTCATCGTGCAGAACATGCCCGGCGCTGCCGGCATCAAATCGGTGCAGTATCTCAACGCGGCCGCGCCCAAGGACGGGACCGTCATCGATACTTTCAATTTCGGCAGCATCGGAGATTCCAGGCTCGATCCCGCCAGGATCAGGGTCGATTTCCGCAAGTTCAATTGGATCGGCAGCATCAGCCAGGATCTCACGGTCTGCTATGTCTGGCATGCCTTCGGTCCGAAGACGCTCGCCGAACTCAAGGCGCGTCCGGTGGTCCACATGGGGCGCACCGCCGTCGGCAGTTCGAGCGACGTGAACCAGCACATTCTCAAGAACATATTTGGCGTGCACATCCAGCAGGTCTCAGGCTACCCGGGAAGCGCCGAGGAGCGGCTGGCCATGGAGCGCGGCGAGATCGACGGCATTTGCGGCGCCTGGAGCAGCGTGCCGACGGAATGGATCGAAGGGCACAAGATTGTGCCGATCACGCGCTCCGCTCCGGTGGTGCCGCCCGACCTCTCGGCGGAAGTGCCCTATGTGGTCGATATCGCGCCGAACGACCACGATCGTAAGATCATCAATCTCCTGGTCGAGTCGGGCCAGGTCGGGCGGCCGTTCATCGCCTCGCTTGGTGTTCCGGCCGATCGCATTCGCATCCTGCGCGACGCCTTCAACGCCACCATGGCCGATCCGGAATTCATCGCCGAGGCGCAGAAGCTGAGGCTTCCGGTTTCGCCCAAAACCGGGCAAGAGGCGCTCAAGGTCGTCGAGGATATCTACGCCACGCCGGCCGATATCGTGGAAGCTGCGAAGAAGATCGTCGCGGAGTAACGATTCGCCCTCATCGCTGCAAGCCCGGATGTGCGGCGTCCCACTGCATCGGCAGCATGCCGTAATTCGTGACGGTCGTCGCTGACTACCGGCAAAGCGGCGTGCCCTCATGCACTCCGCCGCCGCGGCCTGGTCCGCGGTCGACGGCGGCGCCGCGCAGATAGACGGCCGATATGTGGCGGGTGTTGGCGATGTCATCGAGCGGGTTGGCGTCGAGAACGACAAAGTCGGCGCTCTTGCCCGCGTCCAAGGTGCCCATGTCGGGGATGCGGATGAATTCGGCGGCATTTCGCGTCGCCGCAATGATGACCTGCATCGGCGTCAATCCGGCAATCACCATGTCCTGCATTTCCTCGTGCGGCCCATAGGGCCTGTTGCCGTCGGTGCCGAGCACGAGAGGAATGCCGGCCGCGCTCAGCCTGGCGGTATTGCGGGCCTGAATGGCGAAGGCGGCTTGGCGCTTGGGATCATCGACATTGCGTTTTTCCAGTGCCGCCATTTCGGCGGGCGTCATGCTTGCGCGCAGCCAGCTCAAATCCACCTTGACGCCGCGTTCCGGCAGGTTGGGATTGACGACGAGATTCGCGCGCTGCTTGAACAAAGCGAGCCCCTCATCGTCGATGTCGCGGTCACGAACGCTGTGCGCAAACGCATCCACGCCGGCCCGCAACAGCCCCTTGGCGTCTTCGAGTTCGCGCATGTGCGCGGTCACCCGAAGCCCTTGGCTGTGCGCCTCTTCGATGATGGCGCCGTAGATCGCCGGCGTGAGCTTCTTGTGGTGCCACCGCCCCCAATCGTCAACGAAGATCTTGATGATGTCGACCTTGTGCGCCGCCAGCTCCCGTACCGCCTTGCGTCCCTCCGCTTCGGACGTGACCCAGTAGGGGGCGGTCGAGCAGCCCGGCAGCGGCGAAGTAATCCCGCGCCCGACGCTGAAATAGCGGGCGCGGCCGGGGACGATTTCATTGCGCATTGCGAGCAGGTCGAGCGAGTCATCCTGGCCAAGACTCATGATCGCGCCGACGCCGTAATAGGCACGCTGCTCCAGATCGAGCGCGAGCGCTTCGGCGGTGTGACTTGGATGGGTGTGCGTATCGATGAGCGCCGGGATAATGGTCTTGCCGGCAAGGCTCACGCGCGCCGCACCTGGCGGCACGCGAATCTCGGCGGCCGTGCCCACCTGGGCGATCTTCGTGCCTTCGATGACGATCGTGCCGTTCTCGACGACGCGTCCGTCGCCCATGATCAGGCGCGCGCCCTCGAACGCACTGACCGTGCTCGCCGGCGCCTGAGCCTGCAGCGGCGCGATACCTGCGCCAGTGACGATAAGCGCAATAGCCGCCGCGCCCGCGATTGCAGTGGTACGCACGCTGAGAACCTCCCCTGCCCATTTGCCTGTTGAGTTTGAAACGACAGAATAACGCCCTTTAGAATAGACCAGCCGTTCAAGCACCTGAAACAAAATCCGATGCCCTACAGAATAAATGCGGATCTTCCGCCGACCGTCCAGCGTCATCTGCCGCCGCACGCGCAGGATATCTACCGCGAAGCCTTCAACCACGCCTATGCGGCGCATGCCGGCGACCCGCGTGTGGAGGAGGCCGCGCATCGCATCGCCTGGGCAGCAGTCAAACGCGCCTATGTAAAGGTCGGCGACAGCTGGATTCACAAGAGTCCATAGTTGCGGACGCGTTATTCGGGCGCAATCCCGGCCGCCTTGATGATCGCGCCGTAACGCGCGATGCCGTCGGCGATCAGAGCCGCGAACTGCTCGGGGCTTCCGCCGATCACCGCCATGCCGTTTTCGTCGAGCCTCCTGCGCACGTCCGGCGCATCGAGAGCCGCGAGAGCCTCGGCGTTGAGCCTGCGCACCAGCGGGTCGGGAAGACCCGGCGGCCCAAACAAACCGAACCATGAGGACGGCTTGCGGAATGCCGGAACGATCTCCGACATCGACGGGATGTCCGGTCGCCCCGCAAACCGCATCGGTTCGAGCACGGCAAGGATTTTGATGCTCCTCGCCTCGGCAAGTGCAAGCGCATTCGAAATCGAGAGAAAGGCCATCGGGATATGGCCGGCGACGACGTCCTGGAGCGCGGGCGCAACGCCGCGATAGGGTACGTGGTTGATCTTCACGCCGGCCGTTTCGTTGAAGAGTTCGCCCATGAGATGGAACACCGAGCCGACTCCGGAAGAGCCATAGGACAGCTCGCCCGGACGAGCCTTGGCATAGGCAATGAGATCGCCGACCGAGTTCACCGGCAGGCTCGTATTGACCACGAGACAGGTGACCGGCTCGACCAGTGCAGCGATGGCTGAGAAATCCCTCACCGGATCGTAAGGCAGGTTCTTCATCAGATGCACGGCCGTGACGTGAGTGGATGCCGTGGTGGCGAGCAGCGTTGCGCCGTCCGGAGCAGCGCGCGCGACCAGATGCGAACCGATGGTGCCGTTGGCGCCGGTACGGTTTTCAACGATGACCGGAACCCCAACCGACTCGCCCAGCTTTTGCCCAAGCAGTCGCGCCACGAGGTCGAGCGCGGGACCGGGTGGGAACGGCACCACCATGGTGATCGACTTGGTCGGCCAGTGCTGCGCAGCCAAGGGCTGAACAAAGCCAAGGAAAGCGGCGAGGCAGAAGATAATGTATCGCATCGCATTGCCTTGGAGCTTCGAGCACGTTCTTCCAGTCGAATTGAATCCCTGGCGTTGTGATTGAGGCACAAAGTCGCCACGAGCTCGGTTCGCTCCCTCTCCCTCATCAGCGCGTTTACGCGCGTCTTCTACGCGCTTTGGGGGAGAGGGTTGGGGTGAGGGGGTTCGGTGATCGGAACGTATACTAATCATGATTTCTATCCGTGAATTCACCGTCGCGGTCGCCGCCGCGCAACACCAGTTTAAGCGCGGCCCGCAGGTTCGCGATTGCAAACGGGGCGAAGCGGAAGATTACGCGATGCGGCCCGGGCGGAATTTCAACGGCACGAAAGAGAACATCGGCGTGCAGAATGGGCGCGCGCACGCCGTCGATCTCGGCGATCCAGCCCGGATACCAGATGTCGTGCAGCGCAAGCATGCCGCCCAGTTCGCTGTCGGCCTCGATCTCGACCCGGTCCGGCCGCCACGCAACGATCCGGGCCTGCCCGGCGCTGGTACTCCCCGCCGCGACATCATAGCGATGAGACGGCGGCGTTTCGTCATCGATGAGCACCCGATCGGGCGACGGGCTCTCCAGCAATTGCCCGCCGGCGCCAATGCCCTCGGTATCGGCGACCTCGATGTGACGGGTGAATTCGATGCGCGGAGACGGATCGCGCAGGCGATAAATCCATACTTTCGGTCCCGGCATCAGCACGTCGGCAACGGGGCGTCGGGCCAGATGCGGTACTTCCTCGATCGGCCGATCGAGCACGACAAATTCGAGCCCGAGCGCACGCGCAAGTGCGCAGTCGTAGCTGTCGAATGATGGAGGGAACTCTCGCATGCCGATGAGCCAGTTGGCCTCGCCCGGAGATACCAGGCGATCATAGGCTCCGATGCGCAGGGGGTTGTAGCCGTTGATTGCCTCGAAGCCGCGCACCATCGCCAGGTTCTGCCACTGGCCGCCCAGCCCCACCACTTCGATGCGCGGACGCTCGCCCTCCTTCCGGCGCTCCCCGATGACCCGATCCAGCACATCCAACACCTCCTTATCGGCAAGGTTCGGGCGATCGAGCACGGCGTATTCGCTGCGGCTCTGCGCGTTGAGCCGGAACGCGACGTTCCACCACATGAGGTCTGCGACTGCCAGCAGTGCCACCATGGCGGCCACCACGGCGCGGGCGCGCGGGGTGCGCGCTAGTGCGATCATCGCAATGACGCCGATCGGCAGCGGCGCCGCCTTGACGACTTCGAAAAGGCCGAAGCCGATGTGGCCCGACCGTCCCAGGAACAGGACGCCCGAGACAAGCATCGCAAGCGCACAGCCGCCGACAACGAGATTTGCGGCGGGATGCTGGCGCGGCATGCCGGCGCGCACATAATCGGCGAGGAGATGTCCCGCGAGCAGGGCGAGCGCCGCGACGAACACGAAATTGGCGTCAAGCGGACGCCGGAATTCGTCGATTCCCGGAACCCACTCGAACGCCCAGGAGAAAGCCGGGGTGTAACCGCCGAGCGCGTAAAGGAGCGCCGCCGCGAGCACGCCGGTAACCAATCGGCGGCCGCGTCGGAACGCGCTGCCGCCGGCAAACCCGAACCAAAGCAGCAGCAGGATCGGTATCGATCCCACGAACAGGTAATTGAACGAATCGTCGGTATAGGCGAGGTCGGGAACCGTTCGCCATCCGGGTCCCCAATATTGGCCGTGCGACCCGAAGATATCAGCGATCATCAGCTGGGCGAGCGCCGCCGGATAGAGGGAGCCCTTGAGCGCGTCGTCGAGGGGAATCTCCGGCCGATTCGACAGCGCTGCGAACTGCAGCGTCAGGAGCATCGGAACGGCGAGGAGCGCAAACCCGATGACGGCCATGACGGCGAACACGCCCAGGCGGGCGCGCAGGTAACGCAGCGGCTGCTCCGCCACGACCACACTGGCAATTGCGGCGGCAACAAGAACCGCCGAAAGCAGAAGCGCCACCTGGTTGCGTCCCAGCGCCAGCGCCGATGCCACCACCGCGAACGCCGCCGCAATGGCGAGCGAGCGCCGTTCAAGCGCGAGTTGCAGAAGCAGCAGAGCGAGCGGAAAGAAACCGTAAGTCACAATGATCCCGGTGTGTTGAAGCCGGCCTGCGGCTGCGCCGCCGAACATGAATATCGCCGCGGCCATGACGGAAGCGGCAACCGGCCAGCGCGCCCGCACGCCGATTGCGGCCATTGCCAGACCGCCGATCAGAAGATGCGCATAGACGAGAAGATCGAAGGCTCGCAGCGACGGCGCTTCGTCCACCAATGCCCACAAGGCGAACAATGGCGCGAATATCAGCGACTGCGGATCCGCCGCCGCCGGATGGCCGCCGTAATGATAGGGATTCCAGAACGGCGAGGCGCCGGAATGAACAGCTGAAGCAAGAAACCGGAAGAATGCGTAGAATTGATTTTTCGAGTCCCAGGGAACGACGGTGTCGCTGATGATCCAGGCCGCCGCGGCAGCAAGCCAGATCGCCGCCACCAGTGCGAACGCTGCCCATCCCCGGGCAGCGTCGGGACTCAGTTTGCAGGTGCCGTCGTTCTCGGGCGCCGCTGTGGCGCGTCCACGGCGCCCGCGAACGTCATTCGATTCGCCTCCCGGCATGTTCCCGCTCCGGCCTGTCTCGCCAGCATGCCGCGGCCGGACACCGCTGTCGAGCCAGCTCAAAGCTGGCGCGTGCGATTTTTGCCCACCCTACGAATTACCGAGTTAGCGGCTTGGTAGGGTGGGCAAAGGCGCGCCACGGAGTTCGCGATTTCGCACGGTCTCCCGCGCGCCGTGCCCACGCGGTCCTTGCTTTGACAGAGGGACCGCGTGGGCAAAATCGCCTCAACTGCCGTGCGCCTGGAAAAGCTAGCGCACGCGATTTTGCCCACCCTACGAATACCGAGTTAGCAGGCAACAACATGGGCAAAGAGCGCCACGCGCGAAGCGGCCGCTTCGCCCTACCCGGCGCGCGGCGCTCTCCTTTGTTTCATACGTAGGGCAGGAGCCGGCCGCCCATGATTACGCCGGCCCAGGACAGGAGAACCACAGCGGCCACCCACTTGGCGGCCATCGGCGCATCCTCTCCGGCCTTGACGTTCCAAAGTCGTTCGGAAAGCGAGAAATACAGAACCGCAATGCCGCCGATGGTGATGAAAATCACTTTCGGCACGGAGGTGATCTCGTTCAAGTAGCGGGACGAATCGGCCTGGAGGATCAGCATCCCGCTGAAGAGATTCATCACCACGCCGCAGACTCCGAGCGGAAGCAGGCGGTGGATCGCGGCAAAATGGCGAGCGAAGGCTCCATGAAGAGGGATGCATCCTTCCGCGGCTGGGCCCGCGCTAATGAGTTCATTGTATTATTTGCGGATATGTGTCGATTTTCGGCCGCTGTGTTTTTTGGGTAACGGACTATTCGCTCGCCGGGCTGTATCCATCCGCCAGGAGGCCCGACTCCGCTGCTACGTAGTCCATCGTGCTCACCCCCGTCATACCTGCGCTTCGGAGGTCCCGGCTGTGTCACGATCCGCCCTCGTTTTGTTGGTTCTTAGAACCCTGATTGCAACGCCGGTATTCTGCGCATCGTTCGCTGCATATTCCAGTTCGTTAGACCTGTCGGCCCTCATCAAAGAGCCACAGTCAGGCTGTGCTGAAAAAACTTCGCCCCCTGCAGCCGAGGAGCAGGTCGTTCAGATTGTTCCGTGCGAGTTTCAAGGACAGACGGCGGAGCAGGATGACCAGTCTTACCTGCTTGAGACTGCCAGTCCCGGCTCCACGATGATGCGGCAAGGGCCGGATATCGCCATCGCGCGACTAAATCCCGGATTTGTCGCTCGACTTGCAAGCGCAATCCGCGAAGCAAGACAATCAGGGCTGCCGTCTGCTGGCATCTTTTCTGCTTACCGACCGCCTGCCTTCGGGATCGGTGGTTTCTTGGACAAGTTCAAGTCGCTGCACGCGTATGGACTTGCTGTGGATATGTCTGGAATAGGCGAGCCTGGCTCCAAGGAAGCAAAGCTCTGGCATGACATTGCCGGCAGGCATGGCATCATTTGTCCCTATCGATTCACCAGCAAAACAGAATGGAATCATTGCCAAGCGACACGGATCAAGATGGTTTTACCGGATAATCCGCTACGCAAGACAATCACAGGGGATGGGCCGCTTCTGCTTGAGGAGATGTTCAAGGTCGGCAACTCGATTATCCAGAACCTGGCGGCGGCGATCAGGGTTGCTGCGGCTGTCAACAAACCTGAGGACCCGTCAACCATTGGACCTCATGGGGCTGGCGAGGCAGCAGTGTCGATCGAGCGTCCTGGTCCCCGGCACTTGCGTCAAGCTCGCGGCGACTTTGCCCCAGCTCGGCGGAGCCTCAAAACAAAGAGGATCATTTTGGCCAATAATGATGCGGGGCATCTGGAGAAATCCCACCGAAAGATGTCGGCAGAGAGCCATCGCCATTATACGCGGCACCATTCACATTCGGCCTGACAACCGACCTGCTTCACATCTCGCCGTCTCGGCATACGCCGAACTGTCCCTGCGCGCGCTGCGTTCAATAGATGTGTAATCTCTCCAAGACGCCGAATGTATCATCTAGCCGTTCGAAAATGTCCTTGTTGTGTTTGATGATCTTGCTGCGCATGTAGACACGCATCCAGATCGCCGCCCCAGTCGGAAGGTAACAAACCGTCCTTCACGTATTGGTGGAAACTGCTGTAAGGCCAGTCGCAAACCCGATTGACGTATCCGTGCTTCACCGGATTGAAATGGATGTAATCGACGTGACGCTCGAGGTCGGCGTCGTCGCGGATCGCGTGCTTCCAAAACCGTCGTTGCCAGATTCCCGCTTCGCGCCTTCGTAGTTGGCTCCTCGATCTCAGTTGGGCTGGAGCCAGTTCACGGGAAAATGGCCCGGGTGCAACGCTCGCAAAATGACGGCCGAGTTTACTTTCGCAAGGGCGGGCCAATTCGCCCTCGACCGGTCGGGGCGACTCTGCTCACCTGGCCCGATCGAGAGAGCGACCGCGTGCGCAAAATCGCCCCTGAGGCCGTGCGCGTTTTTCTAGCATCTCACAGGGCGTTTTTGCACACCCTACGATGCCTGCGATCTACTGATGTCCCTTACTGTTAAGTCTTTCGGACGCCGGCCCTACGCAGGCTGACGCCAGGGCCCGCGTGCGAGACGCAAACCTGACGAGCACCGATTGTGCGATGCTCGCCAGCAAATTAGTTATTGCTCTTCATTAGCATTTTCCCGGCCCAGGGTTTCATCCCCAGTGCGCTGGAGGACGACCACGACACCGGACTTGTCAAGCGGCGTTGCGCCCGCCTTGAGGAGGAGTTCGGCGACTTCCTTGCGATAGCGGCGCGGGATCAGCGGCCGGCGAGCGCCGATGTCCTGCGTGAGGACCGCGAGCGAGATGCTGAGCGGCGTCTGCCCGAACACGTCCATCTGATTGACGTCCGCGCCCTTGCTGATCAGGTAGCTCATGACGTCGGTCATGCCCTGGTAGGTGGCCGCGTGCAGCGCAGTCCAGCCGTACTGTCCGACCGCATTCACATCGACCCCTCCCTGCTCGATCAGGAGCCTGACGGTGTCGACCGCCATCGCCCGTTCTTCGGGGTTCCGCATGTGTTGGACGGAGACCGCCGCGCCGGCGGCCATCATCGCGGCGTTCGTCCCTTGAACAGTCGTGGCCTTCGGATCCGCACCACCTTCCATCAAGGCCTTGACCGCAGCAGTGTTGTTGGTTTCCGCGGCCAACACGAGCGGCGTGGCGCCGGTCAGCGAAATGTCGGTAGAGGTCCTGGACTTCGGGTTCATCATTCGAAAGTTCGGATCGGCGCCGTGCTTGAGAAGCAACTTGACGATGTCGACGACCTTGTCCTTGTTCGCGTAATCGATTCCGTAGGTCCCATCCCGCACGACCCAAGCCAGAGCCGTGTAACCGATTTGCTCCACATGATTCGGATCGGCGCCGTTATCGAGCAGCAGTTCCACCACCTTGGTGTGGACCATGCCGCTGGCGACGATCAACGGCGTGAGCTTCGAGTTCGGCTCGACGGCATTCACTTGCGCGCCCGCTGAAACCAGAATGCGGGCGGCATCCACATCGCCGGCATCGCCGATCTCGCCGTGCTGGGCGGCAAACATCAGCGGTGTGAATCCGGTTTTCGAAGCTTCATTGACGTCAGCGCCCGCCCGCACCAATTCCTGAACGATCGGTGTCTGGCCTTGCTGAACCGCCCACATCAGCGCGGTTTGACCGCCTTTCGTTTCCTTTGCGTTGGGATCGGCTTTGGCGGCCAGCAACGCACGCACGGTATCAAGATTGCCGCGGTAGGCGGCTTCCATAAGCGGCGTTTCGCCCGACAGAAGAGCCGCGTTAGCATCGGCGCCCGCGGCCAGGAACTTCTTGACCAGGGCCGAATCCGGGTTCGCCGCCGCTGCATAAAGCGGCGTTGCGCCGAAATCATTCGCGGCCTTCACGTCCGCGCCGGCGCGCACAAGAAGATCAACCATCTCCGGATCGTTGTGGGAGACGGCCCAGACCAATGCTGCTGCGCCCTCAGGCCCGGCGATCACTTTCTGCGGGATGCCGTTCAACAAGGAACGCACGGCTTCGCGGTCCCCTTGCCTGGCAGCAGTCACCAGCGGCACCTTGGTTGTGTCAGCGGCAAGTGCAGCGCTCGCAAACATCGTCGAGCCCAGCAATCCCGCCAGAATTATTGCCTTCATCTTCATTGCGGTCCTCCCAGTTGAGACCTTCCGTTACGTTGTCCTTCGAGTCTTGTCGGGTGGGCAAGATCGCCTGTTGCCGCGTGTCCGCGTGGGCAACGGCCAAGCGCAATTTCGCCCACCCTACGCCACGAAGGCCCCGCACACAACGTCCATCCGCCTGCCCGATTTGTCGAACACGCGCGAAGACCTCGCGCGATTCCGGGTTTGACCCGGTGCAGACATCAGGCCGCCGATCTGCGTTCGTGATGGGCCGATCACTTCGCGGATTTTGGAGCTTGAGGCGGCCGGAGGAAGGGACGGGGCTCGATTCCGCCTTCAACAAATTAGAGAGCGTTGAGAAAATTGACCAAGTCCTGCTTCTGCTGGTCCGTGAACCCGATATTGAAGCGCCTGTCATAGAAATTCACCACGTCCATCAGAGTGGCTGCCGAGCCGTTGTGGAAATATGGAGCCCGCGCGGCCAGCCCGCGCAGTATGGGCCCTTTAACCTTGCCGATGTCGGCACAATTACCGGTGATCAATGCGCGCCCCGGGTCGGTGACGACGAAAGTCTGTCCTGCGAGCGGGCCGGCGGTACATTTGAGAGTGAAAACCGGCAACCCCGAAATGTCGAGACCCGGAGGCGCGTTGGCTCCCGCATTGGCAACACCGACGTTGAGCGGAGCCTTCACCGAATGATTGCCGACATTAGGCGTGTCGTGGCAAGTACCACAATAGCCGGGAACGGTATCCATACCGAGGGCATCGTTGAGGCCGGCGACCCCAGTGATATTGATGTCCGCGGTGTTGAACACGTTCTCGCCGCGCGCGATCGACCTGCGCTGCACCATTTCGGCGTCTTGGAGGCCCAACCCATTGGGTGACTTGTAGAGGTTGAAGATATTGGGGTCGAAGCGCTTGTTCTTGGGATTTAAGCCCACCGGATCGTTCACGCCGATGAAAAAGTTGGCGACTTCAAAAGAGAGCGCTACCGGACCGCCTTTCGCGCCCTTATCATTCAATCCCTGGGCTGTATTATCGAACACTTGTGCAGTGAAGATGCCAGTTTCAAAGGTGACGATCTGATCCTGTTGGTCCGGGGTCGGCGACGATGCCGCTTCTGCGTGGCCGAGGGTTGCGTCAATCGACTGCTGTGACAGGCTTGGCTCGCGGCCATCCCACATGATGGCGGTCAAGAACCCGAGATTGGTCGCGGGCAGCGGGCGGCGGTACATGGACAACGTCCCGGTCGTACTATTCGTCAGATTTGTGCACTTGTAAGGATCGTCTACATTGGACACTTCGAACTGCATATTGTTAGTGAACTGGTTTGGAGGAAGCGGGATGCCGATTCGGATCAGGCCTTTGCCAGTCAGCAGCTGGTAGGCTTGCTGCATCTGCTGGAGATTGGATACTTTATCAGTCGGACAGGTGGCGCCATCGACCGGGCGAAAGAGAGGATCCATCCCCGCGCTCGCATTGAACCGCGCTTGAGCGCTTGCGGCGCTTATGGTCCAGCCGTTCTGTGGTTGATGACAAGTGAAACAGGTACGTCCGTTGGTCCCGAGATTTTGAAAGAATGCATTATCGGCCGTGATGGTGGCTCCCTCCGGCTGGTAGGTCGCAATCTGGCCGCTCGGGTCGTTGTCGGCCTCGATCTCGGGAATTTCGCTCGGCGCCTGTTGTGAGCCTCCTTGTGCTGATGCCAGTTCAAATGGAACATTCAAACTCCAAATAAAGGCCGTCCCCACGGCAGAATACAAAAATGCCTTGAATCGCGACCGACGGAACTCTGCGACCTGAAAATCCTGGAACATTGATACCCCCCGATGAGTTTCGCGTGCTTTGCTTCAGTTTCCGAGCGGCGAGCGATTTGCCTCGTTATCGCCAATATCTTTCAACGTGCAGAGAGATCGAACTCCCCACATGCTGTTACCAGAGGCTGTGCCGAATGGGGGAACGTAACTGTCAAAAGTGTCATTAATAAGCGTATCGAGGTCAACCCTACTTTGATGCTCCGCTGTCAGGAGGTAGGAGAATATGAGCATGTAATCTGTGTGGAATTATAATCTAACTTTTGTGTATCAATTACTTCTGGCGCGTCCGTCATCGTTCACGCCGTGAACCCGCCCGGCTACCGCAACTGGAGCAAGTTGGTGTTGCCGATGCTGGACAACACGATCGCGGCCGCCCGATCCCACCGGGCACGGATTCTGCTGCCGGCACGAAGGATGTTCTTGATAAACCAGTGTGCTTGAGAGAGGATATCGTGGGCCCGCGAAATCGCACTTTCGACTCATCCTACGGAGAAATGTTCATGGCCTATCGACTCTCGACGTGCACCGTCGGACTGGCAACCGCACTGCTGACGGCAGCGACGGCGGCAGCCCAAGTGGTCGATTTCAACAGGTATCCGGATTTCAGCGGGCAATGGGATCGGATCGGTCGGCCGAACAACTGGCGCGACCTTTCCGGCCCGCCTCCGCTGACGCCGGAATATCAAAAGGTGTTCGATAAGAGCATCGCCGATCAGCGCGCCGGCAAGCCCGGCAACTGGCCATCGACCTACTGCATGCCGGAGGGCATGCCGGCCCTGATGAATCTCTATAACCAGATGGAGATGGTCATCGCGCCAGACACGACCTACCTGATCACGAGCCACAATAACGATGTGTATCGGCGAATTTATACCGACGGCCGCGACTGGCCGGCGGATGCCGAGCGCACGCTCGTCGGTTACTCGATCGGCAAGTGGGTAGACGAGAACGGCGACGGAAAATACACCAGGCTCGACGTTGAGACCCGATTTCTCCGCGGTCCTCGTGCCTATGAGGTCTCGGGTATCCCATTCCACGACGACAATCAGACGATCATCAAGGAGCGGTTCTATCTCGACAAGGCGGACCGCAACACCCTCTATGACGACATCCTCGTGCTCGACCACGCAATGACGCGCCCCTACGGCAAACTCGCGAAGATGATTCGCAACCCGGACTCGCAGCCGGTGTGGCGGGTCGAGACCTGCCCGCTGGACAACGTCTGGGTCAAGGTCGGCAACGAGGCTTACATCGTCAATGGGGTGGACGGCAAACTGATGCCGGTCTTCAAGGATCAACCGCCGCCGGATTTGAGCTATTTCAAGCGTACTCGGCAGTGAGCGGGATACGACTCCGGCGCTCTACCTTGCGAAGAGGTTTCGACTAGCAACGAAAGACGGCGAAAGCCTTTCTGAAGCGACACGAAGCCTGTAGTCTAATGAGAATCCCGGCATTTGTCCGAACGGCTGGACGGAACGACGGTGATTCAACTCAGTTCGCTTCTAAAGCCTCGGACCGTCGCGCTATTCGGCTCGTCGGATGAAGAACTTGCCAAGTTTCTGACGCGCAGATCTGGGTTGCCGCGCCGGATACACGAGGAACACACGTCTCTATTCACCCCTATCCGATTGGGCTCGAAGAACGCGTGCGGTTGAAACGCTAAAAAACCGCAAGAACAGGTCGTCGGCGGAGGTCCGATCCAGCATGTTGCGGTAGAGGCGAATGTCTTCGATCCGCATGGGACGGATCAGAACCTCGTCTCCGCGCGACACGGTTAGGGTTAGTTTGACTTTGTCGTGACCGGGCTTGGCTTTGTGATGACCGGCCTTGGACACCCGAGCGAATTTGAGGCCGGGCGGCGCGCCCCTGCCAACGCCGCCGGAGCGCCGCCTTGGCCTCGTCGAGGCTCGCCTGAGTACTCGCAAAAAGAATCCCCTTGAGAGCGAGAACGATGGTTCACAAGGCGTGAACCTGCTCTGCGCCTGCATCGACTAAATGGTCAGCAGGATGGACGCGGTGCCGAACTCCGCCCCAAGAGGGAGAACTACCCATGGCAATCCATTATCCCGCTCGCGACGGCTACCCTTCCATGCCCGAGGACGATGCCGAATCCGGCCTGGCATCCGCCACGATGCCGATCTCTGAGCTGATCTTCGTCGCGGAGAGGTGCGAACGCCGCAATTCGTGCGGCTCTTGTCCTACTCGCGCTTGAAATCGCACGCTTGCCCGTCCGCGAAGGTGAGCCGAAGGGTGGTGGGCTTCGAGGCCTTATCGCGGAATCGTTTTCATCGCCCCCATGAGCAACGCCGATGCGCGGCAGGCGGACGGCTGTCCCGCGCCGCGAGCGGCCATGCCGCCGCGCCGCCAATGAGAGTGATGAACTCGCGCCGGTTCATTCGATAATCTGGTCGGCAAGGGCGAGCAGCGTGGCGCCGCCGAGGCCGCCGATTTCAAACCTGGACGAACCAGCATCACAGCCTGCTACTGTCCCTTTGGTTCTGACGCTTGTAAAAGAGTGTGCCGCAAAGGGATACAAGCATCGGAACCGGGACACTGTGCATGGGCAAGGCATTTCCGGGCTAGTGAGACAGCATGAGTAATTGGCTCCATGAGCTCCCCGTACCCTGGATGGCGATTCTGATCTTCGGCGTGACATACCTCGCCGCGGCCGGAATCCACGCCCTCGTTTCAGCCCTTGCGGTCGGCGAGCGGGCACGCGCATTCAAGGTCGTGTCGCCGGGCATGCTGTCACCGCTGTGCATCATCTTCGGCCTTTTCGTCGTGTTTACGGCAGCCCAGGTCTGGGGCGACAACGACCGTGCCTCCGCAGCGGTCAGCAGCGAAGCCAGGGCATTGAGAGCCATTCAGATTCTCGGCGGAAGCTTTCCCGGCGAGCCCGAGGCGCAACTGAAAAACCTGATCCGGCGCTACATCGAGGAAGCTGCGGGCCGGGAATGGCCGATGATGGCAAGGGGCATTGCTACACTGCAGGTCATTCCCAGCGCTCTGGCCGAAGCGCTGCAGTTGACGCTGACGCTCTCGCCCACAACGCCAGGCCAGCGAATCGCACAGCGCGAACTTACCGTCGCGCTTCAGAATGCTCTCGACGCGCGCCGTCAGCGCATCCTTATCAGCCAATCGCAAGTCAACTTGACAAAGTGGTCCCTTCTCGCCCTGCAGGCGTTGTGCGCGCTCGTCGCTATCGCAATGGTGCACAGCGAGAACCGGCTCGCCTCGCTCATCATCTTGGGACTGTTTGCGACCGGTATAGCCGCCGCCGCGCTCCTGATCACCGCTTACGACCGGCCCTTCATTGGCCAATTGGCTGTGGGCCCACAGCCGCTGCTTCAGGTGATACCGGAGGCGCGAAAATCCCCGGACGAGATAAAGGGGCAGGGGCCTCCGGCGCAGTAATTAGGCCACGGAGTGGTGATCGCGGCGCGCATGATAGCTCGTACCTCGACTTGCGCGTACTACCTTTACCAACGCGAGGCCGCAAGGTCAGGGCGCGCGATCAGTCGCATGGCCCATCTTTGCAATCCGCTGTAGCGTATCCGGGACGGGGATGCTCGATGCTTACGAGACATGATCGGCGCGTGCTGGCGGAACGGTGTCGCGATCGGGCACGCCATGTTGCCTTCGCTCCGTTGCACGCGGTCTTGCTGGAGATTGCTGACCAGTACGAGCTTGAGGCTCGTCTTGTGGACGCCTCGGCGGAAGCCGTAGTTGAAAGCAAGCGCCTCATCGCCGAAGCTCATCAGTCAGCTACTCGAGCACCTCGTCGGCGCGAGCGAGCAGCGTCTTGGGTATATCAACCCCGAGCGCCTTGGCGGTGTTGAGATTCAGTACAAACTCGATTTTCGTAAACTGTTGAACAGGTAGATCGGCAGGCTTAGTGCCGTTCAAAACACGACCGGTGGCCTGCCCGACCAGACGGTATGATTCTGTGATGCTGCCTCCATAGCTCATCAGACCGCCGGCCTCGGCAAACTCGCGCCGTGAATAGATGGCCGGAAGCGCATAACGAGCCGCGAGCGCGACAATCTGGTTGCGCCGGCATAGCCGGCATTCAGACCGGCATAGAATCCAGTCCAGTTGTACACAGGCGCGGGCGGCGGCGGAGCCTTGTAGGTTGGTTCCTGATCGGCTGCTGATGCAATCTGTGTGAGTGCGATGGTTGAAACGGCGACAACGGCTGCCGCGATAGATAAGCGGTGCATTCGTACCCCGAATTCGTAGCCCATGCTGGAATTTAAGCGGAGGAATTGTCAAAGCGCAGGTAGCCTGCTCAGCAAACCACGAATTCCGAGGCTTGTGGCGATTTGGACACATGAATTGACACTCCGCAAAAGGTAACGGTCCGCAATGGTTCCCATTAACCGGAGTGCTGGCCCGGAGCATTTTTGGTCCGCTTCCCGCGAAACCGGAAAGGACCCGCCCGTCCGACGCCAAGGACATGAAGGTTGAGATCGTCGGCGCCCACCATCAGAACAAGCCGGACGTTGGATCGAGGGCGGCGAGACCGTTATCTTCTCCGCTCAGCTGCGCATCCGCTTGGCCGCGGTCAAAAGCTCAAGCGCTTTGCTGTACTCCGGCACGATATCGTATTCCGCGCAACGGGACATTTCTTCCTCCAGGCTGTCCCATTGGATGGCATCGAGGTCCTCCTTGGTGAACAGCGCGAAGCACTCCGGATTGCCCATCTGCGTTACCGGATTGTAGGTGCCTTCGGCGAAGGCGATCGTGTGGGCAACCTTCGGCGCCTGGACGTACTTCAAGAATTCCAGGGCGAGCGGCGAGAGATCTGGGTTGTTGACTGTCGAGGTGATCTCGATCCACGCCACGCCGCCTTTGCCGTCGATCGGGCCTTTCAGCGGCGTGATGGAGCGCATTTGCGGATAGCCGCCGGCCCTCGCGGGGGAGATCGAGTAAGTGCCGCCGGGCAGGTAGAGGTCAATCTCACCGGAGATCAAAGCCTGGTTTAGCCCCGCCATGTCGCTGACCACCTTGGCCTCCTTGAAGACCTTAGTCGCGGTGTCCTTGAACGTGTTCATCTCGTCCTCGGAATGCTCCTTGAACGGATTGATGCCCGCGATGAGGAAGATGTCGAATACGTCCCAGTCGTCGGATTTCTGGACACCGTAGCGGCCCGCGAGCTTGGGATCGTGGAACAGATCCCACCCCTGTTCCTCGGCGGTCTTGCGGCTGATCTTGTCGGTGTTGACGACGAAGCTGTAAGGGCCGAAGCGCTGGGCCATGCCGAGCAGCTCGTTGCCGTCCTCGCTCATCGCCCATTTATAGGGCGCCCTGAAGACCGGAAGCATCTTCTCGAAATAAGGCTCGAACTGATCGCGCGGCAGCGGCTTGATCAGCTTTGCTGGCCACATCACTTTGCGCGCCTAAGGATTGTTGACGTTGATCAAGTCCCAGACATTGGTCTCGCCGGAGCGCAGCCGGTTTATCATAGCCGGATCGTTGGTCAGGCTCTCGGCCTTCACCGTCGCACCCTCTTTCTTGCGGAAGGGATCGAGTACCTGGGCGGAGTTGTAGCCTTCCCAGCAGAGGATGTTCATCTCCTTCCCGCGCGCCGCGAAGGCTCTGCTGTTTTTGCCGAACGGCGTGCTTAGCGCTACCGCGCCAGCTCCCATAGTCTGCATCAGCGCGCGTCGTGAGACCGTCTCCATCGCCCGTCCCTCGGGAGCGCCAGACCTCCGACGCTCGACTGATATTGCCACACTATACCATGCTGATTCGACGCGGCACGGGTTTCGCCTCCGGATCGATCCGGCCCGACAGGGCGGGAATATTCTGGAAGCGACTCCGCCCAGTCGTCATCAAATGGCTTGGACATGAATGGCGGCCTCATGTGGGAGCGATGCCGACCCGTCCAATGAAAGGCCTGGCTACGACCAGCTTGCCGTCCTCGATCTTGAGCGGCAGCGCCGCAAGCGCCCGGGTACTAGGCCCGTCGATCACCATGGCAGCCTCACGCGGATTGTATCGAGAGTTATGACATGGACATTCGAGAATCTGCTGGCTCGCGGACCAGTCGGTGACTTCGCACCCGGCGTGTGGGCAGATCGCCGAATAGGCCACCACACCATCGGCTGTGCGCTCACGCGTCTGCCCGACGAGCGTTGACGGATCGAGCCGCACCAGCAGCACCTTGTTGAGGCGCGATCCGCTGCGGACGAGCTTGGCAGCCGGGTCCATTGGCCAGGCGAGCAGCAGAGAATCGCCAATGTCCTTTGGTTCGAGCGCAACCGGCTCCGTCACATCGATAGCGACAAGATGATCTCCTGCCTTCGGTCGCTCGTCGGCCGGATCGGCTTTTGCGGGCGCGACAGCACGGCCGGCGGCAAGCCCGGAGCCGAGCAGGGGAATAAGGGCGAGGATTCCGCGCCGTGAAGGCCGACCAGAGATTGCGGCCGCGTTCCGACCCTCGGCTGGATTCATGTTGCACTCCAGTGCTTGCTCTAAGATATTATCGGGCAAGACCACGCACCTGCAATGTCATTACGTCGGAACACATTACGCCGGGCGATCGCAGGCAGGGCAGACGGTCCCAATTTTGAGAGTGATCCACAAGGAGGGGCAGATGTCCGCTGAGACCAGATTGATGCAAGGCATGTGCGCGGCCGCGTTGAGCGTCGCTATTCTCGGCGCGGCGACAGCGCAGCAGACCGTTGGGCCGGCGTCGAATAATCCAGTACAGGGCCCAGTGCCGGACATCCTGCAGAAGTACGCGCCGGTAACGACGGAACGGCTGCGAAATCCGGAAGAAGGCAATTGGCTGCTGTTTCGTCGAACCTATGATGGTTGGGGGTATAGCCCGCTGTCGCAAATCACCGCCGCGAATGTCGCCAATCTGCAACTCGTCTGGAGCGTTGCCACCGGCCAGGTGGAAGGCCATCAGGCGCCACCCATCGTCAATAATGGAGTGATGTTCGTAGCGACACCTGGCAATCAGCTTATCGCCATCGAGGCGAAAAGCGGAAAGGTTCTGTGGCGCTACAAACGTCCGCTTCCTGAAGATCTCACTGTTTTACACCCGACCAATCGCGGCGTGGGCCTTTTCGGCGACAAAATCTTTTTCGCCTCGGCCGACGCGATCCTGGTCGCGCTTGATGCCCGCACCGGCAAGGAGTTGTGGACCGTCAAGGTCGCCGAGTACAAAAACGGCTATTACATGTCGCTGATGCCCCTCGTTGCCGACGGTAAGGTTATGCTTGGCACGTCGGGCGGTGAATTCGGAGTGCGGGGCTTCGTTGCTGCCTATGACGCCGACACCGGTAAAGAAGTCTGGCGGACCTACATGGTGCCGGAGCCGGGCCAGCCGGGCAGCGAGACTTGGCCAAAGGGCGACCAATGGAAGACAGGGGGCGGCTCGATCTGGCTGCCTGGCACCTACGACGCCGAAACCAATACCGCCTACTGGGGCACTGGGAATGGGGGCCCTTGGATGGGCGATCAGCGCCCCGGCGATAATCTCTACACGTCCTCCGTCGTTGCGCTCGACGGCAAAACCGGCGAGATCAAGGGACACTTTCAATATCACCAGAACGATTCCTGGGATTGGGATGAAGTGTCGCCGCCGATCCTGGTCGACTTCAGGCACCAGGACAGAACCGTGAAGGGGCTCGTGGACGTTGCGCGCGACGGTTACCTCTGGCAACTGGAGCGCACCCCGGGCCAGATCAACTTCATCGCTGCACAGCCGTTCGTCGGTCACAACGTGTTCAAGGGCGTTGAGCCTGGAACGGGGCGACCGATCGTCGATGAGGATCACAAGCCCGGCACGAACAAGACGGCAACGTTCTGCCCGAGTCTATGGGGCGGCAAGGACTGGCCGCCAGCAGCTTATAGCCCGAGGACTAAGTTTATCTACATCCCGGCCAACGAGAACCTGTGCACCGAGCTGCGCGGTGAGCCGCCAAAATACGTCGCTGGCGAGCGTTACACCGCTGTTACGACCAATGTTTTGCTGATCCGCGCCGGCGCCGATCACGTCGGAGAATTGCAGGCTTGGGATATCGATACGGGCAAACGTGTGTGGACTACGAACCTGCCATCGCAGAACTGGGGGCCGGTGCTGGCGACCGGGGGCGACGTGCTGTTCGCTGGCGGCACCAACGATCGCCTGTTTCGGGCCTTCGATGCGAACTCAGGCAAAATTCTTTGGGAGTATCCGACGATCTCTGGTGTCAACGGCGTGCCAGTGTCGTTCCAGGTGGACGGCAAGCAGTACATCGCGGTCCAGTCGGGCTGGGGAGTCGATGCTGCCCGGATGCAGGGGCGCCTCAACCTGCTATTTCCCGGGAAATACCCCGAAGTACCGGCGGGCGGCGCCGTGTATGTGTTTGCGCTGAAGTGAGAGAAGGCGAGAAGGCACTCAATCGCACAGAATAGGTTTTGGCTCGCGGCTCAGGCGCCCTTACACCCGGTTGGGGTCAGAGGACTAAATGGCTCCCATCAACCGAAGTGCTGGCCAGAAGCATTTTTGGTCAGCTTCTTCCGAAACGGGACGAAGGACCCGCCCGTCCGACGCCAAGGACACATGAAGGTTGAGATCGTCGGCGCCCACCATTAGAACAAGCCGGACGTTGGATCGATGGCGGCGAGACCGTTATCTCATCCGCTCAGCTGCGCATCCGCTTGGCCGCGGTCAAATGCTCAAGCGCCTTGCTGTACTCCGGCACGATATCGTATTCGGCGCAAAGCCCTTTAGCCGTAAGTAGGCCCGCTCGCACCCAATTTCCGCCTATGTTAAGTTTTTCGGACGCCGGCCCTGCACATGCCGTGCCCCCCGCACGGGGCCGGCGTCCGAAAAACTTAACATATGCGGCGGACGCCGCGTCGGGAAAAAGCCCTGCAAGCTTGTCCGCCTTGCGCGCGATCACGCGCACGACGCCAACAGTCGCCGCGGCGAGGTGAAAACCAGTCGGGCCGGTCGGTCGACGATCGCAACTTTCGTCATGACGGAACACCGATGCTGACCGGTAGGAGTAGCCGTGCCGCCACTGCAGGACCCGCGCCGACAGCGCCGACGAGATACTGGCCCGCGGCGCTGGGCGCGGTTCTCGCACTGATCGGCTTGATACTCGCCGGTGGTGGTGCTTATCTCGCGGCGCTGGGTCGGGAACCTGGTACTATGATTTAGTCGGCGCGATGCTTATCGCTGCTGGCTACCTGATGCACGGAGGCTCCATGATTCGAAATCGGCTTTGCTTGCTATCGTTTCTCACGCTGATTCTTCTGGCACCAGCCGCGACGACAGCACAGGAATCAAGTTCCGCTGCTACCAGCAAGGCGGGAGCGGAACTCCGCGAATCCATTCGGCTATACGACGAGGCGCTACGGAGAGCGGACGTCGCGACCGCCGAACAGTATTGGGCTGCCGAATATGTCTTTATCAATCCGCGTGGCGAACGCGTGTCGCGAGACGCGCGAATCGCAAACCTGCGCGAGAGTCGAACTTCGTTCGATTCGCTCGCCCACGCGCCCAATGATGAAGTCATTCACGTCTACATGGACGGGAACATGGCAGTTTATACGGCTCGACTGACAATCGAAGGTCGCTACGGTAGTCAAGCCGAGCGCGGAGAGTTTCGCGCGCTGGTTGTCTGGATCCGCCGCGATGGTCGCTGGCAACAGCTCGCAAGCCAACTGACGCCAATACTCAATTAAAGGGGACCTCTGATGCGGTCGGGTTCACACTCCCGCCTTATGCCCGCTGTCAGACCTGAAGGCATTCGAGCGAATTCTGGAAAGGCTTATCGGGCGTGGACCATTGGCCTTGGGGATCGATTAAAGCCGAAATGCATTTGGCGGCAAGCCGACTCGTTGGATTGGCTCAGTCGGAGGGCGAGGAGAAGTGAGGCGCCTGTAGCCTTCGCCGCGCCACAGCGAGGGCCGTATCCGCTCTTTTCTGCCAGGGGCACCCGTGCCGCCGAAGCGCAGACCTGAGAGGTGAGGCGAATGGCGGCCTCAACAGGACGACAATTCATTGCCGCGCTCAGCGGCGCGGTGGCGGCGTGGCCGCTTCTTGCCGGGGGTCAGCAGCCAGCAATGCCGGTGATCCCGGAAGAATCATCACCCGATCCCGCCTTTGCTAAAGCAATGGAGGCCGTAAATGCGAAATTGAAAGACCCTCAATCAGCGCATTACGGCGAAATGGTCCGAAAAACCGGTCCGAGTATAAACGGTAAACCTGCGGAAGTTGTGTGTGGAGGTGTCACCCTCCAATATGGCGGGAATCGCTCATTTGTTTATTTTATCGCGGACGGAGCCACATTCTTAGGAGAAGCAAATCCTCAGCCTGAAGATGTCGCCCAAATCATCCATAGACGTTTCTGTAAATAGGATAACATGCTGTACATAGAAGCTTTCCAATCAGCGCGCCCCCCCGCTCGACGGCGAGCTAATGTCGGTTGCGAACCTGGAGCGGCATGGCTTCGAGGTGCATGACGTCGAGGCCTGGCGCATGCATTACGCAAGGCCGGGAACATCAAAGCTCTTCATGTTGGTTGAGACATACTCCCCGAGGCTTGGGACGAGCGCAGGGATGCGTTGTTCGATCGATATTTCGGAAGGAGTCGGCTGCAGCAGCGGTTTGAGCCGCGAAAGGATGCAGCGAAGCCGACCAAGGCTGTGGCGCAGGCCAGCGGGCCGAGGGCGGATAGTGCACGAGCGGTTCGGAACACGAAGGGCATCGAGACCTCCTCGAAGCAGGGCCGACAATCAAGCGAAAATTCCAGCCTAACCCAACTTTCTCTACTCACGGAAAAAGCTGAGTAGAATCAATGGGCGGACAGCGAAAATCTCCACTACAGGGGTTGAGCCGCAACCTGAGTGGGGATCATCGGGGCGCTGATGCGTGGCGGAGGTTGCGGCGGCAGATTGA
>DATBHB010000164.1:0-17755 GCA_036557705.1 Xanthobacteraceae bacterium
TGAAAAATATAGTCCGCCTTCGATGCTGGCACGCCGATAGGTGGGACATCAGTGCCTCGGACGCGTGGGCACGGCGCGCAAGCGCGCCTTTGCCCACCCTACAGAATATCCACCGTCGCGCGCAATGTCGGCACCGGGTCAGGTCCAGAAGGGCTCAAATTGAGCATATCAGGTCTGCTTTCATCTCCAACACCGGACACGAGGCGCACGTGACGGTTGCTCGGCTAGTGCCATAAACCAACATAATCGTAACTTATTCGATCAGCTCAGCGGCGATCGTACTTCTCCTCAAGCCCCCGCACAGCTCGACGAATCGTTTTGTATCCATCATATCGATGTAGGAGAGTGTGCCGCACCCGAGAATTGCGGCCATCGATCCATCCTAATTCGGCCAGTCAAGGTTTCTACTCGGGACCGATCTGCCGGTTGGGTTGCAGCCACCGCGTCGCAGCCCCTGCGGGTTGCCTGCAGCTATGACGAGATTCTTACCATGAAGGTGACGCTCGGGCTTTCGCGCCGCAGCGTAGAGTTCTTCAAGCGCACTGCGAAGCGGCGGCACGTGCCCTATCAGCGCATGATCCGCGCGCTGGTGGATGTTTACGCGGAACATCAGGCGCGGCAAGATGGGCGAGGTCGTAAGTAACGGGCGCGGAGGAGCGCCTGATCCTTGTTGTGGATCGCCGGCTGCTACGCGCTTGTCGCGAGCGGCCACGCCGCCGCGGCCCTCACCGCCGCGAGTTCAGAGATGCCGACGATGGGGAGACTCAGCCGCAAAACCGGTCGCTGAGGATGACTGAACCGCTGCCGCTCCCGAGAGAAGATGCATCCAGCGGTTCTCGCGCGAGCCGGGCTCGCGCGGAACTTGCCTGACCAGCGCGACAAGCGCCTTGTTCGATGTCGAGTGCCGCGCTGTACCCGCGGATATTGGGGCAAGTGCAAGCCTGAAGCGAATGCCGGCCATGCCGGTTAGCCGGCCGCCCTCCTGGGAATTTCGATATTCGCTTCTGCGGGAGGCCTCGTGATCGCCTCTGCCGAGACTCTTTCGAGCCAGACTTCCCGCCACCACGAAAAAATGCTTCGCGGGCAGAACAACCTATTTTCGCTATAGCGCGACCGACAGTAGACACCGTCCAGGATGACGGCGGGCGTTTTCATCCGTCGGATGTAGCCGGTTCGCTCATCGATGAATTTTTCGACGCGATTGCGGACCCGGAACACCTTTCCGCAGTAAGGAACCATCTCGGCGTCGAAGCCCATACCACGATTATTGGTTCGCTCGTCGATAGTCGCCAGGATTTCCTTATGCGGCCGTACGCGCACCAGATCCCCCGGCTGCAATCCGAGATCCGCGATCGGCGCATCCTTGTCGGTTTCCAGGTCTCCGCGTCGCCTCGGAAACGGCACGCCACCCCAAAGCGACTGGACCCGGTCGTAAACCCAGCGGGCTGGTCGCCCGAGCCGGGGCCGCCGCGCCATTGTGGTTCCGACGAACGCGAAATACAGGAAGCCCCGAAACATCCGGGCAAGCGAGATGTTGCCGGACGCAATGTCTTCGGCATATTGCCGTGCATCCCACCACTTCAGCGGCTGCGTGTAGCTTGGCAGCTCGGTGGCCTGACAAGCGTAACGCGTGCCTTTTCCCGCAAGCTGGTGCGGGGACCTCGTCGCGTCCCAGACTGCACGCTCGCAGCACCCTCCAGAGATCGAAACGACCAGCCGGTCACGTTCGGTCGACGGAGGTTTGCTCGCATCGACCGGTTCGAGCCATGCCTCCTTCCAGAAAATCAGGCAGGCCGCTTGACAGCCCCCATAAGCCTGGCCGTCGCAGCGAAGATCGAGGTGGACCGCGTTCGGCAGCCGGCGCCCAAGCCACTCATTGGTCGTATATCCCGTGACGGTGTCGCAGGTCTTGTGAGCGCGCCTGTAGACCCGAAGACGCTGGCCGCACCATTTGAACATCTGCGGCATGAACGGCAGCCCTTCCAGACGACCGTTCGCATCGAGCGTCGCCAGGATCTCCTCCTTGCTGCGAACTTGAACCCAATCGCCGGCGGACATCGTCATGCTCTGACTCTTGATGTACAAACCCAGTTCAGCCGTCGGGACGGATGTGGCGTCCCAAAAGACGGGTAGCTCCACAACCTGCGGAGACCGATTAATTTGCGTGCTGGTCTGGCGGGTTCTGCAATAAATAAACGAAAATCGATTTTGAATCCAATGCTGGTTTGGTCAACAAGCCGGATTAGTATGATTTTGCATAGATATGGTGAACTTACTCCTGTCTCGAAATGAGAGTTTTATAGGCCGCTGGCCGGCGCGATTTCCCAAGTCACCGCTGGTGACGTGTGCGATCCAACATCGCTGAAAAAAATTTGCTCAATTCAACCAAATAGGAGCGATTCCCATCAGACTACGCTCTCTGGCCCCGGCGGGAAGCGGCTGTAGAACGTATCGCCCTTCACGGCCATGTCGGCAAGAAGCCGACACGGCGCAAAGCGCGATCCGTATTTTTCCTCAAGCCGCCCGCACAGTTCGACGAAGCGTTTGGTCCCCATCATGTCGATATAGGAGAGCGTGCCGCCGGAGAACGGCGCGAATCCGAAACCGAGGATCGAGCCGACATCGGCCTCGCGAACATCGGTGATGACGCCCTCTTCGACGGTTCTCGCCGCTTCGAGCGACTGTACCACCAAGAAACGCTGCTTGAGTTCCTCCACGTCAAGCCTGTCGGGATCAAGCTTCGCTTGTTGGAGATCGGCAAGCCCCGGCCACAGCCGCTTCGGCCCGTTCGCAGGGTAATCATAGAAGCCCTTGCCATTCTTGCGGCCAAGCCGGCCGTGTTTTTCCACGAGTTGTTCGAGGAGCGATTTTTGCCGCTGGTCGATTGCATCGGGACCAAGGTCGGCCTCGGTGGCCTTGAGAATCTTCCAGCCGAGGTCGAGCGCGACCTCGTCGTTCAGCGACAGCGGACCAACCGGCATGCCGGCCATTCGCGCGCAGTTCTCGATCATCGGCGGCGGCACGCCGTCGATGAGCATCAGATGGCCTTCGCGGATGTAATTGAGCACGCAGCGATTGGCGTAAAAGCCGCGCGAATCGTTGACCACTATCGGCGTCTTGCGAATCGCGCGCACGTAATCGAGTGCGGCGGCCAGCGTGGCGTCGGCGGTCTTCTTACCAAGAATCACTTCGACCAGGAGCATGCGCTCGACCGGAGAGAAGAAGTGAATGCCGATGAACTGCTCCGGCCGCTTCGATGATTCCGCGAGCGAGCCGATCGGCAGCGTCGAGGTGTTCGAGCCGAAGATCACGCCATTCTCAATGGCCGCTTCCGCCTTACGGATCGCCTCGGCCTTGACGTTGCGGTCTTCGAAAACCGCTTCGATGACCAGGTCGCAGCCTTTCAGCGCTCCGTAATCGCCGGTGGGAGCGATGCGCTCGAGCAGCGCATCGCGATCAGCCGTCGTCGCGCGGCCGCGGTTGATCTGGCCAGTGATGAGCTTCTGCGAATGTGCCTTGCCCTTCTCGGCCGTCTCCTGGTCGCGATCGACCAGCACGACCTCGATTCCGGCAAGCGCCGTTACATATGCGATCGCCGCCCCCATGAAGCCGGCGCCGATGACGCCGATCTTCTTGAAAGTATTTGCCGGCACGGCCTTCGGCCGGCGGGCGCCCTTGTTGAGCGCCTGCATCGAGATGAAGAGCGAGCGGATCATGGCGCCGGCTTCGGGCGAGCGCAGGATCTTTGCAAACCAGCGCGATTCCACGCGCAGCGCGAGATCCATCGGCAGCTGCAGGCCCTCGTACACGACGTGCATGATGGCGCGCGCGGCTGGATAATTGTCGTAGGTCTCGCGCCGGTAGATGGCGTTGGCGGCCGGGAACGTCATCATTCCGGCCTTGGAATAAACCAGCCCGCCGGGCAGCCGGAAGCCGTCGGTGTCCCACGGCGCCTTGGCCTTTGAATTAGCCTTGAGCCACTCCTTTGCGGTTTTGACGAGATCGGCAGCGGGCACCACCTCGTCGATGATTTTCATGCCCTTGGCCTGCGAAAGCCTGATCTGCTCGCCTTTGAGCAGGAATTGCAGGGCGTCGGCGGGCGCCATCATGCGGGCGATGCGCTGAGTGCCGCCGGCACCGGGGAACAATCCGATCTTGATCTCCGGTAGTCCTATCCGGGTCTTTGGATTCTCAGCAGCAATGCGCCGGTGACAGGCAAGGCAGAGCTCGAAGCCGCCGCCGAGCACGGTGCCGTTGATCGCGGCCACCCAGGGTTTGCCGCAGGTCTCGAGCCGCCGATAGAGGAGCGAAAGCCTGCGGCTTTCCTCATAAACCCGCGCGATCGCCGTCTGCTCGTCTTGCGCTTTCGCCACATCGGCGAATTCGCGATTGAAGAGTTCCAGCATGGTGAGATCGGCGCCGGCGCAGAACGTATCTTTGCCGGAGATGACCGCTGCCCCCCTGATGGTTGCATCGCCCGCAACCTGCTCGACGATTGCGGCAAGCTCTTCGATGGTCTTGAGATCGATGAGGTTCATCGACCGCCCGGGCATATCCCAGGTGACGAGTGCTAAGCCTTCGGCATCGATCTCGAAGTTGAAGTTGACGTAATCCATCCTTCAGGACCCCGGTGGATACGGCTCGCCCGATTTGTGCAGAAAGCGCATCCCGCCTTCGTCTCGCTCCATCACGAGATCTACATCGGGATAGTGCCCGCGCTCGACCGCGGCCCGCGTGCCAATTTCGAGGTAGAGCGCGTTGTGCTGCGATTTGTTCACGAGTTGGTGGCCATTGGCTACTCCGGCCTTGAACCCCGCACAATCTCCCGGCCCGAGCACGCTCTCGCCTGCGTCTTCAATCAGAACGATCTCGCCTTCGAGCACATAGACGAATTCATCTTCATTCTCGTGCCAGTGCCGCAAGGCTGATGCCGCGCCGGGCTTTAGCCGCGTGAGATTGACGCCGAACTGACTGAGCCCTGCGGCGTTGCCCAGCGCCGCCTTCTCGCGGCCGTTGGTCACATCCGCGTAAGCTTGCGGATAAGAACTTTTGGCGCGCACCATCGCCTTGGTGATTTCGATTTTCGGCATCGCTCATACCCGTTCGATAATTGTCGCCGTACCCATGCCGGCCCCGATGCATAGCGTGACCAACGCTGTCTCGAGGCCGCGCCGCTCCAATTCATCGATCGCCGTGCCGAGAATCATTGCGCCGGTCGCGCCAAGCGGATGACCCATCGCGATTGCGCCGCCGTTGACGTTCACCTTGTCCGGATAGAGATCGAATGCCTGAAGGAAGCGCAGTACGACAGCAGCAAATGCCTCGTTGATTTCGATGAGATCGATATCTTGAAGGCTCATCTTGGCGCGCTTGAGCACCTTCTCGGTGACATCGACCGGGCCGGTCAGCATCAGCGCCGGCTCGGAGCCGATGTTGGCGAAGGCCTTTATTCGGGCGCGCGGCTTGAGGCCCGCCGCGCTGCCGCCGTCCGCACTGCCGACGAGCACGGCTGCAGCGCCATCGACGATGCCCGAGGAATTGCCGGCATGATGGACGTGGTCGATGAACTCGATCTCCGGATGCGCTTGGACCGCAACGGCGTCGAAGCCCGCGAGCTCTCCGAGTTGGGTGAAGGCCGGCTGCAGCTGCGCCAGCGTCTGCATCGTGGTCCCCGGCCGCACGTGTTCGTCTCTGGCCAGGATGGGCAATCCGTTCACATCCTTCACCGCAATCACCGAACGCGCAAAGCGACCCTCCTCCCAGGCTGCCGCGGCACGCTGCTGGCTCGCTACCGCATATTCGTCGCATTGAGCACGCGAGAACCGGTACTTTGTCGCAATGAGATCGGCGGATATGCCCTGCGGCATGAAATAGGATTTAAGCGCGATCGTCGGATCCACAGGCCACGCGCCGCCGGAAGCGCCGATGCCGATCCGGCCCATCGATTCGATGCCGCCACCGATCGCCATGTCGTGCTGGCCCGCCATCACCTGCGCGGCGGCAAAATTCACCGCGTCAAGACCCGAAGCGCAGAACCGGTTGATCTGGACGCCCGGCACTTCGTTGCCGTAGCCGGCCACGATCGCAGCCGCGCGCGCGATGTCGCCGCCGGCTTCGCCCACCGGATCGACGCAGCCGAGAATCACATCATCGACCAGCACCGGATCAAGCGCATTGCGCTCCTTCAAGGCCACGAGGGTTTGGCTCGCAAGGTTCAGGGCCGTCACCTCGTGCAGCGCGCCGTCGGCCTTGCCGCGCCCGCGCGGGGTGCGCACGTGGTCGAATATGAAGGCATCAGCCATTTCTTCCTCAATCAGAACGCCTCTGCGGGCAGTTCCATCATGCTCGCCGCACCGGCCTGGATGCGCGCGAGTTGCGCGCCGGTCTCGGGCAGCATTCTCTCCATGAAAAAACGCGCGGTCGTAAGCTTCGCGCGAAACCGTTCGGTCCCCTCGCCGCCCGCTGCGAGTCTCGCATTCGCTGCTTCGACCATCCTGCACCACATATAGGCAAGCGCAACCAGCCCCAAGAGATTGAGATAATCGGCGGCAGCAGCTCCGGCATTGTCCGGATTTCCCAGCGCATTCTGGACGAGCCATGTGGTCGCTTCGCGCAGGCGCCCGAGCGCCGCGCCGAGCGGCCCGGCGTAGGGCGCCAAGGCCCCGGTTCCATGCGCGTCGATGTACGCATGGATTTCGCCGGCGAAGGATTGCAGAGCGCGCCCCCCATCCCTTGCCAGCTTGCGCCCGACGAGATCGAGGGCCTGAATGCCGTTGGTCCCTTCGTAGATCATGGAGATCCGCGCATCGCGCACGAACTGCTCGATGCCGTGCTCGGCGATATAACCGTGTCCCCCATAAATCTGCTGGGCCGTGACCGCATTGGCGAAGCCACCCTCGGTAAGCATGGCTTTGATTACCGGCGTGAGCAGGCCCATGTGGTCCTCGGCAGAAGCACGCACCTTTTCATCCGCCGATCGCCGCGCCACATCGGCCTGGAGGGCCGTCCAGATGAGGAGGGCGCGGCCGGCTTCATTGAAAGCCCGCATTGTCATCAGCATGCGGCGAACATCCGGATGCACGATGATCGGATCGGCGGGTTTATCGGGGAACTTAGCCCCGGTGAGTGCACGCCCCTGCAAACGTTCCCGGGCATAGGCGGCGGCGTTCTGATAGGCGACTTCCGAAATCGCGAGACCCTGCACGCCGACGCCAAGCCGCGCTTCGTTCATCATCGTGAACATGGCGTTGATGCCGCGGTTCTCCTCGCCAATGCGGAAACCCTTGGCGCTCTCGTAGTTCATGACGCAGGTCGCGTTGGCGTGAATGCCCATTTTGTTTTCGATCGACCCGCAGGACACACCATTGCGGCCGGCGAGGGACCCATCGGGATTGGGAATGAATTTGGGGACGATGAACAACGTGGTTCCGTGTATACCGGCAGGGGCGCCTTCGGTTCGGGCGAGCACCAGGTGCACGATGTTTTCGGAAAGATCGTGCTCGCCGGCGGAGATGAAGATTTTTGTACCGGTGATCGCGTAGGTTCCATCCGCTTGCTTCGTCGCTTTGGTGCGCAAGAGTCCCAAGTCCGTTCCGCAATGGGGCTCGGTCAGATTCATCGTGCCGCTCCAGCGGCCCTCGATCAGCGGGGGCAGATAAAGCGCCTTCTGTTCGCGCGAGCCGTGGCCCAGGAGTGCCGCAATCGCGCCTTGCGTGAGGCCGGGATACATGGCGAATGCCATATTGGCCGACCCGAGCATCTCGTTGACGATGGTCGTAAGAGTTGCCGGCAAACCCTGACCGCCGAACTCCGTCGGCGCCGATATGCCCATCCAGCCGCCTGCCGCATATTGGCGGTAGGCTTCCTTGAACCCCTTCGGCGTGCGCACACTCCCATCCGGGTCGCGCACGCAGCCTTCCTGATCGCCCGTGCGGTTGAGCGGCTGCACGACTTCTTCAGAAAATTTGCCGGCCTCGCCAAGGATAGCCGCAAGCACGTCGGCCGAGACATCGGCAAAGCCCGGCAGGTTGTTGTAACGGGCGATCTGAAACACGTCGCCGAGAAGAAACATCATTTCATCGACGGGTGCCCTGTATATCGGCACGGTCTCCTCCTCGGGTGGTGGGCCTGCGATCCGCGGATCAAGGAGAATCGTTCACCTTAACGCTTCGTTTACCGCAAGCAGAAAAGATCGCCTCTCGGGGGTGGTTCTCTACCGCTTCTTAACCAAACGCCGATTGCCAAGCATCGGCCCGCTACCATCGCTCTCCGGCTTATACGACTGCGGGCATGAAGACCGGCTCTCCGTGGCGCGTCAAAGGAATCAGGCCGCAGGCGCGTGAAACCGCGCGGCAGGCTGCGCGACGGCGCGGCGTATCGGTCGGCGAATGGCTCAACGCGGTTATCATCGACTCGGCCATCGGCGAGGGCATCGCGCCGGCCCGTGACTTGCCTCCTCCGCTCTCGTTTCCCTCTCGCATCACAGGGAACGAAGGGCTTCGCATTGTCCGGTCGGACCTGGAGGAGCATTGGGCGTCAAGCCGACGCAAAGATCCCGAATGCGAAGGTCGTCGCGATGACGAACTGCAGGCCCAGATCGCCAACGTGATGAATCGGGTCGAGATGCTGGCACACCGGTTTGAAGAGCATCAGCGAAGTCATCTCGTCCTTGCGTCCTTCCAGGAACAGCATTCGACGGAGCAACGATCCGAACGACGGTTTCAGCCGCAGCCAATCAGGCAACGGGCAGGCAGCGAACAGCCGAGCATCGAGCCGCGTTCCAGCGCGCAGGTCAACACCCCCACCGCAACCGACGAGTTTCCGTCCAGCGCTTCCGACCAGGCCCTCCGCGCAATCAAGGAGCGTCTCGATGCTCTTGCGTCGCAACTAGAACGGTACGGCCGTCTCGGCGAGGTGACCGATACCGGGTCAGGTGCGGCCAAGCACAACCGGGGGGAATCGGCCGCGGCCAACGCGGGCCGGATCGAAAAGACGCGACCCGACCCGACGGACGAGGGGCTTTATAAATTGCGCCAGGATTTGCACGGTCTGGCGCAGGCGAACGCCCCCGACTCTCTTTCCGCGCTCGAGCAACGCATTGAAGCTATTGACGAGGGTCGGCCGCCTCCTCGTCAAGGACCTGCGAACCCGCAGGACCTCGAAGGCGTGATCGCAAGATTGGACGAGGGGGTCAGACGACTTCAGCTGGAGCGCACGGGCCTCATCGCGGCTCGTCAAATCCAAGGCCGCATTGAGCAAGCTGAACCGCCAAGCCCAGAACCGGCTGCAGCCGCAGCTTTGCTCAGAGCCTCAGCCTCCGCCAAACGGCTGCGGGAGCCCGTCCGTCCGCAGATTCAACCTGCCGCCCGTGTCCAAAGCTCGCCCCGGACGGCGAAGTCAGCGGCCAGGTGCGTCTCCCCGGCAGCGCAGTCAAAGCCGCAGATTTCCGCCGAAGAAGAATTTTGGTGGGCGGACCGCGAGTCCTCCTCGACAGTCGAAGCACCAATCGGGCGCCGTTCAGGCGCTCCGAACCCGGCTCACGACCGCCCAATTGACACGGGAAGCCGCACTCTGGAGACCGAGAGCGCGTCGCCTGCCCAGCGAATCGCAGCGTCGGAGGCGTCACTGGGGATGGCGCGCCCGCCCGTTTCCTCGGACTCAGGTCCAAAGCCCGATTTCATTGCCGCCGCCCGTCGCGCCGCGCAGGCGGCCAGCGCCGAAGCTTCTCTTGGGCGCAAAGACCGAGCTGAAGCCGATCCCGGTCCGGCCCGCAACCCGGTAAGCCGTATTGGCAAGCGCGCCCGCTCGCTCCTCGTTCTGGCGGGCATTGTCATGATCGTATTGGCCTCGTTGAAGCTCGGTTCGAACCTCCTTGGCGCCCAACACGGCCAAGGCGATGCACCGGCCGAGGCGACGCAAGCGGCACCTGCGCAAGATGCCCCGGTGCCGGCGCCTGTTCGCTCGTCTGCGGGTACGATTTCAGCGGCTGGTCCTGCCCAAGCGAGGAGAGAGCCTGTCGTCTCCGCCGCTGAACTGCCAGAACCGATTGAGCAGCGTTCCGAACTGGGCTCCGAGGACATGACTGGGGCGGTCCCGACCGCTGATGGCGTTCCTTCTTGGCTTCCTCCCCTCCCTTCTCCGGCTTCTCCTGCTCCTCCTCCTGCTTCTTCCGTTTCTCCGACTTCTTCTGCTTCTTCTGCTTCTCGTGTTGCTCCTGTTGTTCCTTATTCTCCTGCCGTTCCCGCTCGCGGCGAAAGCACCGGAGACGGAGCGCTTAATTCATCGCGCGCGCGCCCGACCGGCACAGAACCGGGTCCCAATCCGCCCGCCAAGCCGTCCTCCAGGGCAGCGACAGGTCCTTCTCCCAGCTCCGGTTCATCGGCCGCGCCCGCAGAGGCAAGCCGGCCAAAACAGGGAACCGCGCATCCGGCCGCCGGCGAGGCTTTGCCTGTCGGACTAGGCAGCAATCGATTGCGCGCCGCAGCAATGAACGGCGACGCTGCCGCGCAATATGAAATCGCGGTGCGCTTTGCCGACGGACGCGGTGTGCGCCAAGACCTGAGTGCAGCGGCGCGATGGTTTGAACGTGCGGCCAATCAAGGCCTGGCCCCCGCCCAATTCCGACTCGGCGTATTCTACGAGCGCGGCACAGGCGTCAAGAAGGACCGCGAGAGCGCGCGCCGCCTTTACTCCGCTGCAGCCGAAGCCGGGAATGCCAGGGCCATGCACAACCTCGGAGTGCTCTATGCCGAAGGCGTCGACGGCAAGCCTGACTACTCGAACGCGGCCAAGTGGTTCCTCAACGCCGCCGAATATGGGCTCGGCGACAGCCAATATAATTTGGCCGTGCTCTATGCGCGCGGCATAGGCGTCCAAACCGATCCCGGAGAATCCTACAAATGGTTCGCCCTGGCAGCACGCAAGGGCGACAAAGAGGCGGAAAAGAAACGCGACGAGATCGCGGCCCAGCTGGACCGGCCGTCGCTTGCGGCGGCGCGTGCGGCCGTTGCGGCCTGGGTCGCCAAGGCTGAGCCTGAGACCGCGACAACAGTCAAGCCGCCGGCGGGCGGTTGGGACGATCCCGCCGCGGCGGTCTCCAAGAATGCTTTCAACGCGGACAATGCCGCCCCGCCTATGCGATAAATTCGCGCAAACCAGCAATCAAGGGTGGCTCTGAAATCCAACCTCGCTAGAATAGCTCACCCGTTGAGCGTATCGCCCGCCGGATTCTACTTAATCCCGAACTCGAACCGACGGACCGATCTTTGGAAATCTATCTTCCCATAGCCGATCTGCCGGTCAACATATTCGTGATTCTGGCGATGGGGCTGGCGGTTGGATTCATATCGGGGATGTTCGGCATCGGCGGCGGATTCCTGATGACGCCGCTTTTGATCTTCCTCGGCATATCGCCGGCGGTCGCCGTCGCCAGCGTCACCGGTCACATTGCTGCCTCGTCCTGCTCGGGCGCAATCAATTATTGGCGGCGGCGCGCTATCGACGTGGCGTTGGTTTGCATGCTGCTCGGCGGCGGCATTCTGGGCACGGCATTCGGAGTGTGGCTGTTCACGACGCTGCGCGCACTCGGCCAACTCGATCTTACGATCGGCATTTCCTACGTGCTGCTGCTCGGGATTGTCGGGGCGCTGATGATCATCGAGAGCGTACGCGCCATCATGCGGGCGCGGCGCGGCAAGCCCGTCGAGTTGCGGCGCCCGGGCAGCCATACGTGGTTTCATGGCCTGCCGTTCAAGATCCGCTTCAAGCGATCGCATATCTACGTCTCCGCCATCCCGGTCTGGGCGATCGGATTCATCATCGGCTTCGTCGGGGCGGTCATGGGAATCGGCGGAGGTTTCCTCCTGGTCCCGATGCTGATTTATCTGCTGCGCGTCCCCACTGCCACCGTGATCGGCACCTCGATGGTGCTCACGCTCATCACCATGCTCTGCGCCACGGTAATGCATGCCGTCACCAATCACCTGGTCGATGCCCTATTGGCGCTGATTTTGATGGTAGGAGGCGTTACCGGCGCGCAGTTCGGTGCTCGGGCCGGGCAGAAGATCAGCGGCGAACGGCTCCGCTTCCTGCTCGGGCTCCTTGTGCTCGCAGTGGGCCTGCGCTTTGCGTTCGATCTGATCCTGGCTCCGGAGGACATCTTTTCGGTCCGGCCGCTGGAGGGCGGGTCGTGACGCGGCTTGTGCTTGCAATATCCGTACTGTTGGCTGCGCTCATAGCCGGGTTGGGGACGGCTTCCGCCGAACGGATCATCGCCTCGCTCTCCAATCACCGCGTGGTGGTGACTTCGAATTTCACCGGCGACGAGCTGGTGCTCTTCGGCACGATCGAGCACGAGGCGGGCGAGGCTCCGCGGACCGGCGGCTACGATATCGTGGTTACCGTGATCGGCCCGCGGCAGAATCTGGTGACGTTTCGCAAGGATCGCGTGCTCGGCATCTGGGTCAATGTCGACTCGCGGGTGTTCGAAGACGCGCCTGCCTATCTCGCGGTTCTGAGCAATCGTCCGCTTGAGGCAATTGCCAATTCGGAAACCTTGCGCCGCCTCCAGCTCGGGCTCGCCAACGTCGTCCTGCTGCAGCGCGCGGCCGCTACGATTGCCGATTCCGATGCCAATGACCCCTTTCGCATTGCATTCATCGACCATCGCAGCCGGCTCGGTCTCTACCGCGAACAGACCAACGCCGTCACTTTTCTTACATCCGATTTCTTCCGTGCCTCGGTGCCGCTGCCTGCCGAGGCGCCGGTCGGCGATTATCAGGTCGATGTGAAACTGTTCTCCGCCGGCGCCGTGGTCGCACGCACTGACTCGGCATTTGAAGTGTACAAGTCGGGATTGGAGCAGGCGGTCTCGGCCGCAGCGCACGACCACGGTTTTCTTTACGGCCTCGCTACCGCCCTGATGGCGCTCGCAACCGGCTGGTTCGCCAGCGTGGTATTCCGCAGGGATTGAGACGAATGATGCGCCTCTGTTTTCCAGCGAACAGAACAAATTGGCGGCCCCGCGGGTTTCCTGAGCATGTCGGATTCTCCCTCGTCCGTTGACCAGAACCTGCTCACGAGGCTGAAAGACTACCAGCGGGTGCTGGGGTCGTTTACCCGCATCGCGTCCGAAGCCCTTCCGCTGGGGCGTCTCCTGCAACATGCGACAGCTCAAGCGGCGCGCGTGACGCACATCAGGCGGGCCAAGGTCATGCGATATCGGCGTGAGCAAAGCGACCTGTTGCTGGAAGCGGGCGTGGGATGGGACCCTGGCGTTGTCGGACACGCCACCCTGGGGGTCGATCACCGGTCTCCACCTGGGCGCGCCATACAAACCGCGGGACCGATCGCGATCGAAAGCCTGCCCGACGCTCCCGAGTACGACCACTCGGGGCTGCTGCAAGACCACGGTGTCATCTCGCTCCTGAACGTGCCGATAATGGTGGACGGCCGCACTTGGGGCGTGCTTGAAGTCGATACCGAACATCGGACAACGTTCGATGACGTAGATATAGAATTCCTGGCTACGCTCGCGAACGTGATCGGAAACGCAATAGCGCGACAGGAAGCCGAGCAAAAAGCCATAACGGCCGAGGGTGAGAGGCTGCGCGAGCAGGCCGAGGCCGACATGGCGATGCAAGAACTGCAACACCGAACCAAGAATAACCTGCAAGTCATTACCGGGATGCTGTCGGTCAAACGCCGCCAAGTCGAAGGAGCAGAGGCGCGTGAAGTGCTCGATTCGATGATCCGAAGAGTGGAAGCAGTGGCTTTGGCTCACGACATGCTTTCGACGCGAAAGCAACCGAGCGATGTCGAGTTTTCCGAATACCTTCGGACGTTATGCGCCAGCATAGAACCAAATCAGCGCGGTATAAGGATCGAGGTGGAAGCAGAGTCCGCGCTGATACCGCTTAACCGGGCGGCACCGGCGGCTCTGATCGTGAATGAACTGGTGACGAACTCAATCAAATACGCGTTCGGTAATGAGGGAGGAACAATAAGGATCAGGTTCTGGATCGCTCACCAGTTCGGGGAGGCGTGCCTCTCCGTGGAGGACGACGGTATCGGGATCAAGAAGCCGCCCGAACGCGGCCTGGGATTGAAGCTGGTCGAAGGGTTTGCCCGTCAGATCGGCGGACAAGTCCATTACCTCGATGTGGAAAAAGGATCGCATACAAAAGTATGCTTCCCGGTCGTTCTTTGACCGCGCCCATATGGCGAGGCGGGCCTTTGATGCGGCCACGCCTCAGGGCTCACAAGCTCTCATTGAAAGGCGATCATGTCGGTGCGAGTGAGCGTTGCGGATTTGGGCTTCAAAGGCTCGTTCTTGAGATTGTTAGGGTTCTGATTCAAGATCTGGAAAAAACCGATCGTCGTTTCCCAGTCGGTCGAGGCCGCGGTCGTGTCCACCGGGATGACGGTGGTGTAACCGCGCACTGTCGCCCCGACCGACGTGTAGACCACCGAACCGCTGACCTTCCAGCCGGATATAATGACCGTCGCGATACCTTTCGCCTTGAGCGCATTGTCGAGATCGGTGTTGTAGAACCTGTCCTGCGCTACATTCGCGATCTTGATGTCGCCAGGAGTTGGAGCGACGTCCGGCAGCCATTTTGACATGTTCGGGGCTCGAGTCCCGTAGGCCACGATGACGCCGGCCTTGCGTGCCCCCGCCATGAATCGGGTGAGCGCCGGCAGCATCTCGTCCTTGCATTTCGGCTGGCGGCCGCAGATGGGATCGACATAATCGAGCACCAGCAACGCCGTCTTGGCGGCGGGAAGGGCAACGCGAACCGGATCCGGCAGCGCCGGCATTTGCAGCGTCAGCAAAGGCTTGCCGGCCGATTGCGCAAGAGCTGCTCCGCCGCACAGCGCAAGGAGAAGACCGCTCCTCAGGAGGACTGTACGCAACTGCGTCATGTTGGAAACTCCTCAGTATCTGGCTCCGACTTTCGCAGGACGCGCTGGCCTGCCTCATGCGAGCTTCGGAATGCTGTAGCGCGACATTAACGAGGTTCTCGACTGATTGGAATGAGCCTGTTTCCTGACTCAAGCTCGACGGCTCAGGTGAGGCCATCCCTGCGCTTGCCGATCTTGCTCCGAACAGATAGCCTTCTGAGCTTCGATAGTTCGATTCCACACTCAAAAACCCGGAGGAGTCCCCATGATCCGCTCGTTTACGATGCTGGGCGCGCTTGCGCTTGCCGCCACCACAAGCACGGCCTTCGCCCAACAGCAGCCGCCCGCGCGGGGGGTGGATATGGCGCTCGCGCTTGAGGCGGCACAGGACGCGGTCAACACCTGCCTGAGCCAAGGCGTGAAAGGAGCCGCGGCGGTGGTCGATTCCGCCGGCGTGACGCGGGTGCTGGTGTCAGCCAACGGCGCCTCGAAGAATGCCTCGGAGCTCAGCCCCAAGAAGGCCGTCGCTGTTATTGAATACAAGAAACCGACTTCCGAGCTCCAGGCGGAGGCGGACAAGGATCCGGCCCTCAAATCCAAGCTCGAGGCGGACAAGAGCATCTTCCCGAGGGCGGGAGCGCTACCGATCATGGCCGGCAATGATCTCATTGGCGCCATCGGCTTCGGCGGCGCCAATGGCCAGCAGGGCGGCGGCACCCATGACGAAGCCTGCGCCAAGGCCGGCCTCGACAAGATCAGGGCCAGGGTGAAGTAGCAGACCTCGCTCTGCTGCGTTTGAATTACCAAGCGACTGTAGGGCGCAATAGCAAAGCGTATTGCGCCCTACAGGGACCGGGCTCGAAGCGTTAGTTAGCAGGCTCGAAGCAATCCGCTCTACCCGGCCGCCTCGGCCAGCGCGCTCGGGTGGGTCCGGCTTTCCGGTGCCGCCGGCTCGAGCGCAGCCGCGACCGCCTCCTCGACCCGTTCGAGCCAGATGAATTCAAGCTCGCGGCGCGCCGCCTCCGGAATGTCCTCGAAATCCTTGCGGTTGCGGGCCGGCAGCATGACGCGCCGGATACCGGCGCCATGCGCAGCAACAACCTTCTCCTTGATCCCGCCTACCGGCAGCACCAAGCCACGCAAACTGATTTCGCCAGTCATCGCGGTGTCGCTGCGCACGGTACGCCCGGTCAACAGGGAGACGAGCGCCATGAACATCGCAACTCCGGCGCTCGGGCCGTCCTTCGGGGTCGCGCCCGCCGGCACGTGAATATGGATGTCGGTCTTTTCGAACCGGCTCGCATCGATCCCCAATGCGGCTGCCCGGTTCTTGACGATCGAGAGCGCCGCCTGGGCGCTTTCCCGCATCACTTCTCCCAGTTGACCGGTGAGGATGAGCCTGCCGGCGCCCGGCACGCGGGTCGCTTCGATGAACAGGATGTCGCCGCCGACAGGAGTCCAGGCAAGGCCGGTCGCCACGCCGGGCACGCTCGTGCGCATCGCCGCCTCGCTCTCGAACTGCGGCGGCCCGAGTATGACGCCGAGATCCGGCGCATCAATGCGGATCGGTCCGGAAAATCCTTCGGCGATCCGCACCGCCGTATGGCGCAAGACCTGGCCGATGTGGCGTTCCAGGCTGCGCACGCCGGCTTCGCGCGTATAACGTTGAACGATCGCGAGCAGAGCCGCGTCGCTGATCTCGACCTGGCCTTGCTGCAAGCCATTGGCTTCGAGCTGTCGCGGGACGAGATAGCGCCGCGCGATCTGAATCTTCTCATCGGCCGTGTAGCCAGCGAGGCTGATGATCTCCATGCGGTCGCGCAGCGGCCCCGGAATGGTGTCGAGCATATTCGCCGTGGTGATGAACACTACACGACTCAGATCGAACGGCACCCCGAGATAATTGTCGCGGAAGGTGTTGTTCTGTTCGGGATCGAGCACTTCCAGGAGCGCGGAGGATGGATCGCCATGGATGCCGGCGCCGAGCTTGTCGATTTCGTCGAGCATCATGACGCAATTGCGCGCGCCCGCTTTGCGGATCGCCTGGATGATATTGCCCGGCAAGGCGCCGATATAGGTGCGGGCCGCGGATTTCCGCCTCGTCATGAACGCCGCCGAGACTCACCCGTACGAATTTGCGTTTCATCGCTCGCGCGATCGACTGGCCGAGAGAGGTCTTGCCGACGCCAGGAGGGCCGACAAAACAAAGAATCGGCGCCTTGCCCTGCGGCGCGAGCTTGCGCACCGCGAGATATTCGACGATACGCCGCTTGATCTTCTCGAGATCATAGTGGTCCTCGTCGAGAATGCGGCGCGCCTGCGCGATATCGATGGGCTTTTCCTCGGGCAGCGCCCAGGGCAGCTCAATCAGCCAATCGAGATAGGTGCGCACCATGCCGTATTCGGCCGCCGCCTCGGGCATGCGCTCGAGCCGGCGCAGCTCCTTGCGGACGTGCTCCTCTGTCTCCTTCGGCATCTTGGCCTCGGCGATCTTCTTGGCGAGCTCGGCCATCTCGGCCGCCTTGCCCTCTTCGCCCTCGCCAAGCTGGCGTTGGATCGCTGCCATCTGCTCGCGCAGCACCGCCTCGCGCTGGCGCTGGTCGAGCGCCGCCTTGGTCTGCTGGCCGATCTCCGCCGACAGGCGCAGAACCTCGATACGGCCGGCCAGGGTGCGCGAGACCTTGTCCATGCGCGCCGACAGGTCGAGCGTCTCGAGGATTTCCTGCTTCTCTGCCGGGGTCACGTCCATATAGGCGGCGGACAGATCGGTCAGCGCCGGCGGCGAATCGATCTGCTCGCCGCCGTCCAGTCGATCGACTCGCCGACGGCGCTGGCCGACCTGGCGAGCGCCTAC
>DATBHB010000165.1:0-41180 GCA_036557705.1 Xanthobacteraceae bacterium
CCTCGGCGAACCGCCAGAGCGTCACCGCCACGACGACGCTCGGGACCACGAACCTGGTCAAACAAGTCGAGACGGTCACGACGCAAAGCAACGGCACGGTGGCGGACCAGGTCGTCAATTTCGACCAGCAGGGCGACGTCAACGGCGCGACCGTCACCACCACATCGGCGGACGGTCTCGTAAAAACCGTCCAGCAGGACATTTCCGGGCAATCGGTGGCTCAGTACTCATCGGGCGGGCTTGCCTTCGACCGCACCACAACCGACACGACGGTTATCAACAGCGACGGCAGCCGCACCGAAACCACGAACGTCACCTCGCAGAACGGCACGCTGCTCTCGACCGCGGCCGTTGCGACGAGCCCGAACGGCCTGACGACTTCGACGACTCTCAATCCCTATGCGACGGCGCATTATGCGACGAAGACGAAGGACGCGACCACGCTGAACTCCGATGGCAGCACGACCGAAACCATCAGCGACACCAGCTACGACGGGACGCCCATCGACAGCACCCAGGCGATTACCGGCGCGGGCGGCCTCTCGACGACGGTGGTGCGCGATCTCAACGGCGACGGGATTACCGACCAATCCTCGACCGACGCCGTTACCCTCAATGCCGATGGCAGCCAGACCGAGGTCGTCACCGATTACACCGGCGGGACGACTGGAACCGTCCGCGACGTCACCACGACATCGTCCGGGATCATCGTTTCCGGCGCCGGCCTGGAGACGAGCATCACGCGGCAATCGAACGGCTCGGTGCCGGTCTACCAGACCGAGACGATCGTACCGAGCGCGAGCGGCACGACCACCGACACCACGAAATACTACACCTCGTCGGGCGGCGCGCTGCTGCTGCAGACGACCGATACGGCGAGCGCCAACGGGCTGGTGAAGACCTACGGCACCGCCGTCAACGGCGATACCACGACCGATTTCTCGACCACCGATTCGACCGTCCTTAATGCCGACGGCAGCCAGACCGAGACCGTCGCCAACTCCAACCGGTCGGGCCTGATCAGCGAGACCGTGACGACAACTTCGGCCAACGGCCTCTCGCGGACCACACAGGTCGATGCCAATGGGGCGGTCAGCGGCGGAGCGCCGGTCTTCAACCAGACCACGACCGACAACACCGTCCTCAATTCGAGTGACGGCAGCACGACCCGCACGATCACGGTCGGCAACCAGAACGGCGCGACCATCGAGAAATCGGTCGCCAATACCAGCGCCGACCAGCAGACGATCACGACCAACCGTTATCTCAACGAGACCGGAAACGTCGCGAACGTCGATCAATCGGAGACGGCGCAGACCCAGGCGGATGGCTCGGTTGTCGATACGGTCACGAGCTACAACACGTCAGGCGCGCTGCTCGGCACGATCGTGAAGACGGTATCCGGCAACGGCCTGTCGAAGACGACCACCTATCAGAACGCCTCCGGGCAGACGGTCGACACGCAGAGCGATACGACGACCTTCGATGCCAACGGCGACGGCGGCAATCTTCTCGACCTGGAAGATACCGACGTTATCAACGGCAGCACCACCCTGAAAAGCTCGGTGAAGACGCAGACCTCGGGCAATGCCCAGACCAAGGCCATTACCACGGTCCTGACCGGGGCGCTGGCTTCGACCAATGCGTCGAGCTTCAACGTCACCACGAACGACAGCACCAGCATTTCCGATGCCGGGGTTACGACCGAAACCATCGCGGATACGATCAACAGCGCGCCGTCTGTGAGCGACACCACGACCATCGTCACACCGGCGAATAAGCTTACGACCACCACATCGACGACGCTGGGCAGCGCGGCGTCTCCCTATATCGTCCAGGTCAACGCCACCAATCTCGATGGCTCGAAGAGCGACGTCACCACCTATTACAATCCGGCCGCCCTTTCCGTCATTGAGAACCAGATGACCATCAATGCCAGCTGGGACGGGCGCACGGTCACGACGACGACGAAATCCGACCTCGACACGACGGGCAAGTACAACGTCGTCACCGACACCTATGTCAAGAATGCCAACGGTACCACCACGGAGACCCGCAGCGGCACCGGCTCCTTCGGAGCGCCCGCATTCAGCCAGACGGTGAACACCGTCGCCAATGCCGATGCGAGCGAGACCACGACGACGCTGAACTATGACCAGACAGGGGCGCTGATCGGCCAAACAGTGGCAGATGCCGCTCCCGACGGCCTCGACACCAGCTTCGCCTACGATACGACCGGACGGGAAACGATCGCCAACCTCGATAATGCCGCCGCCGATATTCTCAGCGGGGTTGCCCTGCCGTCGCTGCTCGGCACGGATATTATCGGGTCCGACGCTACGACGCTCAATCCCGACGGCAGCAAGACCGAGGTCGTCGAGACCGCCTACGGCAACAGTTTCACCAACTTGCGCTCGGAGACGGTCAAGACGACGAGCGCGAACGGCCTGGTGACCACCACCAAGATCGATAATAACGGCAACGGAGTATTCAACCAGATCGACACCGCCACAACCTATCCTGACGGTTCGCAATATGACGTCTACAACTATTACGGCGATACCTCCGCGGCCGCCAACACCCTCGTCGGTCAGAACGTCTACAACGTCAGCGCTAACGGTCTGGTCAGTACGCTGGAAACGTCGACGGGCATCATCGACACAACGGTCCATTTCCCGAATTCGAACGGGAGCTACGAGTGGTCGCGAACGGTCGCCCCGAACAGCCCGGCATCCGATTACACGCGCACGCTTGCCCCCGGCGTACCGGCGTCTTGGTATGGCAATGGCTATCAGGGCGCAAGCGCCTCGCACTTCGTGGATGCCAACGGGATCGACACCTGGAGCTTTTATGACGGGACGGGCGACCCGCCGACCACCATTACGATTGACCTGGCTACGGAGCAGCAGGATATCGGGATTGCAGACCAGATCTACCAAACACTTCTCGGTCATCCGATGGACGATGCCGAGACACAGTCGTTGGCGAACTATATAACAAATGGAGTGTTGAATGAGTATCAGTTTGCCTGGGACACTATCGCATGGTCCCCAGAGTACGCTGACAATTATTACGGCTTGACCCTCGGTTATTCAAATGGGTATCCGGTCTTTAGCTATGATGGATTTGATGTAACTGCAGCATTTGAAAATGCGCTTGGCCGACTGCCGACGGCCGAGGAGATGGCAGTCTTCGGCGGGTACTTGGAGGACGCGCAACCATGGGTATCCGATGTTGCGAATATGGTCGTGGCAGTCGCTCAGTATGCGGCAGATCAGGGCGGCGGTAACAATCGTACATCCATCGATCCCAACCAGGACCTGGTCAACACGGCACCGCAATGGATCAGTCCTGCGTCGGGCCTCATTAACGTCAGCGCCGGCACGTACTCTTCTTCGGGTAAGTTCTTCGTGGACGGTAACGCCAGTACTGGAACCGGCGGGGTTACGGCCACAATCGATGGCAACAACGATGTGATTCTGGCATTGGGCGGTGCGAACATTACAGTTTCGGGGTTCAACGATTCGATCGACGACGCTCACGAGAGTGTCACCGCCAATGCATCAAATGCTGCCCTCATGGTCGAAAATGGAGGAATTCTCACGGCCGCCGGCAGCAATGATCAGATTGCGCAAGTCGGTCCGTCGGAGCTGATACTGACTTCAGGGTCCGGGAATACCATCTACGTTGAATCGGGCACATTGCTAAGCGGCTATCCCTATACGAGTTCCTCTCCGATCACCAGCGCCTCAAACGCTTCCATCACCTTTGGCGCTGGCGTTGTCGGCACAGTCTACGGCAATAATGACACGGTCAATGTAGGAGCCAATTCTTTCGTGACGGTGAGCGGGACCGGCAATACCATCGACGTTACCGGCGGGGGCACCGCGCTCGTCAACGGCACGGCGAGCGGAAGCATCGTGTCGAGCGGCGGGACGCTGGAAGTCGCGGGCAGCACGGGCAGCGCCAGCAACACGACGGTCCTGAGCGGCGGCACCATCTTCCTCCTGAGCAACGGCAGCGCCACCGGAACAGTGCTCTCTTCCGGTGCGACTCTTGCCATAGGCCGCGGCACCACGCTCAGCAGTTACGTGGTCAGCAGCGGGATCACCGTGGCGCTCGGAGGCACAATCAGCAACACGACCGTCTCCAGCGGCGGCACCCTGGTACTTCTTCGAACCGCCGGCACGCCGGGCTCGATCACAGTCCAACCCGGCGGCACCGTGGAAATCGGTAGCGGATACACGCTCACCAGCCAGGCCGTGAGCAGTGGAAGAGCACTTGAGGTCGCATCCGGGGGGATTCTGAGCAACACCCTGATCAGCAGCGGCGGCGACCTCGTCGTAAACGGGGGCTTGGCGCTCGGTGCGATAATATCGGCGGGCGGCAGCGCCAGCGTCGCAAACGGCGGTTCTCTCTGGGTCTTTGCAGGTACGACCGTCCGCGCCGTGTCCGTCTCCAGCGGCGGAACGCTTGCGGTGTCATCCGGCGGAACGGCAAGTAACACCATTGTCTTAAGCGGCGGAACGATTGAACTCTTCGGGGGCGCTGTCACCAGCGGCACCACCATAAGCCTTGGTGGTATCCTCGAACTCGGTGCCGGAAACACGCAAACCAACTATACCGTCAACAGTGGGTTTACACTGGAGGTGGCGTCGAACGGAAAGGCGAGCAACACGACAGTATCCAGCGGCGGCACGCTGGAGCTCTTGGGCGGAGCGATTACCAGCGGCACGACGACGATCAATCCCGGCGGCATACTCGAAGCCGGCTCTGGATATACCGAGACCAACTATACCGTGAGCAGCGGCCGTACCCTTGAGATAGCCTCAGGTGGGACGGCCAGCAGCACCACAGTCAGCAGCGGCGGCCAGTTGATCGTCGCCGGGACAGCGACCGGCGTGACAGCTTTGAGCGGCGGTGTGCTCGTCGCCAGCGGCGGCACGCTCAACGTGCTTTCCGGTCATACTGTCAGCGGCGCGACCGTGTCGAGCGGGGGGACCCTCGTTGTTTCGGCCGGAGCTACGGCGGCCAATCCTACGATCAGCGCGGGCGGCAAATTGAATATTTTGGGTACCGTCAGCGGGGCGAATGTCTCCAGCGCCAGCGTCGCTGGTGTTACAATATCGAGCGGTGGCACACTCGACGTCTTGTCGGGTCAGATCGCCCAGGGCGAGTTCGTGTGGACGAGCGCTGGCGTACTGACCAGTGGTACATTGAATGTGTTATCCGCGGGCAACCTCGTAGTCTCATCCGGAGCTACCGTAAGCAACGCCCTGGTGAGCAGCGGCGGTCACTTGACCGTCGATGGCACCGTCATAGGCGCAATCGTCGTCGCTGGCGGGAGTGCAGTGGTATCGAGCGGCGGCATTCTCGATCTGAACAGTAATGGCAGTCAGCTCAATGGCGTAACCATCGTGAATAATGGCGGCACGCTCATCGTGGCCAATTTAGCCCACACGAGCGCCGTTACGATCAGCAGCGGCGGCACTCTCGATATTTGGGGAGCAATTGTTTCTGGCGCGACGATATCGAGCGGTGCAAACGCCGTAATTTCCTCCTACGGCGTACTCGATGTCTCAGCAGGTCAGACTGTCAACGGCGTAACACTTGCGGGCGGCGGCAGCTTGCTGGTGGTTTCATCTGGGGGCATCGCCAGCGGCACGACCGTCTCCTCGGGCGGAACTCTCGAGCTGTTGAGCGGCGCCACGGCAAGCAACACGACGATCAAGCCCGGCGGCGCTCTGGAAATCGGCGCCGGATATACGCAAAACAATTATATCGTCAGTAGTGGAATTATTCTGGAAGTTGGATCCGCCGGCACGGTGAGCAGCACCGTCGTCTCCAGCGGCGGCACGCTGGAGCTTTTGAGCGGAGCCACTGCGAACAGCACAACCTATTCGTCGGGCAGCTTCCTTGAGATCGCCTCCGGCTACTCTATGAGTACCTACGCAACCAGCGGCGCAGTCACGCTGGAGGTCGGGTATGGCGGCAGCGTGAGCAGCGCCACCATCAACAGCGGCACGACGCTGGACGTGCTCTATGGCGGCACGGTAAGCAGCGCGCTTGTCAGCAGCGGCGGCAACTTGGCGATCGACGGCACCGTGAGCGGCGCCACGGTCTCAAGCGGCGGCAGTGTCAGCGTCGGGGCCTGGGGAACGCTCGATGTCGCATCGGGTCAAACCGTCCGCAACGTGTCCGTTGGCAGCGGCGGTGCGATGGTTGTTTCGTCAGGCGGCGTTGCGAGCGCCACCACGGTCAGCGGCGGCCAGATCACCGTGTACGGCACCGTCAGCGGCGCGGATGTGTCCAGCGGGGGCACCGTAAATGTATCGAGCGGCGGCACCGTCAACGGGATCACGATCAGCGGCGGTAAGCTTGAATTGGCAAGCGGAAGCATCGCCGGGGGGAGCCCGATCGTATTCACAAGCGGCGGAACCCTCAAACTTGACTCCTCGGTGAGCTTCGGCGGGACGATCTCAGGTTTTGCCTTGCCGGACGATCTCGATCTCGCCGATATCGCCTATGGCTCGGGCACGACGTTGAGCTTTACCGAAGCCGGCAGCAATCTCAGTGGCACGTTGGCGGTGAGCGATGGCGTCCATACTGCGCAACTCACCCTGCTCGGCCATTACGTGACATCGCAGTTCACTCTTGCCTCGGACGGCAACGGCGGCACGCTGATCGGCGATCCGCCCGTTAGCTCCAATCCGGCGGGCGATTCGCCCGTTAGCTCCAATCCAGCGGGCGATCCGCTCAGTAGTCCGGATTCGGCCGGCGATCCGCCTAACCCGAATTCGGCAGGCAATCCGTCTAGTAACCCGAATTCGGCTGACGATCCGCCCAACAAACCCAACGGGGATCGATCCGATGCCAACGGCGTGCATCGTCCGCACGATTGGTTCGGCTCCGAGAAGGATCCAGAGCACTGGAAGAGCACAACCGTGTCGAGCGGCGACGTGCTCGATGTGCAATCCGGCCAGGCCGTTCGGCGCGTAACGGTCGCCAGCGGCGGCACCATGAACGTGCTCTCCAACGGAACCGCAATTGCCACCACGATCGCCAACGGCGGGACCGAATATGTGTCGTCCGGCGGCTCCGACATGTGGGCGTCGGTGCTCAGCGGCGGCACGATCGGTGTTCTTGCTGGAGCGACCGACAGAGGGACGATCGTAAGGAGCGGAGGCTACGAGTTTGTTGCCTCGGGCGGAACCGAGAACGGAATCAAGATCAAAGGCGGCACGGTCGAACTGGCGAGCGAAAGTATCGCCGGCGCGAGCCCAATCAGGTTCACCGGCGGCGGAACCCTCGACCTCGATTCGTCAGTTACCTTCGGAGGCAAAATTTCCGGCTTCGGAAGGCCGGATACCCTCGACCTGAAGGATATTGCCTATGGGTCGAGCACGAGTTTGAGCTTCACCGAGGCAAAGGACAACTTGAGCGGCACGCTGACCGTGACCGACGGCGCTCACACTGCGGAGCTTACGCTGCTCGGCCAGTACACGACTTCGCAGTTTACTCTCGCCTCGGACAGTAACGGCGGCACGCTCATCGGCGATCCGCGCACTAAGGGCAATTCTCCAGGCGATCTGCCCAGCGAACCGAATCCGACCGGCGGCAACGTGCACGATCCGCACGATTGGTTCGCCTGGGGCGATGACGCCAAGCAGTGGGACGACATGACGGCGGGCGGCATCAAGATCGATAGCGATCTGTCGAAACTGGTGAACGCGATGGCGGCGTACGATCCGGAGAATCCGGGCTTCAATCCCGGTGCGGTCGCACAAATGCCGGATGCTCAGACATTGCACAGCCAAATCGCGGCCTCGATACACGGGTAGGACTCCAGGAGCAGCCCTGTTCGCGATCTCTGGAGCTGATTCGGTCATATGAATCGACGTGCGGGCAACGGACGGTTTACCTCTCCCCGCAAGCGGGCAGAGGTAACGGAGCGTGCGGCACGGGAGGTGAGGCGCTGTGTCAGAAAGTTTCCGTAGGGTGGGCAAAGGCGCGGTCCACGCCCACGACTCTCGCCGCACGCTGGAAAAGAGCGCCGTGCCCACGCGCGCGCGTCCGCGTGGGCACGGCGCACGCTCTGAAGCGCGTTCGCCTTTGCCCACCCTACGCAGTTTGTGACGCGATGGTGTTAGCTTAGCGAAAGGGAGTGAACGTGAATATTGCAGTTGACGCCGAGCAGACGCTGGCAGTCACAACGAGGCCCGCTTCAGATGCATCGAGCACTGCACGGGAGGCACAATCCGCTCCGGCAACATCGACAACGTCAGGGGCATCAGATGCGGCGCCGCCCAAGCGGGCCTACCCGGTTCCGGCCGAGGTGCCGACCCAGCAGGGTCCGAAGGGTATTGCATTCGACTTCAACGATGGCTGCCGGGTCCTGGTACCAGAGGCTGACAAGCCATGGCGCGTCCGGTTAAGCGATCTCGATACGGGCAACATCCTGTTCGATACCGAGCTCAAGGCCGGCCGGATCAACAGCACCAAGCGTTACTACGTGCGTTTCCGTGTAGAGGTTTGGGTCGAAGGCAAGGAGCTTCTGGTCCACGACTACTCGGCAAAGAACCGCGAAATACTGATCCAGTTTCCGGTCGGGACGCTCGGCGATTCGATGGGCTGGTTTCCGTACGCGATAAAATTCAAGGAGCAACACTGCTGCAAATTGTCGTGCGCTATTGGCGAAAAGCTGATCCCGCTGTTCCGCGGGGCGTACCAGGACGTGACCTTTATTCCACACGAAGAGGTCAAGCCGGAGCGGTACTACGCGACGTACAGCTTGGGGCTTTTCTTCGACGACAAGGACGGCGTCTACCAGCCCTGCGACTTCCGCCATGTCGGCCTGCATCGCACCGCCGGTTACATCCTGGGAGTGGATCCAACCGAGGTTGCGCCGCGGATCGACGTCGGCGATGAGGAGCGTCCAATCGCGGAGCCTTACGTCTGCATTGCGGTGCAGAGCACCACGCAGTGCAAGTATTGGAACAACCCGCATGGCTGGCGAGAGATCGTCGCCTTCCTCAAAGACCGCGGTTATCGCGTGATCTGCATCGATCAGCGACCGACGCATGGGCACGGATTGATCTGGAATCACATCCCGAACGGCGCCGAGGACCAGACCGGCGACCGCCCCCTGCAGGAGCGGGCCCGCTGGCTCAAGCACGCCGAGTTTTTCGTTGGGTTGTCGAGCGGGCTGTCCTGGCTCGCCTGGGCCTGCGGCATTCCTGTCGTCATGATCTCGGGCTTTACCCACCCGACGAACGAGTTCGATACCCTCCATCGCGTGATCAATTACCACGCCTGCAACTCCTGCTGGAACGATTCCCGCGTCCGGTTCGACCACAAGGATTTCCTGTGGTGCCCGCGCCACAAGGACACGCCGCGCCAATTCGAGTGCACGCGGCTGATCACGGCGGACCAGGTGAAGGCGGCGATCAACCGAATTGCTGGATTCGGAATGCTCAGCCGGACGTGACCCGCAGTTCGGGTGGGCAAACGCGCTTTCGATGTGTCGAGATGGCTCGCAGTGTTGGGCGCGCGTTTGCCCACCCGGGTATCCGCCTCAAGCTGCCGACCGCGCGGGCAAAATCGCGCTGCCCCATAGACGTGCGGGGCGAGACTTGGGAAGCGCGATTTTGCCCACCCTACGGCGCGGGGCGCGCTCAGCACAGCATCGTGCAGGTGCCGCCGCGGCGCAGGTTCCGAAATACTGCGACCTCGCAATAGCCGTGCCAGTCGCCGGCGAGAAGTTTGATGCGATCGCCCGGCAGCCAGCTTGCACAGGCCGGCGATGTGGCGGCGAAATAACGTCCATTGATAAGAAATCTGTTGCTCCACGGCGGCCGCACGCCTTCGACCACATGGCGCTCGGGCGGAAGCGGATAGAAACCGTGGCGCACGTAGTGTCGGGTCCCGATCGCGTCGGCGCGCGCGGATTGCGCCGATATCGGGAGAGGCAGCACTAACAAGAGAAAGGAGAGCAGGCAAATCGAAACAATCGTTCTGCTCTTGCGCATGTGTTTTGACATTTCAGTCACCGATCAGTTTATAAGGCTTAGCAGCAAATGCGCGCTATAGTATCAAAACTGACCAGGCTCTGTAGTATAACCGTCGTTTGACTTGGTTAATGGTTTAATCCACGCGGGTCGGCCCCATCGGGACATGTCGTGCTCATACCGCGGCGGCTGAACCGATGAGCGGGGGTACGCTCCTCACCCTCTCACCTTGTGGGAGAGGGTACCGAGCGAGCTCTTGCGAGCGAGGCGGGTGGGGGGCGTCGCAAAAGGCCCCCTCACCCGGCCGCTCGCTTCGCTCGCGTCCACCCTCTCCCACAAGGGGAGAGGGTTCAGTGCCAGCTTCTTCGCATGCTGCTCCCGGCCAATTTCACAAATTTTCGCCTTTCATCACCGCCACGAGCTGCCGCCGGATGTCTGGCGGCACGTCGTAGGCCTGCCGGATGAAGGCCTCGAGTTCGGGGCCGGTCCGGGCGTCGGAGCATTCAAGGCGCTGCTTTTCGCAATCGGCAACGAACTCGGGCGATCTGAATGTCGTCATCATGGCCTGGCGCAGCGCCGCAAGGCGATCGGCCGGAACGCCGGGAGGCGCGGCGAAGGGCCGGCCAAGACCGAGCGGCGCCGAAGCGGCCCGCAGCAGAGTCTTGTCGGCGTCGTTGTCGAGGAGGTCGAGCGCAAAGGGCACGTCCTTGAGCTCGGGATGCGGGTGCGCCCCGTATTGGAACAGAAACCAGATTTTCTTCTCCGGATACCACGTCGGCCGCGCCGTCTTGAGACTCGACCAGAACGGCGACGGCATCGCCTCGACCTCTCCATTCTCCATGGCCAGCAGGATTTCGTTTTGCCCTGGATAACCGGTGACGAAACGCGCCTTGAGATGAAGAATCTGGTTGAACAATCGCCCGTAGAAGGCGGGCGTCGAGGCAGCGCCTGCGGCGCCCGCGATCATCGGCTGCGTCTGCGCGTCGTGCAGCGATTTGATCTTGGATCCATGCCAGATGAGGTAAAGGCCGACTTCGGTGGTCGGGGTCCCGAGCCAATTGAACTTGATGGCGTCGAACTGGGCCGCCTTGTTCTCGAACAAGGGCTCGAATGGCACGGTATTCTGGATCGCTGCGATAACGCTGCCGTCCTTCGGCGCCACGCTGTAGATGTAATTCGCCGCCGCAATCCCGCCGGCGCCGGGCATGTTCTGCGGCACGATCGTCGGATTGCCCGGAAGATAGCGGGTAAGATGCTTGGCGATGAGGCGGGCGTAAATGTCGTAGCCTCCGCCGACGGACGAACTGATGATCATCCGCAGGTCTTTGCCTTTGTAGAAATCGGCGACCGGGTCGGCAGGGGCGGATCTCGGCCACAGCCCCACGCCACACAAGGCGAGAAGAATAAGTACCGATCTCGATCTGCGAGTCATGATGACCTCTCCACACGTCATGCCGGCATGCCGCGTCGAAGACGCGCGCAACCCTGCTAATGAGTCGGCAATCCATCCTTTGGGTCAAGCCCAAGAGCCTGCTTACGAAGAAAGTGGAGGCGCGCGTCAAGCCAGCTCAGGGCGGCTGATGAGCATGCCGCTTGCAAGAGGCCCCGCCGACCGGGGGGACGGGGGGCCACCCCGCACCCGGGGGGCACTGGTGGGGGGTGGGCGCGGGGCGCGACTTCAACGTCGGAGGAATGATGCTGTTCCCACCGGTCGCTGACTCACGCGCTTCAGCAGGGTGGGCAAAATCGCGTCGCGAGGTTTAATCGTAGCCCGGATTGGAGCTTGCCCGCAGGGCAAGCGCAAATCCGGGACCGCTCCGGCGCGACCCGGATTGAGCGGCGCGCAGATGCTCTTGCCACTCGAAAGCGCTGTGAACGCGCCGCTCAATCCGGGCTACAGAGATGACTGTTGACGTCACTCCGCGTCCGGCTGATTTTCCGGGCGTGCTGACGCAAAGGCCGGGTGTTTGCTGCAAGCCGCATCGACGGCAACGATTCTGGGGAAATTATCGAGCGGCACCTTGAACCGCCGCGCATTCGCCACCTGCGGCACGATGCAGATATCGGCAATAGTAATGTCGGGTCCCAACGCATAAGGGGCTGCATCGAGCATCGGCTCGACCGCCGCGAAGCCTTCCAGGATCCAGTAATGATACCAGCTATCGATCTTCGCCTGATCCTGCCCGAGCTCGTTTTTGAGGTAACGCAACGGGCCCACATTGTTCAGCGGATGAATATCGCAAGCGATCATCTGGGCGAGCGCCCGCGCCTTGGCGCGCTCGATCGGGTCGCGCGGCAGCAGCGGCGGCTGTGGATGGACTTCATCGAGATATTCGATGATCGCGAGCGATTGAATGAGAACTTCGCCCGAGTCGAGGCGAAGTGCCGGCACGCGCATCTGCGGATTGACGGCCTTGAACTCCGGCTTGCGGTTGAGCCCGCCCTCTTTCTGCAGATGCACCCCAATTGTATCGTAGCGCATGCCCTTGAGGTTGAGCGCGATGCGCACCCGGTAGGCGGCCGATGAGCGGAAGAAGGAATAGAGCTGCATGGGTTCCAGGGATCAGGGATCAGGGATCATGGTTCAGGAGGAGATTTCCGACTTCTGAACCGGGAATCAGGAGCCGCGATATCGGATCCTGGATCCCTGATTTCTGATCCCTGATCGCTGATCTTCCCGACCAGCTCTGCCGACCGCTCCGTGAGCTGCTTGACGGCACGGTCGAAGGCAGGCTGGTCATTCGGCGACACCGCTTGCGACAGGCGCGCCGTGAACTCAAGGGCGCGCGGGGCGAGTTCCTCATACACCGCGCGTCCGGCGGGGGTCAGCGACAGGAAAGCCTCGCGTAAATCCGAGCGGTTGGAGCGCCGGCTCAGCCATTTGCGCCGCTCCAGTTCGGCCACTGCACGCGAGACCTTGGTTTTATGCATGTGCGTGCGGACTCCGATCGCTTTGCCGGTCATGACGCCGAACTGACCGAGGCTTACGAGGACGCGCCATTCGGGTATTGTAATACCGTGACCGCCATAGACACGCGTCAATGCCTGGGACACGAGGTTGGAAAGGACGTTGAGCCGGTGCGGCAGAAAATCTTCAAGCCGCAGCGGCGCGGCCTCCGAGCAGATAGAGGTCTCGGGCAGGGCGGGACCATCCTGTACCGCCACGGCATCCTGGCTGGCTTTCATCGTTCGAGCGCCCGGGCTCATCGCGACCCCTTTCTACAGCAGCCGCGACCGGATGTCAGATGTCAGAGGTCAGATGCCAGATGCCAGATGTCAGATGCCAGAGGTCAGATGCCAAAGATCAGATGCCGGGTCGTCTGACATCCGACACCTGACATCTGTCATCCGATCAGCGCGTGCACTCGATCGCGACCAGGGCGTCGCAGGCGCCATGTGGGCAGGCGTCGCTCGCCGCCACGTCCGCAGCGGTGACGTCCCCGCGGTCGACCTTGCGGAACGATGCCGCACTGCTGAAGTCGCGCGATCGACAGTAGGCAGATGCAACTGCCACCCCGCAACGCGCTCCGGTCGCAAGGCAGCGGTCAATCCCATAGCCGTCAGGATTGTTGGCGATAATAAACGTGCGGTTCTCGGCACGAGCGGCAAGATGAGCATCGATCGCGAATGCAAGGGTAAGAACAGCAAGGAAATAGCGCATGGCCAACTCGTGATGATGCGCCGGATCGATTGCGAGCCGGAGCCTGCGTGCGAACGGTTGAAACCGGGTTAACCCCCCTGCGAGCCCGACGACTCGCCTCGTAACGGCACTGGGTAGCGCCGGCCGCGAACCTCGACTAGAGCAGAAAAGTCACACTCACCGATGTTTTTGCGCTGCCCAGTGCGGATCTCTTGTAGCCTGGGCAAACGGCAAAAATCGGGTGGCCTATTGCCGTTTGGTCACAATGATTGCTCGATTTTGCCGCCTTCCGCGCTGCCTGCGCCCGTCGCCTCTTGACGGCGGCAGCGTCCTTCCCCATTGTCCGGCCATGAACGGCCTTAACGCAATCTGCGGCATTTGCCGGGAGATTATTCGCTAGCGACTCGCTGGCTGCGGCCGTCTTTATTCTCTCCTGATCGAGATTTGGGACGCCCGGCCAGCGGGCCGGGGACGTCGCCATGGAACTGCGCCTCTATGACACGCTCACGCGCGAAAAGCGGCCGTTTCGGCCGCTCGATCCCTCTTGCGTTCGCATGTATGTGTGCGGGCCGACGGTTTACGATTTTGCCCACATCGGCAATGCGCGCCCGATCATCGTCTTCGACGTGCTGTTTCGGCTGCTGCGGCACCTCTACGGCGCCGATCACGTGGTGTACGTCCGCAACATCACCGACGTTGACGATAAGATCAACGCTCGCGCGGCGCAGGAATATCCGGAGCGGCCGCTCAATGAAGCGATCCGCGCGGTGACGGAAAAGACCGAGCGGCAGTTTCATGATGACGTGAAGGCGCTTGGCTGTCTGCCACCGACGGTCGAGCCGCGCGCGACGGAGCACATCCACGAGATGAAGGGGCTGATCGAGCGCCTCGTTGCATCAGGCAACGCCTATGTGGCGCACGATCATGTGCTGTTCAGCGTTCCGTCCATGCCGGATTACGGCACGCTGTCGCGGCGTTCGCTCGACGAGATGCTCGCGGGTGCCCGCGTCGAGGTCGCCCCTTACAAACGCGATCCGATGGATTTCGTGCTCTGGAAGCCGTCGAAGCCGGGCGAGCCGGCATGGCCGTCGCCGGCCGGCATCGCCACGCCCGGCCGGCCGGGCTGGCACATCGAGTGCTCGGCAATGACCTGGAAGCATCTCGGCGAGCGCTTCGACATTCACGGCGGCGGCATCGATCTCGTGTTTCCGCACCACGAGAACGAGATTGCGCAGTCGCGCTGCGCATTCCATTCGCGGGCAATGGCGAACTACTGGATGCACAACGGCTTCCTGCAGGTCGAAGGCGAGAAGATGGCGAAATCCGCGGGCAATTTCTTCACCATCCGCGAACTGCTCGAGCAATGGCCTAGTGAGGTGCTGCGCCTCAACATGCTGCGCACGCACTATCGCCAACCGTTGGATTGGACGGTCAAGGGACTCGAGGAATCCCAGAAAGTCTTGGATCACTGGCACCACGTAGTTGGTGATATCGAGTTGCCGCCGAACGCAAATCCCGATGATGAAGTTCTAAGGTCTCTCTACGATGATCTGAATACGCCGAGTGTCTTGACGCGTTTCCATGAGCTTGCAAACCAAATCGCTGGCCCTGCCTCCGGGCTTCACGCAACCGAACTCAAACGCTCACTTAAAGCTTCAGGTACCCTTGTCGGATTATTCACGCAAACGGAAGGTGAGTATCTAAAAACCCACCCTCGTCGAATAGTTATCGATGAGATCAAAGTTCGAGAGCTGTTAGAGGAGAGAGCCAAGGCCCGGGCAGCGAAGAATTTTCTGGAATCCGATCGCATTCGGGACAAGCTTAGAGAGATGCACATTGAGCTTGAAGACAAGAGGGACGGCACCACAGCCTGGAGGGTGAAGCGATGAGCGAGAGGCGCACTCCGTTACCCTCTCCCCTTGTGGGAGAGGGTGCCGAGCGAGCGCTTGCGAGCGAGGCGGGTGAGGGGGCCTTGCCAAGGAATCCCTCACCCGGCCGCTCGCTTCGCTCGCGTCCGCCCTCTCCCGCAAGGGGAGAGGGTAAGGAGCAAGCGGCACCGTCATCGCAAGCGACAGGAGATGCTCACGTCGCACGTGAGGAGGCGTGGGAAAGAAACCCCTCACCCGCCTCGCGCCTTAGGCGCTCGGCACCCTCTCCCGCAAGGGGAGAGGGTAAGGAGCAAGCTGCGCGTTCCGTGCCAATGACCGCACGCGCTCGCGTGCTGCGATCGAGGTTGACTGATGCCGAGCGCAAGCTCTGGTTTGCGCTGCGCGACCGCCGCTTTGCCAATTACAAGTTTCGTCGCCAAGTGCCGATGGGACGGTTTATTGCCGATTTCATCTGCTTTGATGCACGTGTGATCATCGAGGTCGACGGTGGCCAACATGCAGAATCAAGAGCAGACAACATACGCGATCAATGGTTTGCGCGGAATGGTTTTCATGTATTGAGGTTCTGGAATAACGACGTGCTTAAAAATCTGGAAGGTGTACTTATCTCAGTTTTGCAGACGCTGCACGAGCGCATGGGAAGGGGTGAAAAGGGACGGCCTGGGGATTGAAGCAATGAGAGTGAGGCATACTCCGTCACCCTCTCCCCTTGCGGGAGAGGGTGCCGAGCGAGCGCTTGCGAGCGAGGCGGGTGCGGGGGCCTTGCCCCAATGAACGCCAGCGCGCATCCGACGATGGCCTTGCGGCCGTTTCTGCGCTCCGACGTGCCGGTGCTCGGCGAGATTTTTCGCGCCAGCATCGAGGAGCTGACCGTTGACGATTACAGCGAGGCCCAGCGGGAAGCCTGGGCCGCAGCCGCAGCCGACGAGGAGGTCTTCGGCAAGCGGCTCGCGACCGAGCTCACTCTGCTCGCCACGATCAACGGCTCGCCCGCGGGGTTTGCTTCGCTCAAGGGAAACGACCGCATCGACATGCTCTACGTGCATCCCGCTGCGGCAGGGCAGGGTGTCGGGACGATGCTCGTCGATGCGCTCGAAAAGCTTGCCGCCGCACGCGGAGCGCTGCGGCTGAGCGCCGATGTAAGCGACAGCGCACAGGAGTTCTTCCGGCGCCGCGGGTTCGTGCCGCAGCAGCGCAATTCGATTCGCTGCGGCGACGAATGGCTCGCCAACACCACCATGGAAAAGACAATTCGCGCGAAGGAAGCCGCCCGATGAAGAAACCCGACACGCCTTTCCCGCGGTACTGGCTCTATTACATCGTCCTCAAATGGATGGTGATCGCCGCGGCGATCCTGTTCACGCTCTATTCAGTTTACCGTCTGCTCTGATCGACCATGACTCGCGAACGTCTCTACCTCTTCGACACGACATTGCGCGACGGCGCGCAAACGAACGGCGTCGACTTTACTCTCCACGACAAGCTCGCCATCGCCGGCATGCTCGACGATCTCGGCATCGATTACGTCGAAGCCGGCTATCCGGGTGCGAACCCGCTCGATACCGAGTTTTTCTCGGAGCGCCGGCCTTTGCGCAGCACGCTTACCGCCTTCGGCATGACGCGGCGGCCGGGGCGCTCGACTTCGAACGATCCCGGTCTTTCCGCGCTGCTCGGCGCGGAGGCGGATGCCATCTGCTTTGTGGCGAAGTCGTGGGACTATCACGTCCGCGTTGCACTCGAAACCACCGAAAACGAAAACCTCGCTTCGATTCGCGACAGTGTGCGCGCGGCGCGCGCCAAGGGGCGCGAGGTGCTGCTCGACTGTGAGCACTTTTTCGACGGCTACAAGGCCAATCCGCAGTTTGCGCTCGCGTGCGCCAAGGCGGCGTACGACGAAGGCGCGCGCTGGGTCGTCCTCTGCGATACCAATGGCGGTGCGCTGCCGCACGAAGTGGAAAGGATCGTGGCCGAAGTCTGCAAAGCGATCCCGGGCAGCCACGTCGGCATTCATGCGCATAACGATACCGAGCAGGCGGTGGCGAACTCGCTTGCCGCAGTGCGTGCAGGAGCGCGGCAGATCCAAGGTACGCTCAACGGACTGGGCGAGCGCTGCGGCAATGCCAATCTGGTCTCGATCATCCCGACACTGAAGCTCAAACCGGATTTCCGCGACCGGTTCGAGATCGGCGTGGCAGACGACAAGCTCAAGGAACTTGCGCATGTTTCCCGCACGCTCGACGAGATGCTCAACCGCGCGCCCAACCGCCATGCCCCCTATGTGGGCGAGAGCGCGTTTGCGACCAAGGCCGGCATTCACGCCTCCGCCATTATCAAGGACCCGGCGACCTACGAGCACGTCCAGCCGGAGCGGGTAGGAAATCGACGCAAGGTGCTGGTTTCCGATCAGGCCGGCCGATCGAACGTCATGGCCGAGCTTGAGCGGATCGGGCTCCGGCTCGATAAGAACGATCCGCGCATCGGGCGGCTCCTCGACGTGATCAAGGACCGCGAGGCGACCGGCTACGCCTACGAGGCCGCCGATGCGTCGTTCGAGCTTTTGGCTCGGCGCATTCTCGGCTCTGTTCCGAATTATTTCGATGTGGTTCAATTCGATGTCAATGTGGAGCAGCGCCAGAATGCGCTGGGCGAGCGGGTCACCGTCTCGATGGCGGTCGTGAAGGTCAAAGTCGGCGAGGAAACCTTGATCTCGGCGGGCGAAGGCAACGGTCCGGTCAACGCCCTCGATGTCGCCTTGCGCAAGGATCTCGGGCGCTATCAGAGCTACATCACCGGCTTGAGGCTCACGGATTACCGGGTGCGCATCCTCAACAGCGGCACCGGCGCGGTCACGCGCGTGCTGATCGAGAGCGCGGACGAATCCGGCGAGCACTGGACCACGATCGGTGTGTCCTCGAACATAATCGATGCCTCGTTCCAGGCATTGATGGATTCGATCGTCTACAAGCTTGTGCGCTCCGGCGCTCCGGCGTGACCGCTGGAGCGGGTTAGCATACTGCGTCAGAAACATCGTAGGGTGGGCAAAATCGCGTGGCACGGCCTGACAGGGTGGGCAACGGCGCGCGCGCGATTTTGCCCACGCGGCGGACATCGGAGAAGGCGCCGTTGCCCACCCTACGAAGCCTACCGCCCTACGAACGTGGCAAGTGCCTACAGCCGTTCGGCGGCGACTGTCATTTCCTTTGCCAGTTCTGGAATCGCCCGCACTGCTTCGAGCAGCATCGGCAGCACGTCTTCTATGCGGTCGGCAACCAGAAGATCGAACAGGAGACCTTCGCGGATGAATTCGACCTTCTTCATGTGATCGAATAATGCGCACAGCGAATCCCAGAATCCTTCGATGTTCGCGAGCAGGATCGGCTTCTTGTGCCGACCGAGCTGCGCCCAGGTGATCTGCTCCACCAGTTCTTCGAGCGTGCCGACGCCTCCGGGCAGCGCCACGAAGGCATCGGCCCGCTCGAACATGACGCGTTTTCGCTCATGCATGTCGCGGGTGATGACGCGCTCTTGCGACCGCTCCAACATGTGCTCGCGGTTGATGAGAAAATCCGGGATCACTCCGGTGACGAAGCCGCCATGCTCAAGGACCGATTCGGCCAGCGCTCCCATGAGACCCATCGAACCGCCGCCGTAAACAAGGCGGATTTGATTTTCGGCAAAAATGCGGCCAAGGCGGCGGGCTGAATCGACGAAGGCCGGATTGGTTCCCGGCCCGGATGCGCAATAAACGCAAACACACCTGATTTTGCTCATCTACTTCATGTGGGCGAGTGCCCGACCCTCGTCAAGGAGGGCGCTCGCGTAGCTCGGATCGTTCGATCGGAGCTCCGCTGCCCGCGCAGCCGGCGCACATGCGCAATCGCAATCCCGTCGCGTGGCCGCGGATCGACCACCGGCAGCGGACATAGGGGTGGCTGAATCCCAAGAGAACACATATGAATAGGTCCTATGACCAGACTGATGACGGCCCCCTCTTCGGCCGGTCGGCGCCGGACCTGCCGATGACGGACGGCGCCTTCCGATCAACCCGCGCGCTCAAGCGTGAAATCTCCGTCGAAGGCGGCGGCAGGCTCCTGGCGACGCTCATTGGACTGCGGCCTTTCATCTGGCCTTCCGACCGCCGCGACCTGCAGCTGCGGGTCTTCGGCGCTTTGCTGCTTCTGGTGCTTGCCAAGCTCGCGACGATCGCGGTGCCGTTCACCTTCAAATGGGCAACCGATGCGCTCGTCGGGGCGCACGGCGAGCCGGCCTCGGATTGGCTCGGCTGGGTGCTGGCTGCGCCGATCGTGATGACCATCGCGTACGGCGGCATGCGCATCCTGATGGCGCTTCTGACCCAGATGCGCGACGGGATTTTCGCCAAGGTTTCGATGAACGCAGTGCGGCGGCTCGCTTATCTCGTGTTCGAGCACATGCACCTCTTGTCGCTGCGCTTTCATCTCGAACGCAAGACCGGCGGGCTCACCCGCGTTCTCGAGCGCGGACGCAACGCCATCGAGACGATCGTGCGCATGGTGATCATGCAGGCGGTGCCGACCGTCTTCGAGCTTTCGCTGGTTGTCGTGGTTGTGCTTTATCAGTTCGACTGGCGCTATGTGGCGGTGATCCTGGCGACGGTCGTCTGCTACACCGCTTATACCTATTTGGCGACCGAGTGGCGCATCAATATCCGACGGCGCATGAACGACAGCGACACCGACGCCAACGTCAAGGCGATCGATTCGCTGCTCAACTACGAAACCGTCAAGTATTTCGGCGCCGAGGAGCGCGAGGCCGTCCGTTATGACCGTTCGATGCAGCGTTACGAGAAGGCGAGCGTCGAGGCCTATGTATCGCTCGCCGTGCTCAACGCCGGGCAGGCTACCATCTTCACGCTCGGGCTCGCGGTCTGCATGGTGATGTGTGCGTTCGGCATAAAAGCCGGGCGCAACAGCGTCGGCGATTTCGTGATGATCAACACGATCATGATCCAGCTCTATCAGCCGCTGAACTTCATGGGCATGGTGTACCGCGAGATCAAGCAGGCGGTGATCGACATCGAGAACATGTTCTCCATCCTTGCGCTCAAGCCTGAGATCGAGGACAAGCCGGGGGCGAAACCGCTGCTGGTGCGACACGGCACCATCCGCTTCGACAACGTCAGCTTCGCCTACGATCCGGAGCGCCCGATCCTCAAAGGGCTGAGCTTCGAGGTTCCGGCCGGCCGCACGGTCGCCATCGTCGGACCTTCCGGGGCGGGCAAATCGACAGTCTCGCGGCTCCTCTTCCGGTTCTACGAGGTGAGCGGCGGCCGCATCCTGATCGACGGGCAGGATGTCCGCGACGTGACGCAGAAGTCGCTGCGCGCGGCGATCGGAATGGTGCCGCAGGACACGGTGCTGTTCAACGATACGATCCGCTACAACATTCGCTATGGGCGATGGGAGGCGAGCGACGCCGAAGTTGAGGAGGCGGCGCGGCTCGCGCAGATCGACGGTTTCATCCGGCTCTCGCCCAAGGGCTACGAGACCGAAGTCGGCGAGCGCGGGCTCAAACTTTCCGGCGGCGAGAAGCAGCGCGTCGCGATTGCCCGCACCATACTCAAGGCGCCGCCGATTCTCCTGCTCGACGAAGCGACATCGGCTCTCGACAGCCATACCGAAAAAGAGATCCAGGACGCGCTCGACCGGGTTTCGCGGAACCGCACGACCCTGGTGATTGCACACCGGCTGTCGACCATCGTCGGCGCCGATGAGATCATCGTTCTCGATCAGGGCGTGATCGTCGAACGCGGCACCCACCACCAGCTCCTGGGTAAGCGCGGCCTCTACGCGAGCATGTGGAATCGTCAGCGCGAGGCGGAAGCCGCGCGAGAAAAGCTGGCGCTCTTCGGGGAAGAGGAGGCTGCGCCGAACCGCAATCCTCCGCTCGGCGAACCCGAGATCGCTGCCGCCGCGATCGAATCGGTGGATGCGGCGGAGTAGTCAATGTCTGTCTTCGAGGCCATCCGTTCCCAGTTCGTGCCGATTCATCGGGAGGGATATCCGTTCATTGCCCTGTTTGCGCTCGTGACCGTCGTTGTGTTCTGGCTCCTCGCCCCGTTGGGCGTCATTGCGGCCGTGCTCACTGTCTGGTGCGTTTGGTTCTTTCGCGATCCGCCGCGGGTCACGCCGCTGCGGGACGGTATTGTGGTCGCGCCGGCGGACGGCCAGGTGTGCGGTGTGGTGCGTGCGGCGCCGCCGCGCGAGTTGGGTCTTGGCGAGGGTGCGGTGACGCGCATCTCGATTTTCATGAGCGTATTTGATTGCCATGTGAACCGGAGTCCGATTGCCGGGCGCATCGAGAAGATCGTCTACAAGGCGGGGGCTTTCATCAGCGCCGATCTCGACAAGGCGAGCGAGAGCAACGAACGCAACTCGTTCATCATAGCGAGCGCTCACGGCCGCCTCGTCGTCGTGCAGATCGCCGGCCTGGTCGCGCGCCGAATCGTCTGCTTTGCGCGCCAGGGCGCCACCATCGGCGCGGGCGAGCGGATCGGCATGATCCGCTTCGGTTCGCGCCTTGACGTTTATCTCCCCGCCGATGCTCAGGCTCTGGTTACCGAAGGCCAGACCGCAATTGCAGGCGAAACGGTTATCGCGGACCTGGCTGGCGGGACTGCTGAGCTAACCTTCCGAGTGAATTAGCGCGCGGCCAAAGAACGCCGCTGTCTCCCCGGATGCGCGGCGCGCGTGGATCATGCTGACAACCGGGGCACGGCCGGGGCGCCGCGCATCCGGGCTACAGCCGTGGCGGCGGGGAGGGGAGTCATGCTAATATTGGTGCATGGTTTTTAGCCCCTTTCACCCGGACCGCCCCTCCGAAAAGCGCCGCCGATTCCGGCGCATTCCGGTGCGCACGCTGCTGCCGAATCTGATTACGTTGCTCGCGCTCTGTGCCGGGTTGACTGCGATCAGGCTTTCCGCCGAGGGCCGGCTCGAGTGGGCGGTCGCGGCGATCGTCTTTGCCGCCGCGCTCGACGGCATCGACGGCCGGGTTGCGCGGCTGCTCAAGGGGACGTCGCGGTTCGGCGCCGAGCTCGACAGCCTTGCCGATTTCGTCAATTTCGGCGTTGCACCGGCGCTGATGCTCTATTTTTGGGATCTTCAGCAGCTCGGCCATGCCGGGTGGATCGCTGCCATGGTGCTGGCGATCTGCGCCGGGCTGCGGCTGGCGCGATTCAACGTCATGGCGGAGGACCCCAACCGGCCAGCCTGGGCCGCCAATTTCTTCGTCGGCATGCCGGCCCCCGCCGGTGCGATCACGGCTCTGCTTCCGATCTATATGTATTTCCTCGGTGTGCCGCGGTTGTTCTTCCTCGCTCCCGTCACCTTCATTTACACGCTCGCGATTGCGTTTCTGATGGTTTCGCGATTGCCGGTTTTTTCCGGCAAGCGGGTCGGCAAGCGTGTGGCGCCGGAAATGGTGCTCCCGGTGTTCGTTTTGTTCGTGCTGTTCTTTGCGCTGCTCATTGCCTATCCCTGGCCGGTATTGACGATCGGCACCCTCATCTATCTCGGGACTCTCCCCCTCGGTTATCTGTCGTACAGAAAACATGAAAAGAGGGATGCCGCCGGCGTCCCTGTGGGCGCTGCCGCGGCGGCGGGCTCGCCGAAGTCCGTGTTCATCCAGCCGGCTTCCTCCGGCAGCGCGCCGACGGAGCGACCGGTCGACCCAGAGCGGCCGCCGCGGCTGAATTGAGCTAAAGTCGCGCGGCCCGAGTTGTGGAGGAGTGACGTGAGGACAAACCCCATTCATGCTGGCCAAGGCCGCTCACTGACCAGCGCAATGCAGTTCGTGTTGTTGGCGCTCTGGTCTCTGGTCGTCATCGCATGGCCATCCGCGGGCATTGCACAGGACAGTTCGCGGCCGGTCGGGCCTGATGCCATTACGCCGGTCGAGGAGTTTTCGCGCCAGCTCGATGAGTTCAAGAAGAGCATCCCCGAACTCAACAAGAAGATCGAGGACGGCGCTGCCTCGATCGACCGTTGGACGGATGTCGACAAGGCGCGCAAGGAAATCGAGGAACTCCGCGCGCTCGTCGGCGCGGCGCTCGGGGCGGTGTCGGACAACGGGGCCGTCTCGCAGCTTGGTGCTCGGGCGCTTGATCATGCACGCGACAAACTTCGCGTGCTCGATCAGGACAACCGTTTCCGGCCCGAGGAAAAGCAGTTTCTCATCGATCAATGGCGCCGGCTGAAGGACGAGACCGAGCGTGCCAACGACGAGCTTGCAACGGCGCGGCGCGAGTTCGTCGAGCTCCTGCGGACCTTGCAATCGAACGAGGATTTCGTCGATGAGCTGATCCAGATCCGCCAGGCGCAGAAGGCGTTGGAAGTGATCCGGCAGCTGACCCAGGAAATCCGTGGAGCATCGGATCAGCTCAAGAAGCTCATCAGCGGCATCAAGCCGCCGGGTGCATAGCGGTGGAAGCTTAAAATGCAGCTGCGGTTGGCGATGCTCGCGGCGGCGCTCGTTGCAGCTGGAACGCTTGCGGGTTGCCAATTCGCGGAGGACGTAGGCTACGTGGAAATCCGGACCGTGCCGGTTTCCACCGCTGCGGCGCCGCTCTCGCTCTATCTCGATATGGTCAGGCTCGACGCGCCGAAGAAGGGCGTCGCCGTGCTCCGCCAGCGGGTCGGCACCGCAAAGCTGGCGATTGAGGGCGGCAGCGGCCATTTGGCACTTCTTTGCGACATCGTGGTGAGGAAGAACCGCGTTACGACCGTAACCCTTTCAGTGCTCGAACGGCCGCTGCGCTGCCAATGCCGCAACATATCCCCGAGCTCCGGGGCACGCACCTGCGAGAGCTGACGGGTAGGCAAATCGCGTCCGCGTTTGCCCCGCCGATGCAAACCTCCTTTCCAAGACCCGACCAAACGGGTAGCGTAGCCACGTTCCGCACCGGCATCCTGCAGGGCCGGGGCTGAAGAGAACCGGAGGAAACGATGAAGAAAGTGCTTTTAGCCGCAACTGCCTTGGCATTCGGCGCGCTGGCGGGAGCTGCCACCATGGCGCAAGCCGCTGATGTACCGCCGCCTTGGGCTTATGGGTACCTGACGCCGCCGCCGGCGGACTTCAAGCCTGGTGCACCGCCGCCCGCTGCACAGCCGCCGGACAACACAACGAAGCTTTCGGTCCCGGGATCGAAAATGGAGCTTACCCGCGCCCAGGTCGCCAATCGCTACGGTCCGGCCGACTGGTTCCCCGAAGACCATGGGCCGATGCCCGACATCGTGGCGCATGGCAAGGAATCCAAGCAGGTCTTCGCCTGCAGTCTTTGCCACCTCACCAACGGCAGAGGTCGGCCCGAAAACGCGAACCTGACGGGGCTTAGCCACGATTACATCGTGCAGCAGCTGCATGACTTCCGCAACGACGCTCGCAAAACATCGGATCCGCGAAAGGGCAACACCGGCCGGATGGCCTATTTCGCCAAAAATCTGACTGACGAGGAAATCCAGCAGGCTGCCGCCTTCTTCTCGTCCATTCCGGCGACGCCGTGGGTCAAAGTGGTCGAGAGCGAGACGGCGCCGAAGGTGAGGTCGGCAGGGGGCCTGTTCGTGCCGCTCGAAGGCGACAAAGCCGGCACCGAGCCGATCGGCGACCGCATCGTCGAGGTCCCGGAGAGCGCGCACGATGCCGAGTACCTGCGCAATTCGCACTCGGGCTTCATCGCCTATGTGCCTAAAGGGAGCCTCAATAGCGGGCGGTCCCTGGTCGCTCAGGGGACCACCAGCGGCGGCGCCACGGTTACTCCATGCACGGTCTGCCACGGCCCCACGCTGAAGGGGTTGGGCCCCGTTCCCCGGCTTGCCGGGCGTTCGCCGAGTTACATCGCGCGGCAGCTCTTCGACATGAAAGAGGGCAACCGCAACGGCGCCTGGACTCCGCTCATGAAGCCGGTGCTCGCTGGCCTCAATGAGAAGGACATCCTCAACGCAGCCGCCTACGTCGCCTCATTGCAGCCGTAGGCTCGATCACGAGAGTTCAAGTGTAGGGGCGGGTTTCAAACCCGCCCCTCACGACTCGTAGGGTGGGCAAAGGCGCGGTCCACACGCATTGTCCGCGCCACAAAGATAGAAAGAGCGCCGTGCCCATGCGTGCGCGTCCGTGTGGGCACGGCGAACACGCTGAAGCGCGTTGCGCCTTTGCCCACCTACGGAAATTTTCTGACGCGGCAAGAATCGGAGGATCGACATGCTTATGGGCCCAACCGTGAGCACTGGCTTGTTGCTGGCCGCTGTCGCCTTAGTGGCGCAAACGGCCGTCGCCGAAACCTTGGTCGAGAACAGCGCCGAGGTCCGCCTGCAGCTCGATTTTGCGGTTTCCGACGCGGCGATCAAAAAGGTGCTTCCGGCCGGATGGGAGACGGATGTGGCCACGTCGGGCGGCGCCAAGGACTGCAATTTGCGTATGATTTTCATCGACCGCGTCGATATCACCGGGCCGGACAGCGCCGCCCGCGGCACGAACCAATTGGTGTGGCTCGAAGTGCCGGTGAAAAAACCGGGGAGCGGGCTTGCCGGACGGATGGTTATCGACGGTGTTACCGCCGATGCGAAGGAAGCGCCGGGTCCGTTCGGGGTCTACCGGATCGCCACGACGCACCGCATGCAGCGTTCGACAGAGGCGGCAACCGGAGGCGCGCCGCAGATCATCGAGGACTGGGATTTCACCACTGCGAACGGCGAGCATATGGGGCTGCACCTCAAATACGAGCGCGGGGTCGCGCGCAAGGGAAGCGGCGAGATCAAGATGTTTTCCGGCGCCAATCCCGGTTTCTATCGGATCGCCCGGATTACTCAGGGGCTCGTTCCCATGCGCAATGCAACGGTGCCGGCACCGCGGGACCTCGTGAGCGAATTCGGCTACACGGCAAGCGGCGGCAATCTCGGCGCCCTGTTCGACGGCAAGGAGCGGGTCATCAGCATCGACTCGATTCAGTGGCACAACCGCGCGATCTATCTGCCGTGACGGGGGCGAGCAGGCTGTATCGCCCGTCGGCGGGATCGCGCGCGAGCCGGCCGGCTTGGCGCAACTGCTCCAGTGCGAGCACGATCTCACGGCCGTCTTCGCTGCCGATCGCTGCCATGAGTTCTTCGAAGAATTTGGCGCCGTGGCGCAACGCGTCTTCGACCGAGCCGAACCGCTCTCCTGCATAGCGGGGGGGCTGCGGAATTTCGGCCTCCAGATTCTGCCTGGCACCGAGCGGCATGGTGAGATCGAACCCGGCTTTGGCGCCCAGGCTCTTGTGAGCCGGAAGCGACGGGTCGAGCGGAATGGTGCGGAACGCGCTTGCCACCACGAGATCGCGATCGGGCTGAAACCGGGTTGCGAGCGCCCATTCCATCTGCTCGTCGGAGAAAATATCGATGTCGGGATCGACGACGAAGACATTCTTCACGTTGGCGAGTGAGCCGAAGGCGGCGGCAATGGCGTTGCGCGCCTCGCCGGGCACACGCTGGCGCATCGCGATCCGCACGTTGTAGACCCCTCCGGTCGCGGGCGGAGCATAGACGGCGACCGGCTCGCGGATTGAGGTCTCAAGGGCCCGCCATACCAAAACCTCGGTGCGCAGCATGGTAAGCTGGGCCGTGTCGGTGCAGCTCATGGTAGTGCCGCCGATCGTGAGCGTCTGGAACAAGGCATCGCTGCGGCGTGTGATCGCGGCGACGTGGAAAATCGGGTTGGTCTTCACTCCGCCGTAGTAACCGAGAAACTCTCCGTAGGGCCCTTCCGGCTCGACGTAGCCTTCCGCGCCGAGATGGCCTTCGAGCACCCATTCGGCATCGGCGGGGACGCGCAGATCGTTGGTGACGCATTTGACGACCGGCATCGGCGCCGCGCGCAGGCAGGCGAGGAGCGAGAGTTCGTCGCCGGGCATGCGCATCGTGGCGCCGAAATAATCGACCGGGTGGCCGCCGACCACGACGCTGAGTGGAAGCCGTTCGCCCCGTGAAAGCGCTGCGCGATAGATCATCTGCAGATCGCTCGGGGCAACGAGATCGATGCCGGTGGTGGCGCGGCCAAGCAGCATGAAGCGGCGCAGTCCGACATTGACGAGACCGGTTGCGGGGTCGCGGGCAAAATCCATCCCGGCTGAGATGTAAAGACCTCCGTCCTTGCCGTGCTGGAGATGAACCGGGAGTTTGGTGAGATCGACATCCGAGCCGGTGGCGACGATTTCCTGCACCGGCGCCGATCTGTGATCGACCTCTATGATTTCAGGCTTGGTGCGAAGCCGCTGCAGAATCTCGGGCAAGAGCCGGTGTGGAGAGACGCCGAAGGCTTTGGCGAAGCGGCTGCGGCTTCCAAGCGCGTTCCCAATAAGCGGAAAACCGCCGATCCCGGCCGATTCAAACAAAACGGCCCTGGAATTTGCTTCGAGCGCTGCCGCGATTGCGCTTAGCTTGGAGGGTTCTTTGCGGCGCTCGAGCTCCGTCCCATCCAGCCTGTCGACAAAGGTGCGCAGCCGGTAGCGGTCATAATCGAGTTCGCCCGCCGCAGCCTTTCTGCCGGTCACCTCTTGCATGAGCATGGACCTGTGCTTGATCTCTGGGCCTGTTACTGGAGTTCCTTCGGTATCGAGAGGAATAACTCTTCGATCGGTATCGGCCGCGGAATGAAATGCTGCTCGGTGAGATAGCGGACCAGCGCCTCGAGCGTCGGGCGATTGGATTCGATACCATAAGGGTAGGGGTCTCCGCCGAAGACTTCGTCGATCTCGTGAATGTCGTCGTGAACCCACGGCAGCATCAACGGATGGCCTTTGTGCATCCGGGCAAGCGCAAGCTTTTTTGCCTCGACGAAGGCTTGATAGAGGCTGTCGGCAACAAATGGATTGCGGTCGTAGACATCGCGTCGGATGACGATCAGGTGCATGATCGGAAAAATGCGGGTCCGCAGATAAAACTCGCGTTCGACCACCCGCGTATTCGGAAACAGCGGCACGATATCTGGATGCGGTTCTGGATATTGCGTACCAATGAGCACGTCGATCTCGTGAGCGGCGAGGAGTTCGCCAAGCGGACGCCCCTGCTGATCGTACTCAATTGATGGGCGCTGCAACAGCGGCGGCGCGCTGGGTTCGCCGTGGCGCCCGGGATGATTGATGGCTCCCTCTACCCAGCGAACGGTCGAGAGATCAACTCCATAATCGTGGGCAAGATGGCCGCGTATCCATACCGCGGCCGTCATGGTGTAGAGCGCCACGCCAACGCGCTTGCCTTCGATGTCCTTGGGGCCGCGAATTTCGGCCCTCCGGTTGACGAAGATGTAACGATGCCGAAACACGCGGGACGGGAAAACCGGCAACGCGAGGAAAGGACAATTGCCGCGGGCGTAACGGCTGATGTACTCGGAACTGGAAAATTCCGAGACGTCGAACTCCTGCTTGCCGCCCATCCGGTCGAAGGTTTCGCGCGGTGAGTCGATGGCGACAAAGTCGAGATCGATGTCCTTGGGCACTACATCGCGCGTGCGCAAAGCCTCGGTACGGTCATAGAACCCGCAGGCGAACGTCAGACGGAGAGGAGACACGTCCTAACCTCGGCCGTAAGTCACATTGAACGACAGCGGGACGAGCGTCCCGGCGGTTTGCTTCCTAGCATCTCTCGCGGGGCCATTGAAACCGCAAGCATCGAACGGTTCCCGGAACTGTCGCCGCAATCAGCCGTTGCCTCAAGAACCAGAATATCCGCCACCTGCGCGGCGCGTCCTGCCGAAGCGGAGGGAAAATGGCCGCCGATAAGAATCCCGGAATGGGGGATGCCGGTTTGCAACAGAGCCGGAGAAATTTCCTTCTGACGACGGTGTCCAGCGCGGTCGCGCCGGCCTTGGCGCGCGCCTCGAGCGCGGCTGCCGCACCTTCGGGCGCAAGTGGTAGAAGGATTCGCGACCCGGTGCCGGTCGGGTTGATGGTGAATGGCCACGAACATCGCCTGGGCCTTGATCCGCGCACGACATTGCTCGACGCGCTGCGCGAGCATCTTGGATTGACCGGCGCCAAGAAGGGCTGCGACCACGGCCAGTGCGGGGCCTGCACCGTGCTCCTCGACGGGCGGCGTGTCTTGGCATGTCTCACGCTCGCTCTGACCGCGCAGGGCAGCGCCGTCACTACGATCGAGGGCTTGGCGAATGCCGATGGGGACCTCCATCCCATGCAGCAGGCGTTCGTCGATCACGATGCTTTCCAATGTGGTTACTGCACACCGGGGCAGATCATGTCGGCGATCGCCTGTGTGAACGAAGGCCATGCCGAGACGCATGCCGATATCCGCGAATACATGAGCGGGAATATCTGCCGCTGCGCCGCCTACCCCAACATCGTCGCCGCGGTGGATCAGGCGAGAGGCGTCATGCAGACCGTAGGGAGGGGATAACCATGCAGCCTTTCGTTTATCATCGGGCTGAGAACATCGCATCCGCGGTTGCCTCCGCGAGCGCCGGGCCATCAGAGTTCCCGGCGCCGACAAGCTTTCTCGCCGGCGGAACTACGCTTCTCGATCTCATGAAGCTCGATGTCATGCGGCCGGCCACCGTCATCGACATCAATGCACTTGCGGACCCCGCGCTCGCCCGGATCGAGGTGGACGATCGAGGGTTGCGGCTTGGCGCCCTGGTGCACATGGCAGATGCAGCAGAGCACCCGGAAATCGAACGCAATTTTCCGGTCATCGCTCAATCACTGCGGCTAGCAGCCAGTGCGCAGTTGCGCAACATGGCCACACTCGGCGGGAATGTCCTCCAGCGCACGCGCTGTAGCTATTTCCGCGATGTGTCCTATCCGGAATGCAACAAGCGTAATCCCGGCTCCGGCTGCGCCGCGATCGAAGGGTTCAATCGAGCGCATGCGGTGCTCGGCACGAGCGATAACTGCATAGCGACTTATCCGGGCGATTTCGGCCAGGCCCTGATCGCGCTCGATGCAACGGTCAACATCATGGGTCCGCGCGGCGTGCGCACGATTAGCTTTGCCGAGTTGCACCGCGAACCAGTGCACCGCCCGGACATCGAAACCAAACTGCAGCCGGGAGAAATGATCGTCTCGTTCTCGGTTCCAGCGGGACCTTGGACCCGCCGCTCGCTCTATCTCAAAATACGTGATCGCGAATCCTACGAATTTGCGCTGGCCTCAGCGGCGGTCGCGCTCGATCTGCGCGAGGGCATGGTGCGCGAAGCACGCATCGCGCTCGGCGGTCTTGCTACGGTTCCCTGGCGGGCGAAGTCGGCCGAGGCTGTGCTCGTCGGCAGCGGGATCGATGATGGCAGCAAGATAGCTGCGGCTGAAGCGGCGTTTGCGGGCGCGCGGGCCTACGCCCACAACGGCTTCAAGATCGAGTTGGGCAAGCGGACGTTGAGGCGGGCGCTGCATCAGGCTGCCGCGATGGAGATTTGAAATGAACGTTGCAGCACCGACGCCGAAGGCCAATATGGGCGAGCCGGCGCCGCGCGTCGACGGCCGCCTCAAGGTTACGGGTGAAGCGCGCTATGCCGCCGATGTGCCGGTAAGCAACCCGGCCTACGCATTTCTGGTCGTGAGCCCCATCGCCAAAGGGCGCGTGCTGAGTTTTGACCTCGGCCCGGCGCGTGCTGTTCCCGGTGTGCTTGATATTCTGACCCATGAGAACACGGCGGACGCGGTCAAGCCGACGAAGTTCTTCGGTGATGGCGGCCGCGCCGCGACTTCGATCCATCCCCTGTCCTCGCCACAAATCTGGCATGACGGTCAGATCATCGCGGTCGTGATCGCCGATACCTTCGAAGCCGCGCGTGAGGCGGCCTACAAGGTCAAGGCGAACTGCCAGGAGGAATCCCCGACTGCGACCTTCGGCTCTCCGGGGGTGCAAATCCAGGCCGCTGCCGCCGTTTCTCAGAAACACCATGACCCGGCCGTGGGCGACGCGGAGCGAGCCTTCGCCGATGCGGAAGTCAAAGTCGATGCCGAATATTGGACGCCGACGCAGCATCATAATCCGATCGAACTGTTTGCTACGACATGCGTCTGGTCCGATGAAAAGCTCACGATCTATGAGCCGAGCCAGTACGTGACCGGGCTCAAGCACGAGATTGCCGAGCAGCTCGGCATCGATCCGAGCCAGGTCGAGGTAAAGAATGCTTTTGTGGGCGGAGCGTTCGGGTCCAAGGGCGGCGTTACGCCACGAACCGCTCTGATCGCGATAGCTGCGAGGCGCCTCAACCGCCCGGTCAAGCTCGTTGCGACGCGCGACCAGGGATTTACGATTGCGACTTATCGCGCGGAGACCCGCCAGAGGGTCAGGCTTGGCGCGTCGCGTGACGGCAGGCTCGCAGCGCTTATCCATGAAGGCTGGGAGATCACCTCTCGGCCGGATGCTTATTTCGTTGCCGGCACAGACGCTTCTACGCAGCTCTATGCCTCGCCGAATGTCGGAAGCAAGGTCTACATTGCGCGGGCAGATCGAAATACGCCGGGGTTTATGCGTTCACCGCCGGAGGTTCCTTACATTTACGCGCTGGAGACCGCGATGGATGAGCTTGCGGTCTCGCTCAATATGGACCCCGTCGAATTGCGGCGCGTCAACGACACGATGATCGATCCGATCAAAGGAGTGCCGTTTACGAGCCGATCCTTGATGCGCTGCTTCGATGAGGCGGCGAGCGCCTTCGGTTGGCAGCAGCGCGTGCCTGATCCGGGACGAATGCGCACCGGCGATCGGCTCATCGGATGGGGCTGCGCCATGGCCGTCTACCCTTCGCAGATGTCGGGAGCTGCGGCCCGCGTAAAGCTTCTGCGCAATGGAAAGGCGAGGGTACAAATTGCCTCGCACGAAATCGGCAATGGCGCCTATACGGTGATCGGCCAAATGGCGGCTTCACGTCTGGGTCTACCGCTCGACTCTGTTGACGTTGAGCTGGGCAACAGCGAGTTGCCTCCAGGCCCCATCGCCGGTGGATCGATTACCACAGCAACTTCGTGCAACGCTGTCATGGCGGCATGCGACCGGATCCGCAGCAGGCTCGCCGAAGCTGCAGTGACGGCGAACGACAGCGAGCTGGCGGGGCAGGACCCGAGCACCCTTGCGTTCGTCCACGGCCGATTAGTCGATGGCGGCTCAGGAAGAGGCGAGGAGCTAGCCAAAGTGTTCGACCGGCTGGGTGCTGGCGCGATCGAGGAATACGTCGAGTGGGTACCGCCGGGCGCGCCGCAGGACACGGCGGAGGCGATGAATGACGGCCACATCCGCATGGTCCGGGCTCAGCGCAAGGACAATGTGGCCTATGCGTTCGGCGCCGAATTCGTCGAAGTCCGCATCCACGAACTGACCCGGGAAATCCGCGTGCCCCGCATCGTCGGCGCATTTGCAGGCGGTCACATCATGAATACGCGTACCGCCCGCAGTCAGTACATGGGCGGCATGATCTGGGGCATCGGCTCGGCTTTGCTTGAAGCCACCGAGATCGACCGCTCACGCGCGCGCTATGTGAACGACAACCTGGCGGATTATCTCGTGGCGGTGAATGCCGACGTCGACCAACTCGAAGTGATCATGGTGCCCGAAGAGGACAGCAAGGTGAACCCCGCAGGCATCAAGGGGATCGGCGAGCTTGCCAATGTCGGCACGGCCGCCGCCATTTCTAATGCAGTTTACCACGCGACCGGCAAACGGATCCGCAAGCTGCCAATCCGACTGGAGGATTTGTTGTAGGGCGGATTAGCATTACTGCGTCAGAAAAATCGTAGGGTGGGCAAGGGCGCCTTCTCCGATGCCGACCGCGTGGGCAAAATCGCGCCGGGCGCCGTTGCCCAACGCTGTCAGGCGGTGCCACGCGATTTTGCCCACCCTACGGAGTTTGTGATGCAGTAAGATTAGCGCGGCCGAGGTCTGCCAATCCGGATCGAGGATCTGCTTTCGTAGGGCGGATTAGCGCGGCCGAGGCCATGGAGTTGTACGACGCGGCCGCGTCCGCGCGTAATCCGCCGGCCCGCAGATGGCGGGTTACGGCGCGCCCCTGCTTGACAGCAGCAGACGGCAAGGCAACGAACGGCGCGCCTAACCCACCCCAGCTAAGCTACTCCACACTCACCCCGCTCGCTTTGATCGGAGCCGCCCACTTGGCGATTTCCTCTTTGACGTACTGGCCGAGGTATTCGGGCGTGGCGCGATCGTCGGACACGATCCGGGCGCCGAGGCCTTCGAGTTTCTGCTGTACCGAGGGCGTCTTCATTGCGCCGAGCGCCGCTTCGTTGAGCTTTTTCACGATCGCCGCCGGGGTGTTCTTGGGCAGAAAGATTGCATTCCAGGTGTAGGCTTCGAGCTTGTCGACTCCTTGCTCCGGCGCCGTCGGCAGGTTCGGCAATGCCGGCGAACGCTGCCGGTCAAAGATTGCGAGCGCCTTGACTGTCCCGCCGTCCACCTGCGGCTTCGCAGTTGTGATGATCTCGCAGAGGTAATCGATCCGGCCGCCTTGCAGATCCTGCATCGCCGGCCCGGTGCCGCGGTAGGGGACGTGGGTGACGTTGACCCCGATCAGGTAATTGAGCAGCACGCAGCCGAGATGGGTGGCGGAGCCGGCTCCGGCGGAGCCAAACTGCATTTTGCTCTGATTGGCTTTGGTATAGGTGACGAACTCCTGCAAATTGTTGGGCGGCAGGTCCTTGCGAACGATGAGGATGATTGGGACTTCCGCAATAAGCGCCACGGGAGTGAAATCCGTCACTGCGTTGTAGAGCGGCCGTTTATAGAGGGTCTGGCCCTGGGCGTGAGTTCCTACGGTTCCCAGCACGAATGTGTAGCCATCCGGGGCCGCGTCAGCCACGCGTTTCGAACCGGTCATTCCTCCAGCGCCACCAACATTCTCGACGATAATCTGGCGGCCCAGGATCTCGCCCATGCGCTGAGCGATCACGCGGCCGAGCACGTCGGTTGGCCCGCCCGCCGCGAACGGGATGACCATCGTCATCGGCTTTGTGGGAAAATTTTGCGCGAAAGCCGTAACGGCGCTGGCCAGGAACGCGGCCAGGGCAAGAGCTAGACGTTTCTTTGACATCGCTGAACCTCCACTGGACATGCGGCAAGCCTTGCCCGTAGAGGACAAACGGTCAAGTCATCGTTTACCGCGGCTCGGTGCTTGTCCGCAGCCGCACCGGCGCGTATGACCACGGTTCAATTTCGCCGGGGATCGTGCTGTCATGACCCGTGTCGCAGTCGCCGGGCTCGGCGCCATCGGGCGCGCGGTCGCTCGCGGGCTCAGCGACGGCCTGCCTGGTCTGACCCTTGCCTGCGCGGCTGTGCGCGACCGAGGCAAGGCGGAAGGGTGGCTTGAAGCCCAAAACATCGCCTGTCCGCTGGTCGCGCCGGAAGCATTCCCCGATTACGCCGATCTCGTGATCGAATGTGCGCCGGCCTCGGCGCTTGAAGCGATCTGCCGGCCAATGCTCGAGGCAGGCAAGGCGGTAATGGTGGTAAGCTGCGGCGCGCTGCTCGAACGTGGCGACCTGATCGCGCTCGCAAAGACGAAGGGCGGCCAGATCATCGTCCCGACCGGGGCCTTGCTCGGCCTCGACGCGGTGACGGCCGCCGCTGAGGGCATCATTCACTCGGTACGCATGACTACCCGTAAACCGCCCAATGGGCTCGCCGGGGCACCATACCTCGTGGCGAACGGTATCGCGGTGGAGAAAGTGCGCGAGCCGAAGCGGGTGTTCAGCGGCACCGCGCGCGAGGCAGCTGCGGGCTTTCCGGCGAATGTGAACGTGGCAGCGGCTTTGTCGTTGGCGGGCATAGGGCCCGATCGCACCCTGATCGACATTTGGGCTGATCCGAGCGTAGAGCGGAACTGCCATACCATCGAGGTCGATGCCGATTCCGCGCGATTTACCTTGAAAATCGAAAATATTCCTTCGGAAAATCCGAAGACCGGGCGGATCACGGCGCTTTCTGTGATTGCGGCGTTGCGCAAACTGCATGCGCCGGTCCGCATAGGGACCTGAAGGGGGGATGCCCATGGCGCGGCCAAGCGGCGTTCTTGTGGCGCCAGGGACACAGTTGCGGCTTTTGTTGGCCAAGGAAACGACTACGGCACGGTGGGGGTCGGGCGGATCCACACCACCAAGGCCGGGTCATTGGCCCATAAACTATTGAATTCCTGAGTCGCTCAGCCGCAGCCGGCATGAAGGCGCGGTAGGAAATGGCACTTCCGGCGTGGCCGAGGGGGCAAGCCCAAACGTCGGTATTGCCTTAGTTTGAACCTGGTCGCGGTCCCCGGCGACTAATTTGGCGAGTGGATCGTCGGGCGATGCAAGCGGCGTCAGACGAGGCACTGATCGGACGGATCGCCTCCGGCGACCGGCTCGCAATGCAGGTGCTGTTTGCACGACATCATGTGCGAGTTTTCCGGTTCGTGCTGCGTCTGGTCCGCGATGAATGGAAGGCAGAGGACCTGATCAGCGAGGTGTTTCTGGACGTGTGGCGCCAAGCTGATCGTTTCGAAGGCCGATCGACTGTTTCCACTTGGTTGTTGGCCATCGCGCGTTTCAAGGCTCTCTCGGCCCTGCGGCGCAAACCGGATGAGGAGTTGGATGATGAATCCGCAGCGGCGATCGAGGATGACGCCGACGATCCGGAGATGGCTCTCGCGAAGAAGGACAGAAGTGCCGTCATCCGGAAATGTCTGACGGGTCTTTCGACGGAACATCGCGAAATCATCGATCTCGTCTACTACCACGAGAAATCGGTTGAAGAGGTCGCAGAGATCGTAGGAATCCCCGAGAACACCGTGAAAACCCGGATGTTTTACGCACGCAAAAAATTGGCCGAGATGCTCAAAGCGGCGGGAATGGAGAAAGATTGGTCATGAATACGCTCAACCAGGAACCCTCCGAGCGCGAACAGGTGGAGGCTCTGCTGCCCTGGCATGCGGCCGGTACATTGAGCCGCGGCGAGGCGGAGCGGGTCGAGCGGGCGCTGGCCAGCGATCGGGACCTGGCCCGGGAATTCGAGCTTATTCGCGAGGAATTTCACGAGACCATCCATCTCAACGAATCCCTCGGCACGCCCTCGACGCGAGCGGCGCAGAAGCTGTTCGCCGCAATCGAGGCGGAAGGGGCCCGCGCGCCCCGGCGCGCCTCCTTCGACATCGCCGGGCGGCTATCGGCCTTTATCTCCGGTTTTGCTCCGAAGACCCTTGCGTATGCGGCGGCTGCCGGCGCGCTGGCGATTATCGTGCAAGCGGCCGTCCTGACCGATTTGGCCGTCAAGGGAAACCAGACGGGGAGCAGCTTTGGTCTGGCATCGAAAAGCAGCAGCGACGGGCCGGCCATCATGGTGCGCTTCGCCCCGCAGGCGACCGCATCGGAAATCACGGCTTTTCTCGGCGCCTACAAGGCCGAGATGGTCAGCGGCCCACGCTCCGGCAATTTCTACCAGATCCGCGTCCCAGGACTGAATTCTCCGGCCGACATTTCGAGTGTCGTCGAGAAGATGCAGAAGGAGTCCAATATCGTCGCGTTCGTCGCCGCCAGGGAGTGAGTGCAAAATTTTTTCGCCCGGTGCGATGAACCTTTGAACCTTTTGCACCCGTCCGGCGACAAATGCACTGAATGGCCTCGCGGCCCCCTCTTCGATCGGCGCTCCCGCCCCCCGATCCCCCGCGCCGATCGGAATGACCCGCCCGGATTAACCCCCCGGGCGGGTTTTTTCACCCTCCCCTGGAGGGGCCTGGAGGGGGAGGGTCGGCGCGCTTCTTCAGCGCGCCGGGGTGGGGTGAATGGCCGGCGCGGTGCGTGGGGCTTTCACCCCACCCCGCTCGCCTCGAAAGGGCTCGGCTCGCGACCCTCCCCCTCCAGGGGAGGGTAGGAGCGCGCCGAACGCAAGGCGCAATACCCATCGTCTGATGCAATCTGATCGGAACGCGCTGTGTGCGGCGCCGGCATCAACTCGCCGGCAGCGGCGCCGCAAGGGCGCTGCCGTCGTCGAGACCGAGGCGACCGAAGCCTGGCAGCTTCACGCCCGGGTGGCGGATATCGAGCCCGGCGACGAGGCCAAGGAAATTGACTTCCAACCCCTCGACCCAGCCGATTTTCACGCCCAGGATTCCCCAGAGCGACGCCTCAAGCCCAGTGCGCGAGTCGCTCAGCCCGACATAGGGGTAGGGGCGAAAATCCTTGCCGACCGCATTGGGCGGCAGCGTGACGGCAAGCTCCGGCACCGACCGAAGTACCGTGGCCACGAACGTGTTGCTGTTGGGTCCCGGCCAGATGCGATAGTCCCCGGCATGGCTGTAGACGTATCCGGCAATGGCCGCCTTGATCTTCGGGATCAGCGCCGCGGCCTCGTTTCCGCGCACATCAATGAGCACCCGCGGGGTATCGCCGAACCAGCGGCCGTCCGGCTCCCAGTCGTTGCTCCGTAGCGGCCGTCCCCAGCCGACCACGTCGTAACGGGTCCAGTTCGACCCATTTTCGGGTTTGAACACGACCCAGCTATGGACTGAGAAAATGCCTTTCCAGCGGCCGGTGCGCCCGGTGAATACGATCAGCCGCGCCTCGTTCTCGGCGCTTGCCGGCGGCAACATGCCGACACTCGACCAATCGGCCATGCGGTAACTGATCGGCCGGTCCTTGACCGAATAGAGCACTGCATGGACCGCCAACGGGAACAGGAACAGAGCAATGATTGCTGTGAGCACTTTGTGGGCGGGCCTGCGCATCTTTCAATGAAGGAAGGTTCGGTCCGGGAGTATGGCGTGTTTCGATGCCAATTCGCAACGCCGAACATGCAATGTCGCACCCCGAGTGCTGTAAATGTTAATGGCTGGCCGATGAGCAATCCAATTCTCGTTGAAGTCTTGCGCGGCAGCCTGCTTGAAAGCCGCCACGAAGGTGCCGTCGCCGTGGTCGATGCGGAGAACCGTCCGGTGTTTTGCCTGGGGGACGTGGACCGGCCGGTTTATCCACGCTCTGCCGTCAAGGAGCTCCAGGCGCTCGTGCTCGTGGAATCGGGAGCCGCGGATCGTTACGGCCTTACCGAGGCGGAGCTCGCCCTTGTCTGCGCTTCGCACAGCGGCGAGCCGGATCACGTCGCCGCCGCGCAAAGCATGCTTTCGCGTGCCGGTCTGACGCGTGAGGCGCTCCGCTGCGGCGCCCATCCGCCGATCCATCAACCGTCTGCGGTGGCTCTTTACCGTGCCGGGCAGGCGCCCTCCGCGCTTCACAACAACTGTTCCGGCAAGCATTGCGGCTTTTTGTGCGCGGCGTGCGCCACCGGCGCCGACCCGCAGAGTTACACCGAACCTGGCCATCCGGTTCAGCGCGAAGTCAGATCCGTCATTGAAAGTTTGAGCGACGCTCCGCTCCCGGATCGGCATCGCGCGATCGACGGATGCTCCGTGCCGACATGGGCGCTCCCGTTGAAAAACCTTGCGCTTGCATTTGCCCGTTTCGGTACCGGGCGCCGATTATCGCCGCACCGGGCCAAGGCGGCGGCACGGCTGCGCGCCGCCTGCGCGGCGCAGCCTTGGTACGTTGCCGGTACCGGGCGCTTCTGTACCGAAATCATGAGCCGCTTCGGGGCGCGCATCTTCATCAAGTCGGGTGCCGAAGGCGTAGTTTGCGCCTCGCTCCCGGCCGAGGGCCTCGGGATTGCAGTCAAATGCGACGACGGCGCCGGCCGGGCCGCGGAAGTGGTCATTACGGCCTTGCTCGCGCGCTTCTGCCCGATGAGCGATTATGATCGTGCCGGGCTCGAAAAATTTTTGCGTCCGAGCCTGCGCAACTGGAACGGCATTGTCGTGGGCTCGCTGCGGCCGACAGAGGCGATCGCAGCGGCAGGTTTCAATCCAGCCCCTGGAGGAACATCTCCCGTTTGAACGGTCTGCGGGGGCGGCTTTTACACTTCCTCGCAATCAAAGACTTAACGCGAGATTCAGTCAGGTTGGCCGAGACGTTCTCGCCTTGGCACGTCTCGCCTTCTTGGTCGATCCAGGAGGGCGCAAGTATGGCGGCGGGTCATGCCCCTCAAATCTTTCGGCGATGCGCTCGTACTTTACGCCGGCCTGACGCGCTTCGGCCGACATGGTGAGGCAGCCTGGCGCGGTCAGGATGACACGGGGAGAACGCGCGCCGCATTTCGGGCAGGCGGACGGCAGGTCGCATTCCGCCATCGCTCGCAACTGTGTGAACGGCCCACACTTTTTGCACATATATTCGTACGTCGGCATTGACCATCTACATCCGGTCAAACGCATCCTGCGGCGGACCAGTCCGTCGCGATTATGGAAACTATACCAGTTGACAGCTGGGTTGTAAGCCCCGCTCTGGTGAAGCAGAGCGGGGCAGGCTCAAACCTCTGACTTACTTCGCTCTCCGCCACGAGAGTGTGGGCGGAGGGCTCGTTACGGGGTAAGCGGCTCAATATGGACAATCTTGCTCGTCTGCTGGCCTTCGGTCCACATGCTGGAGAGTTCGCCAGGATTCGTGCTCTTCTGCACGTCGATATGGCGCGTATTGATGGAAGTGGGCAGGAGATAGGAGCTCCATTCGCCGGTTTCCACATTGAGACGCTGAACCAGATCGGTGCTCATATCGGCGCCCCACGCATATTTCACGTCGTCGAACCCGACATCGTACGCACCCGCATAAGAAACCGGCACCTCCCACGCCGTGACCTTGTTGCTCTTGGGGTCATACATCGCGTAACGATTGGCATGGAATTGTGAGAACCACAGGCGATTTTGCGAGTCGATATGTCCTCGCCTCGCGCCGCCGATGCCGGGCGGAAGATCGATATAAGTTACGTTCCCGGTCTTGGCGTCCGTGCGCCAGATTTGCCTTTGGTTGGGATTGTTGTCGAGGCTGTAGACATTGTTGTCGAGGTCGGCGATCAGTCCGTAACCCGCAATGGTTCGCCTCCCGGGGGGCGGCAGGAATTCGTGGAATTGTTTGGTGGCGAGGTCGAACTGGTACATTCTGTTGGTGGCGCCGTCGTTGGCCTTGGTCCACAATTTTCCATCGACGTTCGAATGCAGGGCGTCGATCATGGTGAACCGCTTGTCGTCGTTCTCCCAATCGGGCGCCAGGTAGGTGGAGACCTTTCCGGTCTTCGGATCGAGCTCGGCGATCACGGCCTGCTCCATCATCGCTTGCCAGATGTGTCCGTCCTTATCCATCGTGACCATGAGGCCGCCGGTCGGAAAGCCGGGCTTCGACACGGGGACCGGATAGCGGGTGACCTCGCCGGTCTTGGGGTTGAGCTTCGAGATGAACTGGTGCTGGAAATCGGTGAACCAGACGTTGCCCGACTGGTCGAGGAGCGTGTCGTGGGGCGCGGCGTCGTCGGGCAGATCATAGGTCGTGATGATGGCCTGGGTCGATTTGCCCGTCGGGCGCGGCTGCGTTTTCAGCTGATAGGGCCACGTCTCTCCGGAGCTGAGATTGATCGAGGCGATGTAGGCTCCTAATTCCGCCTGTGCCTTGGTCGGCGGACCGCTCACAATCTCGGACGCGTTGTGAAGGAAGAAAGGAAAATTGGGAGAAGCATTCGGGGCATGCCCCCTCATGCGCTGCACCGTAATCGCCATTTCCGACGCGTTGTCCTTGGAAAAGAACGGACGCTGCAGGCCATGACA
>DATBHB010000166.1:0-30708 GCA_036557705.1 Xanthobacteraceae bacterium
GATCATGCCGGACAAGACTTCGCGCGGCCTCTATTTCTCCGACACCGAAATGCATTTCGTCTGTCCGTGGCATGGCATGGAATACGACATGAAGACCGGCGAATGCGTGTCCGACCGCCGGTTGAAGCTGCGCAAGTACAAGGTTCTGCACAAGGGAGACGACATCTATGTCGCCACGTAAGGCGGCAGCCGCGACTGACCGCCGCAAACCCAAATCGACGGGCACGGTCAAGCCGCCCCCGCCAGTCAAGAAATCCACCACGAAGGTTGCTGGCGAAAGGGCGATCGCCAAGGCTGCGAACGGCGCCTCCGCCGAAGCCAAGCATCTCGCAGCCACAATCGAGCGCGATTTGCGGGAAGGCCGCCTCGACACGCTCTCGAAGGAGGCGTTCCAGGCCCTAATGGCGGCCCTCTGCAAGAGCTACGGGACGCAGCTCGAAGCCGGCGCCGATTTCTTACCTGTAGCCGATCGCGCGAGCGTGAGCCCGACCGAAATCATGTCGACGACGAGCGGGCTGTTGAAGGCCGCGAATCTCGCCGTATTCGAGCTCGGTATGTGGCAGAGCTGGACGGGGCGCTGAGCGCGTCCATAACTAATTTAAGTTCGAGGAGACGGACCATGGATCTGATTGCCGACCGCGGTCGCCGCGTGACGGTTGAGGAATTGAATACGACCCAATTGCTTCGCCATGCGCGCAAGCAAGCGGCGCAGCGCAACCTCGACGACGTGTTGATCGTCGATGTGGACGCGCATCACTACGAGAATGAGAACTACGGCGAGTTTCTTCCGTTCATGGAGAACGAAGTCGCCAAGCAGATCATCCTTTCGGGCCGCTCCAAAGGCCGCCACAGCATCGTGCCGAGCGGATACGGCTATCAGGACATGGGCGGCCGCGTTACCCGCTACCCGATGCGCAGCTCGGAAAAGACCGAGGGCGGCCAGCTGCGCGATGTCCAGCTCGGGCAGCGCTGGATGGACGCGATGAGCGTCGACTACTCCTGCCTGTTCCCAACCGGCATGCTCAATATCGGGCTCCATCCGCAGAAGGAAATGGAAGCCGATCTGTGCTGGGCCTACAACCGGTGGCTCACCGAGAAGGTGATGCCGGAAGCGGGCGGGCGGTTCTACTCGATGCTCTGCCTGCCGTTCAACGATCCGGACGCGGCGCTGCGCCACGTCGAAACCTTCGGTGACCGCAAGCACGTGGGCGGTTTCATGGTTACCACTGTGCGCTCGCACATGCCGGTCCACGACAACGCCTATATGAAAGTTTACCGCGCGATCGAGGAGCGTGGGCTCGTGCTCTCGTTCCACTCCGGCCCGAACTGGGGCGAGCCCATCTTCAAGAGCTGCAACCGCTTCCTCGCCGTGCATGCGCTCGGCTTCACCTGGTACAATGTCCTGCACCTGACCAACTGGGTCATCAACGGCTTGAACGAACGCTTCCCGAAACTGCCGGTGATCTGGATCGAATCGGGTCTTGCCTGGGTTCCGTTCCTGATGCAGCGGCTGGATCACGAATACATGCTGCGTCCCTCGGAAGCGCCGCTCCTCAAAAAGAAGCCGTCGGATTATATGCGCGACATGTACTATTCGTCGCAGCCGATGGAGGTTCAAGATAAAGAGGCTCTTGAGTGCACGTTCCGCATGATGAATGCGGAGACGCAGCTGCTCTACGCGTCGGATTACCCGCACTGGGATTTCGATCTGCCGTCGACCATTTGGGATCTGCCGTTCCTTTCCGAGAAAGGTAAGCACAACATCCTTGGCGGCACCGCGGCGCGCCTGTTCAAGCTGCCGCCGCGCAATGAGAAGCAGAAGGAGAATCTGCAGCGCTTCGGCAATCTCATCGCGGCTTAACTCTCCGGCCGGCGGGCTGAGCGCGCATTTAGAGCAGATCCCGCTGGCAGAGCACCTTCCGACGGGACGGATTCCTTGCGCAGTAACCATAATTCAGAGGTTTCCGTCGCAGACCTTACAGCTTTTACTGTTCTGATTTGCCGATTTCTAACTTTTCGAATAAGCACTTGGCGCCATGCAGGGGCACCGGAGCGCGCAGCGACGGCGAGTTCTCAAGGGCGGCAAAATCGCTCTCAATTGCAATAGCGTCATTAGTTGCGCTGTCAGAAACCTGTCTTCGGGAGGGGCCTGTCTGGAAGTGCCAAGCCAACATGGCATTCCAGACGCATTCTATCTCATCATTGGGACCGATCGTCCAATCGCCTGCAAGACGGCGTGGCGAAAGGGAACGCGAATCGGCGTGCGGTTCGAATAGGGGGTCTGGGCATCACGTCGGCGATCTGCCGGTGCATATGACCTCGTCACCGGGTCTGTAGGGGCGAGTTTCAAACCCGCCTCTCTCTTGGCGATGCTTGCGTGACGGGGCTCATCCTCCCAGTTGGTAGCCCGGATTGAGCGGCGCCTCGACGTGCGCGATCATACGGATAAGATCGAGCGCCGCTCAATCCGGGTAGAGCCGGAGAGGGCCCCGGATTGCACGACCGCATGAAAAGCCTGAGTTGTGGCACAGAAGGCGCCGCGGTCGTGCAATCCGGGCTACGATGCGGGAGGTCGAACCATGTCTATCGAGATCGATCGGCGCCAATTCCTTTCCTCTGGCGCCACGGGGCTGACGCTCGCCTTCGCGGTCGGTATCAATCCGGTCGCGCTTATCCCCGCGCGGGCGCAGCCCGATGCCTCGCTCAAGCCGAACCTGTGGCTCACCATCGCCCGCGATGGGACGATCACCATCGTGTCGCCGGCGGCCGAGCTTGGCCAGGGCACCACGACGACGCTGCCCGCTGTGCTTGCCGACGAACTCGATGCCGACTGGGCCAAGGTCCGCATTATCATGCCGGACTGGCACGACGAGGCCTACGGCAATCCGTTTTCGGGCGACGGCCAGCGTTCGAAACCGCGCGCCCACGATTTCAATACCACCGCGAGCTTCGCTACCCGCGGCTATTTCATGCCGATGCGGATTGCCGGCGCGCAGGCGCGGCGCGTTCTGCTCGATGCGGCGGCGCAAAAATGGGGCGTGCCGATCGCCGAGCTTGCGACTGAACCAAGCGTCGTCGTGCACCGGGCATCAGGCCGTCAGCTGAGCTATGGAGAGATCGCGGCGTTCGCCAAGGCGCCGGCGGAGTTACCCAAGATCGACGCGAGCGATTTGAAATCGGCAAGCGCGTTCCGGTTCATCGGCAAGGACGTGCCCCGGCTCGATGTCCCAGCGAAGACAACCGGCGCCGCCGAATACGCAATCGACGTCAAGGTGCCGGGCATGGTCTACGCCGCAGTATTGCACTCGCCTTACGAAGGCGGCCATCCGCAGACGATCGACGACCGTCTCACGCGCGAGGTCGATGGCATAAACGACGTGGTGCGGCTGCCGGCCGGCGTCGCCGTCATCGGGTCGAGCGTCGAGGCAACACAGGCGGCGAAGAACAAACTGAAAGTCACCTGGAGCGCCGCGCCTACCGCGACCTACGACAGCGAACGCGCGCTCGCCGATTATGCGGCGAGCGTGCGCGATCCGAGCCGCGCCGGCGTCACGTATTTTTCGACCGGCGACGCGAGGGCAGCCATGCAGGCTGCGGCCAGTGTGTTCCGCAGCGAAATCTATCGCACCCATTACGTCTATCACGCCCAGATGGAGCCGCTGAACGCCGTGGCTTCCGTGAATGCCGACGGCAAGTCAGCGGAAATCTGGTGCGGCACGCAGTCTCCGTCGCTGCTGCTCAACGACGTTGCCGCTGCGCTTGGCATCGAGCGGAGAAATATCACTCTGCACCATTATTTCCTGGGCGGCGGCTACGGCCGCCGCGGCGGTCCGCAGGATGTGCCGGTCGAGGCGGCGCTGATCGCAAAGGCAGCCGGCAAACCGGTGAAACTGATCTGGAGCCGTGAGGATGACATCGGCGCCGGCCGATTCCGGCCGATGACCGCGCAGCAGATCGAGGCCGGATTCGATCGCGACGGCAAGCTCGTCGCGTGGCGCCATCGCATCGCCGCGGAATCCGTTCGCGCCTACCGCGAGATGCTCACCGGCGGGCGCTCGCTTTCGACCGAATCGATCGTGATGCGCGGCTCGATCCTGCCGCAGTATCCGATTGCGAACCACCTTTCCGAACAGGTCATCCAACCCCCCGGCGCGCGTCTGTCGTCGCTGCGCGGCGTCGGCACCGGCGCCAACTCCTTCGTGGTCGAAAGCGTGATGGACGAGATCGCGCGGATGCAAGGCAAGGATCCGGTGGCGTTGCGGCTCGAACTGTCGGCGGGGCAGCCGCGCGTCCAGAAGCTCATCCATGCCGTGGCCGAGATGTCGGACTGGACGCGCAAGCGCGAGGGTAGCGCGCTCGGGATTGGCGTGGTGGAAAAGGAGGAGACGCTGGAGGCGGGCGTCGCCGAAGTCTCAGTTGATCGCAGAAGCGGCAGGATCAAAGTGCATAATTTCTGGGCGACGATCGACGCCGGCCTCGCGGTGCAGCCGAAGAACCTCGCCATTCAGACCGAAGGCGGCATCATCTACGGCCTTGGCCACACCCTGCGGGAAAGGATCACCATCAAGGATGGACGCGTGCAGCAGACGAACTTCAGCGATTATCTGGTGCCGCGGATGTCCGACATCCCCCACATCGAGGTCAGGGTGATCTCCACCGACCATCCGCCGACCGGGGTCGGCGAGAACGGCGTCCCGATGGTCGGCGGCGCCGTCGGCAATGCGGTCGCCGCCCTGACGGGAACGCGGCTGCGCGAATTGCCGTTCGCGCCGGAGCGCGTGCGCGACGCGCTCGGCGCCTAGACTCGCGTCAGGCGGATGTGCCGGTCCTGCGGCGCAGCATTTTCAGAGTTTGGGTTTCCCCCTGATCTGCCCGTTTTTTGATCGCTTCGGGCGAGAAATCTGCGTCGCCAAATTGGTCGAACGGGTCAGGAGGAGTAATGGAAATGACATTCGGCACTTCGACGTAGCCCCGCATCTTCACGGCGATGTAAGCGGGATCCTTTTCGAGGGGATTTCCTCCCGGGACCTTTTCAAGCGCCTCCATCAGCCTGGCAACCTCATTGAACCGGCTCATCAGTTTAAGATCCTGCGAGGTCTTGTTCGCGAATTGCAAGTTCTTCATACGCGTGGCGATCTCCATCAGATTACGCGGGATGGGCGCTTTGTTGGGAAAAAGATTCACGACGTAAATCGTCCGCTCCACACCCGGCGCGCTGTCCATCTCGTCAATGATCGCACCGAGCGGCGTGTTGTCGAATAATCCTCCATCCCAATACGGCGTCTGGTCGATCACAGTCGTGGGAAACGCCGGGGGCAGGCTGCCGCTGGCGAGGATGTGATCAAGCGTGAGGCCAGCCTGTGAACTGCGGAAATATTCGATCTGGCCCTCCTTCAAATCCGTCGCGCTCACCAGAAGCTTCGGAGCAGCATTCGGATCGGCAAGAGCGTCGGTATCAACCAATTGCGCCAGCGTGCCACGGAGCGGCGCCGTCTCGTAGAAATAAGTCCAATTCGGCCAGAAAAGATAATCCATGCGCGGAAGGAAGAAATGGCGGTTGCCGAAGAACGATGCATAACGCCGCAAGCCCGGAGGGAAAAATGTTCCGGGTACCGTGACCTCCTTCCAGAATGCTTCAAGCGCCTCCAGCGGCTTTCGGCCGCGCGCCGGCCGCGCCAAGAGGACAGCGGTAATTGCTCCGATTGAGACTCCGGCGATTACATCCGGCGCGAATTTGTCGCCCCGGTAGAGCGCGCGCGCCGCCCCCAGCTCGTATGCACCGAGAGCACCCCCTCCTTGCAGGACCAATGCCGTGCGTACCGGATGTCTCATTCCATCCTCCAGGTGATCGTCCGCAGCCGACCTCGTATAACGAGCGAAGCGGCATCCTACCCTCTTGCGGATCGGTGTCTCAATCCGGCAAGCTGCTGCTCCAAGTTGACTCGACAATCGAGCGTTGTCTCAGGAGTATCGGCATGTCGGAACACAAAGTGACTTTGACATGGGAGCGCAGCGGAGCCGATTTTTCCTATCAAAAATATCCGCGCGATCACATCTGGAGCTTCGACGGCGGGCATACGATGACGGCGACGGCCGCGCCTCAATATCTCGGCAATCCTGCCAATGTCGATCCTGAGGAGGCGTTTGTGGCTTCGCTCTCGAGCTGCCACATGCTCACTTTCCTGGCGATTGCCTCCAAGCAGAAATTCGTCCTCGATCGCTACCGCGACGAGGCGACTGGCTACATAGAGAAAAATGCCGAGGGCAAGATGGCGGTCACCCGCGTTGAGCTGCGCCCGAAGCTCACTTGGGGCGGGGATCGAATGCCGACTGCGGAAGAAATTGATAAAATGCACCACGCTGCCCACGATAACTGTTTTATCGCCAACTCGATCAAGACCAATGTGACGGTCGTGAAAGCGCAATAAGCCAGGTCCGGAGATACCTCCTGCCGTATCTGGTGCAAGTACGCGCATGGACGGAAGCGATCGCGAACACGAAGAGGATCGTAGCTCCGCCAGAGTAACGCGGTTCTTGGCGAAGTTATCGCGCAGCGCGCACAGCGGTGCCTTGACAGGTTCCTAACGCGATGAAAGCATAAACGCCTGCCAAAATAGGAATGACGTGTTGGCGATCCGGGCAATCTACGTCAGAGGAGACACGCGATGCGTCCGAACAATTACGCATTTTGGCTCGGAACCGTAGCCATTGCTGCCGTATTCGGAAGCGCTTGCGCAGCTCAAGACGCCCCGAAGAGTGAAACTCCGCCGTGCTTCAGCTTGAGTTGCCCCATTGCGCCCGCACCCACCCAGAGGGAGGCCGGCGCGCCGGACAAGCCCTACGATTGGAAGGCGAGTTTCGCAGAATACAAAGTCGGCAAAGTGCCACGGACAGGCGATGGCAAGCCGGACCTCCAGGGCATATGGAGCCGCTCCATACTCACGCCGCGCGAGCGGCCGGGCAACGAATCCGACAAGGCGGAATATGACGAGTCAGCCCGGGCGGAGCTCGAAGATGCTGCGCAGCAAAGACAGTTCGACCTCCGCTCTGAACCCACTCAAACTCCTCCGGGTGAAAAAACCACGGATTCCTACAACACGTTCTGGCGAGACGGTTTTTGGTACAAAGTGCCGATGACCAGTCTTCGCACCTCTCAGGTAGTCGACCCGCCAAATGGGCGACTGCCTCCAATGACTCCTGGCGCCAGGGAGCAACAAAAGCGCGCCGATTACCTGCTGAATCGTCCGGCTGCCGGCCCGGAAGACCGACCACTTTCGAGTCGGTGCGTTCGGCCTCTCGGGGTCGGTCCGGCGTTTACCGGTTCAGGTCCCGGGGGACAAGAAACCACCTTGCAGGTTATTCAGAGCCCGCAGACGGTGGTTGTTCGGGTGGAAGCTCTTCGATCGCAGTTGATCTACCTGGACGGACGACCACGCCCGCCGGCGGGCGTTCATCTGGAGACGGGCGCCGCGCGCGGGCACTGGGATGGCGATACACTCGTGGTCGAGTACACGAATTTCGCGGATGCGAGGAAGCGCCTGACCGAGCGTTGGAAGCGCCTGGATGACACGCACCTTCTTTACGGATTCACCATGGACGATCCGGGAATCAGGACGAAACCGTATAGCATGGAATTCGTGATGTGGCGGCTGACGGATCAGGAACAACTCGTGGAGTACGCGTGCCACGAAGGCAACGTCAATCTCGAATTCACCTTGTCCGGAGCACGGGCCAAGGAGCGGGAAGAAGAGGAACAACAAGAGAAGTAACAGCTGGAGCAAAATTCCCGGTCTTTTTTTAATCACGTCTCCACGTCATTGCCGGGATTCACTCGATAATTCATCTTACGAAAATTGGATGCGCGGGTCACCAGCGCGTTCACGCGCGCCTTCGATGCGCTATGCCCGCGGATGACGGCGAGCAACGCGCGCAGGCGCGGCCTTGACAGGTTCACAAGATGGTGAAAACATAAATGTTTGCCAAAAAAAGAGATGACGTGTTGCCGACCCGGGCAATCCACGCAGGAGGAAACACGCGATGCGGGCTAAGGCTTTTGCATTTTGCATTGGGTCGATAGCCACTGCCAGCTTTTTGGCAACCGCTTGCCTCGCTCAACAAGCCCCGAAGAGTAAAACCGCGCCGTGCTTTGGCCAGGACTGCCCCGTTGATCCCGCTGCCGAAGCGTCGACCGAGAACGACAGCAAGGCGCCGGACAAGCCCTACGACTGGAAGGCAAGTTTCGCCCAGTACAAAGTCGGCAAAGTGCCGCGGACACCCGATGGCAAGCCGGACCTCCAGGGAATATGGAGCCGCTCGATTCTTACGCCCCTCGAGCGGCGGGGCAACGAATCCGAGAAGACGGAATATGATGAATCAGTCCGGGCCGAGCTCGAGGATGCTGCGCAGCAAAGACAGTTTGACCTTCGGACCGAGCCCACCGTTACTCCGCCCGGTGAAAAGACGACCGATTCTTACAATACGTTCTGGAGAGACGGCTTTTGGTACAAAGTGCCGATGACGAGCCTTCATACGTCTCAGGTGGTCGATCCACCGAACGGGCGACTGCCGCCGCTCACTGCTGCCGCCAGAGAGAGACAGAAGCATGCCAACGAGTTGCTGGATCGTCCGGCTACCGGCCCTGAAGACCGGCCGCTTTCGAGCCGTTGCATTCGGCCCGACGGTATCGGTCCGGCATGGACCGGCGCAGGTCCCGGCTCGCAAGAAACCACCTTGGAGATTATTCAGAGCCCGCGGGTAGTCATTGTTCGGACGGAAGCCCTTCGCTCGCAGTTGATTTATCTCGATGGACGCCCCCGTCCCGCCACGAGCGTTCATCTGGAGCAGGGCGCCGCGCGCGGACACTGGGAAGGCGATACACTCGTCGTCGAATACACGAATTTCGCGCCGAATGCCATGCTGACCGGGGCGAGGACGTACCCGACGCCAGTGATCGTCAAGAGCGACGGCAGTGTGAGCAAGCGCCTGACCGAGCGCTGGAAGCGCCTGGATGACACGCACCTGCTCTACGGGTTCACGTTGGACGATCCGGGGACCCGGACGAAACCGTATAGCGTAGAATTCGTAATGTGGCGGCTGACGGATCAGGAACAACTCGTGGAGTATGCGTGCCACGAAGGCAACGTCAATCTCGAATTCACACTGTCCGGGGCACGGGCCACAGAGAGAGAAGAAAAGGAAGAGCAAGAGAAGTAGCAATCAGCGATTCGGCAGGGATAGGCACGGAGAGAAAAGCAATGAAAGATCGAAACCTGCGGGTGTTCATGCTTATCGCAACGGCGATGATTCTCCCGGCCATCCCGGCGAGTGCGCATCACTCGTTTGCGGCCGAATACGATGCCAATAACCCGGTGACGCTGACGGGATCCGTGACCAAGATGGCATGGATCAATCCTCATTCATGGATCTACATCGAGGTCAAAAAGCCTGACGGAAAAACCGAGAATTGGGCCGTCGAGGCGGGACCTCCGGGCACTCTGATAAGAGCGGGGTTCACGAAGGAATCCCTGGCTCCCGGCACTGTCATCGTCGTGAACGGCTACCGCGCCAAGGACGGAGCTTTGCGAGCGAATGGGCGCGATATTACGTTGCCGGACGGGCGACTGCTCTTCGTTCCCGGATCCGCGCCGGACGCACCAAAGAACTTTCCGGCGGCCAAGAAGTGAGGGATTGCGCGTATAAAAAATCATCGAAGGGGCAGCGCATGGTTGATCACAACCGCGTCGATCGACGGACCAGCGCCTCGGCGGCAATCTTTGCGATCGGAGCATGTGCCCTGGCGACGTTGGCTTTGGCCCCGGAGCCTGCTGCAGGGGAATCGGCCGTTGCCTACGGCACCAACGATTTCGGCATGGAGTTCGCTTCGGTTCCAGCCGGGCAGTTCCCAATGGGGTGCTCCGAAGGTGCAAAGCCGGTGGAATGCAGCGCGGACGAAAAGCCCCGGCACGCCGTACAAATCACAAAAGCTTTTGAGATCGGAAAGACGGAAGTCACGCAAAAGCAATGGCAAGCGGTGATGGGCTCGGGTCCCAGCCGCTATAAGGGCGATAACCTTCCGGTGGAACAAGTCAGCTTTGGGGATGTTCAGGCATTCCTCGGCAAACTCAACGCACGCAACGACGGATTTCTCTATCGCTTGCCGACCGAGGCCGAGTGGGAATATGCGGCGAGAGCCGGCACAGCGGACCAGTTTGCGGGCGCGAACGTCGCGGACTCGCTGAGCCGGCGTTTACCGGCGGATGATTGGGCTTGGTATACCGTGGAGAAGACGCAGCCTGTAGCAACTAAAAAGCCCAACGCCTGGGGCCTCTACGATATGCGCGGGAATGTGGCGGAATGGGTGCAGGATTGGTACGACCCCAAATATTACTCGAAGACTCCGGCGGCCGACCCCAAGGGGCCCGACAGCAGCAATGGGGGGCGCGGAGTGCGCGGTGGGACCTTCCACGACAGCGGGCCCTGGCTGACGCGGGTGTCGCTTCGCAATCATTTTCCGGAGGAATACAAACACTTCGATGTGGGTTTTCGGGTCGTGCGCGAGAAACGCTAATGCGTCAAGCCGCCATCCTTCGAGGCGCGCGCCAAGAAAGCGGGCGCGCGCTTCTCAGGATGACGGCTAAACATACCGGAGCCGATTCAACCCGGTCGGAAAATGCTCTGATGCTATTCCCAACCGGAATCTGCTCTAGGATTAGCAGGAGATTTGGAGTGAATAGAGCGGTCTGCGCGGTGAGTTCGTTTAGCGTCGTTGTTTGTTTTGCCGTCAGCGCGCTGGGGCAGGCCGGGGCGCCCACCCAAAGGGTTCACATTCCCGGTATCCCGGATGCAACCTCGATCTACCCCAAATCGCCGGATCGCGGGGACAACTTCGTTGCGATCGGTTGCGTGGCAAAATCGCCCGGCGGAGAATTCACTGTTACGGACTGGAGAGGCGGTGAGCGGCCCCCCATAGCGGGAGCGCCTTCGTTTGCTGCGAGGCCGCCGCTGGTGTTCCGGCTGCAAGGGGATCAGGAAATGCTGAATTTCCAGGTCGGCCATGAAGTGCAGATCGCTGGGCCGATCGTGGAAAAGACGGACGCGTCTCACTCTTTTGGGATGCAGGTGGAATCGGTTTTGTACCTCTCCCGGACCTGCTGGAAACGGGGAACTACGACAGCACAAGCCGCCAATCCCCAACCATGAAGAGCTGGCACTCGATTCGAATGGAGGATCTGATGCGAGCTTTCAATAAACACATAGTTGCCACGGCTATCCTTGCGGCGATCGTGCAAGGGATCGTCGCGTCGGCCGTGATGGCACAGAAGGCGCGGCCCCGGCCGCCGGCTCCTGCGCAAAAATATACGGCTCCGCGAACCGCCGACGGTAAGCCGGACTTGAGTGGCATTTGGCAGGCCATGAACACCGCCGAATGGGATATCCAAGCCCATGATGCAAAGCCAGGACCGATTGTCGTCATGGGGGCGGTGGGCGCAATTCCCGCCGGACTTGGCGTCGTTGAAGACGGGCCGCTTCCATATCGGCCGGAGGCGCTGGCCAAGAAGAAGGAGAACGAAGCAAATTGGCTCGCTCTGGATCCGGTTGTTAAATGCTTCCTGCCGGGCCTGCCACGGGCAACCTACATGCCGTTTCCATTTCAAATCGTGCAAACGCCGCAGTACGTGGCGTTCGCGTATGAATTTGCCTTCGCCTCGCGCGTTGTGAACATCGGGATGAAGAGCCAGGCTCCGGTCGATTCCTGGATGGGCTGGTCGAGCGGTTCGTGGGACGGGGATACGTTGGTGGTCGACGTGACCGGAATGGTTGAGGATACTTGGTTTGACCGGGCAGGAGACTATCACAGCGATGCGTTGCACCTCACCGAGCGTTACACACCCACAAGCCCGAATACGCTTCTCTATGAAGTGACCGTCGACGATCCGAAGGTCTACACCCGTCCCTGGAAGATGAGCATGCCGCTCTACCGGCGGGCGGAAAAGAACATCCAATTATTGGAATTCAACTGTGTGCCGTACGTAGAGGAGCTTATGTACGGCCATCTTCGCAAGGTGCGAACCCCCGGCGAAATAGAAGAAGACAACGCCCCGGCGCGCAATCAGGGAGGAAATTAGAATTATCATGCTCCGAGCAAGGGCGGAGGCGTCGTGGATGCCGATGCCCAACGATGCCGATGCCCAATAAAGACGATCAAGGGCCGAACGCTCTACGCCGCGGCGGGGCGGTGTGCTTTGAGGAAAGACCGGATGTGGCGTACCGCGAGCGGAATCCGTTCCTTGGGGTCTTTCCACGGATAGAGGCTGAGTTCCGATTGCGGCGCCAGCATCGCGGCCTCGATGGCGATCGCATAAGGGTGAGGCGGGATGTCGTCCGGCAGGATCAGCACCGGCGTGCGGCAATTGCGCACGAAATCGCGCGTCACGGTGAAAACGAAATCTGCATTGGTCCGGTACATCCTGGTTAAAAACCTGTCGACCACGTCCATCGTGATGTCGGGCCGGCGCGCGACCAGCGCCGGGCCCCAGGTTTTCATATTGTTGTTGTAGAAGTAATCGCGGTCCTCCGGACGCGAGCCGCTGGGCTGCGCCAGCACGGCGGCCACGACCCGATCGGGCGCCCGCCGCAGCAGGTTCCAGATGAACGGCCCGCCGATGCAGAAGCCCAGCACCATGAACTTCTCGATGCCAAGATGATCCATCAGGGCGAGCTGGTCGTCCGTATGGGAATCCCATGGCCGATCGATCTCGAGCGGGCCGGAGGACGCCCCATTTGCGTTGCGCAGGTCAGCGACGACGCAGCGGTACTCGGCCTTGAACTCCTCGATCGGATTGAACGGCGAGGTGCGAATCAAAGCGGCAATGGTCGAGTTCAATCCACCGCCGGGAATAATCAAGAGCGGGAAGCCGGAGCCTGCCTCCTCGAAATGAATGCGAACGGCGCCTTTTTCGAAAGTGCGCCCGGCGGTTCCTGTTTGCTCCGTGTGCTGAGCAAAGACGCGCGATGCCGCCACTGCCGCGGTCGCCGCGGCACCGGTTGCCAGGATATTGCGTCGCATCGGATCCATCATGGTCGCTCTCCTTCGACCGCGCTCGACGGCGTTGTCGAGATAGGGTTCACCATATCCGAGCCAAGAGGCAATTGCTACACGATTGCCCGCAACCTGCAGGTCTGGGCCGAGCTGCGCCCGAAACATTGCCATGCTGCCGCAGCGAGTGGAACAAAACGGGAGAAGACGATGGCGCTGTTACGGAAAATTACGCCTTGTCTGTGGTTCGATCATCAGGCCGAAGAGGCGGCGCGCTACTACGTGTCGATCTTTCGCGATTCCCGCATTTGTGAACTCAGCCGCTATGGCAAGGAAGGCTTCGAAGTGCATGGCCGTCCGGAAGGCTCGGTGATGGTCGTGTCGTTCGAGATCGAGGGCCAGAGATTTACCGCGCTCAATGGCAGTCCGCATTTTCAGTTCAGCCCGGCGATCTCGTTCCAGCTTCCGTGCGACACCCAGGAGGAAATCGACTATTACTCGGAAAAACTCTCTGCCGGCGGCGAAATCCATCAGTGTGGCTGGGTCCAGGACAAGTTCGGCGTCTCCTGGCAGATTTTCCCCACGAGCCTGCCCGAGATGATGCGCGACCCCGACCGGGCCAAGGCCGCGCGCGCCATGCGCGCCATGCTCGGCATGAAGAAATTCGATATCGCAAAGTTGCGCGCTGCCTATCTCGGAACGGATGTGGAAGGCTCGTAGGTTGGTTCAGCCAAACTGGAGTCTCCGCTAAACGACTGTCTATTCACATCCTCCTGAGTTCCCCACCGGGGTGGCGCACCCTCCGGCCGGCTCGTCGGCCTCCCTGAGCTGGACTCGCCATCCTTCCGCCCCTAAATTGAAAAGTGAGAGGATTCTAATTGATGCCCACAGTGACCGAGAGAGCCGCCGCCGCACTCGAACTCCTACCGGAAGAGATGCGAGAGCCTGCCGTTGCCTACTTGATTGAGCAGGCGGAGAAGTTTCGCGCGCTGAAAGAGACGGTTGCCGAAGGGATGGATGACGTTGCGTCCGGACGCGTCTTAGAATGGAATTTTCACGACTTTTTGCGTGAGGCACGCGCAGCTCAGAAATCTGGATGAAAATTTTTGTCTCGCGAACAGCTGCCGCTGATTTGGTGCAAATTTACTCTTATCTCGCCCAGCGGAATCCGAACGCGGCCGAACGGCTCGCGCATCGCATAGACAGGAAGTTCGGCGAACTGAGCCGGTTCCCGTTCATCGGGCGCGAACGATCCAGCCTTGGTCCTGGCCTTCGCAGCACGGTTATCGGAACTCATGTCATATTTTATACAGTCCAATCTGATCTGATCACGATTGTGCGGGTGATCGACGGGCGCCGAGACATCGACGAGGAGTTCCGGCGATAGCAATGAATGGGCTTGACGGCGAAATCCGCGATGGCCGCCACACGATGGCAGTCCGTGTATATTTCGAGGACACGGATTTCACGCAAATCGTGTATCACGCCAGCTATTTGCGTTTCATGGAGCGGGGGCGATCGAACTACCTTCGCCTGCTTGGCGCCAACCACCGCGCCCTTTTCGAGGAGACGGAAAAGGAAGCCCCTGGCTTCACCTTCGTGGTGCGTTCGATGCAAATCGATTTTCTCAAGGCCGCGCGCATGGATGACGTGCTCGAAGTCATAACGTTGCCGGCGGAAGTAAGAGGAGCGTCGATCACGCTGATCCAGCGGATCGAACGCGCCGCCGAGCTGCTCGTCGAGGCGCGGGTGAGAGTGGCCTTCATGGCCGGCGGGAAGGCGCAGAGAATTCCCCAATCGCTGCGCGCCGCAATGCGCGGCAATCTCCAGAGCTCAACCTAAGTCGCAAGCCTCGTCGCGGGCATCGGCGCCGCGCAATGACGAGTACCTCGCTTGCGGCTCGCGTAATAAAGAGCCATGGGTCACGACCCATCAAGGCGATAATTCATCCGCAGCGGTCGCCAGGTCGGGCGTGCACTGGACTGTCGCGCAGGCCGATCAAACCAAGAACAAACAAACCTTCAATCCACCGGCTGCATTCGCCGAATGTCGCGCCATCAGGGCGCTGCCTGATTTGGCCAAGTATTTCAGCGACGGTCTTGCGGCCATCTGCCAATTCCAGGAATCGCGCGGTCATCGCATCGACGATCAAAGGATCTCGATCGGCTTTGCCAGGGAATGCCAGCATGTAACTCGGATGCGGATCGGTCTTCGCCGGCAAGTCGGCAATCGCGCTCGCGCCTCGGAACGCGGAAACGTCGTATTGGAATTGCAGGAGGCGAAATTGACAGCCGCGAATCGGCACCAAGGTCGTGGGATCAAGATCGCCAATGGCCCAGCGGGAAAAATGCAGCCGGAACAGCGGATCGCAGGCTGCCGCTTGGTGCAGCGGCTCCTCGTCTTCTGCGCAAGCGATTGCAATTTCCGCCTCGACCGCCTGAGCCAGTGAAGGCGGGCCGATACTTCCGTCTCGGGCGGCTCGTTTAATCTCGATCAGTAGGTTTTTTGCGGATTCGAGATCGATATCTCTGTTTCGGGGCCCGGCAGCGATCGCTGTGCCGGCCTGCCGGCTGAGCCCTGAAAGGTGGTCCATCGCCATTCGAGCAAGGGGAAATCGAGTGATCCTGGGCCCTTTGGTCATCGTGAAATCGCGATAGGATCTCGTTGGCGGCTCACGTCGCGCCGCTTGATCGAGAATGCGTTCGATCCTTTGCGGAAAATCGATGTTGTCCTGCACGGCCAGCGCGAATTTGCGGCCGCGGGCTCCGACCATGGCCGCAGGGGCTGGATCGGCAACGATTGCAGCAAGCTTGTTGCTCAGTTCCGCGATGTCGTTCACATCCTTTATCGCGACGCAGCCGTAACCGTGCGGAAGCCGCTCCCATTCCGGGAGTTTTTTGATAATTTCCCTGGACCCCACAAGACATGCTCCGCAACTGAGGACTTCGAGCGGAGTGATCGGGCTGTGAAAACCGATAGGAAAGTCCTGTTCCAGGCAGCACACAGCGAGGCAGCCGCGCAGAAAATCCGGCACTCGCCAATGCGGAAGGAACGGGATTTGCAGGACGCGATCGATCAGCCCCAGTTCCTGCACCTGCGCGCGAAATCGCGCTTCGACCTCCGGCTGTCCGTGCGCGAGTGCAACGAGACCTGTATCGGCGCCTATTTGCTTGAGCCGATGCATAGCTGAAAGGATGGCAAAACTGCCTTTCCTTTGGCCAAGTTTTCCGTAAATCCCGAAATAGGGGCGGTCCGCTGCAAAATCGCCCCACAGCGCATCACAAAACTCGCCGCCAGCCTCGATCTCGGCTCGCAAGTCTCGCAGATCGAGGCGAGATCCTTGCGGCGCGAACAAATCTCTGGGCAGGCCGTATCCGCCGCCAAAAACGATCCTGCCCGGATCGACGCCGTGTTCGACCGCGCGCGGAGCAACGGCAGGTCCGGTGACGACGACGTGCGCCGAACGAAGCACATGATCGTAAATCGCCTCGAATTGCGGATGTTGCCAGAGGCGGCCCACGTCGCTCCCCGCGGTGCGGACCACGTGCGGAATTCCGGTCATTTGCGCAGCGAGATGCGCCGCTACGCCGTAGGGTTCCAGATAATGGGAATAAATCACTTCGAATCGAAGCGTCGTATGGGCTCTGGCGGCAATGCTCGTAAGCTTCGACACGAACGGACTGGCCATCGGGATATGGGATTGCGAACGATCCACCGGATCGGTCCAATGCACCGTCACCGAGCCGGTCCCGAATGAGGCGCCGCAACGCGCCCAATCGGCGGGCCGCATGTGCATGCGAAACGGCGGCGATGCCTCCTTCGCATTTGTGACCACATGCACCTCGTGTCCGCGAGCCGCGAGGCCGTGCGCAGTCCAATAGGTCCGCGCGCTCACGCCGCCCTGGATCGGCGGATACTTGCCGATGATGCAAATTCTCAACGGTGCACCTCGAGAAGCCTCGCCCGCACGAGTTCGGCCATCGTTTCGCCGGCGTCGGCCCATTCGCCGAAGGTAGTTGCATCGGCCCAGGCATCGAGCACGGCAAGGAGGTCGAAGACGGCCGGAGGCAGTTCGAAGATTTCGGGAGGCTTGCCGCCCGCCGTTGCCACAATGGCAAGCCGCACATCGCGTGCGACCGGATCGATCGCTTCCGATGCGCTCTCGAATATTGCGCGGATGTCGTAGCTCACTCGCAGCAGTACGGCGGCGGGCGAGCGGCGAATGGACCGCGGGGGGGTGCGCCCTTCGATCGACGAATACTGCCCGGCCGGTGAGCCCTCCTCGGTGCGCAAGCGAGCCGTCGCGATGGCCAGTTCGCAGACCGCGACATCGGGAAGATAAGGCGGCACCGGCGATTTCCGGCGATCACGACTCGCCAGGAAATCGCAAAACTGGCGCACATTTTCGAACCGGCCGATGTGGGTGGGCGGATACGCCTCGACGAATTCTCTGGTGAGCGACATGCGCCCGGGCCCGAGAAGATCGAAGGTCCGCGGAAGGAGGGCGTCAATTTTCTTCATACGCTTTTCGAAGGAAAAGCGCGCTTCGAGCCCAAGGATATGTCTATCCATTCCGCGCAGTACGGCGTGCGGTCGATGGTCGGGATCGCCGAAGATCGCGCCGCTGCTGGTGAGAAAATGAATCAGCCTGGTTTGCCGATCCAGCAACCGCTCGGTCATCATGTCAGGTTTGCCGAAAAGCCATTTTATTCGCCAGCGGTGCATCAAGGATGAGGCTCGTCATTGTCAGGTGCGGCACGGTCGGGTGCAGCACGCCTGACCCGTAGCCCGGGTACACGCGGCCACTTGGGGCAGCTCCAAATCCGGGCTACGGGTCGCACTTGGCGTCCAACCCGGCCGCTCTGTCGGCGATACACGCGAGCAATTTCACGTCGGCCGGGAAATCTTCCGCGATCCAAGCCTCCTCGGCTGCCCGCAAGGCTGCGCCAAGCGCCGGGCCCCTGGCGACCCCGCGCACCAGGAAATCGGCGGCCTTGAGCGGGAAGACAGGCGGCCCCCAGCGTGCTGGCAGCGTTGCGAGCGCACGCCAATTCTCGTTCGCCTTGTCTTGCGGCGACCGGCTCCAGGCCAGGAGCACACTGTCGCTGTATGTTTGCCGTCCGAGCCGATAGAGCAGAGCGCGGGGCTCGTGATTGCCGGCCGCAGGCGCAAACCGCCGCCAAGCTTGCGCCATCGCAGCGAGCCGTTCGAATTCCATGTTGGCGAGACGCAGCCGATCGCGCAACCGCTCGGCATCTTCAGTGACCAGAACGGCGAGTGCGCCGAGCCGGCGTATCGGATCGGGATGGAGCGGCAAGGATCCTTCCAGATCGATCATTTTGCTCACGCTCGCAAGCAGCGGCACTCCCCCGATCACCTGCTCAAGTAGACCCGTCTCGCTCATGACCGCGAGCGTCGGCGCCGCGTTGCGAGCGGCGAGGAGCTTGAGCGTTTCCATGCGTACGCGCTCGCGCGAGAGGTTTTCGAGCCCGCGGCGCGCAACGATGCAGGCGTGCAACCCGGCGGGATTGAGGGGGCCATCGCCGTAAGCGGCGTGGAAACGGAAGAACCGCAGGATGCGAAGGTAATCCTCGGCAATACGCTGCGCCGGGTCGCCGATGAAGCGAACTCGGCGGGCTCGAAGATCGGCTAGACCGCCTACGAAGTCGTGGATCGTGCCCTCACGCGAGAGAAAAAGCGCGTTTATCGTGAAATCGCGACGCTCCGCATCGCGCTGCCAATCGCGGCCGAACGCTACCTTGGCATGGCGACCGAACGTCTCGACGTCCTCCCGCAGCGTCGTGACTTCGAACGGGCGGCTATCGACCACGATCGTGACTGTGCCGTGCTCAATTCCGGTCGGCACCGCCTTGAAGCCTGCCGCTTCGGCACGGCGGATCACCTCCTCCGGCACGGCCGTCGTTGCAATATCGGCATCGCCCGGAGGCTCTCCGAGAAGCGCGTTGCGCACCGTTCCGCCGACAAGCCGCGCCTCCTCGCCGGCGCCGTCGAGCACGGCGAGCACCCGCGCGAGAGGTCCTTCCCTGAGCCAGTCGGCGTCAAGCCGGCGGGTCATTGGCTGCGGCCCGGCACGAACTTGCCGTTCTCCACATGCGCCGGCGTGTAAGTCGAGCCCAGCGGCACGCCGCCGAATTGAGCGAATCCGACGAAGCTGCCGATCATCATCACCAGCGCCGCGATGACGAGCCAGGTGATTCGCGGCAGCGGCCATGACTTCGAATCGAGCAAACCCTTGCGCGTCGCGGCGAGGAAGATCGCATAGACCGCAAAGGGGATGAGGAAAAGAATGATCTCGGTGAAAACAGGACGGATCATGCGGCGTAAATCCGTTCGTAGAGATTCCGCAGGATACCTGCGGTCGCGCCCCAGATATACCGCTCGCCGAAAGGCATGGCATAGAAGCTGCGCGTCATGCCGTTCCAATCGCGGCTGTGGCGCTGGTGATTCTCCGGCGCCATCAGGAAAGCGAGCGGCACTTCGAAGCTGTCCTCGACCTCTTCGTGATTGAGCCGCAGGCGGAAATCAGGCGCTACCCGCGCGAGCGTCGGCACGATTCGATAACCGAGCGTGGTGAGGTAGAGATCGAGATATCCGAGCGGCTCGATGAGTTGCGGCGCGAGCCCGATCTCCTCTTGCGCCTCGCGTATCGCCGCCGCAGCCGGACTTGCATCCGTTGCTTCGATCTTGCCGCCGGGAAACGAGATCTGGCCGCCGTGATCCTTAAGGTGAGCGGCGCGTTGGGTGAGCAGCACCATGGGCTCGTCGCGATCGACGATAGGCACCAGCACTGCCGCTGGCCGGATCGGCCGCGTCGCCGCGATTTTTTGCATCACCGGATCGATGTCGTGGTCGCCGCGCCGCGGCAGGATGCCGGCATCTCGCAGCCCAGCAGGCACTTCCAAGGTCAAGCGGGCGCGCGCCCGCGCAAAAAATTCAAGTCCAGACGATGTAGCCTGATCGAGGGTGGCGGGGCTTTCCATCACGCCAAGACTTTCAAGCTGTCCGCTGCCGCCATGGGAAAGAATACGTCGGCCGAGGCGACGCCGAACATTCGCCCGCCGCCAGCCTCGCGCTCCTCGCCAAACTCGACAAGATCGAAGAACAGCGCCCGCTTGACCCGGGCCCACAGATCGCGGCGCACATGCAAATAAGGCCTGAGGCCGCCGGTTTGCGCCTCCGGCTCGAACCGCAGCGGATGGTCGTCATCGCACGCAACCCAATCGTCCATGTTGGTACGGAAGTGCAGCCGCTGATGAGGGCCGGGCGCTTCCACCCGCAGCTCCACCGCGACAAATGGCACATCGTCCACCTGGATGCCGCACTTTTCCACTGGCGTGACCAGAAAATACCTGTTCCCTTCGCGCTTGAGCACGGAGGCAAACAGTTTCACCAGAGCGGGCCGGCCGATCGGCGTCTTGAGGTAATACCAAGTCCCATCGGAGGCGATGCGCATGTCGAGATCGCCGCAAAAGGGCGGATTCCAAAGGTGGACCGGCGGCGACCCGCTGTCTGTCGCGGTCCGCGCCAAATCCGCCACGGCATCGAGCCCGCGCCGCATTTGTTTGCGTTCCTGCCCCATCACGAATCCTCGGCCTGCCCTGCCTTCGCCATCGTTTCTCTGGAACCTGGGCTGTGATTGGCCGTTCTGACCGCGACGCTGCGGCTTATCCCCTGCCTCTGGACAAAGGCGCCCAGGAGGTTGAAAAAGCTGGCCGGTTCAGGCGATCGCGGTTTATCATGGCGGCTATCTTGGGGCGATCATGGCAGGCCTGCAAGGAGGCGGATCGCGCCGAAGGAAGATATAAAGCATACCCCTGCAGGCAATCGTCGCGGTTCGATGCTCGCCCGGCCCTTCATAGAGCCGGGCTTGCGTCCGAGCGCGAAGGCGCAGATGCCGGAAGGGGATGAGAGTTTGGCCCAAATGTTGCTAACCGTTTTGGTCGATCTGGCCGTACGGCGGCCGGACCTGATCGAGGCTTGACACGAGGAGCGAGAATCATGGCGGTAGCCGGCGGGGAAGTGCTTGAAAAGCTTGACGACATGATTGTGCGGCAAGCAGAGGCGGTTGGCGCGCAAGTTGCCGACGCCAAGGGCGCAATCGGGAGAGTGATCTTCGGCCAGGATCGAGTCATCGAACAGGCCCTCATCACCGTGCTCTCCGGCGGCCACGCGCTTCTGGTCGGATTGCCGGGTCTGGCCAAGACCAAGCTGGTGGAAACCATGGGCGTCGTGCTTGGCCTGGATGCACACCGCATCCAGTTCACGCCCGATCTCATGCCCGCCGACATCCTCGGGAGCGAAGTCCTCGAAGAAGGCCTGGGAGGAAAGCGCGCCTTCCGCTTCATTGCCGGGCCGATCTTTGCTCAACTTCTGATGGCGGACGAAATCAATCGCGCCAGCCCGCGCACCCAGTCGGCGTTGCTGCAAGCCATGCAGGAATTGCACGTGACAGTGGCCGGGAACCGTCACGATGTGCCGCGGCCGTTTCACGTGCTGGCCACCCAAAACCCGATCGAGCAGGAAGGCACTTATCCGCTGCCGGAAGCGCAGCTCGATCGTTTCCTGATGCAGATCGACATTCTTTATCCCGATCGCGATTCCGAGCGAAAAATCGTGTTCGACACGACCGGGACTGAAGAAAGCAAACCCAAGCCGACCATGACGGCGGAAGAACTGATGGCGGCACAGCGCCTGGTACGCCGGCTACCGGTTGGAGAGTCGGTTGTGGAAGCCATTCTCAGTCTCGTCCGGTTGGCGCGGCCGGATTCCGAAGCTGCCGAGATCGGAAAATTGATCTCCTGGGGACCGAGCCCACGCGCGAGCCAAGCCCTGATGCTGGCGGCGCGCGCCCGCGCCCTGATCGATGGCCGGCTGTCGCCCTCGATCGACGACGTTCTCGATATGGCGGAGGCGATCCTCAAGCACCGCATGGCGCTCACCTTCGCGGCGCGTGCCGACGGCGAGACGATCGAGGGCGTCGTCGGTAAGCTCAAGGCGCGCATCGGGTAATCGAATGGCGGCACGGCGAGCCGACAAACGCGAGGTCAGGGCGACCCAGCACGCCGGCGGACAGGCGCGCGCGCTTGCCGAGACCATGCCGCGGCTCATCCTCGAGGCGCGCCGGATTGCCGCGACGGTAATCCATGGGCTGCACGGACGCCGGCGCGCGGGGCCGGGGGAAAATTTCTGGCAATATCGGCGCTTCATGTCGGGCGAGCCCGCCCGGCGCGTCGATTGGCGCCGCTCCGCGCGCGGGCAGATCCTCTACGTGCGCGAGCAGGAATGGGAGGCGGCGCACACGGTGTGGATCTGGGCGGACCGTTCGCCCTCGATGATATTTACTTCGCCGCTCGCACAGGAATCGAAGCTCGACCGCACGCTGACCGTCGCCTTTGCGCTCGCCGAAGTCCTGGTTCAGGGCGGCGAACGCGTCGGCGTTCCCGGCTTGGTGCGACCGACAGGCAGCCGCAACGTGCTCGACAAGATGGCGAATGCCATCGTGCACGACGTGACCGAGCGGTCGAGCCTGCCGCCGCTGTTTGCTCCATCGGGACTTTCTGAGATCGTGGTGATTTCCGACCTATGGAGTCCGACCTCGGATATTTTGAGAATGCTCGCGCAACTTTCCTCGACCGGAGCGCATGGCCATATCGTGCAGATCGTCGATCCGGCAGAAGAAGTATTTCCCTATTCCGGGCGAGTCGAGTTCATCGAGCCGGAAGGCGGGGGGTCGATCACCGCGGGTCGAGCCGAAGCCTGGAAGGCCGATTACGAAGCGCGAGTAGTCCGCCACCGGGCCGAGATCCGGGCGGCGGCCGATAAGATCGGGTGGAGCTTTGCGATCCACCGCACCGACCGGCCCGCCACCGAACTGTTGCTGGCACTGCACGCGCGCATGAGCGCGCCGCCTCCAGATGTGGCGATCGGCGGGAGGGTGAAGGCTCCAGCGCAACGCGGGAGACAGGCATGATGGGTTTGCCCCTCGGCTTCGCGCAGCCGCTGGTCCTTCTCGGGCTCTTGAGCCTGCCAGTGTTGTGGTGGCTATTGCGGATGATCCCGCCGCAGCCGCGCCGGATCGATTTTCCGCCGACCCGGCTCTTGTTCGATATCCGCCCACGCGAGGAAACGCCGCGACGCACACCCTGGTGGCTCACTCTTCTACGTTTGACGCTCGCGACGGTGGTCATCATCGCGGCCGCCGGGCCGCTGTGGAACCCGCCCGTTGCGACCACGACCGCAAAGGCTCCCCTGGCGCTCATCGTCGATGATGGTTTCACGGCGGCGGGGACGTGGGACGCGCGCATGCGTACCGCTGAGGATCTTATTGCCAGCGCCGAGACCGAAAACCGTGGCGTCGCTCTCATTCCGATGTCGGATCCGAGCCGCGACATTTCATTTGAAACGGCGGCAGCGGCGCGCGTGCGGCTCAAACAGCTCAAGCCTAAGCCCTACGCCGTGGAGCGTGCCGACATGCTCACCCCGCTCGGACGCTTTTTCGACGGCGCTCCCGACGTAGAGGTGGTGTGGCTTAGCGACGGCGTCGACGTCGGTGGCGGCGCCGATTTCGTCGCGGCACTCGGCCGCCTCATCGGCCAGCGCTCAACGACGGTGGTCGAGGGCGGTTTGCCTCCGGCACGCGCACTTGCAGGCGCCGAGAACAACGCCGGGGCACTCACCGTCACGGTGCTTCGCTCCTCGGCAGGCAGAGCCGAAACTGGCACCGTGCGCGCGCTCGATCTCAAGGGGCTGCCGCTCGGCGACGCCCCGTTCACGTTCGGCAGCGCGGACAGCGACACCGAAGCCGAATTTACGATACCGGTCGAAATCAGAAATGACATCGCGCGGCTCGACATCGCTAACGAGCGTTCGGCGGGAGCCGTGCAGCTGCTCGATAAACGCTGGCGCCGGCGCAGCGTAGGCGTGGTCACCGGGACCACGTTCGACAGCGCCGAGCCGCTGCTCGCGCCAACCTATTATCTCAGCCGAGCACTCGGGCCCTTTGCCGATGTGCGGCTGCCGGAACGCGGCTCGCCCGCAGCAGCCGTCAGTGGATTCATCGAGCAACGGCTCCCCATGATCATCATGGCGGACGTCGGCAATGTCGCCGAAGCGCGAGACACGCTGACCCGCTGGATCGATGAAGGCGGGGTGCTGGTGCGCTTTGCGGGCCCGCGCCTTGCTGCCGCCGACGACGACCTCGTCCCGGTGAAGCTCCGACGCGGCGGTCGTACCCTTGGCGGAGCGCTGAGCTGGGACCAGCCGCAGCAACTCGCTGCCTTCCCGCGCGAAAGCCCATTCTTCGGCATGGCGGTGCCTCCCGATGTGACGGTGAGCCGGCAAGTGCTTGCCGAACCCGATCCGACACTGACCGATCGCACCTGGGCGACGCTTGCCGATGGGACGCCGCTGGTCACTGCCGAGCGCCGGGGCAAGGGCCTGATCGTGCTCTTCCACATCACCGCCGACACGCGCTGGTCCGACCTGCCGCTGTCGGGTACCTTCGTCGAAATGCTCAAGCGAACTCTGGCACTCGCGGGGTCCCAGCCAGCGACCGACGCGAACGGCGCCACTGGCGGGGGGGCCGCCGCGCGTGACGTCGTGCCTCCGACCCGGATTCTCGACGGATTCGGCATTTTCGGTCCGCCGCCACCTAATGCGCGTCCGGCCCCAGTGGGCTTCGCAGGCCGCGGGAGCGCCGATCACCCGCCCGGCTTTTACGGCCCGCCCGAAGGACTTTTGGCGATCAATACGCTGAGGCCGACGGATCGGCTGGCGCCGCTTGATTACTCCGCCCTAAACGCACGACAGGAGGCCTATCGAATGAGTGAACCGCAGGACTTGCGGGGGCCGGTGCTGCTGGCTGCGCTGGGCCTTCTGGCGCTCGATGCGCTGGTGGTATTCTGGCTCGCCGGCGGCATCAAGCGGATGCTGGGCGGCCGGCGCCGGCCAGCCACTGCGGCACTCGCGATTGCAGTGCTTGGCTCTGCATTAATGTGGCGGTCTCACCCTGCTGCCGCGCAGGACGATCAGGCAGCGATGCGGGCCACGTTGCAGACACGGCTCGCCTATATCGTCACCGGCAATGCCGAAGTCGATGGCGTCAGCAAGGCGGGCTTGCAGGGGCTGACCATCTTTCTGGCGCAGCGTACGGCCCTGGAAGCCGGCGATCCGGTAGGACTCGATCCAGCCCGCGACGAGCTTGCGTTCTATCCATTGATCTACTGGCCGATAGCTCCGGGCGCGCAGAAGCCCTCGCGCGAAGCGCTCGAACATATCGACGGCTATATGAAAAACGGCGGCACCGTGCTCTTCGACACACGCGACGCGGTCGAGTCGCCGCCTGGCATGGACGCCAACCGCTCTCCCGGCATGGCATCGCTGCGCGACGTTCTCTCTTCGCTCGATATACCGGAACTCGAGCCGGTGCCGAAGGATCACGTGCTCACCAAGACGTTCTACCTGTTGAAGGACTTCCCCGGCCGCTTTGCCAATGGCCAGACCTGGGTCGAGGCGACGCCCACCGACAGTGACGAAGAGCAGGCGAACCGGCCGGCGCGTGCCGGCGATGGCGTGTCTTCCATCATTATTACATCGAACGATCTTGCCGGCGCCTGGGCGATCCGGCCGGACGGGCAAGCCATGCTGCCGATCGTAGCGGGCGAGCCGCGGCAACGTGAATTTGCGTTCCGCGCCGGCGTCAACATCGTAATGTACACGCTCACTGGCAATTACAAGGCCGATCAGGTCCACGTTCCGGCGCTGCTCGAACGGCTCGGGCAATAGAGGGCGAATAGTGAGTAGCGAATAGCGAATAGTAGTAAGCGAGCCTCTTCTATTCGCTACTCACTATTCGCTATTCGCTCTCAGAAAAGGCTTGAAAAATGAACTTCGGCATTTCCTTTGCCCCGCTTGTACCGGAATATATCGTGTGGACGGCGCTCGCGATTGCCTGCGTTCTCGCGGTGCTGCTCCTTCTGGTGCGAAGCCGGGGTTGGGCGGTGCGCTCGATCGCGCTTGCACTCTTCGTGCTGGCGATCGCCAATCCGTCGTTTACGCGCGAGGACCGCGATCCGCTCACATCGGTTGCTGCGGTTGTGATCGACAAAAGCCCGAGCCAGGAATTCGGCGACCGGACGCAGCAGACCGAGGCTGTGCGCGCTGCCGTTGCCGAACGTCTGGGACATTTGCCCGGCGTTGAGGTCCGCGTTGTCGAGGCTGGTCAATCCGATGGTGAAACTGACGGCACGCGGCTCTTCAACGCCCTCAATTCCGTCTTCGCCGATGTCCCGCACGACCGGATCGCCGGCGCCATCATGGTGACCGATGGGCGGGTTCACGACGTCCCCGCCGAAGCCGCGGCGCTGGGCTTTGCGGCGCCCGTTCATGCCCTGATTACCGGCCATGCAAACGAACGCGACCGCCGAGTCGTGCTCGTACAGGCGCCGCGATTCGGCATCGTCGGGCAGTCGCAGACGATCAGTTTTCGCGTCGAGGACCACGGCGCATCGCCAGGCACGGCACAGATCGAGGTGCGCCGCGACGGCGAGATGATAGAGAGCCGCAGTGTCCGCGTCGGCGAGCAGGTATCGGTCAACGTACCAATTCCTCACGCCGGGGCTAATATCGTCGAGATCGAAGCCTCGCCGATCGAGAACGAACTCACGCTCGTCAACAACCGTGCCGTCGTGTCGATCGACGGCGTGCGCGACAAGCTGCGGGTGCTCCTGGTTTCCGGTGAGCCGCATCCGGGCGAGCGCACGTGGCGCAATCTGTTGAAGTCCGACGCAAGCGTCGATCTCGTGCATTTCACCATCCTGCGGCCTCCGGAGAAGCAGGACGGGACGCCGATCAACGAACTCTCGCTGATCGCGTTCCCAACCCGCGAATTATTCCAGCAGAAGATCAACGAGTTTCAGCTTATCATCTTCGACCGCTACGCACGCCAGGGCGTGCTGCCGATTCTCTATTTCGATAATATCGTGCGCTACGTCCGTGGCGGCGGCGCCGTGCTGGTCGCGGCAGGTCCGGATTACGAAAGCCCCACGAGCCTTTGGCGCACGCCGCTCGAAAGCGTGCTTCCGGCTGAGCCGACGGGCCGCACAACCGAAATGCCGTTCCGTGCCCGTTTGTCCGAACTCGGCAAACGCCATCCGGTAACGCGAGGGCTCGAAGGCTCCGACCAGGACCCGCCGCATTGGAGCCGATGGTTCCGCCTCGTCGATGCCCGGCCCGCCAAGGGAACAAACCTCATGGAAGGCCCGGACGGCAAGCCGTTGCTGGTGCTCTCGCGCGAAGGCGAAGGGCGCGTAGCGCTGCTGCTCTCGGATCACATCTGGCTGTGGGCGCGCAATTACGAGGGCGGTGGCCCGCATGTCGATCTTTTGCGCCGGCTGTCACACTGGTTGATGCGTCAGCCTGAGCTGGAAGAGGAGGCTCTGCGCATCCAGGTGCGCGGGCACGATCTCACCGTGGAACGCCAGACCATGGGCGACAGCGTCGATCAAGTGACACTGACGTCTCCGACCGGGAAGCCGAGAACGTTAACTCTCACGCAGGCCGAACCCGGCCTGTGGCGTTCCACGGTTGAAGCCAATGAGCTCGGGCTTTGGCGGGCGACCGACGGCAAGCTATCCGCGCTCGCCAATGTCGGGCCTGCCAATCCGCGCGAATTCGCCGAAGTCACCTCGACTCCCGACGTGCTGAGCCCGATCACGACGGCCACCGGCGGGGCTGCGGTTCGGGTCGAGGACGGCTCGGGCGTGCATGTGCCGCGAATCGTCGCGGTGCGCAGCGGCGACACCTATCACGGCGAGGACTGGATCGGCCTCAAAGTCGGCGAGGCGAGCGTCGTACGCGGCATCGCGGTGCTGCCGATCTTTGCCGGCGCGATCGGGCTCCTCCTGCTCGTCGGCAGCCTCGCCGCGACCTGGGCGCGCGAAGGAAGGTAGGGTGGGCAAAGGCGCTTCGAGAGAGCCGGAGAGAGCACACGGCTGCCGCGCGCCTTTGCCCACGCGGACCCCTTCAGCGGTCGACCGCGTGGGCAAAATCGCGGCCTGTATTGTTTGCGGTGAAATGTTTGGGGACGCGATTTTGCCCACCCTACAGAAAGAGTAGAGGATCAATCATCCCAATCCGGCCGGATGGGCCCGGAAACTCCTTCGAAGGCGCCCTCGGCAAGTTCGCAGACGAGCAGCCGGGCAGGATCCACCGGACCCGGCATCGCCGCCCGCTCTCTCGGGATTCGTCTAAATCCGCATTTCGCGTAATAGGGCTCGTCTCCGACCAGCACCACGAGGCGATGGCCCTTCGACTTCGCTTGCGCAAGGGCGCGATCGATCAGCCTCTTTCCAATCCCGCGCTGACGAAACGGCGGCTCGACCGTGAGCGGCCCAAGCAACAGCCCCTTGGCTTCGCCGATACGGATGGGCGTGAGTCGCACCGAAGCGACCAGCAGCGTGCCGATGCGCGCCGTGAACGACAGATCGAGCCGGTGGTCCGCGCCCTCGCGAATGCGGTAGGCGGTTTTTGCGAACCTGCCGGGCCCAAAGGTACGCTCGTGCAGGCGCTCGATTTCGGCTGCATCCTCGCCGGTTTCGGGCAGAATGGTCAGGGAAAGTTCGGTCATTGTCGAGCACGCGCTAGCACTTGGCAGTCTCGACGTCTATCGGCCGTTGACAAGGCGCTGCTTGTTAACTGTGCAACTTACCGGCTAAATTGGCGCTTCCACTACATTCCTGGAAAGGAGCCGCGGCGGCATGGCGCAGATTTTCGTATGCAGGGACATCGAGATGAAGGACGGCGATGTCCGCATTGTCCGCCAGAACCGGACCGAGATCGGCGTTTATCGACATGCCGGCCGTTACTACGCCTACCGCAATCATTGCCTGCATCAGGGCGGCCCCGCCTGTGAGGGCATCATCAGAGGCAAGGTCGTCGACATTCTCGGGCCGGACAAGACCTACCGCGGCCAGACCTATGACAATGACGACCCGCACATCGTCTGCCCCTGGCACGGCTGGGAATACCGGCTGCTGACCGGCGAATGCGCGCCGGACCCGAATCTCCGGCTCAAGAGCTACGAAGTGATCGAGCGGGATGGAGGCGTCTATGTCGTCGCTTAAAGACTTCGACCGGCCGGCTGAAATCGTGGAGCGGGCAGGCAAGGAACTTGCTGCATCGATCAGCGATCCGGATCGCATTCCCGATCCGGCGCTGCAGGCACTGATCGCCAGTGCGCTGCGGCTTTATGCCGTCAAGGCCGAGGCCGGCATGCGCGCGCCGCTGCCGTCCGACGGCGGCGGCCTTACCATCACTGATACGATGATCGCCGTAACCGACCTCCTGCACGCACTCAACGTGCAGGTATTCGAGCTGTCGATGTGGCAGGCGATGACCGGAAACTGCATCGCTCCGCATCAGCGGATCGACGCGGCGCAACCTTGAATCGTCACCTGCAGTTCCTGCGCCGGAGCGAGCACCAAGATTGAGAGGACACCGATGAACGTGATGACGCCGATCGTCCGCGATCCCAACCACGAAAAATTCGACACCCGGGCGCTGCTCGCGCATGCCCAGCAGCAGGCCGAGGACCGCCGCTACGAAGAATTCATGATCGTCGACGCCGATTCGCATCATTACGAGACCGGCTCCTACAAGGAGATTTTCGACTATATTGAAGATCCGGTGATGCGCGATCAGTTCATCTACACCAAAGGCGCGACCATGCAGCCGCGCTCAACGGGCGGCTACCAGGAGATGGCGGGACGCATCACGCGTTACCAGCACCGCGCCACCGAGCAGGCGCCCGGCGCGCCGCATCGCGACATCGGGCTCACCCGCAAATGGATGGATTCGATCGGGGTCGACGTAGCCTGCGTGTTTCCCACTCCAATGCTCGGGCTCGGCACCAATCCGGTCGTCGAGGTCGAGGTCGGCTACGCGCGCGCTTATAACCGCTGGCTCACCGAGCGCATCCTCTCGGAAGAGCCGCGGATGGTCTCGATGCTCTATCTGCCGATGAACGATCCGGCGGGGGCACTCAAGATGGTCGAAGACTTCAGCGGCCGCAAGGGCGTCATCGGGTTTCTGGTCACGACGGTGCGCTACAAGCCGCTCTACGACAATGCCTACATGAAGCTCTATCGCGCCCTCGAAGAGCGCGGCCTGCCGCTCGCGTTCCATGCCGCGACGAACTGGGGCGACCAGAGCATGCACATCACCAACCGGTTCATCGCCACCCACGCGCTCGGCTTTACCTGGTTCAACATCCTGCATATGACCAACTGGGTCGTGAACGGCATTCCTGAGCGGTTCCCCGGCCTCAAATCGATCTGGATCGAGAGCGGCCTTGCCTGGGTGCCGTTCCTCATGCAGCGCCTCGACAATGAATACATGATGCGCAGTTCCGAGGCGCCCTCGCTCAAGCGCAAGCCGAGCGATTACATGCGCGAGATGTACTATACCAGCCAGCCGATGGAGATGGTCGGCAACCACACTATGCTGGCGGAAACCTTCAAGATGATCAACGCGGAGACGCAGCTTCTCTACGCTTCGGACTATCCGCACTGGGACATGGACCTGCCGAGCACGATCTACGACCTGCCGTTCCTGAGCCCGCAGGCGAAGAAGAACATCCTCGGCGAGAACGCCCG
>DATBHB010000167.1:0-10368 GCA_036557705.1 Xanthobacteraceae bacterium
TGAAGAGGCCATCGACAGAGCGCGGCTGCGCGGCTTCCGGGCGTGCGTCGTTCCTCCGTAGCACGGTTCGGCAAATACCCCGCACCCCGATCAACGGGGCGAAATGGAGAATGTTGGTTTCCAGTTTCTCTCCCTCCGCCAGAACAATAGCTATCGCGTTGGAATAAAGGCTTTTCTGGTCAAGGTATGCCTATTTCCCGAGGTTGTCTTTGATCTCTCCAAATTGAGGATCGTTACTACTCTGCCGTAAGCCCCACCACCCTGCGCATCCGCTCGACCACGGGTGCCGGGGTTCGATAGAGTTCGCGAATCACAGCGTCTGCCGCGTCGCCCCAGGTCGGGTTGAGCGCGAGTTTCTGTCGCTCGGCATCGGCGCGGAATTCCGGGTCTTCGGCGGTCTGCCGAAACGCCCGGCGCAAGAGCGCAAGCCGATCGGCAGGGACGGCCGGCGGGGCGATGAAGGGACGGCCGAGAGTCATGCGGTTGAGCACCAGTTCGACGATCTGGCGGTCCTCGCCTGCGCTGACGAGATCGAGGATCGCCGGCGTGTCGGGATAGAGCGGGTCCCTCTGCGGCGCCATATAGACGAGGAGCCGCATCTGCCCGCCGCCGATCCGGTCGCGCACATAGGCGCGTCCGGGTCCCGACCATCCGCTCATGAACAGCCCGTCGAGTTCTCCCTTTTCGACCGATAGAAATTCTTCCGGCTGTCCTTTGTAGCCGTTGATGACCTTGATTTTGGTGCCGAGAAGATCGTCGACCAGGCGCACGAACATGGCCGGGTCGGTTTCCGGTCCGGTCGAACCGAAGAAGATTTCATGATGCCTGGCGTCCTCGATGCTCCTGACCGCCGAGCGCGCGCTGAGCACGCCCATTCCGGTCTCCTGCATCAGGCTGCCGATCCAGGAAAACCGCACCGCTTCGAACTGCGCCTTCGAGCGTGCGCCGTAGAGGAGCGGCGCCGTCGGCATGCCGCGATCGATGAGGCAGAAGACGCTGCCGTCGTTCGGCGCCACGTTGTACATGTAATTGGCGGCGCGAATGCCGCCGCCGCCAATCATGTTCTGAACGACAATTGCGGGATGGCCGGGAAGATATTTCGGCATGTGCCGCGCGACCAGACGGCTGTACTGATCGTATCCGCCCCCGGCTGCCGAACTGGTGACCAGGTAGATTTCCTTCTTGTCGCGATAGAAATCGTCGGCGCTCTGAGAGTGCCCCAGGATCGGCAATCCAAACACCCCTGCAATGGCGCAGGCGGTCAGGGCGAGTGATTTGAATGTCGCGATCATCAGCGGTTCCTGCCTCGGCATTGCTCGTGCGCAGCTTCATTGAAACTTCGCGCCGGCACAAGGGTGTTGCGAGCGCCCGGCACTCGGGCGATCATGGGCGCTGCACCGGCTTATCAATAGGGGACGCAGCGATGAACGAGGCGAACGCAGCAGTCGGGGCGTGCAATTGCTTGTTGCGACGCTTGATTACCGCGCTCGGCGCGGCGGTTCTCGGCGCCAGCATCATGGGAACGACCGAAAGCCAGGCGCAGCTGGCGCCGCTTCCCATCCCGGCGCAGGTTTCCGTAAAGGAGGGCTGGGTCGAGGTACCCGACAGCCGGCTCTGGTACTGGGACACGGGCGGCAATGGGCCGGCGATCGTGCTGCTGCATCCGGCAACCGGGAGCGGCCTCATTTGGAGTTATCAGCAGCCGGTCTTCGCCAAGGCCGGGTATCGGGTAATCGCCTATTCGCGGCGCGGCTATTACAATTCGGCGCCATACGAGCGCGACAAGGCCGGAATCGGCTCGGAGGATTTGCGGTCGCTCGCCGACAGCCTCGGGCTGCAACGGTTTCACGTCGTGGCATCGGCGGCCGGCGGCAGCATCGCGGCCGACTTCGCGCTGTCCTATCCGGATCGCCTGCTCAGTCTCTCGATTTCGAGCAATTCGTTCGGAGTGCGCGACGGCGCCATTGCCAAGGCTGCGGATTTCATCCGGCCCAAGGGGTGGGACGACATGGCGCCGGAATTCCGTGAACTCGGACCGTCCTACCGGGCGATGAACCCGGACGGCGTGCGGCAATGGGTCGAGCTTGAGCACAAGGCGCATGTGAGCAGCGACTACCGCCAGAGGCTCAAGAACCAGATGACGCAGGCGAGGCTCAAGGAGATCAAGCCGCCAACGCTGGTCATCAACGGCGCTGCCGATCTCTCCACGCCGCCTTCGATCGGCAGGATGCTGGTTGCCGAGATCCCCGGCAGCGAACTCGTCGTCGCGCCGGAATCCGGCCATTCGGTTTATTGGGAGCAGCCGGATATCTTCAACCGCGCGGTGCTCGATTTCGTCGGGAAGCATCCGTAGCCCGATGGAACGATCGCGTGCACGGGTCTTGCTCAGACCCCAGAGCGGACCTGGCGGGGTACGTAGGGTGTGCAAAATCGCCTTGCCAGGCGCGAGAAATAGGCAAAGTGTCAGGGCGATTTTGCGCACGCGGTCGGTCTCCCGGATCGATTACTCCCCGAATTGGCCCTGGATGTTGCCCAGATCGCCGCCCCAGTCGGAAGGTAACAAACCGTTCTTCACGTATTGGTGGAAACTGCTGTACGCCAGCCGTGCGCGTCTTTCTTACACATGCGGCATTGACCAGCAGGTGTGCCTGACTTGCACGACCGAAATGGACGTGGGACAAGGACAAGTGCGATAGTCCAAATGCATGAGGTTGGGAATGAAGCTCTACATGCACCCGGTGTCGACGGTATGCCGACCCATTCGGCTTCTCTGCGCGGAAAATGGCATCGATATCCTCAAGCACTGGGACGAGGTCAACAGGGTGTTCTCAGGATTTGTGGCGGGTAACAACGGCAAGGAATTCGTCCGCATCGCCTGAGGGGCGGCAGAAGCTTGCCCTGCTGCGGGACAATTCCGAGTAAGACTCGCGGTGAAGCCCAACGTTCCGTTCAGCGCCCGTCTTTCGACGAGATTTGCACGAAGAAGCCGTCGGGATCCCTGAGATTGACCGTCGAGCCGCCGGTATTGGCCTGATACGAGTCTCTCGCTTTGGCGTCCGGAAGCTCGCTGTTGATTTTGTCAGCGAGGCGTTTGGCAGCAGCCCGATCCATATGGTCGACTGCCACGGCGAAATGTGTGATCACGCCCTTTTTTTCGGCGACTGAATCGACGCTGATGTACCCGTCGGGCAAGTCCATATGGATACCCGTACCGGCGGCCGTGGCCGGCCAGCCTCTTGTGACCCCGAAAAGTCGTTCATAAAATGCGAAGGTGCGCTGAATATCGCTAACCGTGAGCGCGACGTGGTTGACGCTCAAGCCGCGAACAATCGGAGTGGGAGCCGGGGCAGCATCCTGCGCCAGGGCCCTCTCTGGCAAGGCCAATACGGCCAGCGCTTGGACAAGATGCCGTCGCGTCATACCGCCGCGTTCATACTGATCGAATAATGAATCAATCAGGGAATCCATTGGCGTTTCCTCCTTCGCATGGGCCGGGTACGTTAGCACTCCGGTAAGCAGGCGGCTATGGCTCATCCGTCGCCACGACTTGCCATGCGTATCCGGGACGCTCGCGTGTGGGCCGGTGCTCCAGATATAATTGAACGGGTCCAGGCTTGGTGAAGTGACAGCGACGGTGCTGTCTCACAGAATCCACCTTGATCGCAGCGTCGAATCGAGTGATGCCATACCCGATCGCCTCAGCCCCCGCCCTTCTTTGGTCACACCGCAATGGCCTGTGTGCGGACCGGCGCGTTGAGGGGTGGTAGGCATGGGGGGCGCCAATGGATTCCAGGCTAAGTCGCGCGCAAGCTAATCCGCACCACGACGGTGATGTCGCCTTGCCGGCACCGAAGGACTGGGCGGATGCCGAAGACGCTCTGTCCAAGCTCGCGCAAGTTGCTTCGGATCGAAGTCGCCCCACGGTGGGATCCGACTTTTCCGCCGATCCGCGCGTGACCGAGCCGTCGCTCGATGCCACGATTCGCCTCGCCGACGTGAACGATGACCCGTTGGCCACCAATCCAACCTCGCGCAGCATCGCCCGTTCCCTGATCATTTTCTGCGTGGGTGTCGCTGCTACGTTGGCATGGCAGTCCTTCGGTGGCACGGCCAAGCAGATGATCGCGGACTCGGCCCCGCAACTGAGTTGGCTATCGCCGCCGGCGGCGGACCCGCCATCCAGCCGCGAAATCAACCTCGATCAACCGAGCCCACCGGCCGTTGAGGCTTCCGCCCCGCAGGCAGAATCTGAGAAACCCGGACCCGTTGCGTCGATGGCGTCGGAAACGCCCGCCTCAACCGCGCTCGCCGATGCTTCTCTTGCGTTGCGGCAGCTCGAAGCGATGGCGCATGAGGTCGCCGCAATGCGGGAAAATCTCGACCGGCTCGCCGCCGGCCAGGAGCAGATAGTCCGCGAGATTGCCAAGTTACAGACGGACAGGCAGGACACCCGGCGCAGGATATCGGCGCTTCCGCCGACAGCCGCCACCATATCGCGCAAGCCCGTGCCGCCGCCACAACCTGCACCTCAGTTATCGGTGGGGCCGCTCCCGCCCGAGCCGCCGCAACCCGCTCCTCAATCATCAGCGGCAGCGCTTCCGCCCGCATCGCCCGAACTGTCATTACGACCGCCAATGCCGGTGCCACTGGACTGACTAGCGGCTATTCGCGAATCGCCATAGGGACTCGCGAGCTAATCACTCGGCAAAGGCTGGCGACCCGGCCGGCACAATGGAGGAAACAGATGCGCTATGGATGGTTGCCGCTCTTTGTCGTCACCGTCACATCCTCGATTGGATTGTCCGCTGGATTATCAGCCTCGGAAAACACTTTCAGACTCCAAGAGGCGACGATAGCGGAAATCGACAAGGCCGTAGCAGCCGGAGCCTTGTCTTCTGAAAAGCTCGTCGAACTCTACCTTGCGAGGATTGCCGCTTACGACAGGGCCGGTCCTCGGCTCAACTCGATCATCTATATAAATCCGAAGGCGAAGGCGGAAGCAGCCGCTCTCGACAAGGAGCGTGCCGACAAGGGACCGCGCGGCCCATTGCACGGCATTCCCGTTTTGCTCAAGGATAATATCGATGTCGCCAACATGCCGACTACAAATGGATCGGCAGTTATGAAGGACGCCATTCCGCCCGAGGACGGCTCTATCACCAAGGCCCTCCGGGCGGCCGGCGCGGTGATCCTGGGCAAGGCTGCAATGGGTGAATTCGCGGGAGGTAGCTACAACTCGGTGCGCGGCCAGACGCTCAATCCCTATAACGTCAAGCGCACCACTGGCGGCTCGAGCAACGGTCCGGCTGCGGCGGTCTCGGCCAACTTCAGTGTTCTGGCGGTTGGAACCGACACCAGCACCTCGGTTCGCGGTCCCGCTTCCTATACGGGCATCGTCGGCCTGCGCCCGACCACCGGGCTCATTTCGCGCGCAGGCATTGCGCCGAAAAATCTGAATTTTGACAGCGCAGGCCCGATGGCCCGCAACGTGACGGACCTCGCGCTGATGATGAACGTTCTCGCCTTCCCGGACCCGAACGATCCGAAGAACGTGCAGGTGTGGGGCGAGGTCGAGAAGATCAATCCCGCGGCGAAAACCGGTGTGGATTTCACCAAGGCGCTCGATGCGGGGGCGCTGCGGGGCAGGAAGCTCGGCGTCCTTCGTGATCTCTTCAAGGGCGATCCGGAGATCAATGCGCTCGCCGAGAAGGCCATCGCGACCATGAAGGACCTCGGCGCGACGATGGTGGACATCAAACTTGATCCTGCCTTCATCGAAGCGCATCTCAAGGCCGGCGTTCGAAAGACGCGAGCCTTGTCCGACTATCGCTTCCGGCAGGACTGGGAACAGTATCTTGCGACTTTCAGAAACCCGAAACTGCCGAAGACCGTCGCGGAATTCGTCAAGGTCTACGAGAACGAGATCGCGCCGTCGCCGTTGCCGGTCGAAGACAGCGTGATGAATCTTCTGAAGACATCGCTTAAGACTTCCACCGACGCACCGGAATACAAGGATTTCATTGAAAACATGATGCCGCGAGCCACGGCCGAGAAGCTCGCCGTGTTCGAAAAGCATGACGTCGATGCGCTCGTCTTTCCGTACGCGCCTACGTTCGCTCAGCCCATCAAGAACCCTTTCTACACGATCGACGATCCTGCCTTCGTGAACTCGGACGCGCCTGTCCCGGCGACAATGTCGGGCTACAGTTCGGTCGGCTTTCCTTCCATCGTGGTTCCGATGGGCTTCGGATCCCAGGGCTTGCCAATGACGATCACGTTCTTCGGCAAACCATACGACGAAATGAAGATCATCGGCTTCGCTTATGCATACGAGCAGGCAAGCAAGATGCGCAAGCCCCCTGCACTTGTGCCACCACTCAAGGGTGAAACCATCAACTACGCCGCGAAATGATGATCAGGCGCCACCGGTTTGGTGCCGGTGAGGCAAGGAAAAGGAGGAAGTCCTATGCTTCGAAAATTGGCATTGTTAGCATCGTTCATCCTGCTTACGCCGGCGCTGGTCACGGCGCAGACCGCGAGCTTCCGGGTCGAAGAGGCGACGATCGAGGATATCCAGGGCGCGATCATGCGTGGCGAGTTGACGTCGACGCGCCTGGTGCAGCTCTATCTCAACCGCATCAAGGCCTACAACGGCACCTGCGTCAATCAGCCGGATGGCCTCCTCGGGACGATCACGCCCATCAAGCAAGCGCATCAAGTCAACGCGTTGATGACCTTGAATTTGCGACCCGCCACCAGGGAAAGGTTGGGGTTCGATCCTCGAAAGTCACGAAGCATGACCGATCCCGCCGATACCGATCCGGCAATGCCCGACGCGCTGGAAGTGGCCGCCAAGCAAGACGCCTATTTCGCATCCACCGGCAAGCTCATCGGTCCTCTCCACGGCGTGGTCTTCTCGATCAAGGATCAATACGACACGTTCGGTATGCGCACGACCGCGGGCATGGACGCCGCCTACGCGAACGATCGTCCGCCGCGCGACGCCACCTTCGTCAAGCGCCTGCGCGATGCAGGCGCAATCATCCTTGCCAAGGCCAACCTGGGCGAAATGGGAACGCCGAACTCGCGCAGCTCATTCGGTGGGCCTTTCTGTAATCCTTACGATACAGAGCGCACTCCCGGCACGTCGAGCGGCGGCTCCGGAGCCTCGGTCGGCGCCAACCTGGTGACCTGCTCGATCGGCGAGGAGACCGGGGGCTCCATCCATCATCCCGCCAAGGACAACAGCCTGGTGGGATTGGCGCCGACGCAGGAGCTGGTCAGTCGCGCCGGAATGATCGGTGCGGGACTCAATACGCGCGTGGGACCGCTGTGCCGCACCGTCAAGGATGCCGCCCGCGTGCTCGAAGTCATCGCCGGCTACGATCCGCGCGATGAGCTGACCGCGTTCAGCGTCGGCCGGCTGCCCTCCGAGCCCTATCGAAGCTTCGCCAACGAGCGGACGCTCAACGGAATCCGGATCGGCGTCATTCGCGAGCATATGGACAAGAAAGTCTTCACCCAGTCCCACGTCGAGAGCATCGATCTCGTCGAGCGCGGCATCAACGACCTGCGTGCACTGGGAGCCACGATCGTAGACCCGGGAGCGGAGGGCGCGCTGTTTCAGAGTTGCCTCGACAAATATGGTCCGCTCTATCGCAACCGGACGTTCATCGAGCAGCATCCGGATCTGTTTCCGGCGGATGCCAACGGGAAACCGTCGATGGACCGCATCCCTCGGCTCGTCGATATGTTCTTCGATCCGTCTCTTGTCCCGCCCGGTACCACGATCCGCAACATCAACGGCGCGAGCAATGCCGGGCTTACCAAATACATGCTCACCCGTTACCTGCGGGAGCGCGGCGATGCGAATATCAAATCGCTGAGGGATTTGATCGACAAGTCGAAATTCTATCGGGATATTCGTCCGGAGGCGGGTTTTGTGGATAGAAGGGCAGCGCTCGAGGAGTTGAACGGCCCCTTGACGCTCGACACGGCGAGCCTCCTTCAAGACCGGTTCGCCTATCAGGAAATCGTCTTGCAATGCATGGCGCAGGACAATCTCGACGCCATGGTGTCTCCGGCGGGAAACATTCCCGCTTATATCCTGGGTGCACCGATCGAGCCGCAGCTGGGAGGTCCCACGACAGGCGCCGGTGCGACCTGGGGCTTGCTCGGCCAATACGGCTTTTCGACACTGTCAGTCCCGGCGGGTTTCACGACCCACGTCTATGATCGAGTGCGCGATGCCGCGGCTCCTGGCGGTACGCGCCTCGTTGGGCCGGTTCCGGCAAAGCTTCCGGTGGGGATCATGTTCTTTGGCAGGCCGTTTTCTGAACCGACGCTGTTTCGGATCGCTTCCGCCTACGAAGCAGCCACCAAACACCGCATTCCGCCGCCCGACTTCGGGCCGGTACCAGAACAGTGATTCGAGTACGTGTGTGCGCATCTTCGCCGCGCTATGCGGGCGCGGCCGAAAGGCCAGCGATTGAGCGGCCCGAATACGGGACGCTCCGGCACCGACATCTGCACGATCAACGCTGTAAATCTCGCGGCGTCCGGATCGGTAGGCGGACCTCCCGAAGACCTCGCGCATGATTTGCCACGGGTTCGCCGGCAGTACTTTGTACGTCTATCCGCTGCTATCGGTTGGCGCGTTCTTCTGTCGAGGCCGGATGTTGTTCCTGTGTACATATCAACCGATGAAGCTTTTGGATGGTGATCATGGCTTTTTGCGAGGTGTCGATCTTTTGGCTAAGCTCCACAACCTTGGCCTCCTCGGCAGACACGCTCCTGACGTCTGCGTCGACTACATCGATCATCGACTTCAATAGTTCCGGTGCTTGCGCCATCTCGGGCAAAGTTACGTCCTTGAACGTTTCCCCGATCTTATTCGCGCATGCGATGCGGGTGTCATACTCGGCTTTCAGAACCTTGAATCGATTGGCGAAGTCCATTGCCAACCGCATGTCGGCGGCAAGATTGTCTGATTTGATCTTACAAACGTCAGTGACGTTGCTTACTTCAGGGTAACGCGCTTCGACGAGTTTTCTGGAGTCTCCGAGAAGAGATCTCGCCTCTTTCAGAAGCGCGTTGAAGCTGCAGACGAGGTGATCGCGTCCCCGGTAGCAACGATCCAGCTTAAAATCGCCTTTCGCGCCGGGCAGGATAAGGCCTTCCGAGTTTTGCGCCTCCTTGTCACAACTTCCCAGCGTCGATCCCAGCGTTCCTCCCGTCGGATCCTTCGCAGGGAGCGTAACCGCCGTGGGGACGGAGGTCATATCCTGGGGTGGCCTGTGAGGCTTGGCAGATCCTTGCCGAATTTCTTGAGCCCATCCGACCCCTGGCAAGGGTCCGGGCGTTTCCGGCGCGTAAAGCAGCGCTAGTGCTGCCACAAAGGCGGCTCGCAACGAGGATCTCACCGGCCGGTTGTTACTCATCTGACTCATTCGTCCCTCCACCGCTCCAGCCGGAACTGAAGGGTGATGATCCTGAGTTGGCAGGGCCGATCGTGCATGGCTTCTGTTGGCCGGTGGCGCGGCCCGATCGGACCGGGCGTTTTTTGCCCGGCCGTGATGCGGCACTCACCGGATAGTGGCCCAGATCATAAGCATACCCAGGAACATAGCGATCGAGACCAATGTTGCGGCTTCCTGCAAGAAATATCTGATCCAACTCAAATCGTTTTTTTTCATGATCGATTTCCCCCTGGCCAATTCGAGACTATAATTAACAGAGTCGTAACAATTTACATCGATAACCATTTATTAACCTTAATGCGCGAGCCAAATCATCTCTTTTTGCATTAGAACCGTCGTTGTCATTCGGGCCATCGGCCGACGGGCCAACGACGGCTTTGATCACCCGGCGCCGACATTGTGCGCGCGACCGCGGATTCTGTAGGGTGGGCAAAGGCGCGCTTGCGCGCCGTGCCCACGCGTCCGAGGCGCTGATGTCCCACTATCGGCGTGCCAGCATCACGCCGCAGTGCAGCAGTCTAGTTGCCGCGCCGCAATGGTGTTATCCTTTGGTCGAGCACCGGAGGGGAAGTCCATGCTCAGCATCAGGCGGCGCGAACTCATCACGCTCCTCGGTGGCGCGAGGTGGCAACGGCGTTGTTGCAGAACGGCTTTCAATATTACAGCCTTGGAGCCTAGGATTGTCATGCCCCAGCTTTCGTCCAAGTTTTCCCGCCTGCCGGTCTTAGCCATGGTCTTGCTCGGGCTGTGCGCGAAGGCGCCCCTCGCTGGCGCCGATCCGCTGGTACTCAAGGCCGGGATTGCCGAACCATCGAACAGCGACCTTGCCTGGTGGATGGCCGATGTCGGCGGCTTCTTCGCCGAGCAGGGGCTGAAGGTCGAATTCATC
>DATBHB010000168.1:0-15501 GCA_036557705.1 Xanthobacteraceae bacterium
AAGAAGGAGCGCCGCAGGGGCTACTAAAAACGGACTTCGCTCTCCGGGGATATCCCGGGTGCATTTCTTGCATGTCGGATCGTCGGCCTGCGCGCGCGAGGCCAAAGCTTATGCGGCTCAGAACGACGCCTCGCCTTCGAATAAATTAATGGAGAGCGGCAAGCGCTGCTGCAAGGCCAAATGTCTATTGCCGCATTATCGGCTTAACCGTCGCCTATTCGACCTCACGAGTGCTCTGTAACGTCGAAGAACCCTTTGACCAGAGCCGCCCATGCTCAAAATCGCCACTGCTTCAGCACTGGCTGCGGCCTTCTCGATTATCATGCGAACCGCTTCGGTGTGAGCTGCAGCGCCCCCCGCGCCGATTTTCATCGTCCTAAGGGCAATCACATTTTGAGCTTCGAACCCGAACTGGGTCATTTCGGCCACTGCTTCGAGCCAAGAGCTGAGCATCTGAGGTTTTAGCTTTCCGGCGCGGTTGCCGCGTACCGCTCTTCTGCGGACCACAGGGACTCTCATCGCTTCCCTTTGTCCCTTCTGCTTCTTCGCTTGATACCATTCGCCTTCTTAGTCTTGTGCGTATTGCTACGGGCAGCGACAATTCTTCTCTGTCCGGGCTCGATCCTTGTCGAAGGTGTCAACATATCCTCTGAGTAAACAATAGTTCGAGCCTGACGGGGAAGGGAAGAATTCTCGTCTCCTGATGCCTGCTCTTCACCTGATTCCTGTTCTTCACCTGATGCCCGTCCTTCCCCCGGTGCCGTCTCTTCACGAGGCTGTTCTTCCAATCGCGCCTTAGGAAAAGCAAAGCTAAGCAATTGGAGCGCGATCAATCGTTGCATCTGCATGGAAAGGCGCGCTGCTTCCCATGGGGAAATAAACCAGGATACCATTGTGAGCTTCCGAGCGAGTGATAGAACCCCTCCACTAGAGAACAAGTATCCCGGCGAATACTTGTTCCACGCCGGTCAGCTCCGGCAAACTTCTTAACGGTCATCAGAACGAGAGGAACACGGCGCCGACCCCTGAACTCCCGCCCGTGGCGCACCAAGTGGCTCGATCGGAAGATTGTGCGGCGCTGCGGACTCGGATGAACCTGGTTCTGCAACATCGCATTGGGGCGACAGCCAGCTGTCGCTCGATGCAGGCGTTTCGAGCACGTATCGAGCTTCCGAGCGGACTTGGCCCTTATCCAGCCATCGAACACCGCTCACCCGGTCCATGGCACCGGTCATCCGGTGAGCTACGGGTAGTTATTGCGTAACCTCGGCATCGTATTTCGTCTGAGCCGGCCGGCTTGATCCTTGTGAATCAGCCAACCATACCTTATGTGTCCCCGATCGAGCTTTCGGCCGAACGACTTGGCCTCGCCGCAACGAGCGTGCCTGACTGACGACCTTCTCCCAAATCATAGCGCCTTGACCACGGATGTACTGGCGAGGCGATATGATCATTGCCCATTGGAACGAACATCCCAAAAAACGGTTGAATGATCACAATCTAAAAGCTGTGGCATATTGGCGAGCAGTTCTTCAACCTGCCGGCCCAAATCAGCCTGCCGGCCAAACAGGACATAACTGATGGTAGGATTTGACGCCCGTAATCGGGCCGAAGCAGCTTTCAAACGAAAGGAAGACGCGCGCGCGGAAGGGCTGAAGGCTAGCGAGGAATACGAAGCCGGCCAGCGCGCGATGCGCGAAAAGACTGCCCGATTGAGAGCATTACGGTTGGCACGCGACGAAGCCAAGAAGTGAGCTTTAGGCTGACAAGGACGACCGCGCCGCGCGCGGCTCATGTCCGCTTCGCCCGATAGCGGCGATTGCCGAGGCCGAGGGGCTTTCTGAGTTTGTGCTAATGCTAATCGGCTTAGTGTCCTTGGCGCCTTCGCGATGGTTCCCGTCGCGGCCGCGCTCCCGAAAGGCCGCTCTGCGGCGGCGCAGGCTGCACTCATCTCGAACACCCGTTGGAATGCGTGCGTGAACGCGCTTTCCCGAGGCGGATATCGGCTCGGCGCCAACAGGGCCAGATCACGGCCGAGGACATTCTTCGCACCGCCAGAACCGTTGCCTTCGATGCGCGATAGCCATCAGCGTGACGCTGGCGGCGTTCTTCGGCAACCTGGCTCTTGGGGCGCAGGATAGGCCCACGCTGAAAGTACCGGAGGCGCTCGCGCGGTCGGAGTTTAGAGGGTACGAAAACTGGGCTGATGTCGGTGGTCGATACATTCCGACGTTCTCCGATGCGTTTCCGGTGGCCACATAGACATCGCTGCAGGACCGTGACAATTACGGAATGGCACAATGGGCAGCGGGTGACACGTACTATTCGGCGGTGCGGCGACGATCGCTAGTAATCCCAAGTTAGCCTCAATAAGGGAAAATGGCCCTTGCGGGGCCATTTTGTTCTCAAACCAGCAGGTGACGCTCCGAGGGGAAAGTCGGCTGATTGGGAGACTTGCACTGGATCTCTTGCTGAAGGTCAAACACAATTCGCTCAAGGTGCGGCTGATGTAGCGATCGAGTCCGGCACCGAAACTGGACATTTCAACGCGGCGTTCCCGTTGAAAACCACCGAAGGTGTCCAGGAACCACTCTGTTTGCGGCTCGTTAACGCCAAGTGTCGCCAAGTTTACAGTCGGGACTTGCGAGGAGCGGGCCATGAGGCTGTTGCCAGAAGAAGTGAGCGTACGAAGAGCCGTTGGCGAGGGCGTGGGTCGTAGCCTCCGAGATATTTACCAAGCGTCCAACGTTATTCCTGACCGATTTCGAGGGCTGCTAGCGCGAGTTGAGCAGGCGAATCGCGTGGCGATGAGCGAGCACGACTCGGAACTGATTTATTGCTGTGCGCCTAGCTCCCCCTGACCCAAATCAATTTCACGAGCGTGGGATTATGGCTGACCGTCCGACAACTCAATACGATCGACGCGCAAATGAGTATGAGGATAAAGCGCGGCGAGTGACCGATCCCTGGGTCAAACAGCGATATCTCGTCCTGGCAGAGCGGTGTCGTGAGATGCAAACAGTTCCGAAATCTGAGGAGACTGGTTTCAGCACGGACCGGATTGCAAGTTTCGCCCGGCAGAGACGACGCAAGTCGACATAAATCGTTTTATAGATCGCTTTTGGGCGAGACCCATCCGTCTCAGTTGCGGGGGCACTGAAGCGAGTCGCCGTCTGGGGAAGCGATCGCGAACGCGTAGAAGATCGTAGCTCCCCAAAATAGGAGCTGAATCACCTCTTGCTGACAAGCCGGGCCGGCTTATTCGCGCCAGCGCCACGGACCGACATGCGCTTATGCAGGTTCCCAACCGCCCGGCTTGCGGTGTTCGTGAACAGGCTGGGGAACAAGGCGTGGACCCAGCAAGCAAGACCGGCGCAAATAATCTCGGTGCCGAGCGCGAATGCGACCCGGAAATGCTCTGCGTATGTCTCACCCACCGAACGAGGGTGATCCAAGAACAAGCGTCGGAACATCCTTGTTTTCCTTGGCGCGAACGCGAGCGAGCATACGCCCAAATTTTCCAAAAGTTATTGCGTTTTATGGCAATAGATGAGATTTTTTGAAATCAGATTCCAAGGCTCTGCGAAAAATGGCAAAAACATCGCTAGACAAATTCGACCGCGGCATCCTTCGCGTCCTCCAGCGCGACGCCAGCCTGCCGGTCGAGGAAATTGCCTCCGAGATCGGCTTGTCGCCGAGCCCCTGCTGGCGGCGGATCAAGGCGCTCGAGGCAAAGGGCTTCATCCGTAGTCGGGTTGCGCTCTTGGACAGAGGACGCCTCAACGTCGATGTCACCGTGTTCGTCGCTGTCCGCACAAATCAGCATACGACTGAGTGGTCGCAGCGCTTTGCAAAAGTCGTGTCGGAGATTCCGGAGGTCGTGGAATTCTATCGTATGAGTGGACATACGGACTATCTGATGAAGATAGTCATCCCTGACATTGCGGCATATGACGCCGTCTATAAGACGTTGATCGACAAGATTCCGATGTTCGATGTCACATCGATGTTCGCCATGGAGCAGATCAAGTCCACGACCGAAATCCCGCTCGGCTATGTTGCGGTGGGGAAACGGCAGGGCTGACCCTTCGCCGTACTGCGGCGGTGATCGACGATGTCAGCTCCGGTCCAGGTTTTCGGACGCCGGCCGCGGATGCGGCGAAAACCTGGCGGCAAGACATGGTGAATTAACTCTGCAGCAGGCCGGCGGACTTCAAAGCCGCCGCGATAATCGGGCCCGGTGCGACGCGCTGCGTTGTGCCGGCCAACGCTGTGGGAAGTTCCGGAACCGGGAGACCGGCGGCTTTGAAGGCTGCCGCGATTGCGGCATTCGGGTCACGCGAAAAACGTGTTTGTCGCTCCTCGCCCTCAGCAACGGAAGCTTCGGCCGGACGATGCGATCCTTTTGCACCTGCTCCAGCGATGGCCAAGGCGCGGCCGTCACTTCGAATCTGAGTCGGCGCCGCGGCACGCGGCAATTCAACAGGAGATTCATGCAGGCCCCAGAAGCGCGCAATGTGATGCGTCGAGGAAATTCCCACATCCAAGAAAAACGCCCCGGCAGCGCCGCACCGCTCTCTTGCCCCCGTCGCGAGCGGCACGCCATGCGCCATGGCGCTGATCGAAAACGCCTCGATCATTGGGTTATCATTGGCATCGTTCCATACACGGCGAGCGTGAGTTCCGATTGATTCCTGATATGACGGACTTTCCGATAGCCCGTGCACGTTGGTCCATTGCCGAATGATGTCTTCACTGTTGGAGGGTTTTACGATCGGATCGCTCGTGCCATGCCATACGGAGATCTTCGGCCATGCCCCGCGATGTCTGGATGCGGCCCGCACTCTATCACCCAGCGCGTGTGCGGTATGTCCCTGATCCGTGAACATGGCCTCAAATGCTTCTTGGACGTTGTTGGCGCAGCCATAGGGCAGTCCGGCAATTATGGCGCCGCCGGCAAAAACCTCCGGATACGTTGCAAGCATCACCGAAGCCATGGCACCCCCGGCCGAGAGGCCGGTCACGAATACTTTTCGGCGGTCCGCAGCAAATGTCTCGATGGCGTACTCTACCATCTGCCTGATCGAAAGCGCCTCACCGTGCTCGCGCGTGATGTCGCCCGGTAAGAACCACGAGAAGCAATTCTTTGCATTGTTTGTGGGCTGCTGCTGCGGATAGAGGACCACGAATCCATGGGTATCGGCGAGCGACGACCAGCCGGTGCCATGTTCATATTCTTCTGCCGTCTGGCTGCAGCCATGTAATGCGATGACCAACGGCGGCTTCGGCGGCAGGTGTTCCGGAGCGTACGCGAATAAACGAAGATTGCCGGGATTTGCACCAAACCCGGTCAGTTCTCGCAGCCGGGTCGGACGGCGGGCAGGCGCCAGGCGGTCGTGAGCCGCGCGCTTTCGCGCCGATGCAAGGAGTCGTTCGAATTTGCTGCGAAAAGCCTGAAGACGGGCCAGAACTTGCCGTAGATCGCGCATTGGAGAGCACCTATATTGCATTGCAACATGGCGCGACATGGTGAGCCTCGGTAATGGAGTCAAGGCGCTCTCGAAAGTAGCGCGGGACCCAAGCGGCCGACACCGAACGGCAATCGAGAAGAAGATCTTCGCCAGCCGGTGGATTGCTGAGCAATGCCAGCAGTCGAAAATCCGCCCATGGCTATCCGCCGTCACACCCGCGCCTAATCGCATGATCAAGGCCCTAACGTCGGCCTGGCGGGAATATCAAAAAATTAGGGCGAGCTATTACCGGTTGGTGTACACGACCAAATTCCCGACAAATTCACGGTGAATGTTAAGTAGGGGACGCGAGATTCTCGCCCTGAAGAGGTACTCTAGAAGGGGATTGGGATGAGCACTACATCAGTTCGTGATTGCCGCATGGTGCCCTATGAGCAATACGAGCAGGCTAGGAGGCTCCTGGTCGATGCTCTGTTCATCGCCGCGTTTGACAAAACGACGTTAGGTCGAAAAATTCGCCATTTCCTGGATCAGGAGAACTCGTCAGGGGGTGAAACTGTGCCCCGTGAATCCAACCTTGCGGCGTAAGACGTCCCTCGCAAGCAATCGGGCTCACCATCGGCCGCGTCGGCCGTTTCGATCCATTTCGGCTCAAGACTGCTCGTTCAAGCCCGCCTCGCGCAGCGATTCACGGATATGATCAGCATTTTGAGAATTTCGATAGAGTGAAAAAGGCCGGTGCTTCAAATTCAGGTCGGGAAAACGATTTAGGACCTCTCTGGCGGCTGCTGCCGCCTCGAAGGACGGCCACGGGCGCCGTTTCCTGCGGCCATCCTTCGAGACGGTTACGCGCAGCAAGCTGCGCGTAACCGTCTCAGGATGACGTCCGTGCTTGTGGCGCGATCTGATCGGTTTCATGAAATCGGTGCACTGTTACTCCGCACCTCTATGCCGCCTGCATCTCATCGGCCTGCCGCTTCAATTTGGCGACCTCGTGCGCAAGGCGCATGCGCTCGGCGTTCGCGCGCTCGAAGGCAGCTTGCAATTTTGCCGTCTCGCCCTTCAGGCTCTCAATGGCGGTGTTGGCGCGGCCTTCGATCTCGATGGTGCTGCTGCGTAGATCGGCTTCCGCCCTGCATGCGATCTCGATCTCGCCGCGCAGATCCTTAAGCTCGATTGCCCTTTCCTCAAGCAGCCGCGACTGCTCGATTACCCTGTTCTCCAGATCCTGGGAACGGATTTTGTCATCGGCGTTCTGCGCCATGACCTGCTTGACAAGCTCGGCAACGCGACGGTGGAATTGCCCAAATTCGGCGCGTGCCTCGATCAGTTTGTCGTTCGCTGATTTGAGCTCGGTTCGATCGGCATCCCGGCAGGCTTGGATCGCCCTCAACTCCGCGATGGCCGCCTGCGCGGCTTTCTTCAGCGCCTCTATCTCGACCTTGAGCGCAACGATCTCGATTTTCTGAGCATCGATAAAGGTCGCGCGCTCATCCAACTGCGCGGTCAACTTGGCCAGTCTCGCTTCCTTCTCGGCCAGGGCGCGTTGGGCTTGCTGCGCGGCCGCCTCGAATTGCATGCGTTCCGCATCGCGGCAATCGCGCAGCGCCTTCAAATCAGCGCTGGCACCGTCCAGGGATTCCTTCAGCACCGCCATCTGCGCCTCGAGCGCGCTGATCTCGACATTCTGGAGTTCAGCGAGCGCCGAGCGTTCGTGCAATTGTCCCCTCAGCTCAGTGATTTCCGACTCCTTCTCGGCCAGGGCGCGCTCGGCTTCCTGGATCGCTGACGCGAATTCCAGGTGGTCAGCATCGCGGCAATCCTGAATTGCCTTTAATTCCGCGCCGGCCGCATGCAGCGCCTGTTGCAACGTCTCGATGTTCCCCTTGAGAGCGCTCAACTCGCTCTTCTGCGCATTGCCGAGGGCCGACTGCTCGTCCAACCCAGCTCTGAGCTTGGCGATCTCCGATTCTTTCTCGGACAAGGCACGTTCTGTCTCGCGCAGCGTGGTCTGGAGCAGTGTTTGTCCAGGCTCGGCTTCGAAAGCCTCCAATTCGGCGCGGGCTCCATCCAGCGATTGTCTCATTACTGCGATCTCAGCCTTGAACGCGCTGATCTCGATGTCGGCCAGGGCCGAGCGTTCGGTCATTTGGGCGCTGAGCCTGCTGAGTTCTGCTTCCTTCTCCGAGAGCGCAAGCTCGGCTTGTTGGCGCTCGGCGATCAATTTCTGGCTCGCCGCTGCGAACTCTGCGCGTTCCGCTTTCCAGCGCTCCTCCACCGCCTTCAATCTGCTTGTCTCCCCCTCCGCGGCTTTTTTCCGTGCTTCAATTTCGATCTTGAGGGCGCTGATCTCGATCGTCTGGACATCGGCAAGGGTCGACCTTTCGTCCAACCGGACCGCGAGCTTGGCCAGCTCGGCGTCCTTCCCTGATAGGGTGCGCTCGGCTTCGTGCAGGGCAACCGCCTTTGCGGCCGACTGCTCCTCGGCGGCGCCCAATCGATCGCGCAGCTCGCCAATCTCGATGCCCAACCGGTCGATTGCCCCGTCCCTTGTTTCTAGCTCCGCAACTTGTCTGGCGCCCTCGGTCTTGAGTAGTTCGATGGTCATTTCAAGGCTTCGCGTCGAAGCAGCAAATTCGGCGCTAAGCAGATCCTTTTCGGCCATGAGTTTCGCGACCGACGAGGGAACTGCGTGTTCGAGTTTCCTTGTGGCGAGACGCATTGCGCGCCGATTGAGGAGGGGAAGGAGGATGACCGCGCTCAGCGCAGCGGCGAGAAACCCGGTCGCGAAATAGACGATCAATTCGGTCATGAACCCCGCCTTGAATGCGGTTTACGGTCGCGCAAGCCCCAGCACTTCTCGGCAGGCGAGCCGGGCTTAAACTGCTCGCGCTTCCATCGAGAAAATCAGCTGGTTGTCCAGCACCCCGTCGCAGCTCCATAAATGCTTAATTGTTATTAATATTTGTTAAATCCGACGGATGAGCTTTCGACCCGTCCGGGCAACGTAGGGCGGGTTGGGCGCGGCCGGTATACATCGATCCGGACTGATGATGTTTCGCGTGCGTGTTCAGCGCCGTAACCCGCCCGGCTTGCTCTCGAACGGTGAGTTACGCGCGGATTAGGCGTTCGGGCAAAGCGCACCCCCGTGGGCCACGCTAATCTTACTGCGTCGTAACCTTCGTAGGGTGGGCAAAGGCGCGGTCGGCACGCACGAGCCACGCCCTGCGCAGGATAGAGCGCCGTGCCCACGCGCGCGTGTCCGCGTGGGCCTTAAGGGCGTTTACGCCCGTCTTCGCGGGCTACGGCACGCGCTAAAGCGCGTTGCGCCTTTGCCGACCCTACGCAGCTTATGACGCAGTAGTGCTAACCCACCGTACGTCGAGAGCAGCCGTAGCGCGTGTTAGCTCCGGACGCTCTCCCGATGGCAATATTAAAGGGGATTAGGACGCTCTCCCGTGGCAATAAGAAAACGTTAACCTTAATATCCCAACAATCCTGTGGCGAATCCCGGTCTCTGGGGTGGCCGGCAGGATCTGGGGTTTTGGGGGCTTGCCATGACGCGTTCCGGGGTGATTCTCATTGCCGCGTCGGCTACGCTGGTCTGCGGTTTGGCGCGTGCGGCGGACCTCGAAGTGGTCAAGGCCGAACCGCCCACGATTTACACTCCAAACAATTACCTATGGGGCGGCGTCTATGTCGGCGGCTTTATCGGCGGCGCATGGGATACCGCGGACTGGGGCGCGGGAACCGTAGCGGTCGCTCTTCCGAGCGGGAGCGCAGTGGCGGCGACTTCGTTATTTATTCCTCATACTAATATATCGGCGGGCGGCTTCATAGGGGGTGGCCGAGTAGGGGCGAATTATCAAGTTGGACCATACGTCTTCGGCTTCGAAGGCGATTTCGCCGGAATGGCGCTCAAGGGCCACGCCACCGTTGTCTTCAGCGGGACTGCGACCGCCACGGGGACGTCCCCGCCGGCTACTACGGTGAATTACACGACCACAAGCGCATACCAAACTACCGCCAACTGGGTGACGACGTTCACCGGAAAAGTCGGGTATACGTTCGAACGTGTGCTGGCCTACGGCAAGGTAGGCGCAGCAATCGAGCAGGACGGGAATAGTGAAATCAGCACTACCGTATTCACCACTACCACGCCCACGAGCGGTCCCACCACATCCGTCGCGAGTCGAGCCGGCACCGCGACCCGGTACGGGTGGACCGCCGGCCTCGGCGCCGAATATGCGCTCAACAATAATTGGTGGGCCTTTGTGGAATATGATCACCTTGGATTTTTGTCGCAGCTCATCAATTTCGTGAGCCCCGCCAACGGCACGACGACAACGCGGAAGGTGCAACTCAACGTTGATCGAATCGTTGCCGGAGCGGATTATCATTTCTGACGAGTGCAGAGCGAATCATCCACTCAGACCGCGTCGTCAAGGTCCCCGGCGGGTTCCATTTCCGCCGAATGAACCATACCTAGCCGGTTGAACTTGCACCTCATTGACGCGAGCCGGCTTGGTTCGCCCGAGGCGAGGCGCTGGACGATCGGCAGGTGAAGCATGGATTCGGATTTTCCCCGCAATTGGATGTGGTCGGAGGCTTGCGAGATGCTGGCCCGCGCGGAACGCATGCATCGCGAATTCTTCCGGCCGCGGGGCCTCCTTGCGCGGCGGCCCGTCTGGGAGCCGCCCGTCGACGTGCTGGAGACCGAACGCGAGGTCCTCGTGCTGGTCGCCCTCCCCGGCGTCAATCCCGATCGCGTCGAAGCCGCAGTCGACGATGGCGAACTCGTCTTCGCCGGGACGCGTGTGCTCCCGGTCGAACTGGAGACCGCCATCATTCACCGCCTCGAACTTCCGCAGGGCCGCTTCGAGCGGCGGGTACGGCTTCCGGCCGGGCGTTATAGCGCGGTCCATCGTTCCGCGGCGGACGGCTGCCTGGTGATCACGCTGCGCAAGGCGGGTGTGTCCAATGGCTGAAGCCCAAACCATCGGGGCTCCGGCCGGCAGCGAAGGTGGCGTGGCGATTCCTCCCTTGCCGGCCGATGCGCTCATCATCGTCCCGGTGCGCAATACCGTGCTTTTCCCCGGCCTCGTCCTGCCGATCGCCATCGGCCGGACGCGCTCGATCACCGCCGCGCAACAGGCGGTGCGCGAGCAGCGCCAAGTCGGAATCCTCATGCAGCGCGATCCGGGTCAGGCAGATCCCACGCCTCTCGACATGCATCGCATGGGAACCGTCGCCAATATCGTGCGCTACATCACGGCTCCCGACGGCAGTCACCACCTCGTCTGCCAGGGCGACCAGCGGTTCCAAATCCTCGAATTCCTGAGCGGGTGGCCGTTTTTCGTTGCCCGCGTACTGCGGGTTCCGGAGCCGCAGACGCACTCGCCTGAAATCGAGGCGCGGGCGCTCAATCTCAGAAACCAGGTGACGGAAGCGCTCGAATTAATGCCGCAGGCGCCGCCCGACCTGCTCGCCGCAGTCCAATCGGTCGCTACGCCAAGCGCCCTTGCCGACCTGGCGGCAGCCCTGATGGATACCAAGCCCGAGGAAAAGCAGGAAATCCTGGAGACGATCGACGTCACGGCGCGGATGCAGAAGGTCTCGCGCTGGCTTGCCCAGCGGATCGAAGTGCTTCGTCTCTCCCAGGAGATCGGCAAGCAGACCAAGGCTGCGCTCGACGAGCGTCAGCGCGAAGCGCTGCTGCGCGAACAGATGGCGGCGATTCAGCGCCAGCTGGGCGAAGGCGAGGAAGGCAAGGCCGTCGAAATGGCCGAACTCGATCAGGCCATAGCCAAGGCGAACATGCCGAAAGAAGTCGAGGAGCAGGCGCGCAAGGAGCTTCGCCGTCTTCAGCGGATGCCCGAGGCCGCCGCCGAATACGGCATGGTGCGCACGTATCTCGACTGGCTGATCGAATTGCCCTGGAGCCTCCCCGAGGAGGCGTCGATCGACATCGCGGAGGCGCGACGCATTCTCGACGAGGACCATTACGGCCTCGAGAAGATCAAACGGCGCATCGTCGAATATCTTGCGGTGCGAAAGCTCGCGCCGCAAGGCAAGGCGCCGATTCTTTGTTTTGTCGGCCCTCCCGGCGTCGGCAAGACCTCGCTCGGCCAGTCGATCGCGCGGGCGATGAAACGCAAATTCGTGCGGGTCAGTCTCGGCGGCGTTCACGACGAGGCGGAAATCCGCGGCCATCGCCGGACCTACATCGGCGCATTGCCGGGCAACATCATCCAGGCGATCCGCAAGGCGGGCACGCGCAATTGCGTCATGATGCTCGATGAGATCGACAAGCTCGGTGCCGGCATCCATGGCGATCCGTCCTCGGCGCTGTTGGAAGTGCTCGACCCCGAGCAGAACAACACTTTCCGCGACAATTACCTCGGGGTCCCGTTCGATTTGAGCCGGGTAGTCTTCATCACCACGGCGAACATGCTCGACACCATTCCGGGACCGCTGCGCGACCGGATGGAGATCATCAGTCTCGCCGGCTACATGGCGGACGAGAAGCTTCAGATCGCACGCCGTTACCTCGTGCCGCGACAGATCGAGGCCAACGGCTTACAGCAAGTCCAGGTCGAAATCAGCGACGCGGCGCTGCGAACAATCATCCAACGCTACACGCGCGAAGCCGGCGTGCGCAGCCTGGAACGTCAGATCGGACAAGTCTTGCGCCATGCGGCGGTGCGGATCGCCGAAGGACTGTCCGGTTCGATCCGTATCGATGCGCCGGACCTGGCCGCCATACTTGGCGCGCCGCAGTTCGAGAGCGAGGCGGCGATGCGCACGAGCGTGCCCGGCGTCGCGACCGGCCTTGCCTGGACTCCGGTCGGCGGCGATATCCTGTTCATCGAAGCCACCCGCGTGCCGGGCAGCGGCCGCCTCATTCTCACCGGCCAGCTCGGCGAAGTGATGCGGGAAAGCTCCCAGGCTGCGCTCTCAATCGTCAAGAACCGTGCTGCGGCATTGGGAATCGATGCGAGCCGATTCGAGAAAGCCGACATCCATATTCACGTGCCGGCGGGCGCTACCCCGAAGGACGGCCCAAGCGCCGGAGTTGCTATTTTCATGGCGCTCGTCTCGCTGCTGACCGGCCGCACCGTGCGCAGCGACACGGCAATGACCGGCGAGATCAGCTTGCGTGGCCTGGTGCTGCCGGTGGGCGGCATCAAGGAGAAGGTCGTCGCTGCCCATGGCGCCGGGATCCGGCGGATCATGCTGCCGGCCCGCAACCGCAAGGATTTCGAGGATATTCCGGAGGAGGCGCGCCGCGAGCTTGAATTTGTCTGGCTCGAGCGCGTCGAGGAGGCGGTCGCGGCTGCGCTTGAGCCGGCCGCGCCGGAGAGTCGACTGCAGCCAAGCGCGCTCGCCGAAGCTGCAAGCTAATTAACGTGGCACGGTCGTAGGGTGGGCAAAGGCGCGCCCGGATAATTTGCGGTCGTCCGCCCAACTATCTCGCGCCGTGCCCACGCGGTCGACGCCTGCGATTGCGGACAGCGTGGGCAAGGCGCAACGCGGAGCGCGCTGCGCCTTTGCCCACTCTACTCAGCGATTACATCCCCGGTGATCGCCCGCACGTGGCGCTGGCCGGTGAGCGCCATGCTTACTTCGAGTTCGGTACGAATGATGTCGAGCGCCCGGCGCACGCCAGCCTCGCCGGCAGCCGCAAGGCCGTAGAGGAACGCGCGCCCGATCAGGCAGCCGCGTGCGCCGCGTGCCAAGGCTTTGAGCACGTCCTGACCCGAGCGGATGCCGCTGTCGAAGAGGACCTCGACGCGCTCGCCGACTGCTTCCGCGACACGCGGCAGCGCCGCAATGGATGAGCGGGCACCGTCGAGCTGGCGGCCGCCGTGGTTGGAGACCACGATGGCGTCGACGCCGATGGCCACCGCGCGCTTTGCATCTTCGACATCGAGAATTCCTTTGAGCACGAGCTTGCCAGGCCAGAGGCTGCGCACCCATTCGATATCGCGCCAGCTCAGGCTGCGATCGAAATTCTCGTTTGCCCAGCTGGCCGATTTGATCATTCCCGAGCCCTTGAGAAAGGCTTCGATATTGCCAAAACCGCGGCGTCGGGCGCGCAGGACCGAGATGCCCCATGCCGGTTTTGTCGCGAGATCGAACGCATTGGCAAGCGTGATCCGCGGCGGCACCGTGAGGCCGTTCTTGATGTCCATGTGGCGTTGCCCGCGCATGGGCAGATCGACTGTCACGAACAGCGCCGAACAGTTGACCGCGCGCACCCGGTCGATCATTGAGCGGCTAAAGCCGCGGTCGCGAAACACATAGAGCTGGAACCAGAACGGCGCCTTGGTCGCCTGCCGGACCTCCTCGATCGTGCAGATCGACATGGTCGAGAGGCAGAATCGGATGCCGGCCGCTTCCGCGGCGCGTGCCGCCAGAATCTCGCCGTCGCCGCACATGAGGCCGGTCATGCCGGCAGGCGCGAGTGCGACCGGCATGGCGACCGGCTCGCCTAGAAGCGAGGTTTCAAGGGAGACCGAGGAGACATCGATCAGCACGCGTTGGCGCAGCGCAATCGCGTCGAGGTCGGCGCGATTGGCGCGCAGCGTCAGCTCGTCATAGGAACCGCGATCGATGTAATCGAACAGCGCGCGCGGAATGCGCCGGCGCGCGACTTGCCGGAGGTCTTCGATGTTGGTGAAAATGGCCATGGTCGGATGTCAGAGGTTAGATGTCAGACAGTCAGGTTGTGAGCACGATTACGCGGATTTCTGATCTCTGACATCCGACATCTGACCTCTGACTCCCGGTATTTCGCTGTTCTCGTGCCGGGCATACCTGAACTGGCCGGTCTTGCGAAAACGCCACAGATATAACGGCACTTCGACCGCGATCGCGGTCGGCTCGATGCCGAGTCCCTGGAGCGTGCGGCCATCGCGCTTGGCCGCATCCGAGACGACATTATCGGTTTTGAGCAATTCGACCTGATCGGGCGTCAGCAGAGGCCTGGGCAAAAACTGTAGGAACCAAGCCTGAAATTTGGCCAGTGAGAACGGCAAGGACAGCAGGAGACGCCGGCGCTCGATAGTGCTGAGCACGAACTGCATCAGTTCCTTGAACGAGAACACCTCCGGGCCGCCAAGCTCGTAGATCGTGCCGGGGCTGGCGCGGCCCGCGACCGCCATGGCAACCGCCGCCCCTACGTCGCCGGCGAAGACCGGCTGGAAACGAGTGCGGCCACCGCCGATAAGCGGAAGCGCCGGCGACACCCGGGCCATTGCGGCGAACCGGTTGAAGAACTCGTCTTCCGGCCCGAACACGATCGAGGGCCGCAAAATCGTTGCGCTTGGCATAGCGGCCAGCACAAGCTTTTCTCCCTTCGCTTTGGTCCGGGCATAGAGGGAGGATGACGCCTCGTCAGCCCCAATCGCGGAAATATGCACAAGCCGCGCGCCGAATGCTGACGCGGCACGCGCCACCACTGCGGCGCCGACACTATGCACGGCCTCGAACTGCTGTCGCCCGCGCTCAAACAGTATCCCGACGAGATTGATGAGCACGTCGGCATCGCGGGCTGCCGCATCGACCGAGGCGGGATAACGCAGGTTCGCCCGCACGGCATGGATCTGCCCGACCCGCCCCAGGGGCTGGAGATGGCCGGCCAGTTCGGGGCGGCGGACCGCGACGCGGATGCGGTAGCCCTCCTTGCAGAGCGCGCGCACCACGTGGCGTCCAAGGAATCCCGAGCCGCCAAAAACGGTGATCAGCGTGTCGACATTGGCTTGGCGAATCATCCGAACTCGGCAGTTCTCAGCGCCGCTGATCCCGAAATGGCGCCGTGCCGCGAATACAGGAACGATCCGGCGCTGTACAGAGGCTGCCGTAGGCCGCGAGAGTGGCGGCTTGAACGGAGCTCGCCTCTCGAATTGACAAGCCGGAACGCGGCCCCTTATCTCTCCGGCACGGCCCAGGTGGCGGAATTGGTAGACGCACTAGTTTCAGGTACTAGCGCCGCGAGGCGTGGAGGTTCGAGTCCTCTCCTGGGCAC
>DATBHB010000169.1:0-37475 GCA_036557705.1 Xanthobacteraceae bacterium
GATCTTGACGCCGTTGTTGACGATCTCGGCCAGCACCGTTCCGAACGGCGCGCCGACGCTGTTACCGACCAGCGTCCCGGTTGCCTGAAACAACGGTTGGAGCACCGATGTGGTGCCCGTGCCGCCGATGGTCGGGTTGGTGGCGGTGACTTGGCCGAGCCCCGTGCTGGCGCCGCGGGTGCCGGCACTGTTGGTCGCATTGATATTGATTCCCAGTTCTCGACCGGCATTACGGGCAACCTCGAGGAAACGGACCTTGAGCAGCACCTGCTGCGGCGACGTCACCCTGATCGCATTGATGACGTTGCCGTTTTGCGCCCAGGACTTTGCCAGATTGACCGCCTGGTCCGCATTGGCCGCGTTCCGCGCCACTCCGCTGAGCACCACTTGGCCATTATCGCTGCTCACCCGAATGCCGGGATCGCGCGTGAGGGCTCGAATTTGGGACTGCAGATTGCCGGTATTCAACGTAACCTGGACTTCGACGACCTTGATCAGTCGATTGTTCGAATTGAATACCGAAATGTTGGTGGTGCCGATCTTCTTTGCCTGGATCAGCAACGTGCGATCGGTCATCGGCAGGGCGTCGGCAATCTCGGGTGCGCCGACCACGGCCGATGTGAACGGCGCCGGCATCATTAGAGTGGCCGACTTGTTGACCGGGATGGTAACTGCCCTGACGTATTGCAGGTCTTGAGCGCGGCCGGCAAACACAGCCGCCGCGAGCAGGGACAATGCCAATACCCCGCGCAGACCAAGCGCCCCCGCCGCAGAGCGCGACCGTCCTGACATCAATTCCCCCTCGCCCGTTGTGCGCTGCCCGCCCCCCCGACTATAGGCCAATCTAGGCCTACTCTATGCCCGCTCCGACCCCCTCACTAGGGGTTTTGCACCGCATAGATGGGCCGATCGTATTCCTGCGATTTCATGCCGTGCCAGACGGTGATCTGCCGCGTGCTCCGCACGGGCGCTTTCGCTGGAGCCGGCTGAACTACGGCCGGCGGCGGAGCCGCGACGACCGGCGCGGGTGCTAGCGGAGGAGGCACTGGCACTTCGACCGGACGATTATCCAGGTCTCGTTCGGTGACGCGGTGCACCGTGTCTGCCATCGCCTCCGCGGGCTGACGCAGGATCAACGACAATCGACCGATATTGGTGGCCAGGAGGATCTTCTGCGCGTCCTCGACACCGACTTCGAGCGTCACCGCCTTTGCGATGGTTGGTTGCTCGGTGTGCTCGCCGGTGATCTGGTCAATCGCGAGAACCTTGGCAGATTGTAGGATGACCTCGGAATAGCTGTCGTTGCTGCGCGACTCCGCAACTGTGCGAATGAGCACGACATCGACGAGATCGCCCGGCTGAATAAAGCCGGCCACACCGCGCACATCGTCGACGCGCACGGTCACCGCCCTCTTCCCTGGAGCAAGCATCGACGACAGGGTGGCCGGCTGGTTTGGTGCAGTGACTTTGCTGCGAAGAATCGGTTCGTTCTTTGCAATCAATGCCAGCGTCATGCGCCGGCCATCCTTTAGCAAGGCCTCCTTCGTCGCAAACGCGCCCTCCGGGAGCGCCGTCTTGCTCCAGGGGATCTCGGCCGTGTTGTCGCCGGTCAACTGATTGCCGAAGGCTAAGGACTTCGTGGCCACGACGATCGTGCCCACTTCGGCCTGGTTTGACCGCGCATGACTGGCGAGCCAGTTGCGCGCCAGGACAGCCGCAACGATGCCAAGCACGATGGCCACGCTCAGGATGATGAGATTGTTGCCACGCATTGCGCTACGCCCCGGTCACGGCCGCAAAGGCCCGCGACCGCTGCCGGCGTCCCATCGAATTTGTACGGGCACTTGGGTGGCCGCCACCACCGCTCAGCAGGCTCCGCCCAAAGCGGAGCAGACCGCCGTGAATTTGCCGTGCAAAACGTCGGCGAAATTGGTGATGACCAGCACCAAGACCCCCACAATGAGGCCGAGAAGGACGACGTATTCGGCCATTGCCGCGCCTTCCTCGTCCTTGCGGATCTCGTCGAGGAGCTTCCAAAGGTTTGACACGACGCCACTCCCTGTCCACGCCCTCCAATGCGCGCAACCGTCCATTCGACAGCCGAGCACCCGCAGCTTGTTGGCCGCGGCCGGAAGGGTTATGCCGCTCCGCCCTCGGTTAATTATCCGAATACAATTTTAGCAAGTCAATACAGCGATCGTTAACCATTGCGGCCGCTGCGCAGGGCCGGAAGCAATGATCGGTGCCAACGCTGCCGAGGCGCGCCGCACGATGGATTCCCAGAGATGCGGGGGCCGTTTTAGCGCTTGAGCCTTTCTTAAACACAAGTCCGCCACAATGTCGGCATGCGCAAAGACGAAAAGCTGCTGCTCGTTGGGCCGATTGCCGTGATCGGCACTATTGTGGCGGCGCAGTTTTGTGCACGCGCGCTCGCCGAATGGCCGAGCTCCTCGCTCTTTTGGCACCTCAATCTGCAGGTGTTCCGACCAGTTCGCTACGGCATCGATCTTTTACCCGGGGATGGACTTGAGCAATCAAGCTGGCTCGCCATCCCACTAGCCGTGCTTCTCTCTATTGGGCTTTTGCTCAAAAATAGACTCCCACTCGCGATCGCTGCGCATCTAGGGCTCTTTTACAGCGCTTTGGTTCTCTATTTTGGCGGTATAACGTCAGCACCACTATCGATGCTAGGTCTGGTCGCAGGGCATCAAGAGTGGGCAGGCTCGAACCCCCTGGCGATTGCAATTCTATTGCTCTCGTTGATTTCAGCTATCGTCTCACATCGGGAATACTGGCGCGAGATGAAAGCCCGTGTTGTCGCTTAGCACAGGGCAGTGAATTCGACTTCTGGCAAACTGAACAGTTCCTCTGGGCCCAGTTTAACTTCGGCACCGCTCGCTCCTCAGAGAGCTAACTGGAATGATTTTGTACGTCTACCACTGCCCCACTAGAGGTTTGGAGGCGCCCGCTCGGATCGCCGACCCTGGCGGAGTCCGACAGCCGGTTCACCAGGCGCCCAGCCGCCTGAGAGGCTCTGCATGGTTGACCGCACACGCCGCGTGCCACAGCGAGGCATACGACGCCACCGCGATTGCCCGCGATTTCGCAGTACCACGCCAGTCGCGTGTTGGTAGGTTTGTTGGTATCTCTTCTTGCGCGCTTGGAAAAATTGCGTTAGATCAATTAGATAGCCTCCTACTTCGTGTCCGGCCCGGGGAGCCAAATAATCAAGTGATTATCGAAGTAGCCGGCCAAAGGAGCGGTGTATAGGTACGGAATAGGTACTCGCACCCATCCCTACCTCGTCCCTCCCTTCCCGTCGGCACCAAGGTTATTTCTCATTTCCACCAGCAGCAGCGGCCTATCCTGCCAGCAAGCGGACATTGCGCAAACTATGCCAAAGTTCAGAGCCGATTACGTCGTCAAATGTAGCCTCGTCCTACCGGGAGCAGCACCTGTTCAAACCACACACCTAACCGACCCACCGACCGAGATAACCTTTCGTAATGCAGCGCCAGATGCAGACGGTCACGTGCCTGAGCTATTGGCCGAAGTCGTCGGCGAATCCGAATCCATCGAAGGTGTCTCAAGCGAATTTCGCTCGCGGCTTGCAAATGAGTTGGATGTGATTAGCTCCGCTACCCACGGCACGTTTAAAATTGACCGATGTTTACGCGGAATGGATTGGGAACCGTATCAGATCGAGCGACGGCTTCAACCGGCACAGAAATTAGACCCGCTCTATCCACCATATCCCGATCTTCAGCAGGAGTTTTTCGAAACAGTTCAAAGGATAATTGCTGTTAATCCAGAGAAGTACGTACTGCGCGCGATCCACTATTTCAGGCTGGGCGTGATCGAGACTGACCCATCGGATCAATTTTTGCGATTTTGGACCGCGCTCGAAGTAATTGCGGAAGGGAGCAAAGAAGTAGAACGAATACCTCTGCGTTGCCCAAAATGTGCAAATGACCTCTTCTGTGCAGAGTGCGAGGAAACGCCGACCAGACGCCCGATGGCTACCCAAGCAATTCGGCAGTTACTCATTCAGATCAATGCTCAGGGTGAGGCGTTATACAAAACGTTGGCGGATACGCGGAACCATTTGACGCACGGCGGTTCGCACAAATCCTTAGAGACAAAGATCGGGATGCCGCTATCTCACGCCACTAACAACGCTGCCGCCGCCGCGTGGCACGCGATCCTTTATTCGCTCCCCACATCTGTGAGAGGAGGCCCCTTTGGCCATCATGGCGGCGATTTCGTACACCGCGACCTCTTGTTTACTGCCGATATGCTTTTTGAACATCGTGGAGATGGCCCCCACCCTACTGACGACAATATTCCGAAGCCGCAAATCTCAGTTAAATTCTCACTTAGACCTAACAGCGCTGAACCAAAAAACGGCGTCAAAGACAATACTTGAACGTGCCCCATAGTTGCAGCACCAACGCGATGACCGTCTTTCCTCGCAAGCCAAGCTTAGCGCATCGTTGCAGTACGTGCTGGCGGCTCGAACATCACCACCATTCTTCGATTGCCGCAGCGCGGGCATTTCAACCTACTTTCCAGACAGATAAGGGAAACGCCCGGCCGCGCGTGCAGACCAGGGTCTCGATATCCAGTTCAGAGCGATAGCTGCACTCACGGCTCGACTTGGAGCTAGGCCCATCCTGGCGGCCACGGGCACATCGCGCCACGACTCGCCAGCTGAGCGACCACGCCTCTCCGATTGTCTCTACACCCATGAGAACAGATCGTGTACAAGACCCAAGCCGAAGTCAAGCGGTTCGCGCGTCAGGTTGTGCTAAACGCGGAGTCCCGCCAAACTGGCGGCATCCAGAGGGGTTGGCTATGCGATTGGAGTCGTTTCGAATTTTCAACTATCGGTCCATTACCGACAGCGGGATCGTTGATCTTGCGAGGATCACCGCGCTACTTGGACGCAATGAGAGTGGCAAGTCTAATCTGTTACTCGCGCTGAGAACATTGAACCCTGTGGAAGGGTTCGCCGCTCTGAATGCGACCAAGGATTTTCCCCGACACCGCAGGCTTAGCGAGTGCAAACCAGACACACTAGTCGTCTCATCGTTATGGGGGCTAACTCCCGATGAGCAAGCAGAGCTTGGGAAAATTATTCGACGTGCAGCAAGCGTCACACATGTCAAGATTCAACGCCCTTATGAGAAGAAAAGATGGGTGACATTCGAAAATCTTCCGCCACTCGTCTTTAACCGCCCAGATATTGAGGCCAAGGTTGCGGCCATTGCGGCAGCCGTAAACGCCGCCAGCGAACAGCTGGAGGACGACAAGAAATCTGTGCTCGCCGCCGCTTCGGAGCAATTTAATCAGAGCGTCATTCCTGTTGACGACGACATGGCAAAGTGGGCGGCAAGTGCAAGCCCCGTCATCACTTCCTTAACTCAGGCGATTGTCAATACAGGGGCGCGGATTGAAAGCAGCCATACCGGCGATCTGCGTACATTACAGCAGCTCGCGCAAGACATTTCTGGCGATAACGATGCCCTCCAAAATGCCCGTAACTGGGTTGTGGCTCAACTTCCTACGTTCATTTACCTAGATGAGTACCCTGAGTTGGATGGCCATCAGAATATAGCTCAGTACATTAAACGGAAGACTCAGAACGACTTGAAGTCATCTGATTCCAACTTCGAAAAGCTTTGCAAGGTCGCCGGCCTCGATCCGGCGCAGTTGCACCAACTTCAAGGCGAGGCCAAGCACGAAGAGCGCAATCAAATTGCCAATCGAGCCAGCGCAGTCGTTACTGCCGAAATAAGAAGGCTTTGGAAAGACCATCCATTGAAGGTCCGGTTTAATCTCGACGGAGAGCATTTTGATACGCTTGTTTCTGATCCGACCTCAACGTTCGACGTGGAAGTGAATTTGGATGAACGCAGCCGAGGTTTCAGGTGGTTCTTTTCATTCTACATAACATTCTCGGCTGACACAGACGGGGGGCGCGCTGTCAATGCAATATTACTACTCGATGAACCCGGTCTTTTTTTGCATATCGAGTCTCAAAAGGACTTGCAGGTTCATTTTGAGCAAGACTTCGGAAATCAAATTATCTACACGACGCACTCTCCGTTCATGATACCCGTTCAGACCCTTGATCGATTGCGTACAGTCAACATCAGCGAAGATAACGGCACTACTGTCACCAACAATCCCACAGGTGACGGGCGCACTCTCGCTCCTATTCGTGCAGCGCTCGGTTATTACTACGCCGATAGTCTTTTTCTTGGTCCCAATAATCTAATTGTCGAAGGAGTAACAGATTGGTGGATACTCGAAGCCGTTTCTAAGCACTTCATTAGTGCAGGCAAGGCAGGCTTGCCTGCCGGACTAGCCCTTCCACCAGTCGACGGCGCCCCAAAAGTTCCCAACATGGTGAGCTTGCTCACGGCCCAGAAACTGAATGTGCTTGTGCTCTTGGATTACGAAAGCCAAGGACGCAACACTCGCGACGAAATGCTAAAGTCCAGGCTACTGCGTGAGCATCAAGTAATTTTTGTTTCCGACGCATTTGGCTCGGTCGAACAGCCCGAGGCCGACATTGAAGACTTGATTGATCCCGCCATTTACGAGGGCCTTGTACGCGATGCCTATGCTAAAGAGCTTAAAGGCACGACGCTAAATCTAAATGCTAGCATCCCGAGGATCGTCAAGCGATTTGAAGCTGCATTTGCCGAAGCCGGCATGACGTTTCACAAAACCAGGGCAGCAGGACTCTTTTATCGGCGGATGGGCGTCGATCCCGCTAGCCTGATGACCGCCGAGTCGTCGCAGCGTTTCGAAAGGTTGTTTTCGACCATCCACGACCGACTGTACAAGCTAACCGCAAGAGCGGCCGATCCCTTTCATTGAAGTAGGGAGCAAATGAAGCAAGGTCTCGCGTTCGTGCTGCTGTTATCGCCGGCTGGCTGCGCGTCTCACAATGACGCGAACATATATCATAGCTTGATCGGGCAAAACGTCGTAGGCAACGATCAGTATGTAACCGTATCGAACGTTTGGAATGAGATGGACGCGCTTCCACTCGCTGATGTTCACTGCAAGGAGTATGGGAAAAGTGCGCGATTTAATCGAATGGAGGGTCCTCGGGCGATCTTCGACTGTCAAGCGCACTGAGTATAAGATTTGGATGATCTTGCTATCCTAGGGTAGCCAACTCTTTCGCGGCCCATATGGCAAAGCTTTGCATCTGCGGAGTCGAGCTACCATACACTGCTATGAATTTTGATATTGCGCGCCAGATTACAACGATCACCTCAAGTCGGCTGATAGTGGCAGTCTCAATCCTTTCTTCCTTTGGGTGAACCCGTCCATGCTTTAGCCAATTTATGTAGGCATTCGCCCTGATTTCCCCGTTGCCATTCTTCGGTAGACCTTTTTCCAGCGCTATCACCTTTTGACGAAAATGGGGATCGTCCGTATCGGGCAGTATTCCCTCACCGGCAGCGGCCAGTGTAATTGCGCATTCAAAGTGGCCCTGATGCATGTGGCTGATCGACGCGTGAATCTGACGCGTCGATGCAAACCTAATGTTTGTGTCCACGGATTCGGGCATGAAATGCCTCTCTGCGACAGCTCCTAATGCGAGCAAACGTGCTTCAGGTCAGCGAGAAACATTGCGCAGGCGCCTGCCATTGCATGGCCCCCTCATTTACGGGCTACTTGTCCAGCATTATAGTCTTCCTCTTCACGCGAAATTTGATCAAGCTGGCTATCACGTCGGTGTCGCCAGCTCCCTATGAGAGCTTCCCCGACTAAGATATTTGCAATCATCAAACCATAAGCTACGAAGCCATAAATCGCGCGATTGGGCGCCAACACCAGAGAGATTAAGAGAGCGCCGATAGTAACAATTGATATCACCCCAATCCGAGGTAACGTCGGATTGCCCAAATAATAGTCTCGCAGAACCTCCCTTCGTCGCGCTATAAAATTTGCCTGTGGATCATCTGATGAAATCGGAAATTTGTGGATCGTCTTACTAAAATTCTGCAATACGAGGCCGCTACCTGTCATATCCGTTGCATGCAGACCAAGGGCCACTGCGCAATACAATGAAATGTACGGTGCAAGAAGCACAAGAAGGACATACGCTCCGACCAGCAGATAACCGATAGCCGGTATCAGCCGATGCCAATCCAAGCCTTCAAGGCGCACGGGCGCATGTTCCTCCTCGAAGGCCTCGCCCATAAGGCTGAGCTCTTTGGTCACCGCTCCCTTGTATCGATAAAACCAAAAAATTGTGACGCATATCAACACCAAAGGGGCAATCTTCGGTTCGAAAAAAATGATGGCGTCTTTGAAGGTACTGAATTGTGCAAAAAATACTGCTCCATTCCTTATCGAAAGGTCAGGAAGTGCGAGGGAAAAGCAGGTCAGTGTAAGCCAAGAACCGATCTCTATGGGCCGTGTAGAGCGTTCCAATATGTCTTTAAGACGTTCTTGTAAAAGCCTTGGCATGCTCCCCTCCCCGAATAACAGGTCACAGGTTGCTCATAGCGCTAGAGCCCATAGCTTTCAACCCATCCGCGAACAGTGATACAGGAAAGTCCGACTCTCGCGTGTGGCTCGAACTTCTTTAGACGCAGGAATTTCCCCTAAAATTTGCGAGCCCCCCACTGCCGCGCGCGAGCGAACCAATTTTGGGGTGCCCCCGGTGTCGATTGTCGCCGAAAGGTAACGCGCGAGCACGAATGAATAACGAGCAAACAACAAACAAATAAACGCGTTGCGCTCGCGATTTTGTTAGGCGCCTTTTGCGCCATCTGATAAACTAAAGCGGCCAGCCAAGCCGCGCCAAATGGCGTCGTCGACGTCCTGGATGCCGAGTTTCTGAAGCAGAGTGAAATTCCCAGACCTTGGCTACACGTCACTAAGACCAATCGATGCCAAAAGCTTTTTATCCCTTGACCGAGCCCGTGGTGAGGCCGGCGACGTACTGCTCTACAAAAAAGGAATATAAAAGCGCCACCGGAATTGAACCGAGCAACGCTGCCGCCATCAGCTGGCCCCAATAGAACACGTCGCCGCGGATCAGCTCGGTGATGACGCCGACCGGCACGGTCCGCACGGTACTCTTGGTCAAAAGGATCAGCGCGTAGAGAAACTCGTTCTGCGACAGGGTGAAGGAGAAGATGCCGGCGGAGACGAACGCCGGCACGCAGAGCGGCAAGATGACCCGCCACATGGTCTGTAGCCGGCTGGCGCCGTCGATCCGGGCGGCCTCCTCAAGTTCCTTCGGCACGGTTTTGAAGTAACCGAGCAGGAGCCAGGCGCAGAACGGCACCAGCATGGTCGGATAGGTCAGGATCACCGAAGTCAGCGTGTTGCCGAGATGAAGCCGGTTGATCACGTCGGCGAGCGGGATGAACAAGAGCGGCTGCGGCACGAGATAGATCGCCGCGACCGTCATCGCAATCAACCCGGCGCCTGCGAAGCGCATGCGGGCCAGCGGGTAGGCCAACATGGTGCCGAGTACCAGCGAGATCCCTGTCGCCATCACCGCCACCAGCATCGTGTTCCAGGTCCATACCAGGAAGTTCGTCTCTGTCAGGAGATCGATGTAGTGTTTCAACGTCGGAGCATGCACGACGAGCGGCGTGACGTTCTTGTTGTAGAGTTCGGCATTCGGCTTTATCGACGTGATAGCCATCCAGTAGAACGGGAACAGCGCGAGCACGAGGAAGAAGCCGACCGGCAGCCACGTCCGCACGACGCGCTCGAGCCGCTGATGGCCCGTCAACATTCGGTCCGCGACCATCAATCCCTCCGCATGTACAGTGTCAGCGCGACAATCAGCAATGCCAGCCCCGGCAGCATCACCAGCGCCACGGAGGCGCCGAGGCCCAGCTGGCCCGCACCCATCGCAATGTCGAACGCATAGGTCGCAAACAGATTGGTCGCGTTCTGCGGCCCGCCGTGTGTCAACACGTAGACGAGCTGAAAATCGGCGAAGGTGAAGATCACCGAAAACAGGGTCACGATCAGGATGATCGGTCGCAACAGCGGCAAGGTCACCCAGCGCAAGCGCTGCCAGCGGCCGGCACCATCGATAGTGGCCGCCTCGTAAAGCTCGGGCGGGATCGTCTGCAGCCCGGCCAGCAGGGTGACGCCGTAGAACGGCAGCCCGCGCCACGTGTTGATGACGACGATCGAGAACATTGCCAGGCCCGGATGGCCGAGCCAGGACGGGCCGGGCCTGGGCCAGCCCAGCGCCACCATCAGCCGATTGACGACGCTGAAAGCCGGATCGAGCATCCACAGCCACGCGACCGTGCTCAGTGCAGTCGGCACGATGAACGGCAGCAGCAGAAGCGCGCGCACCAGGTTCTTCATGCGGAAGTGCTGGTTCATCGCCAGCGCCAGGCTGAGCCCGCCGATCACCTTCAGCACGGTCGCGGCACCGGTGTAGACAAATGTGTTGGCGGCGACCTGCCAGAACACCGGGTCGCGCAAGTTGGTCGCGAAGTTCTTCAGGCCGACGAAGGTGCCGGCGTGGCCGACCGTCCGGTGCTGCAGGCTCAGCAGAATGCCATAAAGGAACGGATAGCCGACGAGAGCCGCCAGAAACAGCAGTGGCGGCGCCATGATCAGCCAGCTGAACACGCTTTGCCGATCGAGCAGAGCCGCGAGTGTCCCGCGTCGGCGGGCTGCGCTGCCGATGACAAGAGCGTGCTCGGAGGCGACCGACATGTCACGCAGAGCGATAGATTTCTTTCAGCTGCGCTTCGGCAGTCTTGATGACTGCGGCGGTTGAGGCTCCGGCGCAGGCCTTGGCGAACATGTCGACGACGACGTATTTGGCGACGCTTTCGGTCGTTTGCCGAGACGCCGCGGCGGGCCAGCCCGGCAGATGCGCGTTGGCGAGCGCCTCACGATAGGGAATGTTGCGCGGCTCGACGTTCCACATCGGCGCATTGTCATAGGCGTGCAGCAACGGCTGGTAATAGCTGTCGCCCGCCGCGTACCAGTCGCCCAGCTGCTTCGGATCCATCAGCCAACGCATGAAGGCTTTAGCCTCTTCCCGCACGGGGGAGAAGCTGAAGATCGAGTGGCTGACCTGGTTGAGCAGATGGAAACGTCCCTTCGGTCCGGCCGGGTTCATGGCCTGGTCGGTGACCTTGGCGATTTCTGGAAACTCGTGCTTGGCAAACCACAGGATGCTTTCGGCATTGTTGGTGCAGGAGATCTGCTCCGCCATCCATGCCTTGTTGTTGCTGACATCGGTCCAGCCAAGCACGTCGTCGAGCATCGTGTCCCTGAAGAACTTGCGGGCGAAATCGACGGCGCGCGCGGTCTCGTCGGAATCGATGACCACGGTCTTGCCGTCGGCGCTGACCTCGGCGCCCCCATAGGACCACAGCAACGGGTAGAGCCAGCCGTGATCGTCGCCGATGCCATGGCCGAGCTCGAAGCCAAAGGGGTGATCCTTCGCCTTCAGCTTCTTGCCGACCTCGTAGAGCTCCTCCCAGGTCTCGGGGAATGTCCTGACGCCGACCTCGGCGAACCAATCGGTGCGCCAGTTCATGAGCTGGCCGATATTGCAGAACGGGACGGCCTTCCATGTGCCGTCCACGAGCACGGCTTCCTTGCCGGCGGGGTACCAGCCGCCCTGGGCCTGGCCGATGGCCTCGGCAATGTCGCCGACGTCGAGATATTTCTCGCCGAACTGGATCACCTCGAGCAGCACGTTCATCGCGATGTCCGGTCCCGAACCGGTCTCCTCGATGGTGCTGATCCGTGTCGGCAGGCCGCCGACGCTGGTCGTCTCGTAGACGATCTTCACCCCGGTCAGCTTCTCGTAGGCGGGGGCGAGCACCTTGCTCATATGGTCGTCGAACGGCTTGATGAACGAGCTTTCGTGCAAGATCGTAATGGTCTTGGGCTCGGCGCGCGCCATCCGTGTCCGGCCCAGCGTCGCAGCACTGCCGGCCGCCGCCAGCTTGAGAAATCCGCGCCGCGAGGTCCCTGGAGAAGTTGCCGGATCGGTCATCCGATGGTCCTCCGTTCAGGAACCTGGGCGGCGCCCTGGCCCGGCACGATCTGCGTTACGTTGAACAATATCTCAAGATCGAGGTAGGCACAGTCGGGAATAAGGTGACGGAGGTGCTAACCCTCCAACAGACTCGGCAACATGATCTCGGAGCATTCCGATGTGACGGCCCGCACAGCCGGTAGGTCGCAACGGCGAGCTGCGATTTCCCCGCGCAAGTCTCAGTGATGGCAGGTCGCCGTCACCCAGTTGGTCGGCCTATCCTTGCCAGCCGGCCTTACGCAAGCCGTCCAGCATATGCTCGTAATCCTCGACGCGGTGCCACGGAACGCGTTGGCGGACGTACATGTCGAACGAACCGCCACTGTAGACCGCGATGGCTTTGTCGAGTGCATGGCGCGCCTCTTCGGCGCGTCCGACCTGGCCAAGCGCCGCGGCGAGCCAGCGATAGATCAGCGGGAAGTCGGGATAGAGACGGACCACCCGTCGCGCCGTATCGACTGCCGCCGCGTAGTTGCGCGCGTAATAATGGCCGATCGCCATGCGATTGAGATGCCAGGCAAGGAGCGGGTCGCGCGGGTCGAGCCGGATCGTGGCTTCGAGAGCGACCAACCCTTCCTTCGGTTTGCCGGCAAAGATCAAAGTTGTCCCCAAGGCGCGATGCGCACTCGCGCAGTTCGGACTGATCGCGAGCGAGCGCTGCGCTTCGGCCAGTGCGCCGTCATAGTCGCCGTCGAAGTTAAGCGCCCAGCTCAAGCAGGCGTGCGCCTCGGCATCGCTTTCGTCATTGGCCACGGCCCGCAGCGCCAGCGCCTTGATCGAGATGCGCGCTTCCGCGACCGAGCGCGTGGCAAACAGCCCCGATTCCTGCATCTGGGCCAGTGCAAGGCCGGTGTAGCCACCCGAGAAATTGGCATCCAAGGCGATCGCATCGGCAAAGCATTGCTGGGCCGCCTTGTTGTCTTCAGGATTCGCCCGGCTCAGGTGCCACTGGCCGCGTTGGTAGGCGCTCCAGGTGTCGTGAGTGCCGGGTGCTTTGCGTACTGCACGATGGCGCTCGGCGTCGGCGACGGCGGGCGCAATCGCGGTACTCACGGCGTGCGTGATCTCGTCCTGAACGGTAAAGATGTCATTGAGCGGTCGCTCAAACCGGTCGCCCCAGACGTGTATGCCGGACTCTGCATCGACGAGCTGAGCCGTCACGCGTACGCGGCCGTCGGCCTTGCGGACGCTTCCCTCCAGCACGTAGCGCACGCCGAGCTCGCGCGCTACGTCCTTCACGGCTACGGCCCTGCCTTTGTAGGTGAAGGTCGAGTTTCGGGCGATCACGAGCAGCGAACGAAATCGCGACAGCGCGGTAATGATGTCTTCGCTGATCCCGTCGGCGAAATACTCCTGATCGGCGTCTTCGCTCATGCTCGTAAAGGGCAGGACGGCAATCGACGGCACGTCCGGGCGCGTCGCCGCCGCCTTCACGGCGCTTTCCGCTTCGCGAGCCGGCGAAACACCATGCTCGCGCACATCGCCAATGAAGCGGAGCCCTTTACGCGGCAGCGTGCGAATGAGCCGCTGCTGCTGGCCGTTGTCGGATATGGCGAGGCGGGCCGCGTTTATCCGCACAGCCAGTGCGGACTCCGACACGGCGCGGCCATTCCACACCGCATTGAGGACATCATCCCTGGTGACGACCCGATCGCGATGCCGGATGAGAAATTGCAGCAGGTCGAAAACCTGCGGTTCGACAGCCACAAGGTGAGTGCCGTGGCGTAGCTCACGCCGATCCGGATCGAGCGTGTAATCCTCAAACGAATACAACACTTTGCCGCCCGCTGGCCGGCCCCCACGTCCATCGCACCCCCAGGCGGGCTAAAAATCAAGAGCACCTTAAGAAGAAATTAAGGCCGCCTGAAAGCGCGCCCCGGCGACTTCTGTCACCGTCCATCCTCCGGCCCCGCCTCAAATCGCAGATGGAGACGATGATGTTCTCCCGCAAAACAGCGCTTTTCGCCGTGCTGACGGCCTGCTTTCTCACATTGGGCGTGCTGACCATCCTGGCAAACGCAAACGGAGGCGCGCGCGGCCCGACGCCTCCTCAGATCAGTCCATTCGACTTGATGTCGAAGGCTCAGGGGCTGCCTGACCAGAAGATCGAAAGCCTGTTCTGACTTGCCATCGGTTTTGCCGCACGCAGGCTGGGTGTTTGGCCCGAACTTCAGAGCGAGGAGGCCACGATGACAACCGTACGATACCGGTCGGATCTGCACGACGTCGATGGGAGGCTGCCGTACGCCAAAGCTGCTTACGCCAAGACTGCGTGCACCACCACTGCTTACGCCGAGCTTCGCCTCTTGGGCCTGTGGTCAACGGTGGGACTCACCTTGACCGGCCTGCTGTTCGCGCTGGGGCACGGTGTCGAGATCGGACAGGCCTTGATGGTGGCCGGATAGACCGCAAGGGAAACTACGCTTCGCACACAGCAACGCCCAAGCAGCCGCCGCAACGCTTGGCCGAAATAACATTGGGAGGACAGCCATGACCTTGCGCTCGCACGCCGCTGCTATTGCACGTTCCGCCAGCCATGGTGCCGGACTGGCAGCAGCGCTGTTCGGCTTGGCGTGTGGCCTGCCGCAATCCGCGGCGGCCGAAGACGTGCCGGCGTTTGCGCCCGGCATGATCGGGCACATGCAGCAGATGGAGCGGTTCAGGGACGCCGATCATGGTTCGCAGCCGACGCCCCCGGTCATTCCGCGCTTGAGCACCGATGCCGATCCGCGCGGTGCGATCGGCACTTTCCAGCCCAACGGAGCGACTTTCACAAACAACGATGCGTTCTTCCAGAACCTCGGCACCAACGGCCGGACCTGCTTCACCTGTCATCAGCCGCAAAGCGGCTGGACCGTCAGCGCCGCCGGCGTCGCCGAGCGCTTTAGAACAAGCGGCGGTGCCGACCCGATCTTCCGGATTGTCGACGGCGCGACCTGTCCGAGCGACGACGTCTCGACCTATGCCGCCAGACAGACGGCCTACAAGCTGTTGACCGAAAAGGGCTTGATCCGCATCGGATTGCCGCTTCCGGCGGGCGTCCAATTCGCCGTCACACGCGTCGACGATCCCTACAATTGCAACACCAATCGCGTCACCGGCCTCACCAGTACGACAACGGGCATCATCTCCACCTATCGGCGGCCCCTGCCAGCCACGAACCTCGGCTTCCTCAGCGCGATCATGTGGGACGGCCGCGAGCCGAGCCTGACCAGCCAGGCGAACGATGCCACGCTCGGCCACGCCCAAGCCGCCGCGCCGCCGAGCTCTTCGCAGCTCGCCGCGATCGTCGCGTTCGAAAGCGGCATATTCACCGCGCAAGCGGCCGACAATCGGGCGGGCAATTTGGCCGACGGCGGCGCCACCGGCGGACCTATCGCGTTATCGCTGCAGCTGCCGAACTTCTTCGTCGGCGTCAACGATCCGTTCGGCAACAATCCCGAGAGCGTGCCGTTCACATCGCTGATCTTCGATCTGTTCCGGCCGTGGCTCGCGCCCGGACACGGCGACGAGCAGGCCGCACGGCAATCGATTGCGCGCGGCGAGGAGGTATTCAACAACACGACCATCAAGATCACCGGCGTTGCGGGCATCAATGACGTCCTCAACGTCCAGACCTTTTCGGGTTCCTGCGGCACCTGTCACGACACGCCCAACGTGGGCGATCACTCGATCAAGGCGCCGCTGGATATCGGCATCGCCGACGCCGGCGCCGGCGCACCGCCGGGGCTCGACATTGCCGGACTGCCGGTTTTCACGTTGAAATGCATGCAGGGTCCGCTGCAGGGAAAGGTCTACAAAGTGACCGATCCCGGCCGCGCGACAATCAGCGGCCTGTGCGCGGACATCGGCAAGCTCAAAGGGCCCATTCTGCGCGGGCTGGCGTCGCGCGCACCTTATTTCCACAACGGCTCGGCGGCAACGCTCGGCGACGTGGTGAACTTCTACGATCAGAGATTCAAGATCGGCTTCACCGACCGGGAGAAAGCAGATCTGGTCAACTTCCTCAACGCTTTGTGACGTCGGAGCACCGAACATGCCTCATCCCGTGCTCCTTCTCGTTCCCGCCGTTCTCGCGGCAACGCGATCTCTTGCGTTCGGCATTCAATCGCGAGGCGAGTCCGGAGCACGGTCTGCGATTTCAACTGAAACGGAATATGAGATGTTAGTTGTCGTCATATTCTGTCTGACCGGCCTGCTGGTCTCCCTCTGTGTGATGACCGAGTTCCCCAATCTCGGAGCGATAGTGGCGGAAATGAATCAATTCTGATCGCAGGAAGGTTCGCCACACATGCGTTCGCGGTACCCCGCTCTGCTGTTCTTGAATCGCATCACAGGTTCCGACCATTTGGGGCTACTGCCGCGCTTGTGAATAAAGCACCGCCAAGACGAAAGTGTCGATCCGGATCTCCCGCTCGTTAAGGCGTCCTTCGAGGTCGCTGCGGCGACCAAGTTGGTGAGACCGGACCAACGGGATGATGCCGCCCTGTAGGCCGGTTCGGCGCAGATCACGTGGCGCACCCTTCAATTTTTAAAAAACAATACCAGCCATCGGCGATGACCTTATTCCATGGTCTATCAACGCAATCCGTTCCGAGTGCCAAAGCATGTTTTTGCATAGTAGACGCAAGACCGGCATCGTCTCTAACTGGTCGGCTATCGGCAGCGGCCGATGCTTTTGCCCGGACAGCGGATGTGAAAAGTCCGCGTGGTTGGGCGCGAGCGTCATCGGCGCGGCCCGACGCAAGACAGCGTGATCAAAAATTCGATTGGACAGTTTTGCGTGGCGGCCGCCTCATTTGTGGGAGATCACGATGTGGAAAACAGCCATCCAAAAGCGCAGCGCTCTCGGCGTAGCTCTCGGCGCAGCCCTGCTTTCGGCAGCTCCGATCTCGCTGCACTGGTCAGCGGCGACGGCACCATCCTTATCGGTCGATAGAGCGGACGCCCAAGCACGCCGTGCCGCACCAGCCACTGCCGCCCCCGCCAAAACCGATGAGTACAAATATCCGACCGGCCGCTCGGCGAATGAAGGTGGCATGGGGTACAACGTGCAAAACAGCGCGAATACCTCGATCTCACCTGAACTCTACGCGGCCTGTCTCAATCGCACCTACGGCGCGTGCCCCGAACAATGACGGTTGAAACCGGCTGCCAAGCCGGAAACCAGGCGCGCGGTGCTTTAGGCTGAGCGAACCAAATTGCCGTGCAGAGAGCCCCGCCGCCGGAGCCAATCGCATCTGGCGCAGCGCGTTAACAGAGGCTCACATGATGTACTTTGCTGCTGTTGTCGCCCTGGTCGGCATGAACGCGCTCACGGTTTCTTCGTCGGCAGCGCGATCCGATGGCTATCCCATCCTCGACGTTGCACCGCTCTGCCGCGGACTTACGAGTTCATCGTCGTTGCTGGAAGGTCTTGACGCCGGCACGTTCGAGCAATGCATGAAGGGTCAGCAAGACGATCGCGAGGACATGATCAAGCAATGGTCCACATTCTCGTCAGGAGATAAGACCCATTGCATCGCAGAAGCGACGATGGGCGGCGTGTCAAGCTACACCGACCTGGTCAGTTGCCTTGAAATGTCCCGGGACGCCAGGAAGTTGCCGTCGGCAGCCCAAGATTTGGGACGCGCAGGTCGATGAACCTGCTGCGCCCGGCGCCAACCTAAAGGCCACCGCGCTCTTGCAATGCGGCGCCGGAAATAGCGAGCCGCACGCATCCCTACCGTGCCACTCCACGCCCGCTGTCTCGACCCCCCTACCCGCAAGCCCAAGGCGCCGAAAAAGGCGCCGAAAAATCAAGGGCTCCACCGTAATATCGGTGGAGCCCCAGTCGGAGGAGTACGAGGAGCAACAGCCCGGCAGGGAGAGAGGGGTTGGGGGACTGGGGGCTGCGCTGCTCTGCGCCGCACGGCTCAAGCCGTCGGCATCATGGAGTTAGTGCGGTTTACGCATTCCCGGCAACTCAATGAGCGCAGAAAAAGCGCGCGGCCTCATCTCAGGGGCGGGGATCGCTCAGGTCGACGCGTCGGGCGCTTGGTGCTGCCAGCGGCCGATCAGGCCGGCAATGACCGCGCCGAGGATGGGCGCAAGCCAGAACAGCCAGAGTTGCGCGATGTAGGCGCCGCCGGCAAATAGCGCCGGCCCGGTGCTTCGCGCCGGATTGACCGACGTGTTGGTGATGGGAATCAGGACGAGGTGAATAAGCGTCAGGCAAAGCCCGATGGGGATGCCGGCAAATCCGACCGCTGCGCCCTTCGAGGTGGTACCGATGATGACGTACAGGAAAAAGAAAGTGGCGAGAGTCTCGGCCAGGAAGCATGACATCAGGTTGTATTTGCCGGGGCTGAGGTCGCCATAGCCGTTCGCCGCAAAGCTGCCGGGAACCCAGCCCGGCTTTCCGGAAGCGATCAAATAAAGCAGCGCGGCCGCCGCGATGGCGCCCACGACCTGGGCGAGGATGTATGGGAGAACGTCGGTCGCTTTGAAGCGGCCTCCGGCCCAGAGCCCGATGGTGACCGCAGAATTGAAATGCCCACCGGAAATGTGACCGACGGCGTAAGCCATGGTCAGTACGGTCAGTCCGAACGCAAGACTCACGCCCAGAAATCCGATGCCGAGCGAGGGGAACCCCGCGGCAAATACTGCACTGCCGCAACCGGCGAATGTCAGCCAAAAAGTGCCGAAGAACTCAGCTCCGAGACGACGCGTCATATCCATCAGCAGCACGATGTTCGAGAGCTCGTCATTGCGACGATGATGTTCCGAAAATTCAGAGCGGCGGCGCCGGACGTGCCAGACAGATCGAACAGCCTAGGGCCATAAACACTGCTGGCCACTCGACGAGTGCTCAAACCACTCAGAACGTACAAAATACCGGTCGCAGAAGGCGGCCTGACGCGCTAGTCACGTCGAGGCATTGCGCTCGGCCGGGGACGTCGCTCCTGCGATTGCCGTAGCTGCCGTTGGCGCTTTTCGCGGCGGCTTCCGGCGCCGGTTTCGGAAATCCTGCCCGCCAATCAACTTGCGGATCATCATGCAGGCATCCTGGTAGGCCGCATAATCTTCGCGCAGAAAAGCATCGCTGGCTCTGGCGCGCAGCTCGGTCAAGCTCTCGAGGTCGATGCCGGGAAATGCAAGCACCCGGGTGGCTGGAACGCTCATGCGAGTCCTCCTAAAATATGCCCGGCCGAACTTGCCGAGCGAACGCCGATGGCCGACGCCCGTGCATCCACGCGGACAGCGCTCATCCGTAGAGTGTCAGGCTGCCGCAGCCGGCGTCACCGCCTGCACACCGGCGAGCGCCGCCTGCAGCGCCGCCTCCTTGGTGTGATCGAGCGAGGTTTTGAGCACGGTGCCGCCTTCGCCTTTGAGGCGCTCCAGCACTTTTTCACCGCTGACCTTGCGGACCAACACAAACAGCGCCGCGGTGCCCGGCTGAATGGCGGCCGCGACCTCCTTCATCCAGCGATCGTTAATTCCGACGTCCGCCAACGCGCCGGCGATTGCTCCGGACGCTGCGCCCATCGCGGCTCCGGCCAGCGGCATGAGAAAGATCAAGCCGATCAGCGAACCCCAAAAGGTCCCGGAGACGGCGCCTACCGCTTTGGTGTTCACGAGCTGGTTCAGTTTGATGCGGCCCTTGTCGTCTTTCACGGCGATCACCGCATCGCCCATTTCGATCAGGTACTCTTTTTGCATCGCAAGAAGCTTTTGACGGACGTCTTCCGCTTTGGCTTCGGTCGGAAAGGCGATAACGACGAGATCGCTCATGTCTGGTCCTTCCATTTGCTCGGTGACTATGGATCGAGCCGCCACCCGCTGGGGCGTTGCCTAAATCGCCATTTCAGGTACCTGCGTTGGAATATCGAGTTTGGCTTCCGTCGCGGCGATTATGTCTTCCACGCTTACATCGGGGCCGCGTTCGCGTAGCGTTGCCTGACCGTCGCAGAATCCAATCACCGCCATTTCGGTAACGACGAGATCGACCGCGCGCGCAGACGTCAGCGGCAGCGTGCATTTTTGTAAGATCTTGGCTTTGCCCTTGGCGGTGTGTTGCATCGCCACGATCACCGCCTTCGCGCCGGTCACCAGATCCATCGCTCCGCCCATTCCAGGCACCAGCTTTCCGGGAATCATCCAGTTGGCCAGGTGGCCATGGGAGTCGACTTGCAGCGCGCCGAGAACCGTCAGATCGACGTGGCCGCCGCGAATGAGGCCGAACGAAGTGGCGCTGTCGAACGTCGAAGCGCCGGGCAGCGCCGTCACCGGTTTGCCGCCGGCGTCGGTCAGGGTCGGGTGCGCCATCCCTTGCTCCGGGATCGGCCCGGTACCGATCAGGCCGTTTTCCGACTGAAAGAAAACCGTCATCCCCACCGGCACATAGTTGGCGACGAGGGTGGGAATCCCGATACCGAGATTGACCAGCATGCCCGATCGCAGTTCGGCGGCGACGCGTTTTGCGATGATGGCCTGTGCGTCCATGACCCCTACCCGTTTTGAACCAGGTAATCGACGACCGGCGCAGGGGTGACGACGTGATCCGGAGGAATCGTTCCGACCGGGACGATGTGGTCGGCTGCGACAACGGTCGTGTCGGCAGCCATTGCGATGATTGGATTGAAGTTGCGGGCAGTCAGCGCGTAGTACAGATTGCCGCTGTAATCCGCCAGGAAGGCGTTCACGAGTGCAAACTGCGCGCGCAGCGCCGTCTCGAGCAGATACTCCTTGCCATCCACCGTAATCTTCTGTTTGCCGTTCTCGACGACAGTGCCGACGCCGGTTGGCGTCAGAACGCCGCCGAGGCCGAATCCTCCGGCACGAATGCGTTCGATCAGCGTGCCTTGAGGCACGAGGTCGACTTCCATCTGTTTTGCGATCATCTGCCGTTGCGTTTCGGAGTTGAGCCCGATGTGGCTCGTGATCGCGCGCGTGACGAGACCCGCGTCGATCAGCTTTCCGATGCCGCGGCCTGGAATGGCGGTGTCATTGGCAATGACCGTCAGATCCCGCTTTCTTTGGCGCACGCATTCGTCGATCAGGCGCTCGGGAGTGCCGACGCCCATGAAGCCGCCGACCATGATGGTTGCCCCGTCCGGGATCATCTCGACGGCTTTTTCGACACGGACGGTACGCATTGCCGTCCAGGCTCCTAATCACATTGAAGGAGACATGCACATTGAAGAAGACATTCACGTTGAAGAAGACATGCCGGGCCGATACCTCAGAGACGATGGACCGCACGTTCGCGCGGCAGACTGTCAGGAGCCTCGGGGCTCCTGACGCAATGCGGCGTGGCGCCGGTGAGCTTTACTCGCCGATGTACCCGAAGCAGCCGGGATAGCCACGATCCAGAATAAATTGGCCGCCGGATTCGATCGTGGCGGCACTGTCGCCGTAGGCCACTGGGTTGGGGTAGTAGCCAACTCCCTGCCCACCGATGCAAGCGATGCCCGTTTGGTCGAATAAGGGTTGAACAGCGGCGTTGTAAACCGGCCGCGGCTCGGACCCGACGGCGACCACGCCAGCGTCCGGGGCCGCCTGATTGTAGATCGCCGCTGCGCGGCGCGCACGGGCGTGTGCGGTGCCCGTATGATAGGCGTGCCGATCATATACCGCGTGACCATGGTGCATGCGGTGATGGACCGCGGCGTGTTGGCCGGGATGAGCAGCATTATTCGGCGTCTGCGCGTACGCTGCCGTCGTGAGCATTGCCACGCCGGCAACTGACATGGCCAATTTTGCGCTGAAGGATTTCATCGGTTGTCCTCTCGCATGAAGCGCACCGAGCCCGCGTGTGGAGCGAGGTCACGCACTCCCGAATTGAATGCTGGGGCCTGAGGAAATTCCACGATCTTGCAGTATTGTCGCTCGATACAAACGGGTTGCGGCGTTACGCGCCCTAACAATGCCGTCGCTGTTGCGACGCATCGCTATTGCATGAACCAACCGTGACTAACGACAATGGATTGACCGGTCAGAGCATTGGAGCCGAAACCCGCGAGCAGAAGCGCGACCTGCGCCACGTCGTCCACCCCGGTAAATTCGCCATCAACCGTTTCGCGCAGCATGACTTTCTTGACGACTTCGGTTTCGCTCAAGCCCAGCTCACGGGCTTGCTCGGGAATCTGCCTCTCGACCAGCGGCGTGCGCACGAATCCGGGGCAAATCACGTTGGCGCGGATGCCGTATTTGCCGCCCTCCTTCGCCACCGTCTTGCATAGACCGATCAGGCCGTGCTTGGCCGCGACGTAAGCGCATTTCAAGACAGACGCTTCCTTGGAGTGTACCGAACCCATGTAGATGATGCTGCCGCCCCCCGCCTCTTTCATGAGCCGAAAGCAGGCACGCGTGGTGAGAAACGCCCCATCGAGATGGATGGACATCATCTTTTTCCAGTCGGACAGCGGAAAATCTTCGATCGGGTGGACGATCTGGATGCCGGCGTTGCTTACGAGCACGTCTACCCTGCCGAATTGTGCGGCAATATCTGCCACCGCGCGATCGACCTGTGCTTCGACCGTCACATCCATTTCGACCGGCACGGCAAGGCCGCCGCAGGCCTCGATCTCTTCGGCGGCCGATTGGGCGGCCTTTTTGCTGAGATCGGCGATCACGACCTTGCCGCCCTCCTTTGCAAACGTGGTTGCAATGCCTTTGCCGATGCCGCTCGCCGCCCCCGTCACGACGCAGACCTTGTCACGCAGTTTCATGAAAGTCGCCCTGGGCGTGGCCTGTCGTCTTTCGGCGCCGGCGGCGGGTGTAGCCGCTTGATCGATGAACGCGTCGAAATGGCGGCGTACGGCTCATCGTTGCAGTGCCTGGTCCGAAATCGGCAGATCAATACGAACGGCGTAGCCAGGATTGGCGTCTGCGAATTCCAGCTCGGCATCGATACTGCGGGCCAGCGTTCGCATCAGCTGAGCGCCGGCACCGCCAGTGTGTATGTCTTTTCCGGCAAGCACGCGCGACAATGGCATTCCGTCATCTTCAATTTCGATGAGAAGCCGGTCCGGCCTCGATCGTCTGCAGCCAACGCAAATAGTGGGACGCACGCCTCGCGGATGGGCGTGCTTGACCGAATTGAAGAGCGCTTCGCTCACGATGGCGCCTATGACGATCGCTTGCTCGGCCGGGAGCAGTACGCGCGCATCCAGCAAAAACAGCACGTCCGGATTTTCATCCTGGGGCAGCGAGCAGCTTACCGCATCGACGATCTCGCGCAGATATACGGAGATTTCCACATTGGATTCGCCCGGAGAATTCGTCAGGAGACGGTGGAGCCGTCCGATGGCGTCTATTCGCAATGATAATTGCTGCAGCGTGCGCCTGATCGACCGGATGTCCAGGGGCGTTCCCGGATTAAACGACGAGAGCTCGGAGCGGACGTATCCGGCAATGATAGAGAGGTTATTTGCAATCCGATGATTTGCCTCGGCCGCGGCGTCGCGCGGGTTGATCGCCGATTGCGTCTCCGAGGCAACGTCGACCAATCGCGGTGTCATGGCCGCCCCTCACAGGTCCCGTTGTCCGCCGTTCATAATGCACAGCCGGAACCGGGTGGGCAGCTGTCTAAAGGAATCGTAAGTTTCACCTCGAGTATCATCGGTCGCAAATTTGTCGGATTTCCCACCCGACAAATTGCGAAATGTCCACTCGATGACTGGCTGATCGGTACTTTGGCCGTCCAGCAACCGCACGCTGATCGGTCAGCCAGCCGCCCTTTCTCCCAGGTGATCCTAGCGGGCGGGTGGCGCGGCGGGTGAGTTCTGCCCAAATGATGGAACCGTCATCGAATAAAGAAACGTCGCCAATATTGCGATTAAAAGCCGAGCCGAAGCCTTCATCATCGCCATCATCGCCAACTCCGTCGCATTATCGAGCGTGCAGCTTTGGACTTCTCCTTCCGTCCGTTTGAGGTCACATCTCGCACCGGTTCGCGATACTCGCAAACCGCAATACTCGTTCACGAACTGCCAATTTGATCCCTGAGTGCTCGGCGGCGTTGCCGATTACGCTAAAGCGTAGTTGCGTTATATCCCGTGCTTCAATTTCATGCCGTTGGAATCGCCGCGCGAACGATTACGTGGCGTCTTCAAATAGCGGCCTCCTTGGCCAAAAGCTCGGCACGGGAAATCAGATGCTGTACCGCACCGGCGGCTTCCTCAATATCGTCCCCCGCGTAGCTGTCGATCGAAAGATTGCGCTGGGTATCGAAGAGCTCCGCCCAGAACGGCAAGCCGTCGTCCCGCGCGAACTCCGACGGTTCCAGCAGCCTGACCTCGTAGCAGCCATGGCGCGACAGCGAAGCGACCTTCGGTCCGTCGATCGTTCCGGGCGCGCGCAGCATCCACGCGTAGGATCGCACGATCAGTCGCTCGAGATCTTTATCCGTTCGGAGGATGGACATCACGCACTCCGGCAAGCAGGCGGTCGATCCGGCAAACCGACCATACCCGATGGGGTTGACACATGAGCGGCCTCACCACTCGCTTACCGCGCCATGTAGGTCAGGGCACAAAGTTCCATCCTGATCCGGAGCGCCAATCATCTGATCGCGCCCGACAGCCGCGGTCGGGCCGAAATGGGCATCAGGATGCGGCGAGGATCAGTGCGGTACCGACTGCGGCCGGGGGCATTGCAAGAGCTGCCTTCGCCCGCGCCGTACTTTCGCTGCCGGACGTCGCGTTCCTGGTGAAGCGGGCCGGGCTGTCGGTGACGCAGCTCGAAGACCCGACCATTCGCATTCCCGTCGGGCATCAAATCGCATTTCTCAACCTCGTCGCCGACCGGCTGCCCGACGAATTTCTCGGATTCCATCTGGCAAAGGAAATCGACCTGCGCGAATTGGGCCTGCTTTATTATGTTCAAGCGTCATCCAACACGTTGGGCGACGCATTGCGACGCACGGAACGCTATTGTTCGATTCAAAATGAGGGAGTGGTGGCAAAATATCGCGACGACGGCGCTATGCGCGTTTCGCTGCACTACAACGCGGTGCGTCGGCTCAGCGATCGGCATCAGGTCGAGTTCTTTGTTACCGTTCTTGTCAGACTATGCCGGCATTTGGTAGGGCGCCAGCTGCGCCCCGTTCGCATCAAATTAGCGCACCGGCGAACCGGGCTGCCGCACGACCTGGCCGCATGCTTTGGTTGCGAATTCGTATTCGGCAGTGCTGCCGACGAGATCGAATACGCGCCGGCAAGCGGCCGGTTGCCCATCGCAAGCGCGGACGACTATCTGAACAAGCTTCTGGAAAAATATTGCGAAGAAACGCTGGCCAAGCGGCGGCTCGGTGCGACATCTTGGCGCGTGGCGGTTGAAAACACGCTGGCGCCATTATTGCCCCATGGACAGGGCCGATTGTCGGAAGTCTCGGCCAAGCTTGGCATGACTGCCAGAACTCTCGAGCGCAGGCTTGCCAAGGAAGGTGTTTCGTTTCTTGATGTGCTCGACGATCTCAGGTTCGAGCTTGCCAAACGCTACCTGCAAGAGCCGAATCTGCCGATTTCAGAGATAGCTTGGCTGCTCGGCTACGCCGATCCCAGTGCCTTCAGCCATTCGTTTCGACGATGGACAGGTAACCCTCCCAGGCAACTGCGAGCCAGTTGATTCAAATCGTGCCAAAAAAGCTGGTGTTGTGCCAAGAATCCAATAAAGCGCCAGCATCGTCGCAAGCATAATTTCGATCCGGCGTCACACTGATCAATCAACTGCAGATTAAACATACTTTCGAGCTTGCATTGGTATCGAAAAGCCGCGAGAATGATCAGGTCCAGGCGAGCGTCGGGGCTGCCATGAGTACTCCTGCGCGCGACGAGCCGGTTGTCTTTGTCGTCGACGACAGTCCGGATGTTCGAGAGGGTGTGAAAGCGCTTCTCGAGACGGTCGGCCTGCAGTGCAAGACTTTCGAATCGCCCAAGGAATTCCTCGTCCGCGGGCCCGACCTCGGGCCGTCTTGTCTCATTCTTGACGTCCGGTTGCCGGAAATGAGCGGCCTCGACGTGCAAACCGAGCTGGCGCGCGGCTCAAAAAATATTCCGACAATCATCATTACCGGACACGGCGACATTCCCATGACGGTGCGCGCCATGCAGGCCGGCGCCGTGTCATTCCTGACCAAGCCGGTTCGCGAGCAAGACCTGCTCGATGCGGTTTACACCGCACTCGACAAGGACCGTGCCCGTCTCGATACAGAGTTTAGAGCCCGTGAGCTGCGGACGCGGTACGACAGCCTCAGTGGTCGAGAGCGCGAGATCTTGCCGTTGATAACCGCGGGTCTCCTCAACAAGCAAATCGCAGCCGAGGTCGGTTTGAGCGAAGTGACGGTAAAGGTGCATCGTCACAAGTTGATGGCCAAGCTCAACGCGAAAAGATTGCCCGATCTTGTAAGAATGGCCGACGAATTGGGCATTAAGCGCGCGTCGTGAGTTGGTTGAAATTTTTTTGCATCGAAAATCTTTCAATTCCGCATCCGCTCTCTGAGCGCTCAGCCTGAACAGTCCGGCGTTTGCATTGGCCGCGCCAGCGCGACCGTGCGTGCCGCATTGAATGCATTCGAAGCGAGTAATCCGCTTCATCATCAGCGACCCTGCGATGTATTCCAAAGTATATCGCCACGAGCCAATTAAGTACGCCGGAAATGCATCGGCGTAATAGACATTACGCTACGTTGATCATTTCATCAGATACGACGACTTAGCGAGGCGACCGCGGCTAACACAACAGCATTGTCGCGGCATGAAGTGAGGAGGGTCACGATGCACGATGGAATGAGCTGTCAGCCGTTCGGCTCGTTGTCGACCATTCACGACGTGCCGAATATTCGGGACCGGCCGTTGGTCGAGCCCCGACGGCGAGCGGCGACGACGTGGCAGGTGCGCCGCGCCGAGCAGTACATCGAAGCCCACTGGAATGAACCGATAACCATAGCGAGTCTCGCACGGGCAACCGCCGCCAGCACGCGTAGCATTTTTTATCACTTCAAGACCAGCCGCGGCCAATCGCCGATGTCGTTCTTGAAAGAGGTCCGCCTGGAGCACGCCAGGTACATGCTCGAGCACAGCGGGGTCAGCCGTTCGGTGACGCAGGTGGCGGTGGAATGCGGTTTCGGCAATTTGGGACATTTTGCCGGCGACTATTTGAAGCGTTTCGGAGAACGCCCGTCGGAGACGCTCAAACGCGGCAAGTACGAACTCGCCTTGGGACATTAGGCCGGCCGGCCGTCGCTTCGCAGCGCTCGCACTGAGACGGCAGTCGAGCGTGAATCGACAGTTATCCGCAGTGAGGTCTGACATGGACCTAGGCACCCAGGTGAAGATTGGCAGTCAAATGATCGGCTTGCCTACCGCCAAGCAACTCAAGGAGCAAATAGCGCTCAAGGAGGCGGAGAAGGCCAGCATGGCCGTGCGCGAACGCGCCGCGGCCGATGCGGAGAAAAAGGCGCTGATCGATAAACTGTCAAAGCCGTCGGGCGTGTCGGACGACGAACGGCTCGAACGAGCCATCGCGATCATCAAGCGGGCCACGAACAACGGCGTGACTGAAGTCGAGGTGACGCGCTTTCCGAACACACTTTGCACCGACAGAGGGCGCGCCATAAATCAGCAGGAGGCGGGCTGGGAAGCCACATTGACCGGAGTACCCAAGGAGCTATTCGAATTCTGGCAGAAATATTTGAGGGCGAACGGATTCAAATTGAGAGTGCAGATCGTCGATTTTCCAGGTGGCGTACCCGGAGACGTCGGTATGACGCTGAGCTGGAGTTGAGTCTTTTTACAAAGGACGATTGGCCCCGATCCGGAGCACGCTGAACCCAAGAGCTGCAATCCGCCAAGCCAAGACTGCCGAAGGAACGCAAAGGAGTTCGAGATATGACAAGGATTTTGCCAGTTCTGAAGATCGGCAAGGCACGGCTTGGTTTGTTCGTTGCGGCAAGCTTGGCCGTCATGACACTTGGTGCCTCTACGCCGGCCGATGCACAGGGTTGGGGACGTCCCGGCTGGGGCGCTGCAGGCTGGCGTGGCGGTCTGGGTTGGCGCGGCGGCTACGGCTGGCGCGGCGGCTGGGGCGGCTACGGCTGGCGCGGCGGCTACGGCTGGGGCGGCTACGGCTATGGCGCTGCAGCCCTTGCGGGTGTCGCGATCGGCTATGGGCTGGCAAGCCCCTATTACGGGTACGGGTACGGCTACGGCTATGGGTACCCGACTTACTACGCCACTTATCCCGTAACCCCGTACTACGACTATTCTCCAGGCTACAGCGGCGGCTGTACCTGCCCGTACTAAGGTCCGACGTGGTCTCCTGGTCCGCGCGTCGTCATCCGACAGGAATAAGGCGCGCGGATCGCCTTTATGCGTGAGGCCGCAATCAACACACCGCCTCACGGGCATCGCCAACGCGGCAGAGAGAGCCCTCCCCTATTCTCCACCGGCCAAACCTTGATCGGGCGACGCATCGCGCGCCGAGCGTAGTTGCAACTGCTCTATTTGTTGGCGGCCGCGGCGAGACTCGATTTGGTCTTATTTGTCCCTTGCCAAAGCCAAATCCCCAAGAGCTCCCAGGTGATCGCGAGAACGATCGGACCGACAAACAGGCCGATCAGTCCGTGTACCCAAACGCCTCCGAGAAGCCCAATCAGGATGACCGACATCGGCGTTTTCAGTCCGCGTGCCATGACGATGGGACGCAAAAAGTTGTCGATGAGGCCTACCGGAACCATATAGCTCGCAAATAACACGGCGCCCAATGTATCCATGGTGAAAAAGCTCCAGATCACCACGGGGATGATGACGACGGCGCTACCGATCTGAATGATCGCCAGAATCAGCACGGATAAGCTGATCAGGCCGGCTCCCGGCACTCCAGCCACGATCAGGCCGATTCCCACGAGTAACGATTGCAGGAGAGCAACACCGATCACGCCACGGGCCAGATTTCGGACCGAGATGCCGACCAGTTCCACATACTCGTCGCCGTGCTCGGTGGTAAGGCGTCGAAACACCGAGCCGACCGATTTGACCAGCGACGGACCAGGCTTGAACAGAAAGCCGGCGATAATGACCGAGATAACGAACTTGACCATGCTGAGCCCGGCACTGCTGGCGACAACAAGCAGGCGAGCACTCAGCGGCCTCAGTCCAGGCCCGACCTTGACGAGAGCTTCGGTGAAATTGGTAGAAGCCAAACTCCACAGCTCGTAAGCCTTTGTTCCGATAAGCGGCCATTTCCTCACCGCTTCGAAAGGTGGCGGAATTGCAAGCTCGCCTGACGCGAGCCGCTGTGCGAGCCATCGAAGGCTGGAGCCGAGGCTGAGGCCGAGCCAGGTGGCAGGGCCGAGCAGGATGACCAAGCAGAACGCGACGATCGCGCCGGCCGCAATAGCCGACGGCAAGTGAAGCCTTCTCATGCTCCACGCATAAGCCGGATAGAGCACGATCACCAAGATCACGCTCCAGATGATCAAGACCAAAAAGGGCTGAATGAGAAGAGCGGCCCAATAGATGAGCAAAGCAATGATCGACAGGCGCACCAGCGCGTCGATCGCATTCCGATTGAGCGGTTCAGGGTCGGTAAATTGACGGAAAACATCCATCGCTAACGTGTGCGGGTCAGGCACTCATGTTCAGACGCGACCGGCTGCCGCAGGCAAACCACGAGTCTGCCCGATGTCAGAGGTGCCGCAACTCAATGACTGCAATGAACCGGCTCGAATATATGAAGGAGTCTTCGTTCCACCCCATCGGGTCGTTGCGCTATTCCGGCGCGTAATGGACGAGTGCCCGCCAATGGAGCTTTTCTGGCGGCGGGGAAAACCGATCTGGCGGGGGCGACACGCCAGCCGTTTCGGAGCCGACGTCAATGGATGCCGCCAAGACCGGTCGTTCGGTGCCCATTTCAATGGCCGCCGCCGATGCAGGGCGGGCCTTTTTCCAGGGCTTTTCCTCGTTCACGGATTATCTCGTCGACGCCGCGCAACGCAGCGTCTTGTTTCTCGACGTGATGCGGCAGCGCGGCAACCAGTATCGCGAACATTTGGCCGAAACGGTGCCGCATGTGCTCAATTACGAAGCCGAGCTGATCATAGACGGCCGAACGCTCCAACACCCGGTCAATTATTGCCTGGTCAGGATGATTCCGCCGTCCACCAGCGTAATCGATCTCAAGCGACGGCCGTTTGTGGTCGTGGATCCCCGCGCCGGGCACGGCCCCGGCATTGGCGGCTTCAAGGCCGACAGCGAGATCGGCGTCATCTTCGAAGCCGGCCACCCGTGCTACTTCATCGGCTTCCTTCCCGATCCCATGCCCGGCCAAACCATCGAACACGTGGCGTTGGCGGAGGCGATTTTCCTCGAGAAGGTGATCGCGCTGCATCCCGAGGCGGACGGCAAACCGTGCGTGGTCGGCAATTGCCAGGCCGGCTGGGCGGTGATGATGCTGGCGGCGGTTCGCCCGGAACTGTTCGGACCGCTCATCATCGCAGGCTCGCCGCTTTCATACTGGGCCGGCATTCGCGGCGTGAACCCCATGCGCTATACCGGCGGCTTGCTGGGCGGCAGCTGGCTCACGGCGTTCACCAGCGATATGGGTCACGGAAAGTTCGACGGCGCCTGGCTCGTCCAAAACTTCGAAAATCAAAACCCGGCCAATACGCTGTGGCAAAAGCCATATAACCTTTATTCGAAAGTCGACACCGAAGCTCCGCGTTACTTGAATTTCGAACGCTGGTGGGGCGGACATACGAATCTAAATGCCGAAGAGATCCAGTTCATTGTGGATCAGCTGTTCATCGGCAACAATCTTTCTGGTGGAAAAATCCGCACATCCGACGGCGTCGCGGTCGACTTGCGCAACATCCGCACGCCTATTGTCGTGTTTTGTTCGAAGGGCGACAACATCACTCCGCCGCAACAGGCGCTCGGCTGGATCGTCGATCTCTACGAAAACGTCGATGAAATTCGCTCCTACGGGCAAACCATCGTCTACACCATCCACGAAAGCGTCGGCCATTTGGGAATTTTCGTGTCCGGAGGCGTAGCCAAGAAGGAGCACGGTCAGCTTTCAAGCAACATAGACCTGATCGATACGCTGCCGCCGGGCTTGTATGAGGCCATCTTCGAAGACAAGACCGAGCAGACGTCGAATCCGGAGCTTGCCTCCAGGGACTGGGTGATGCGTTGCGAGGCAAGAACGCTGGACGACATCCGCGCATTGGGCGGCAATGATTTGGCCGATGAGCGGCGGTTTGCCACGGCTTCACGCGTTTCCGAGCTCAATCTTGCAATGTACCGCACGTTGTTTCAGCCGGCGGTTCGCACCGCCGTGAATTCGTCATTCGCCGAATGGTTCGCGCGGTGTCATCCGCTGCGTTTGCAATATCAGTTTTTTTCCAATGCCAACCCGGCGATGGCTCAGGTCGCCGCAACGGCCGAGCAAGTTCGCAAGGCTCGCAAACCCGCCGCCCCGGATAATCCGTTGTTGAAGCTCCAGGAGATGATGTCCGCCAATATCGTGGCGGCGCTCGACGGCTGGCGAAAAATGAACGAAGACCTCGTGGAAAATACATTTCTCACGATCTATGGGGCGCCAATTCTGCAATCGATGTTGGGTGTCGAGACCGGATCGAAGCAGCCTCAACGAGATCCGAGCAAGAGCCTTTTACATCGCGAGCTCCTCGACAAGCGAATTGCCGAGCTGAAAGCTCGCATTGCGGTCGGCGGATTGCGCGCGGCGGTTATCCGCGGACTGCTCTATGCCGGCATGGGCAGACGGGCGATCGACGAACGTGGATTTGAGGCCGTCCGGCGCATTCGACAGGCGCACGGCGACCTGTCGCTTTCCGCCTTCAAGGCGCTGGTGCGTGAGCAGTTCAATATCCTGCTCATCGATACCGACGCCGCGCTTGCCGCCATCCCTTCCATGCTGCCGCCGGACGCGGAATCGCGGCGCGTCGCATTTGGGCTGATCAGGACCGTGATGAGCGCGCGCGGCGAAATCTCCGCGGATGACGGAAAAAGACTGGATGAGGTAGCGCGGCTGTTCGAGGCGGACGGCAAAGCGCTCCCCACGCCGGACCACGGCCCGCGGAACCGGAGGGATTTCGCGGCCTAGACATTGTGAATTGTTCTGCCGGTGGAGGCGTAGCCATGCTCGGCGAAGACGTTGGCGAGATCGGAACCATCGCGGCGCTTGCACCCGTGGCCGACCCGCCTGTTTCGAAATACGAGCGACTCATCGCTCGGGCCAAGCAGCTTGTCCCGCCGAACACCATCGTTGCCTATCCCTGTGAAGAGACAGCTCTGCGCGGGCCGTTGGAGGCGGCGGAAGCCGGCATCATCCGCCCGGTTCTTGTCGGACCTGCGGCGGCAATTTCGGCACTCGCGCGCAAGCATGGGCTTGAACTTGGCGGCTACGACATCGTCGATGTGCCCGAGCCTGAAGCGGCCGCCGCCAGAGCGGTTGCGCTGATCCACGAAGGCAAGGGCGAGCTTCTCATGAAGGGCAGCCTGCATACCGACGAACTCATGCGCGAGGTGACCTCCAGCAAAACCGGACTGCGTACGGCAAGGAGAATCAGCCACGTCTTCATCATGGACGTCCCGCATCACCCGGAGACGCTGTTCATCACCGACGCCGCCATCAACATTTTTCCCGACCTCGATACCAAGCGCGACATTATTCAAAACGCGGTCGATTTCTTCAGCCAGGTCGGCCTCGGCGTACCGCGGGTCGCGATCCTCTCTGCGGTCGAGACCGTGACGGCCAAAATCCCGTCGACCATCGAGGCCGCCGCGCTCTGCAAGATGGCGGAGCGAGGCCAGATCACCGGCGCAATCCTGGACGGACCGCTCGCCTTCGACAACGCGATCTCGCCGCAAGCGGCGCACATCAAGGGAATCAAATCCGAGGTCGCCGGGCGCGGGCAAATTCTCGTCGTGCCGGACTTGGAAGCCGGCAACATGCTGGCCAAGAACCTGTCGTTTCTCGCCAAAGCGGATTCGGCCGGTGTCGTGCTCGGCGCCCGCGTGCCGATCATCCTGACGTCCCGCGCCGACTCGGTGCGCGCGCGGATGGCCTCATGCGCAGCTGCGTCGCTCTACGTGGATGCGCGTCGACGCAACGCGCCCTTACCGGCGGCATGAAACATGGACACGCTCCTGGTCGTCAATGCCGGCTCCTCGAGCGTCAAGTTCCAGGTGTTCGTCATAGAAGGCGACACGCCCAAGCGGTTGATCAAGGGCCAAGTGGAAGGCATCCGGACGCGGCCGAGACTGCGCGCGGCGGATGGAGATGGAAAATCCCTGATCGAGCAAGCTTATGCTCCGGAGCAAGTGCCGGACGTCGCCGCCGCGTTGCGAACCGCCGGGACTTGGCTGCGCGAGGCGCACGGCGTTGAACCTGTGGCGGTGGGACACCGCGTCGTTCACGGCGGCCCCGAATACCATCAGCCGGTCTTGATCGATGGCGAGGTACTTGATCGTCTCGAAAAATACATACCGCTCGCGCCGCTTCACCAGCCCAACAATCTGGCTCCTATCCGCGGCCTGCTTTCGCAATACCCAGCTCTGCCGCAAATCGCCTGCTTCGACACGGCATTTCATCGCGGACACGATCCGATCGTCGATCATTACGCGATCCCCGAAAGTTTCTATCGCGACGGTGTGCGTCGCTATGGATTTCATGGGTTGTCGTACGAATACGTCGCGTCTCGTTTGCGATCGATCGCTCCAGGTGTCGCCGCCGGACGCGTGATCGTCGCGCATCTGGGCAGCGGCGCCTCGATGTGCGCGCTCTCGAGCGGCCGCAGCATCGAAAGCACAATGGGTTTCACGGCGCTTGATGGGCTGCCGATGGGCACGCGCACGGGTCAGATCGATCCCGGCGTCGTGCTCTATCTTATCCAGCAGGCGAAGATGAGCGCCGAAGAGGTGCAGTCCCTGCTGTACGGATCCTGCGGCCTGATCGGACTTTCGGGACTGAGCAGCGACGTTCGCGAGCTCGACAAAAGCGGCGACCCGCGCGCACGCTTTGCCCTCGACTATTTCGCTTACCGCGTCGGGCTCTGCGCCGGCCAGCTTGCCGCGGCCCTTGGCGGCCTTGATGCCTTCGTCTTTACCGCCGGCATCGGCGAGAATTCGGCCTCCATGCGTGCCCGCATCGTGCAAAGGCTTGGCTGGCTCGGCGCCATGCTGGATCCCGAGGCCAATGACGCAGGCCAGTTCGCGATTGCGACGCCGACAAGCCGCATCGGGCTTTTCATCATTCCGACGGACGAAGAGTTGATGATCGCGCGCCATACGCTTGCCCTGCTCGGCAAGGGCGCGGCCGGCCTCAATAGCGGTGACAGCACGGATTATCGACAGGTGGGCGCCGGATCACCGCGCCGACAGGGTGCGCGGTGACGGATGAGCCGATACGTCATTTCAGATCGAGCATTATTTCATCGGCGCCGCGATTGCAGACTACCCGGTCAAAACCATTCGGAGTTTTCCAAGTGCTCCAGTGCGAGCAAGCGGATTACAACGCGGTCGACGTGTTGCGCGATGGACGCAACATTGAGATTCGCGCGCTCCGGCCCGACGACGAAGCCAAAATGCTTGCAGCGATCTCACGGACCAGTCCGCAATCCCTCTACCGCCGTTTTTTTGGGGTAAAGAAAGACTTTTCCGAAAGCGAAAAGGCCTTTTTCCTAAACGTCGACTTCACCGGCCACGTGGCTTTGGTTGCAACCATCGAACGGAACGGTCACACCGAAATCGCGGGCGGTGCCCGCTATGTCGTGGTACAGCCCGGAACGGCGGAAGTGGCTTTCACTGTGATCGATGAATTCCAAGGCAAAGGCGTGGGCTCGGCATTGATGCGCCACCTCATTTGTCTCGCCAGAAGAGCATCGCTCAAGCAGCTCGTCGCCGACGTTCTGCCGGAAAATTCCGCCATGATAAATATCTTAAAGAAGAGCGGAATGCCTTCCACGATAACCAGAACCAAAGGTGTCGTTCATGTCAGGCTGGACGTTCGGCAGCAGGCTCAATCCCAAGGGTAATATATCCGTTTGATAGGTCATACGCGGCAAAATAGCGTCCAATGAGCATCAGCTGCGTTTGGCGAGTATCGACCTCCCTCGCCAGACCGTTTGATCGTGTCTGGAGAGACGGACCACACGTCTCGCTATGAGGAGAAAACGCATGTTGCTCGCACAAAAAGCCGTTGCAGGTGGGCTCGCTCTTACGTTGGCCACGTCCATGCTCGTCGGCGCTGCTTTCGGCGCTAAGAGACCTACCTATGCGGAGGCCTGGCGTCTCTGCAAGGCAGAACTGGACAATGCCAAAGTGCATTCCGGCGGGGTTTCAAACGAACGCTATCACCGCGGCGGCGCCTGCATGCACAAATACGGCTATCGGCTCTAGTCCGATCTGCGACGGCTCATCGATAATCGTGGCGGCAGGTCCAGTGTATCGACGCGCTGTGCCGCCACGCGAATCCGACGATCGTGAGTTTCGAGAGATGAGGTCAGGCGCGGTTACGCCATGGCGCTCTACGAGCTCGGTCGCAGCTAATCCATTATGTGATAGCCGCCATCGACGTAGAGTGTCTCGCCGGTGATCAGGCGCGCCGCGTCGTGCGCGAGAAATGCCGTGGCAACCCCGACGTCGTCGATGCTGACGAGGGCTCGCGCCGGCGCGTTGGCCTTCGCCTTGTCCAGTAAGGCGTCGAATTCCGCTATTCCCGAGGCAGCGCGCGTCGCCAGCGGGCCGGGCGAAATGGCGTGGACGCGGATGCCTTTCGGCCCGAGCTCGGCAGCGACATAGCGTACCGCGCTTTCCAAGGCGGCTTTCGCCACCCCCATGATGTTGTAATTTTTGACGACCATCTGGCTGCCATAATAGGTCATCGTGAACAGCGTGCCGCCGTTGCGCATGAGAGGTTCGGCAAGGTGCGCCATGCGGATGAAGGTCCAGCAGGACACGTCCATGGTGGTCAGGAAGCCGTCTCGTCCGACGTCGACGACGCGCCCGCGCAACGCTTCCTTGGGCGAGAACGCGATCGAATGCACGACGAAATCGAGGCGTCCCCATTCCCTGCCGATGCGTTCGAACACCGCCTCCATCTGTCCCGGCACCTGCACGTCGAGCGGCATCAGAATTGGCGCATTCAACGCTTGCGCCAGCGGCTCGACGTATTTTTTTGCCTTGTCGTTGAGATACGTGATCGCGACCTCGGCGCCGAAGGCGCGAAACGCCCTGGCGCAACCCCAGGCGATCGATTGATCGTTGGCAATGCCGACGACAAGACCGACCTTGCCGGCAAGCAGGGCCGCTTTCGCGGTGGGAACCATGGGCTTCGTCCCGCCGGCGGCCCGTTCCTGCAAATAGCGATCCGCCATTGTCTTCAGATCGCGAAAGGCCTCCCGACGGTTCTTGCCATTCGATACGTGCCCGATCTCTTTTCCGTTCAAGCGCAAATGGCCCTCCCCCCAAGGCGCAACATCGATCTCGAACCGGTCGGATCCAAGCGCCGCAATAAACGCCTGGATCGTGGCACCTCTGCCGGCCGCCTGGTGTTCCGATACTCGCCAATCCAGGGCTACGGCAGCCTTGCCCACACCCTGTAGCATCGCCGCCCTCCTTCGACTTGATTGGGTTCAGTCGGTGCTGAATGGGCCGTATGACACGCCGCATCGTTGTTCGACGGGGAACCGGCGCGCTTCGAGCTCAAGCCGCCTTGCTTCGTCTTCCAACCCGATCCAGCGCAATTTGATGATCATCTTCGTGAGCTGAGTTTGCGCCGAGTCATCATTCGCATATGCATGCTTTTTGGGCTTTTGATCCATGTTTACCTCCCTGGGGCGATGATTGGACCAGCGTTTGTGAACGACGCGCGATCGAACAGTGAAACTTGATAGCCGAGATCGACCCACTTCCGCGCCAAGAAAAATCAAGTGAGCAGGAGAAACGAGCACCGTCCATTGATTTGACGAATGTCACATCGGTGCATTCGGATAAGGTCGATATTCGCCCATATAATTATAAAGCCGACGTAACATCGGCGTTGCACGACCGCTAAGCGGCCCTGCGCTTTGGCAAGAGACGATAAAAACGAGCTTTTCTAAAAACTGCACCAAGAGAAATTTTGCGGGATATGAACAGCATTTGCGTTTTGTGAGTATCACCCTCTCGTCCGCCATGGAACTTTGTCGCGCGAAAACAAAGAGGCCGCGGCGGGAATATGCTGTGCCGGCCTCGGGAAGGGAGCTGCGCTTACCTCGAAGCGCTGGCCTGAAACCAGAGGAGGCCTCGATGAAACTCCGTCTTCTATCCACCGTTGCCGTGGCGGCTCTCGGTGTCGTGTCGGCCGTTCCGTCGATCGCGACCGCTGAAGAGCATGCAGCCACCAGCCTTGCCGACAA
>DATBHB010000170.1:0-54945 GCA_036557705.1 Xanthobacteraceae bacterium
TCAATACAAGGCAGTGTTCATGGAACAGCCTGCGCACGGCCTGGAAGTCTGGCAGCAGCCGCTCGTACCGCTGCGCGCACCCAAGCTGTTCAATCTGCGCTCCGACCCGTTCGAACGCAGCCAAGTCGAGTCCGGCGACTATGTGAGGTGGTACATCGATCACGCCTTCGTATTTGTTCCGGCGCAGGCGATCGTTGGCCAGTATCTGGTTTCCTTCCGGGATTTCCCGCCGCGGCAGCCGCCTGGAAGCTTCAACGTCCAGCAGGCCATCGAGAAGCTGAGGAGTCCGCCTCATGCCAATTAGTGTCGCAACGACCGGAACGAGTGCGATGAGATATGCGCTAGGAGAACCACAATGGTTAGAGCTGAACTGCTGTTTCTGATTGCCGCGACGGCGTCCGGTTTGCCGGCGATCGCGTTTGCAGATGAAGTGCCCTCCTACGATGTGCGCGCCACCTGTCGTGTGGAAGCACAAGACGTCACCACCGCCGGCGGCGCTGCGGGCCTGCGTGACGCAAGAACAACAGGCTCGCGAGACTCTCGTCGGCCAATGGGCGCAGTTTGCACCCAAGAGTAGGACCACCTGCATGCAAGCGCAGGCTGGGTTCTCCCCCAGTTATGTGGAACTGCTCACTTGCCTCCAGCTCGCCAAGGAGGTGAAAAGTCTGCCCAGCCCGGTGAGATGAGACGTGGCCGTACTCCAGTTTGAGCCACGCTGGTCTTCTGTTCCCGTATCTGGGTCGCCTCGACATCTTGCGGGCTTCGATCGACTTTTGCTGCACCGCCGCCGATGTCCGCAGCTGGCACGGTGCCGACGAAACCCCGTCCACAAAAATCCGCCGCTGTCAGGGGGTAAGCAGACGTCCCGGAACAGCCCGCGTCCCCGGCCCTGATTGAGGGCCAAGATATTAGGAGCGCTCCGGAGAGTCGATGCCGGCACGCGGCCCTTGTCGGCGGTAATGGTTATTCCCGGAACCAATCCGGGTCTTCGTCGGCGCACCTACCGGAGACTATGATTTGGTCTCCGGGGTACAGCGCGGTGATGTGATCGAGCATTGAAATTGTTGCTTCCAATGCCTCGTCCGGTGTGTGGACCGTGCGCGAATCCAACTCACCACCCGCATTGCAAAGGCTCACGGTGATCATCGCCAGCCCCCTCTCACAGGAGTCCGGCGCCGGCGTGGTCGCGGAAGAGATCGGCATCGCGGACGTAGCCGCGCAGCGTGTCCATCGACTTGTGGCGGGACACGTCCATCATCTTGAAAATCGACGCGCCGCGGCGAGCAGCCGACGTGAGGAATCCCGAGCGCAGCGAGTGCCCGGAGAATTGCGCGGCATCGAGGCCTACGCGACCAGCGCCGTCCTTCACCACGTTCGCCACCGCGCGATCGGAAAGCCGGGCCTTGCCGATTCGGCCGCCTTTGCCGACCGGCCGAAATACTGGTCCGGACGCGATCCCTGACGCCTCTAGCCACGCCTGGACGGCCTTCACCGGGCAGGCGACCGAACCCGCCACGATGGCGATCGTCGCGCCTGCGCCCTCCTGATCGGTTTTGGAGCGGCGAATCCGGACCCGCACGCCTGCCTCGCACGACTCTAGGTCCTCGACATCGAGCGCGACCAGCTCGGAGCGGCGGAACGCGCCGGCGAAGCCGAGCAGGATCAGAGCGCGATCGCGAATCCCTTTAAGGTCCGCTCGCGAGGTGGTCGCCATCGCCACGACCCTATCGGCCGTCGCTGGCGCCTTCTTGGCCTGAGCAGCGCCGAGCGTGCGCCGGATGCCGCGGACGGTCGCCTTCACGACTTCGCTGTTCGTCGGCGGCTCGCTGATCCCGCTGAGCTTGTGCGCGTACCGGATCGCAGCGACGCGCCGGCCGATGCTCGCGGGCTTGATGCCGCGGGCGGCTTCGGCCGCGAGAAAACCGGCGACTGTCTCAGGCGCCGCCGGCATGGCCGCGACCTGGCGTGAAGAGCACCAGGCCACGAATGCGTCGAAGTCCGAGCGATACGCGTGGCGCGTAGCAGCGGCCTTTTCGTTCCGGGCGAAGTCCCTGGCCATCGCGAGCTCAGCGAGCGGGCCGGGGAGGTTTTCAGTACTGTGGATAACCGTGAGCGCGTTCGTGAGCGGCTCCGGTCGGGAAACAGAGTTCTCGGAAGCTTCGCCTTCCGGCAGTGTGGTAACCTCGATCTCAGCGCGTAGCATGGCTTACCCCCGTGTTGCGCGTTAGAGGCGGTGGCGAAGTTCGCGCTTCCCGTCGCCTCGCTTTTTTGGTACCGCTAATTCATGAGCAAGTCAATTCGTGGTACCAAAAAAACCCGCCGCGGCCGTCCAAAGACGACGGGCCCCGGGACGCAGATCGGCATGCGATGGCCGGAGTCGTTGCTGAAAGCGATCGACGCGTGGCGGGGCAAGCAGGAAGGCAATCCAGAACGGTCCGAAGCAATCCGGCGCCTGGTCGAGATCGGGCTGCGGGCATAAGGGGGGCGAGCAATGGGCGCCAACCGCCGCCGGATCGAGCGCGAGCTTGCCGCCGAACGACGCGCGCGTGAAGAACGCGAGCGCACCGAGCGCGGGATCGAGGCTCTGCACGCCCGCAAGCTGGTTGATGTCTGGAACAGCCGCGCCAAGCGACAAGCCCGGCCATCGTTCTATCCCACGATTGAAACGGCCATCATTGCTTGCGCGCCGTGGCTTCGGTTCATGTGCCCGTCCTGCCAAGCGGTCGGGGAAGTCGACCTAAGCACACTCGATCGTCATCCGCTGACGCCAATCTCCGGGCTGATCCCTTCGCTATCCTGCCGGTGGTGTTGTCCTGATCCGCAATTCGCAAAACTCTTAGCGTTGTCCGAGACGCCATTTCCCCCACTCGCCAAGCGCCGCGCGCGGTGAATTGGCGGGACGACACTGGTGCCAAAATGGAGTTCCTTCAGGGCCGACCGCTGAGTCCCGAAGAACCAGACCAATTGCGCGAGCAGATTGAGCATGGGTTCGACCAGATCGAGGCCGTCAGCTCTGAGGGTTTACGGTATCGTTCGGCGCAACTGGCCTCATCTCTTGGCGAAGCTTCCTCCCGAACCTGAGGACAGCAACAGCGGTTCTTGATCAAGCCGGTTGGACTGCTATTTCCCGGCCATGTTGCGTCCCCGCCGCGCCCCGGTCCGCGCCACCGGATTCATCGAGCCGTGCGTCCCCTCCGCTGCCCGCGAGCCGCCGCGCGGCTCCGATTGGCTGCATGAAATCAAACACGATGGCTACCGCATGATGGTTCGGTGGGACGGCGCGGGCGTGCGGCTGCTGACTCGCCGCGGCTACGATTGGACCGGCCGTTATCCCGCTATCGCGAGCGCCGCGAACACGCGCCGATTCGCGGCGGCGGCGATCAAGCCGAGGCTGCCGCGCTGACGAAAGCGAACGATTTCTGCGCAGAGCGCGGGCGCGTATTCGTGCCCAACGTCATGGGGCAAGTAGGAAACAACAGGGACCTTGTGCACCCGGTCGAGGCAGCGGCTGTCACAAGAGGTTATACTGTTACTTTCCGTTGCATGCTCCCGAATGATCCAGCACTTCCGACGTATCAGGTTCAGCCCGCGCCGAACGTTGTCATCGAGCAACGCAACCGTTGATGCGTGGGCAATCATGGGGGGCAACGGGCGCGGGTGCGCTCTGGTTCATCCTGTGTTGGGCCGTCGGCTGGACGATGGCCTGTCTTGCGGGTCACTGCGAACAGAAGCGGGTCATTACGGCTGGCGATACGACGGACGCCCTGCCCGCCATATTTTGTTGCTATCGTGCTGATAATAAATCATTTTCTCGATACCATCTTCTATAAGTCCCCAAATTTGTCCCCAAATCGGCCGCGGGGGCGCAAGCGGGCGGAATAGAGCTTCCCCCCAATCTGCCCCCTCTCCCGCCCTCGCGCCAAATTCATGCCATGTTCTCGCCGCCGGTAGGCCGCGCGCATCAGGGGGGCGTTCTAGCCTCTGCCGCTGGTGCGCATTCTCGATGGGGAGGCATTGGATCATGATTCAACTATTTTCGCGTGTGTGCTGTATCGCCGGATGCGTGCTCGCCACGAGCGCATACGCCGCAGGACCATTTGGCCTAATCCGGTCTGGGCTATGGCAGGGCGGGGCTTACACCAATGATGCGACCGGACAATTCTCCCACTGCGCCGCCGGGGTGCAGTACCAGGGCGGCATTTTCTTCATGGTCGTAATGGATGCTTCGGGCGGATGGGGCCTTGGTTTTGTTCACCAAAGTTGGCAGCTTCAATTGGGAGAGGTGTTTCCAATCGATCTAACGTTCAATGGGCAAGGGCAATTCCACGTATTCGGCAAAGCGATAGCTCACAATCAAGTGCTGGTTCCAATGCCGACGAATTCGGCCCTTATGACACTGTTCAAAAAGTCCTCGTCGATGTCGGCAGTCGCGAAGGGCCAACTCTTTCAATTCAATCTGAATGGAACAGCGCAGCTCATCCCGTCATTGGCGAATTGCGTCGCTTCTATCAAGGCGAAGGGCCTGGCTAACGCCGGAGACTTTACCGTAGCGCAGCCGCCGAAAGCTGCAGTGGCAACGCCTGCCCCATCAACTGGAGGCAGTCTAAAGGCTGAAGCGCCGCAAATCGATGCCGCCGAAATGCAAATCGAGGCAGTCGAGCTGGCCTCAAATTTCATATTGAAGGCATCGCTTCACAATCCCAGGGTGTTGAGCCGCGCGGAAGCACCGATTGCGGCAAACAATGGTGCCGCTTGGCAGTCTGATGAAGCATCCGGTTTCGTACGCGTAATCCCCACCCAGCCCGGGACCAAAGGTCTAGACGTCACTGCGGCTGTCATCGCATCGGATGCCAAGGACTGCAAAGGCGAGTTTGCATCAGCGCGGAAAAGCGCGCTGATCGATAGTGACGTCATTTTTGAAGGGATGGTTACCTGCAAGGATTCAGACGGAAGCCGACTGTCGCACTATTTCATAGTGCCACGGGCCAAAGGCGGGTTTGCGATGTTTTCAGTTGTCTCCAACATGAAGACAGACCTTGCTCAGGGTGTCACCAAGGAGGAAAAGTTGGTCGACTTCCGCAAGGCCGCTTTGGTAGTGGGAGCGCACTGAAGGTGGGCAGCTTTATTTTGCCTGTTAGCGCGAGCTGGATCAAGGTTTTGAACCAAGCCAGGCGCGCCAAGTAAGGCGCAATGACGGGACGGCGCATCGTTCGAGGGTTCAAGCGGCTCGGCGCGATAGTGGCTGCTCCGCTTTTGCTCACCGCGGCCTCCTTTTGTCGTGCTCGCCGGAATCGCGAAATACGATCAGCCGCCGCCACTGCCACCATGGGCTGAGTTCATGCCGGTGCCCGATTTGTCGAAATGTGATCCTCATTCAAGACCGTTTGGGCCGCGACGGTTGCATCCAGCGTCAACAACAATACAGACAATCGTATTTCGAATCGGTAGCCTTCACCACTTCGCTGTTCGTCGGCGGTTCGCAGATACCAGCGAGCTTATGCGCGTAGCGGATCGCAGCAACGCGCTGGCCGATGCTCGCGGGCTTGATGCCGCGCGCGGCTTCCGCGGCGAGAAAGCTGGCGACAGCGCTTGCGGCACAAGGGGCTAAGGCTTGTAAAGGCTGATGACGATGGCAACGGCAGCAAACATTGCTGCAATCATCGCAGCGATTGCCGCGGTCCATGCCGCATTCTTTGCACTTCGCGCGATGCGCATATGCTCTAAACTGGAAGCTTCTCTCGACCGCTCCACTTCCGCCGCCCGCGACAGTTCTCTGCGTTGAAGCCATTCGCGTGCGAGCGGGCCTCTCTCGTTGACATCGGAATAATATTTCGTGGCGAGGCGAACTCGAACCTCGTCCTCGCCGATTTCGTCTAGCTCCGCCCAAAACTCTTCCTTCGTCCAGGTCGTCTTCGGCGGCACCATTTGAAAGCTATCGTCCCGATGAACGTGTACGGCCGCGGATACACATCGACCGAAACGGCAAATTCGTTTGTGAAATCAACGGCCCATGGCGGAGAGGATGGGATTCGAACCCATGATACGGCTTTAGACCGTATAACGGTTTAGCAAACCGCCGCCTTCAGCCACTCGGCCACCTCTCCGGACGCGGAGATTATGTATAATTTTGGAGCTGGCGGGTCAAATCGGGGACGCGCTGGGTCAGCCCGGTCGAGGCTCGGCTCCTCGACAGGCTGCGCGCTGCGACTTCAGGAAAGCATCGAGAGCCGCGACGAAATCGCGGTCTTCGTAAAGCCGGTGCTTGGATTGGGCGATTTTTTGCCCCACCCTCGCCCGGAACTCGCGATCCGCGCCCAGCCGGACGAGCATGTCGATGAATTCCTCGGTGCTTTTCGCGATCAGCTCGTCGAGGCCAATCGCTTTTAGGATCCCGTAGCTGTGCCGACCGCGCATGAAGGCGGTCGGCAATGTCGCCATCGGACAGTTCGCTTCGATCGCCTGAATCGTCGTATTGTCGCCCGTCCAGCCAATCGAGTCGATATTGACGTCGATCCTCCGCAACAGGCCGCCAAACTGAGCCCCGGACATTCGCGGCAGGAATCGCACGTAGTGCTCGAAATCGAGCCCCTCGCGCTCGAATGCAACGCGCAGCCGCGAGCGGAAAGCAGCTGTCATCGAGACCGGATTACCCTCGACGAACAGAAAACAGGATGGCGGCAGCCGCGCCGCAATCAACGGAAACACAAAATCAAATTGCGGCAGGTACTTGAACAGGGATTGCAGACATCCGTAGAGCACTCGATTCTCCGGCAGCTCGAACGCAAGCCTGTCATCGACCGGATAGGATGACGGCTTGATATATGCCGCGATATTGGGCAAACGCACCAGCCTTTCCGAGTAGTGCGACTGCGCATCGGGCGGCTCCATCAGGTCTCTCGACAGGAAATAATCAACGTTCGGCGAGCCCGTCGTCACTGGATGGCCCCAGCCGCAGCATTGAATGGGCGCGATGCGAAACTGCGAGAGCACGCGGCTCGCCGGCGTCATCCCCACGTCCGGCAGCATGAAAACGTCCAATCGGTCGCTCTGCATGCATGCGATCGCGTCGAGCATCGTGGTTTCACTGAAGACCAGTTGCCGTAACTGCCCGAGCGCGGCGAATTTTTTCGAGACCTCGTCGAGATCGGCATTGAATGCATAGATGAAAAAGGCGTAGTCCTCGCGCGGCAATTGCGCGAGCCATTCAAGTGCAAAACGGCTGGCATTGTGGTCGCGCAACAGGGCGGAGGCGATCCCGAACCGGATTTTTGACCCGGACGATGGCCTCAACCGCGCATTCTGGATACGCAGGATGCGCTGAAGGACAGCGGCGTAGCGGCGATTGAGCTCGACATCGTCCTTCTGCTGGTAGCCGATGTTGAATCCGGCAACACAAAACACCGCGTTGAGGATGATGGCCGGCGCGCCAGGGAGATGATCGAGCACTTCCAGCCTGCGTTCGATCGTCCCGATCAATGCCTCGAGCCGCTCCCGCTCAGCCGCGACCGCAGCCTGATCGGGATAGATGAAGGGCACAAGGTCGAACGAAAACAGATCCGTGGCGAGAGCGATGATTTCGCCCCGGCGTGGGAGCTCGCGAGGTGTTGCCAGGAGGGCGTATTTCTCGAATGCCTGGACCGACTCCTCTCGCCGCCCTGCCTCTTTGAGAATTTGACTGCGGCCGAACCAACCCAGCGGAAAATCCGGCTGGAGCGCCAACGCACGGTCGCAGGCACTGAGCGCCTCTTCGTGTTGCCCCAGAGTCGCCAGCGATTTTGCAAGATTGTAGTGGGCGGAAAGGAGATCAGGTCGGAGCGCAACTGCCCGGTCGAAAAAGCTGAGCGCTTCATCGTGGCGGCCGAGGTCGTTGAGCAGCCTCCCGCGAAAGCTCCAGAGCTCTGCGTCATCAGGAGTGACCGCCAGCGCGTCATCGAGTGACGCAAGCGCATCGGAGCTGCGGCCGAGATTTCGAAGCACTATGGCATGGTTGTAAAGCGTCGCCGGAGCGGCACTGGGGCTGACTGCAATCGCCTGGCGAAGGCAGCCTTCCGCCTCGTCCGCCTTGCCAAGCCGCAAGAGCACTATTCCGAGAAGATTGAGCGCACCGAGGTGGTGGGGTTGACCGGCGAGCACGGATTTGAAGTGCAGTTCTGCAGTTTCGAGCGCGCCTTGCTGGAGCGCCGCAACGGCCTGCCGATAAATTTGTTCGACTTCCGGCACGATCCTCAAACCGCTCCTTCGATCCAAGCGATGCGCCGGGTTGCAGGGCGAAAACATGGCCGCATTGCGGCCACTCGATTTCGTGCAACTGCATCACAAGCTTGTAGGGTGGGCAAAATCGCGCGTCTAATCGGTGCGATACCCGCTATGGCAGATGCGATTTTGCCCACGCAGTCAACTTCAGAGCTAGGACCGCGTGGGCAAAGGCGCGCGACAGCCGTGCACTACCTCCGGCCCTCGCGAAGCGCCTTTGCCCACCCTACGGTCGCTCAGGCAGCGACAGCGAGAGCGCGCTCGTCGCGACGGAGCCAATCGCGGGCGGCGCGCTGCGCGGCGGCAATCTCGTCATCGGTCATTTCGGCGGCGATCTCGCGCCGCAGCCGAACCGCGTTCTGGTTGCCCTTCATCGCCGCCAGGTTGAACCATTTGTGAGCGGCGATGTAATCGATCGGCCCACCGCGTCCGCTCGAATACATGATGCCAAGTTCGAACAACGTGTCCGTATCGGTCGATGTGCCGACAAAGACCGCTTGCTCGCGATTGCAGATCTGGAAAGTCATGACAACGTCCCCCGTCTCCCACTCTGTCCGTTGAACCGCGGACTTGCTGAGTATTCGATCCCGGCTCTCCACCGAGCGCGCACCGATGATCGGCAGAAAATTTGAACGGTGTTTTAATCGACGCGATGAACGCAATCTGAATGGGAATCGAGAAAGCTCCCCGGCGCAGGAATCGTTAAGCAACGAAGTTCGCATAAACTGGAGAGAATTTTAAGCCCAAAGCGCAAAACATCGCTGCGGTACTCCAGAAGCGATTGACGGGGCGGTAACCACTCGGAGAGATCGTCGCCGCTTCGCTGCCTTGGAATCGTCATAGGTTGGGGCTTTCCTGAGCCTCGCGCCCGGGCGCCCGATCCGGGTGCTTCGATATCGCGTGACAGCTCCGATTTTGCATTGGGGGAACTGATGAACAGAATTCTGTGCTCTTGGAATGACGCTGCCACAGCCGCCCTGCTGCTCGTCTGCGGATCGGTGGCAGCCCTCATGCCAAATGCGGCGCTGGCCGCGGATGCAACCGGGAACTGGCTCACCCAATCCGGTTCTGCGACGGTCAAAATTGCCAATTGCGGAGCCGAGCTGTGCGGCACGATCGTCGCCCTCAAAGAGCCGAACGATCCGGCGACCGGGCGACCGAAGACCGACAAGAACAATCCCGACAGCGCAAAGCGCAGCCGGCCGCTTGTCGGCGTTCAGATCGTGTTCGGGATGAAGCCGAGCGGCACCGCCAACAAGTGGAGCGGCCAAGTCTATAATGCGGAAGACGGCAAGACCTATTCCGGCAGCCTCACCTTGCAGAACGAGCGCACGCTCAAGCTCGAAGGCTGTGTCTTCGGCGGGCTCATCTGCAAGGGGCAGACCTGGACCCGAGGCAGCTGAGCCAAGCTTCAGGCCACCGCCTTCGGCCGCCATTGTCAGTCGACGCGAGACGTCGGGCGAGGGGCTTCGTCCGCGCCTTGGAATGACGCATAAACCGGCTTGACAATATCGCATTTGTTCTCTATTCGTTCTTATTGCGGCTGGTCACACCCTTCACGTCCGTTCTCGCCATGACGCGGCGAACACGCGGACTCCTTTCTGCTCCGCAACGGGGATGGAAGGAGGAGGAGTGGCTTGTCCCTGGCTGGCGGCAATCCGGTCCAGCTTCCAACGCATCAATCTAAAGGGGAGTACGATGTTAGCGAAAACTGGGGTGAGAGTATTCTACTTGCTCGGTCTGACGGCCGGCATTTTCGCGATCCCGTCGATCGGCAACGCGCAGGAGGGCCCGAAGCCTGCAGCTCAGGGCGCTCAATCTGCGCCCGCAGCAAAAACACTATCGACCGCCGCCTCCGTGACCTCACCGGCGAAGCCGCGGAAAGAGCCGACTGCGGGACAGGTTGCAGCGCGCGAACGGCGGGTAAAGTGCGGCGCCGAATGGCGGGCCGCCAAGGAAAAGGGCGCTCTGGAAGAGGGCGCGACTTGGCCGAAATACTGGAGCGCCTGCAACAAGCGCCTCAAAGAGGAAGGTGCCTGAATTGTGAGGGCGTCGGCGACGCGCTAAGGTCCGGCCACGCGGCATCTGCCGCCGATTGAGCGTGCGAAGCTTCTCCGCACCTCAACTTCACGGCTCCTAGCCCGCAGGTGAAGAGCCGCACGCTCGAACCTCTCTCTCGCCGACGCCCTCTTCGTCGACTGGAGCCGGCATCTCGAATGCGAAGGGTTAGCACCCCCATTCCCGACTGCCGGCCCGTTTGACGCAGTCATCGACCGTTGTTTCGACTCGATGACCTGAAGACGCGGATGCCTACTTCTTCTTCCGGCGCTTGGTTTTTTTGGCGCCCTTTTTCGCCGCCGCCTTCGTCTTACGCTTCTTCGCCATGCTGCCCTCCTAGCCGTGAGTGAGTGGCGATGTCCGATGCGTGCTCGCGGGGATCGCGAACACTTCCTTCCGATTACTACAGCACGGCAAAAAAATCAGCTTTTCCGCTCATCGAACCACGCCAACGGCATGCATATCGAGCGCCTCGGATGTGTTCGAGCGCGCAAAGATGTGCCGTCCACAGCGGCGAAGGGTGTTTGCGTGATGCAATGCGCTGCTCTTCCCGATTCCTCGGAAATCCCGATGAAACAAGGCTTTCTGCGATGCTCATGGAGACCGCGATGAACCCGCGCACAGCGCAGGCGGCACGCGCACAGGAGCGCGCGGCGCTTGACGACAGCCGGTTCGTGCGCCGATTCACCATCTGAAAAATTTTTTTGGATTACGCCTTGCAGAAGACGCTCGACACCTCCGCTGCTCAACGGAATCGCGCGAATCAGTCGAGGTGATTCGCGCATCGCGCTTGCCGACGCATTCTTGCGCGTGCGCTGAGGAGCTTCGAGCGACTTGCTTATGCGCTCATAGTCCGAGCTTTTTGCGCAGCAAAGCGTCCACGCTCTGCGGATTCGCCTTCCCGCTCGACTGCTTCATTACCTGGCCGATGAACCACCCGAGCAGCTTTTCGTTGGTCTTGACCTGCGCCGCCTTTTCGGGATTGCGACCGAGGACGTCATCGACAACGGATTCGATCGCGCCCACGTCCGTGACCTGCTTCATGCCTCGCGCCTCGACGATCGAGGCCGGATCGCCGCCTTCGTTCCAGACGATCTCGAACAGATCCTTCGCGATTCTGCCGGAAATGGTTCCGGCCGCGATCAGATCCAGTATCGATCCGAGTTGCGCCGCCGATACCGGCGAGGATGCGATGTCCTTCCCCTCCTTGTTGAGGCGACCCGCAAGCTCGTTCACAACCCAGTTCGCGGCTGCCTTGGGATCTCGACCGCAGGCCGTTGTTTCGAAGAACGCGGCGGTCTCGCGATCGGCGGTGAGCACACCGGCATCGTAGTCGGAAAGCCCATAGTCGCGCATGAAGCGCGCCTTCTTGTCATCGGGCAATTCCGGCAGATGTGACGCAAGGTCTGCCACGTAGGCGGCGCTCAGTTCGAGCGGCAGCAGATCGGGCTCCGGAAAATACCGGTAATCATGCGCCTCTTCCTTGCTGCGCATGGAGCGCGTCTGGCTCCGGTCCGGGTCGAACAGGCGCGTTTCCTGCTCCACTTTTCCGCCGTCCTCGATGATCCCGATCTGGCGGCGCGCTTCGTACTCGATTGCTTGGCCGACGAAGCGGATCGAGTTGACGTTCTTGATTTCGCAGCGGGTCCCCAACGGCTCGCCGGGTCGCCGCACCGACACATTGACGTCGGCGCGCAGGTTTCCCTTCTCCATGTCGCCGTCGCAGGTGCCGAGATATCGCAGGATGGTACGGAGCTTCGAAATGTAGGCCTTGGCTTCATCCGATGAGCGCAGGTGCGGCTTCGATACGATCTCCATGAGCGCAACGCCGGAACGGTTGAGGTCCACAAACGACATGGTCGGATGCTGATCGTGCAGTGATTTCCCGGCATCCTGCTCAAGATGCAGCCGCTCGATACCGACCCGGATCGCGTCGCCGTTGGGCAGGTCCACCACGACCTCGCCCTCGCCGACGATCGGAGACTTGTATTGGCTGATCTGATAGCCCTGCGGCAGGTCGGGATAAAAATAGTTCTTCCGGTCGAACACCGATTTCAAATTGATCTTCGCCTTGAGCCCGAGCCCGGTGCGGATCGCCTGCTTGATACATTCCTCGTTGATCACCGGCAGCATGCCGGGCATCGCCGCATCGACCAGCGAGACATGGGAGTTGGGGGCTCCGCCAAACTCTGTGGAGGCACCGGAAAACAGCTTGGACTGCGAGGTCACCTGTGCATGGACTTCCAAGCCGATCACGACCTCCCAGTCGCCGGTTGCGCCTTTGATGAGCTTCGAAGGCTTGCGTTGCGCGTCCATCGCCACGGCCGCCATGATCAACTCAACTCGCTTGCTCGTTTACCAGCAGGGCGCGCGTAATGGCCGACCACTCCGCCGGCAACGAGCCGGACGCGACCGGCTTTCCGGCCTGCTTGTACCAATAACGGGCATTGTCGAGGTCGCCTTCGAGGCGATGCAGATACGCATGCACCCAGGCGCAATCCTCGCCGGTCTCGTTCATGACGATCCGATGCGCCTGGTCCCAGTCGTCCTTTGCCGCCCACCACAGCCCGACTATCGCTGATGCCAAACCAGCCGGCGGCTTGGTTTGCGAAAGGCTGCGCTCAAATTCGGCAAATGTCATGACTCGCTGCTCAGGCACGAACCCCCGCCGTATTTTTCGTCGGTCCAGGGCTTGTCTGCCCACGCGTGATCGCCCCATTCCGGATCGGCCGGCTGCGTAAGGTCCACACCCGGCGCCACCCATACGGTTCCTTTTAAGCAGCCAATTATAGGATGGCGCACGAACTCGGCTGGCCGCCTCGGCTCGGGTGAAGGTCCATTTGATTGCGAATTGATTTTATCTGAAGCCATTTCTCTCCCTACCACCACCTCTGCGGCGAGAACCGCCCCGCGGCGTCCTCGATCACCTGGCCCAGCGAGAACAACGTCTCCTCGTCGAAAGGCCGGCCGATGAGTTGGAGCCCAAGCGGCAATCCCTCCCCCGAGAGTCTGCCCGGCACGCAAAGTCCAGGCAACCCGGCGAGGTTCACCGGCACCGTGAACACGTCGTTGAGGTACATTTCGACCGGATCGGAGCTGCCTTTCTCACCGATCCCGAAAGCTGCTGACGGGGTTGCCGGAGTGAGGATGGCGTCGATCCCCTCGGCGAAGCAGGCATCGAAGTCGTGCTTGACGAGGGTACGCGCCTTCTGGGCGCGCAGGTAATAGGCCTCGTAATAGCCGGCCGAGAGCACGTAAGTGCCTATCATGACGCGGCGGCGCACCTCTCTGCCGAAGCCCGCTGCGCGGGTTTTCTCATACATCTCAACCACGTCACGGCCTTCAACTCTCAGGCCGTAGCGAACCCCGTCGTAACGGGCGAGGTTCGACGACGCCTCGGCAGGAGCCACGATGTAATAGGCAGGGAGCGCGTATCGCGTATGCGGCAGAGAGACGTCGACGATGCTGGCGCCGGCCGCACGAAGCCATTGCGCGCCGCGCTCCCACAATTGCTCAATGTCCCCCGGCATGCCCTGGACGCGATATTCCTTCGGAATTCCGATCTTGAGTCCTTTGACGGAGCGGTCGAGCGCCGCCTCGTAAGCGGCCACCGGCCGATCGGCCGATGTGGTGTCTTTGGGATCGTGTCCAGCCATTGAGGTGAGCAGGATTGCGACATCGCGCACCGTGCGCGCGAGCGGCCCGGCCTGATCGAGCGAGCACGCATAGGCCACAATGCCCCAGCGCGAGCAGCGTCCATAGGTCGGCTTGAGGCCGACAATGCCAGTCAATGCTGCCGGCTGGCGGATCGACCCGCCGGTATCGGTCCCGGCAGCGCCGAGGCAGAGTCCGGCCGCCACGGCCGCGGCGGAGCCGCCGGAGGAGCCGCCCGGCACCAGAGGCGTATTCGCGCCCTTGCGCCGCCAAGGCGAAATCACCGGCCCGAAGCACGATGTCTCGTTCGACGAGCCCATGGCAAACTCATCGTTGTTGAGCTTGCCCAGCAGCACGGCCCCATCGCGCCAAAGCTGGGACGTTACCGTTGATTCATAGGTCGGTTCAAATGTTTGGAGAATGCGAGAGCACGCCGTGGTGCGCACGTCCTTGGTCGCGAAGAGATCCTTGATGCCGATCGGAATGCCTTCGAGCGGGCGCGCCTCGCCGGCTTGCAGGCGCCGATCTGCATCTTTGGCCATTTTGCTGGCGACTTCTGGCGTCTCCAGCACATAGGCGTTAAGCACACGTGCCTGCGCCATGGCGGCAAGATGCGCCTGGGTCAATTCGGCTGCGGAACATTCTTTCTTTCGCAGCCGGTCGCGCGCTTGCGCCAAGGTGAGCGAAGTGAGCTCCGTCATCCGGTCTTCATTCCACCACCTTCGGCACCAGGAAATAATGATCCTGGCTCGCCGGCGCATTCCTGAGAATGTCGTCGGGAATACCGCCATCGGTGACCCGATCGGGGCGTTTTTTCATCGCCATCGGCGTGACCGAGGTCATCGGCTCGACGCCTGCGACATCCACCTCCGCCAACTGCTCCACGAAGGCCAAAATGGTGTTAAGCTCGCGCTGTAGATTATCGATCTCCTCCTCGCTGACCGTGATGCGTGCGAGATGCGCGATATGGCGAACGGTAGCGGCGTCAACGGACATATTCGCTCACGGCCGGAACGCGCGAACTCGAACTATCCGAGATCGCGTTGACCCAGCTGGGCTTGCCCGGCTAGACCAAAGCTGGGCTATAGCAAACGGTCATTTGGCGTAAAAGCGCGATGAATGTCCTCCGAGTCACGACCGGCGCGACCAGGCGTGCCACCAGGATTCGCCGTATTGGCATCGCGGCCCTTTTCCTGTTGACGGTCGCGCCAGCCATTGCGCAGAGCGGGCCGACGTTTCCCAGCCGGCCTGTCCGTATCATCGTTCCGTTTCCGGCAGGCGGACCGACCGATATCCTTTCGCGCGTGCTCGCACAGAAGATGAGCGAAGACTGGGGCCAGCCGGTGCTGGTCGAGAACCGCGCGGGTGCCGACACGATCATTGGGGCGCAACTGGTCGCAAAAGCTGCGCCTGATGGCTACACGCTGCTCGCTGCCATGGACACAACCCTCGTGCTCAATCTCGCGACCAAGGCCGGCCTCCCATATGATCCCAATACCGATTTCACCTACATCTCGCTGGCCTCGAAGAATACATCGCTCCTCACGGTGCGAGCCGCGGACGGCCCAAGCACGGTTGCGGAGCTGATAGGAAGAGCGAAGTCGAGCCCGGGCAAGCTGAACTACGGCGCCGGCATTCTCACCACCCGGCTCGCCGGCTATCTCCTGGCCCGCGAGGCCGGCATCGAGGTTCAGCTCATTCCCTACAAGGGAAGCGCCGATGTGGTGCAGGCACTGCTGACCGGCTCGGTCGATTTCATCATCGACGGCGTTGCTTCGAGCCTGCCGCTGATCCAGAGCGGCAGCTTCCGCCCTCTGGCAAAGCTCAACAGCCGGCCTCTGCCTGCCCTGCCGAACGTCCCGCCCCTGTCGGTCACCGCGCGTCTGCCTGCTCTCGATGACGTTTCGAGTTGGACCGGAATCGTAGCACCCGCCGGTACGCCGCGTCCGATTGTCGCGAAGATTCAGCGTGAAATCGCCGGCGCATTTGCCGATCGTTCGATCTACGACAAGCTGCAGAAATCCGGCATCAATCCAGTCGCCAGCACACCGGAAGAATTCGAAGCATTCTTCCGCAAGGAAGCCGGCCGCTGGGTGACGATCTTCAAGGAAAGCGGGATCAGGCTCGACTGAGCAGCCCTCGCAGTCCGGGATTCGCCGTTCGCCTCGAACTTTCTAACCACGCCAATCATCGGAGCATCGATGTCCAAACCGAAAATCCTCATTTTTGCCCCGCGCGAGGAGCCGCCCGAAACCATCAATGCGCTCGAGGGACTCGGTTGCGAAATCATGTTTGGCGATCGCGCCTGGCAATTGCCGCGCACCGCGCACGAGGAGACGGTAGTCCAAGCCGCGCGCGACACGGTCGCGCTCATGGGGACTTCCATGCGGCATACTCCGATCAGCCGGCGGATCATGCAGGCGTCGCAGCGGCTGCGCGTCATCGCCAAGTATACCGTCGGCGTCGATGACATCGACACGGAGGCCGCGACCGACTTGGGCATCATGGTTTGCCATGCTCCGACGGAGTCGAATTGCTTCGGCGTGGCAGAGACCACCATCGCCCTCATGCTGTCGCTGCTGAAGAAAGTGGCGCAGCGCGACGCCGACGTCCGCGCCGGCAAATGGCGGACGCCCGACAATTACGCCTATTACGTCGGCGGCCGGTCGTCGGATGGCTTTGCCGGCCAGACCATCGGCCTCGTCGGACTGGGACGCATCGGAACCCGGGTTGCGCAGTTGCTGGCGCCCTGGCGCGCGCGTCTGATCGCCTACGATCCGTACGTCCCGCCGGCGCACTTTCTCACCCACAATGTCCGCGCCGTGGACTACGACACGCTGCTGCGCGAAGCCGATGTCGTTTCGTTCCATGTGGTGCTCACCAAGGAGACCCGTTACATGTTCGGCGAGCGCGAGCTTGGCCTGATGAAGCCCAATGCCATCGTGATCAACACCGCGCGGGGGAAGGTGATCGACGAGAAGGCCTTGGCAAAGGCCATTGAAAGCGGCCGCATCCGCGGCGCGGCGATCGACGCTTTCGAGGAGGAGCCGCTGCCGCTGGATTCACCGCTGCGCAAGCTCGGCGAGCGCGTCCTGCTCTCGCCGCACTCCGCGTCCTACACGGAAGGGGGAGAATTACGTCAAGGTGTCACCTGGGCGACTCGGTCGGTGGTGACTGCGCTCAAAGGGGGCATTCCCGATAATGTTTACAATCGAGATGTGATCCCGCGCTGGAGGGAGCGCTTCGGCGGCGCCAGCATCGCAGGAGAGTAGTTCGCGTGCGACAGGAGACGCATATCGTCGGTGGAGGTCTCGCGGGTTCCGAAGCCGCGTGGCAGGTCGCCAGATGCGGCCTGCCCGTTATCCTGCACGAGATGCGGCCGGTACGCACGACCGCGGTCCATAAAACTGCAGCGCTGGCCGAACTCGTCTGCTCCAATTCGTTTCGCTCCGACGACCGCGAGCACAACGCCGTCGGCCTGTTGCATGAGGAAATGCGGCGGCTCGATTCGCTCGTGATGCGCGCCGCCGATGCAAACCAGGTCCCGGCTGGCGGTGCGTTGGCCGTTGACCGCGATGGTTTTGCGACGGCGATCACCCGGACGATCGAAGCTCACCCGCTCATCGAGGTGCGGCGCGAGGAGATCGCCGGGCCTCCTGCGAACTGGGCCAACGTCATCATCGCCACTGGCCCCCTCACCTCCCCTGCCCTTGCCGAAGCCATCGCTCGGCGCACCGGGGAGGACGCGCTCGCCTTCTTCGATGCGATCGCGCCCATCGTCTACCGCGAGACGATCGACATGTCGGTTGCCTGGATGCAATCGCGCTACGACAAGTGTGGACCGGGTGGATCCGGACTCGATTACATCAACTGTCCGCTCACGCGGCAGCAATACGATGTTTTTGTCGATTCGCTTCTGGGCGGCGACAAGGTCTCGTTCCACGACTGGGAGGCGACAACTCCGTATTTTGACGGATGTCTGCCGATTGAGGTGATGGCGGAACGCGGGCGGGAAACGCTACGACACGGACCGATGAAGCCGTTCGGCCTCACCAACCCGCATTCCCTCTCCGCCAAGCCATACGCGGTTGTGCAGCTGCGGCAGGACAACAAGCTCGGCACCTTGTTCAACATGGTCGGGTTTCAGACCAAGCTCAAGCACAGCGAGCAGGTTCGAATCTTCCGCTCCATACCCGGACTGGAACGGGCAGAATTCGCGCGACTGGGCGGACTGCACCGCAACACGTTTCTCAATTCGCCCAGCCTGCTCGATCCAACCCTGAGGCTCAAAGTCGAGCCACGGCTGCGTTTCGCCGGCCAGATCACCGGCTGCGAAGGTTATGTGGAATCAGCCGCAATCGGACTTCTGGCCGGGCGATTTGCCGCCGCCGAGCAGCGCGGCGAGCCCTTGGCACCGCCGCCCTCGACCACAGCGTTTGGCGCCTTGTTGAGCCATATCACCGGCGGACACGTCCGCTCGATCGAAGAAGGTCCGCGTTCGTTCCAGCCAATGAACGTCAATTTCGGGCTGTTTCCGCCCCTGGCGAACGCGGTCAAGAATCCGGATGGAGGCCGGCTGCGAGGTTCCGAAAAGACGCTCGCAAAAAAACGGGCACTCACGCGTCGCGCACTTGCCGACCTTGAGCACTGGATCGAGTGCGGTGTTCACGCCACGGCTGCGGAATGATCCAGCGCAGCAAGAATCGGAGTTCCGTAGGGTGGGCAAAGGCGCAACGCGCTCGAGCGCGTGCTGCCATAGCCCGCGAAGACGGGCGTAAATGCCCTTGAGGCCCACGCGAGTGTCCGCGTGGGCACGGCGCTCTTTTTAACGTGTGGCGGCGCTCGTGCATGTGGACCGCGCCTTTGCCCACTCTACGGAGACGCTTCTGACGCAGTCAGATTATTCAAAGATCCGTTGCGGTCGTCTCGCCGCGCGCCAGAGCAGCCATTGGCGCTTCCACGATGCGATTTCCACCGGCACGAACGGATCGTAATCTCGCCGCTCCATGCGCGCGAGCGTTGGCCCTGCGAGCGCCAGCGGCAGCAGTGCAGGGAGGACGGCGGGCGGTGCGGCCGCGATCAGTTCACGCGAGACTGCCAAGTGTTGCCGGGCGATCAGCCGAGTTTCCGCGAGCGCTGCCCGCAACTGCCGGGTGGCCGGCCTGCGGATTGGCGTCCGCCAGTCAGCATGGTGCCGCTCAAGCATTTCAACCGGCACGAACAATTGGCCGCGCGCAGCATGGAGAGGAAACGCCTGAAGCAGTCCGGTGATGGCCTGTGCAAGCCCGGCATGATGGGGGAGCACTCCAATCCCGGGCTCGCGGCCATCGGCGAGGATTTGCGCCGCCAGCAGGATCAGGTTGGACGCGACGCGGTCAGCATAGGACTCAAGATCGGCGAAAGTCCGCATCGGCTCGTCATAGAGATCGAACCGGCGTGCATCGATCATCGCAGCGATCTGTTCGAATGGCAGCTGGTAGCGCTTAAGCGTGTCCAGCAGCGCTGCCGCCACCGGGTAGGATTGGGCTTCGCCAAGCCGCTCTCCGCTGAGGGCATCCATCCACCATTGCAGGCGAATTTCGCCCGCCGGGGCCGCATGAGCACGTTCGCGCACGCGGGCGATTTCAAGGTTGAAGGCATAGAGTGCGTGAAGCGCAGGCCGTGCCCGAGCCGGCGCAAACAACGTGACGAGGAAGCGGTCCCTATCGCCGTCGCGCAGGAGCGCCTCGCAATAACCGAATGCGCCCTGCATCGGCGCTGAACTAACGGGCTGCTGTCTCCGCTGCGGTGCGCGCCGGAGCCTCTTCGACGGCGGTACGGGTGGTACCTACTCCCAAATAGATCAGGATCGGCGCCGCGATGAATACCGACGTATAGGTGCCGACCAGCACGACGCCGAACAGCATCGTCTGCACGAAACTATGGATGGCATGGCCGCCGAACAAAAGGAGCGCGAGGAGAGCGAGAGTGACGGTCACATGGGTAATGATCGATCGGGACAGAGTGGAATTGACAGAGATGTTGAGCAGATCCGGCATCGACATCCGCTTATACCGGCGCAACATTTCCCGGATACGATCGTAAATGACCACGGTGTCGTTCAGAGAATAGCCCAGGATCGTCAGCAGCGCCGCGATGCTGGAAAGATCGAAATCGATCTGCATCAGCGACATGAATCCGATCGTGAGCACAAGATCGTGCACATTCGCGATCATCGCGCCGAGTGCGAACTGCCATTCGAATCGAAACCACAGATAGATCAGGATCGCGACGATCGCGATCATGAGACCGATCGTGCTCTGTGCCAAGAGTTCGGTCGACACGCGTGGCCCGACCACCTCTTCCCGCCGGATCTCGACGTCGTTGCCGAGCGCCGCACGGACCTTGTTCTTGGCGACCTGCTGCGCCTCGTCTCCACCCGGCTGTTCGGCTACGCGGATCAGTACCGTATCGGGGCTGCCGAACTGCTGCAGCTGGATGTCGCCGAGGCCCAGCCCATCCAGAGTTGTCCGCATCTTGGCGAGATCGGCGGGCCCCGACGTCGTGCGTGCCTCGATCAGCGTGCCGCCGATGAAATCGATGCCGAAGTTCAATCCGTGAAAGAAAAACAAGAGAATGGCGATAATCGAGAGCACCGCAGACGACGGGAAGCTGATGCGCCGAAAGCGCATGAAATCGAACTTGGTGTCGTCGGGCACCAGCCGTAGCAACGGGATGGCGGAATGAAGGCGCACGATACAAGCCTCAGGAAATCGCAAGCTTCTGTGGGCGAGACCATCTCACCCACCACGAGACGATCAGCCGGGTCAGGGTGAAAGCCGTGAACACCGTGGTGAGAATGCCGATTCCCAGCGTCACGGCAAAACCGCGCACCGGGCCCGTCCCGATAAAGAACAGGACAGCTGCCGCTATGAACGTGGTGATATTGGAATCGAGAATGGTCGCCAGTGCGCGTGTGAAGCCGTGATCGATGGCCGACACTGGGGTGCGGCCAGTGCGGACCTCCTCCCGGATACGCTCGTAAATGAGGACGTTGCTGTCGACCGCGATGCCGATCGTCAACACGACGCCAATGATGCCCGGCAGAGTCAATGTCGCCGTCAGGAAAGAGAGCACTCCGAAAATCATCGCCACGTTCACTCCCACCGCGATGCTGGCAAATACGCCGAAGATCCCGTAGGTCACGACCATGAAGACGACCACGAGGGCAGCGCCGTAGTAGGAGGCCGCCCGGCCCTTCTGGATCGAGTCCTGCCCAAGCCCGGCGCCGACGACCCGCTGCTCGATGACGGTCAATTTTGCCGGCAGCGCACCGGCGCGCAGCAGGATCGCTAGATTGTTAGCCGATTCGACGGTGAAGTTGCCGGAGATCTGGCCGGACCCGCCGATGATCGGCTCCCGGATGACCGGCGCGGAGATCACTTCGTTGTCGAGGACGATGGCGAATGGGCGACCGACATTCTCGCTCGTGGCCTGAGCAAACTTCCGCGCTCCGGAGTTATTGAACTTGAAATTGACGACAGGTTCGCTGGTGCGCGGATCGAAACCGGGCTGAGCGTCGGTCAGCTCCTCGCCCGAGACAAGGACGCGAGTTTCCAACAGATAAGGCTGGCGGCCGTCCTGGGCGCTCCCATAAACGATTTCGGTGCCGGGCGGGGGCCGACTCTCGAGCGCCTGCTGCGGAGTCGTCGAAGTATCGACCATCCGAAAAGTGAGCTTCGCGGTCTTGCCGATCAGATTGATCAGCTGCTGCGGATCGCCCAGGCCGGGCACCTGCACCAGAATGCGATTGTTTCCCTCGCGTTGTATTGACGGCTCTACGAGGCCAAGCTGGTTGACCCGGCGGCCGATGATCTCAACCGACTGGTCTACGACCTGTCGCATGCGCTCGAGGATCGCCGGCTCCGTCACCGTGAGACGGACAAGCCCTCCGCCCACATTCTCGACATCGAGCGAGCGCTGGCCGGCGGCGCTGAGCACGCCGCCAAGCGGCTGTGAGAGTTCCCGAAGTTTGGCATAGCCCTGCTGCAAATCGCTCTCGCGGATGTGGACCTCGACGCTGTTACCCCGGATCACAGGCGCGCTGGTCAGTCCGATCCGCGCCTCGCGCAGCACCTTGCGCACATCGTCCTGAAGCGCCAGGAGCTTCTGCCTGCGCACGTCGTCCTCGTCGACTTGCAGGAGAATATGCGAGCCGCCCTGGAGATCGAGCCCAAGCACGATATGGCGCTGCGCCCATTCGGGCAGCTTCCGGATCGTGCTCTCCGGGAAGAAATTGGGCACGGACATGAGCGACACGAGGAGCGCTGTGAGCAGGATCCCCAATGCCTTCCACCGGGAAATATACAGCATGGTTGTGACCGTTCGGTTCGAGAGTAGCCGCCAAGCCGCGGGTCAGGTCGCAGGGACATCCTTGACCGGCTCACCTTTGGCACGGACGCCCGTCACCATTGAGCGAACCTGTCGCACACGCACGCCGTCGGCGATCTCGACCTCGATCTGCTCCTCGTCGAGGACCTTGGTGACCTTGCCCAGGAGCCCACCCGAGGTAACCACGGTATCGCCACGGCGCAAGTTCTTGATCATCTCCTGATGTTCCTTCGCCCGCTTCTGTTGCGGCCGCAGGATCAGGAAATAGGCCATAACAATGATCAGGACGAACGGAATCAGCATGCTGAACGCGTCGCCGCCCAGCGGGCTAGCCTGAGCGTAGACGGGCGTCGCGAACATCGATGATCCCTTGGCAAATCCGCTTCGAGCGGCCTTGTGCCAATGCTCGGATTCAGCGGTCGAAAGCGCGCGGACTATAGCGGCCACGCCCTCAATTGCAATGCGGCTTTGCCCCCTCCCAGGTGCCGCATCTGTCGATTTTGTCGCATGTTTCCAGCCCGCGCCGCACCCTGCAGATCGGGATGAGACGTGCCGTCTGCCGTGCTTGCTCCCCACCCGGTGCCCCGCTAAGGGTGCGGTGCAACGAATGCCAGCCATGGCCAAGCGCCCACTGCCTGATTTCCCGACCAACAAGCCTTCGCCTCCAGCCGAGAGCGGGTCTTCGGGCGACGCCCTTGCCTCGATCGCAGCGGCCCTGGAAAGGCTGGCACCCGTAGCGCCCATTGCGCCCGACTTCGATGCGGCCGATGCTTTTGTATGGCACCCCGATGGACGGCGGTTGGTCCCCGTCCCCAGGGTCAATCGCGTTGCGATATCGCTGCTCAAAGGGATCGATCGTGTGCGTGACCTTCTGGTCGAGAATACCGACAGGTTCGCCCGCGGGCTTCCGGCAAACAACGCGCTCCTTTGGGGCGCCCGGGGAATGGGGAAATCTTCCCTGGTCAAGGCAGTGCACGCTTTGCTCAATGCGCCGCTCGCTCACCCCAACGCGAGAGCGCCGCGGCTCAAGCTGGTCGAAATCCACCGCGAGGATATTGCCAGCCTCCCCGACCTGATGGCGCTGACGCGTGGAGCGCCCCATCGATTCATCGTGTTCTGCGATGACCTTTCCTTCGAAGCGGAGGACACGAGCTACAAATCGCTCAAGGCCGTTCTCGAAGGCGGCATAGAAGGCAGACCGGAGAATGTCGTATTCTACGCGACTTCCAACCGGCGCCACCTGATGGCCCGCGACATGGTCGAAAACGAGCGCGCAAGCGCAATCAACCCCGGCGAGACCGTCGAAGAAAAGGTTTCACTCTCGGACCGCTTCGGCCTTTGGCTCGGCTTCCATCGCTGCAGCCAGGATGAATATCTCGCGATGGTCGAAGGCTACGTGGCCCACTATGGTATTCCAGTCGAGCACGGCGAATTCGAGCGCGAAGCGCTCGAATGGGCTACGACCCGCGGGGCTCGTTCGGGGCGGGTCGCCTGGCAATACGTGCAGGACTTGGCGGGGCGCCGTGGAGTCCGGTTGATAGAAGCGGAATAGACGGAGGACGACGCACAGCCTCTGGCTTCTGCCGTGCGCCGCCGTTCATCCGTCCTCTGATCAACCCCCGGTAAGCAGTGGAATCGGATCGACCGGAGTCTGGCCTTTGCGCACTTCGAAGTGAAGCTGCGGAGCGTCGACATTGCCGGTCTGGCCAGACTTGGCGATAATTTGGCCGCGCTTGACCTCATCCCCGCGCTTGACCATCAGCTCTTTGGCATGCGCATAAGCGGTCACATAGCCGTTGGGGTGGCGCACCAGCACGAGATTGCCGTAACCCTTGAGCTCATTGCCTGCATAGGCGACGACGCCGTCTTCGGCAGCCTTGACGGGCGTGCCCTCAGGTACCGCAAGATTGATTCCGTCATTCTGCTGCCCGTTCGTTTTCGGCCCAAAGCCGGCGATGATGTGTCCCTTCACCGGCCAGCGCAGCGACGCGATTCCTTCGCTCGCGGGCTTCGGGGCGGCGACCGGCGCTTCAGGCACGGCGCTGAGTACGTTCGCGCCCGGCGGCGGCGTGGTGCTCGCAACGGGCGCTCTTTGGACAGGAACACTGGCCCTGGCCGGCGCATTGACGCCGGGGATCGTCAGGCGTTCGCCGATCTTGAGACTGGCATGGGGTGCAATATTGTTTGCCCTTGCCAGATCGGCGACAGAACGGTGATAGCGGTGGGCAACTTTCGACAGAGTGTCGCCAGGCCTGACCACATGAACGGTTGAACTGACCGGGGCCGCCGGAGCGGGTCGTCCCAGCGGAGCGCTGGGACGAAGCGGCTTCACCCGGCTGGCTTCATGCGAGAGGGTTGGCGTGCTCCCGGTTCCTTGTTGCGAAATAACTGTCCTCGAATAGGGCGCCGGGTCGTAGGTCACGGTTTGCTTGATGACCGGCGGGGCGGGCAGGTTTTGGCTTGGCGGTGCAAGCTGCGATTCCTGGACCAGACCAGCAGGGGCTGCAGGAGCCGGAGGAGCCGAACCGGTATAGTCAGTTGTCGTTTTCGGGCCGAACAGATCGCCGAACCGCGTCGAATCGCTGCTGCAACCAGCAGCTCCCATCGCCACAACGATCACCACAATCGGCCGCCACGGCGACCAAAACAGTTCGAATGCCGAGAACATGGCTTACTCACTGCTACGCTACGCAACGCAACACAGTCTCGGCAGTTAGCACCTGGGAAGTAAATAAGGCTTTAAGCAATTACGCGCCATCAAGCTTACCGGGCGGTGGCATGTTCCTCATAATGCGTGCGCTTGACCGGGCAACAGCGGCACAAAACGCACTGCGATCAGCTCCTCACGCGCGATTTCCCCATCGTGTTTAGTCAGTTTGAGCAGGTGTTGGCTGCCCGTTGGAGGCCCGACCGGGAGGACCATTACACCACCTTCTGCAAGCTGGTTGACCAACGACTCCGGAACGGAACTGGCAGCTGCTGTAACAATGATCCTGTCGAAAGGCGCTCGGTCGGGCGCACCGGCAAGGCCGTCGCCCAGGCGGGTCTCCACGTTGCGGTACCCGAGCCTTGCCAGCCGCTCCCGTGCGGCGTCGGCTAATGTTCGAAATCGTTCAACCGTAATTACCTCCCGCGCAAGACGCGAGAGGATGGCAGCCTGGTATCCCGAACCGGTCCCGACTTCGAGCACGCGATGCTCCGGCCGGACCGCGAGTTGCTCGGTCATGTACGCGACGACGAACGGCTGGCTGATGGTCTGCCCGCAGAGGACGGGCAGTGCTTGATCCGCATAGGCACTCTCTGCGAACTTCGCCTCGACAAAGTGCTCGCGCGGAACCTCATCGAGCGCTCGCAGCACGGCCGGATCTGTAATCCCGCGCTGCCGCAGGCTCAGCAGGAACTGCATCCGGCCAACGCCATCCTGGTCAGCTGGCGGCCTCATCACGATAATTCCTTCTCGTTTCCGCCGGCCCTGGTGCGATAAATTCGGAACGTCCCTGGAACCAAAGCCGGCTCGCGGTGTTGGTTGCGGGGTGTCCAGCCGACGCAGCTTTTGTCGCCTGAATCACGACGAAAGCGCCGTTGATGCGATTGAGCCGCCCAAGGGGGTACATCCTCAGCCTGCACCACATCTGTCATCGGCACTACCGGTCAGCGAGTTATGACTACCGCTTCCAAGCCTGAAGCCAGTCCCTCGTCCGCGAAACGCGTTCTCGTGGTCGAGGACGAATTGATGATCCGCATGCTGCTTGAGGATATGCTTTGCGAACTGGGTTGCACCGTTGCAGCAGCCGTCGCACACCTGGATGAGGCGATCGAAGCAGCGCGAAACGCCGAATTCGACTTGGCGATCCTCGACGTCAATCTTGACGGCCAGCCGGTGGTGCCGGTGGTCGATGCCCTGGTGGCGCGCGGCAGGCCCTTCATCTTTGCCACCGGCTATGGCGAACAGGGCCTCCCGGAAGCCTATCGCGGGCGGCCGACATTGAAGAAGCCCTTCCAGATCGATGGGTTGAGCCGAATGCTGGACACTGTATTGGCAGCCAAACCTTAGTCGAACAGGTCTGCGAGCCTCGTCATAAAGGGCTCATCCGTCATATCCAGGCGGAGCGGCGTGATGGCGATGCGCTGCTCAGCCAGCGCAGCCACATCGGTGCCGCCGTCGCCTCGATGGGTGCGGTTGGGTACGTATGCAATCCAGTAATAGGCGTTGCCGCGGCCATCGCTGCGCTGTTCGATCCGCAGACGCTCCTGATGATGGTGGCCCTGGCTTGTTACTGCAATGCCTTTGACGTCGTCGGGCATGCAATTGGGAAAATTGATGTTGATAAGCACTTCTGGCGGAATCCCGGCGTCAAGCACACGCCGAATGATCTGAGGAGCAAAGCGAATGGCTGTCTCCCAAAACGGTGGCTGTCCGCTCCGCGAATTATAGGACTGCGACAGAGCAATCGACGGAATCCCGAGAATGGCGCCCTCGACGGCACCGGCAACCGTACCGGAATAGATGACGTCCTCACCGGTGTTGCGGCCTCGATTGACTCCAGAAAGGACCAGCGACGGCTGCTGGTCTTTGAGCAGATGTTTCGCCCCCATGATTACGCAGTCCGTCGGCGTCCCCTTGACGGCAAACCGGCGCTCGCCGACGGCGCGCAGCCGCAGAGGATCGTTGAGCGAAAGCGAATGCGACACTCCCGACTGATCGAACTCGGGTGCTACCACCCATACATCCTCCGAGAGGGTCCTGCCAATTGTTGCGCAGACGTCGAGTCCGTCCGCGTTAATGCCGTCATCATTGGTAATCAGGATGCGCATATCAGAGGACAGGGATCAGAAATCAGGCATCAGACGGTGCGAAACTCTGATACCTGATACTTGATACCTGATATCTGATACCGTCATCTGGCTCGCTCGATGACTTTCGTCCCGCCCATATAGCCTTGCAGCACCTCCGGGACGGCGATGGACCCATCTTGCTGCTGATAGGTTTCCATCACCGCGATCAGCGCGCGTCCGACTGCGACGCCGGAGCCGTTGAGCGTGTGCGGATAGCGGAGCAGGCGGGCGTCTTTCACTCGATAACGCGCATTCATTCGTCGCGCCTGGAAATCGCCGCAGATCGAGCAGGACGAAATCTCGCGATAAGTATTCTGGCCAGGTAGCCAGACCTCGATATCGCAGGTCTTTTGTGAAGGGAAACCCAGATCACCGGTCGAAAGTATCATTACCCGATAGTGCAGATCGAGCCGCCGCAGCACCTCCTCGGCACACGAAAGCATACGCTCGTGCTCATCACGGCTTGCCTCCGGCGTGGTGATCGACACCAGCTCGACCTTGGTGAACTGGTGTTGGCGGATCATGCCACGGGTGTCCTTGCCGGCGGCACCCGCCTCGGCCCGGAAGCACGGTGTCAGGGCGGTAAACCGCAGCGGTAGTACCGCTTCCTCCATTATGGATTCGCGCACCAGGTTGGTCAGCGGCACTTCGGCGGTCGGAATGAGCCAATGATTTGTCGTTGTCCGGAACTGATCTTCGGCGAATTTCGGAAGCTGCGCCGTACCGAACATCACATCATCGAGAACCAGCAGCGGCGGATTGACCTCGGCGTAACCATGATCTCGAGTGTGCAGATCGAGCATAAATTGGCCAAGCGCCCTTTCCAGTCGCGCAAGCCCGTTGGTAAGGACCACAAAACGCGCGCCGGACAGCTTTGCGGCAGTTTGAAAATCCATCTGCCCGAGCGCCTCGCCCAATTCGAAATGCTGCTTGGGCGCGAAGTCGTAATTGCGTTTGGCCCCGTACCGATGACGCTCGACATTTGCGCTTTCATCCTTGCCATCGGGCACTTCGTCGAAAGGCAGATTCGGAATTTCCGCAAGCGCATCGTCGAGCTCCTTGGAGAGCTTCTTTTCTTCGGCCTCGAGCGCGGGAATTGCTCCCTTGAGTTGCGCGACCTCGGCCATCAGCTTCTCGGCGGCGGCCTGATCGTCGCTCTTCTTGGCTGCGCCGATTTCGCGCGCCAGGGCATTGCGCCGTGCCAGAACCGACTCCGCTTTTGCAATCGCGGCGCGGCGGCGCTCGTCCACTTCGATTAGAGCATGCGCCTTCGGCGGCAGCCCGCGCCTCCGCAGGGCGCAGTCGAACTCGTCAGGATGTTCGCGAATCCACTTGATATCGTGCATTGCCGTCTGCTCGCAGAATCGAGCCGTCGTTATATCAGAGTTCTCGGAATTGCCGAGCTGGCTTTCGAAGTTTCAATTGCAAATTCAAAGGCGCGCTGCATCCCAACCGGCTTATTCAGCCGGGTTTGGGTTCGCGCTTGCCCCAGCGGCGGCTGCAGCCGCCATCCTCTTTTCCACAAAATACACCGACCAAATCGACCCTTCATAGAGCGCCAGTAGCGGCACCGCGAGCGACAATTGGCTGAGTACGTCGGGTGGGGTGAGGATGGCTGCAATCACGAACGCGCCCACGATGAAGTAACGGCGCTTCGACTTCAACTGATCGGAGGTGACAATGCCGACGCGCCCCAACAATGTCAGGATGACGGGCAGCTGGAACGCGATGCCGAATGCCAAGATCAACTTCATCATCAAGGTCAGATAGTCGTCGACCTTTGGCAGCAGGTCGATAGCGGCCTGACCCTGGCCCGCGGCCTGTTGCATGCTCAGCGAGAAACGGGTGAGCATCGGCCATACCAGGATGTAAACCACGAGCGAACCGAGCACGAAAAAAATCGGAGTTGCAATCAGATATGGCAGGAAGGCCTTGCGTTCATGTCGATAAAGCCCGGGCGCGACGAACATGTAAATCTGTGTCGCCACTACCGGGAACGAGATGAATGCCGCGCCAAACATGGCAATCTTGAGCTGGACGACGAAATACTCCAGCAGCCCAGTATAGATGAATCGGGCGTCCGGTCCCGCGACCCATACGTAGGGCCAGGTCAGCACGTTATAAATCTGCTTGGCGAAGAAGAAGCATCCTATGAGTGCCACCATGAAGGCAAGGAGAGCTTTGATCAGTCGCGATCGCAGCTCGATCAAATGCTCCATCAGCGGGGCTTTTGTCGCCTCGATGTCCTCGTGGGTCACGCCGGCCTCCTTGCATCGGGCTCGACGGTTGCCGGTGGGGTCTCCGCCGTTCGGCTCTCTCCAGACGACTGCATGGGCTCGTGTGTGACGGCGGGGCGGGCGGCACCTGACTCGGCTGCGACGTGAGTTGCGGCCGATTCACCTGGCGCCGCTGGCGAAGGAACTGAATCCGCAAATTTCTCTGCCGGAGTGGAGGAGTCGGACGTGAAGGGCAGCGGCGCAACCGAGAGCGGCGCGTCCAGTGCGGGTGGCGGGCCTGCCGCACTCTCGATATCCTTGCGGATGTCTTCAATCGGGTCGAAATGCGCATAGCTCTGCGCCTTCGACGCCATCTCATCGACTTCTTTCTTGAGTTCTGCGAGTTCGGCCTCGCGCAACGCTTCGTGAAACTGGTTCTGAAACTCGTTTGCCATCCGGCGAACCTTGGCAACCCATTGCCCGAGCGTTCGCAGCGCACCGGGAAGCTCCTTCGGCCCGATGGCTACGAGTGCAACGATGCCGATCAGGACCAGTTCGCCCCAACCGAAATCAAACATTGCCAGTTGCGCGTGCATCCCGCCGTGCTTCGACTGCTCAAATGATTTGTCGAATCCGAATACCCGATCGCGGCCAAGCCCTGGCTTTAGAGGTGACACGTATGGCGCGCACGCCAACCGATGTCGAGCGCGTTGCCTCCGACCGATCGGCCGGAATGCTCACCTGCGTCAGCCGGCTTTTCGACTCGCTTCGGTTCCCATCCCCGCACCAGTCCCGCCAGGCGCGGCCGGCGAGTTCTGCTGATCGATGGTCTTCATTTCGGCCTTCTCGGAGTCGGTCTCGGGCTCCTCTGCCAAACCCTTCTTGAAGGATTTGATGCCCTTGGCGAAGTCGCCCATCAATTCCGATATCTTGCCGCGCCCGCCGAACAGCAACAAGCCGACAGCCAAGACGATGATCCAATGCCAAACGCTCATAGAACCCATGCGATGTCCTCCGTCGCGACGGGGCCGCACGGGCCCACCGGGCCGCACGGGCCCTTTGGTCTTCAAGGATTGCTACAAATTAGGCTTTGGCATAGCCGAAAACAAGGACTAACCTGCAAACGCATGCGCGACCAATGCGTCCGGCCTTGCCCCTCTGGTCCTTCCGAGCAAATCACGCAGACGGTTACGGACCGGAGGTTAGTCGTCGCTCCGTTCCAAGGGAGGGGCTAGACCGAGGTCGAGTTCGCCTGGGCCGAAAGGCTCCTCATCTTCCCGCAAGGCGGGATCGTCGGAGGGAATCGGGACGGAGAACCCGGTCGGCAAGCGTCCATCGAGCAGGCCGGCTCCTTTGAGTTCGTCGACACCCGGGAGATCGCCGACGGAGTCGAGACCGAAATGGCACAGGAAAGCCCCCGTTGTGCCGTAGGTCACGGGCCGCCCAGGAGCCTTGCGGCGCCCCCGAGGCCTGATCCAGCCGGTCTCCAGCAACACGTCGATGGAACCTTTTGACGTGGAGACGCCGCGGATTTCCTCGATCTCAGCCCGCGTGACCGGCTGGTGGTAGGCGACGATGGCCAGCGTCTCGATCGCAGCGCGGGACAATTTTCGCGTCTCGACGCTCTCCTTGCTGAGCAGCCAGGAAAGATCGCCGGCGGTGCGAAATGTCCATCTGCCGTTAACGCGTACCAAGTTGACCCCCCGCGCCGCGTATTCCTCCTGCAACTGCAGCAACGCTCGCCCCACGTCGATCCCTTGCGGCAGGCGTTCGGCCAGTTCCTCCTCGGCCAGCGGCTCAGAGGCGGCGAACAGCATGGCCTCAAGCAAACGGAGCGATTCGGGCACGTTTCGTGCAGTCACATCGGCCTCCGACGCATCGGCCGGAGTAATCAGCTGCATTCTCGCAAGACCCATGCTGCGGCCTCCTTTTGTTCAGTCCTTCGCTTCTCCGACAGCCGCCGCGCTGCCGGAATCAGTCGATGTTTCGACGTCAGAACGACGCCTGCGCATGTAAATTGGGGCAAACGGTGCTTGCTGATGGACGTCCGCAATACCCTCGCGGACGAGTTCCAGCGCCGAAGCGAAGCCTGAGGCAAGTACCGTCGAGGCCGACGATGCGTCGGAGATGTATTTCATCAAATAGGCGTCGATAGGAGCCCAATCGTCTGCCTGCCCGATCAGACGCTCAAGTGCTGCCCGGGCATCAGCCAGCGACCACACGGTGCGCTTGGCAAACCGTACATGCGACAGCGCCTGGTGCTGACGCTGGCGGGCGTATGCCGAAAGAAGATCGTAGATCGTTGCCGACCACTGCGGGCGCTTGATGTGGGCGATCGGTTCTGGTTCCCCGCGACCGAACACGTCACGATTGAGCTGCGGCCGGGCAAACAGCTTCTCGGCGAGACCTCGAATGGCTTCAAGCCGCCTGAGCCGAAGCGCCAGCGCATTGGCCAGATCTTCGGCGCTCTGGCCTTCCGACTCAGGCGCTTCGGGGAGCAGCAGGCGCGACTTGAGATAGGCCAGCCAAGCCGCCATCACGAGATAATCTGCAGCGAGTTCCAACCGCAGCTGCCGCGCCTGCTCGATGAACGCGAGATACTGATCGGCGAGGGCCAGGATGGAGATCTTCGCAAGGTCCACCTTCTGCTGTCGGGCCATCATCAGCAGGAGATCAAGCGGGCCCTCAAATCCCTCGACGTCGACAACAAGGGCAGGCTCCGCTGCCGTTGCTTCGGGAACGCATTGGGTCTCGAATGCGGGTTCGTCTGGACTCATGAGCCCACCGGGGCGGTTGTGGTCCGATATTCGGCGAGCGCCGTTTCAAACGTTCGGCGCAGTTCGACCAGATCGCATTCGATCGGGCTACGCCTGCTTGCGAACGCGGCCGCGGCGCGGGTTCGGGCGTCGCCTGCGAGCGGTGCGACCTCCGCAGCGATGGCTTGCATCTCGTCAAGCCGCCCGTTGCAGTGAAGGATGATGTCGCAGCCGGCCGAAAGCGCAGCGCGCACCCTTTCGGCCATGGAGCCTGACAACGCTCCCATTGAAATATCATCCGTCATCAGCAGGCCCCTGAATCCAATCGAGCCGCGAATCACTTGCTGCACCATTGTGCCCGAAGTTGTGGCCGGCGCGACCGGATCAATAGCGGAAAACACCACATGTGCGGTCATCCCGCAGTGCAAGTGCGCAAGCGGGCGAAAAGCCTCGAAGTCCGTCGCTTCCAGCAGGTCACGGCTTGCGTCAACGACAGGGAGCCCCTTGTGACTGTCGACGGTAGCGCGCCCATGTCCGGGCAGGTGCTTGAGAACGGGCAGCACGCCTCCTTCCGCAAGGCCGTTCGCAACTGCGCCGGCAATCGCGGCGATTTTTTCCGGCGTCTCGCCGTAGGCTCGATCGCCTATTATTTGATCCGCGCCTGACACGCGGATGTCGGCCAATGGAAGGCAGTCCACATCGATGCCAAGTGCCGAAAGGTCGGCAGCTATGAGACGAGCCCCCGCTCGGGCTATCTGCAATCCCAACTGCGGGTCGCCATCATAAATTCGGCCGTAGACTGCACCGGCCGGATAGGCCGGCCAGTCCGGCGGGGCCAGACGCTGGACCCGACCGCCTTCCTGGTCCACCAGGACCGGCGCAGCGGTGCCTGTGCTGTCGCGAAAAGCCGCAATGAGCGCCCTCACTTGTTCCGCGGTTGCAATATTGCGGCGGAAGAGGATGAGGCCCCAGGGCACGGCTTGGCGCAGGAACGCACGCTCATCCGGCGTCAGCGTCGTGCTCGCCAGCCCGGTTATGAAAGCACGGGCGGCCATCGCCTGATCAGCCCCCAGCCCGCAAACAGTTCAAGCGCGCGGGCGTTAATTTCTCTGAACGATGCACTGGCCTCCCGCAGCCTTGTAGCTGCTGCAGAAGCGGCTCGCTTCTTCGGAGCTTGCGAAAGGTCCCACCAGCGCTCGGTAATAGACCCCCTTGTCGCCCAAATCGGCGCGACGAATGATCGGACTGCGGCTGCCAAGCAGATCGGGGAACTTGGCCTGCAAGCCGCGAAATGTGGATTGAGCCTCAGCCTCGCTTCGGTGCGACGATAATTGGACCGCGTAACCACCCGACGCGACAGGGGCTGGCGATGGAGCCGTTTGCGACGGCAACGCCGGGTTTAATGCTGGCGCAGTGGCCACTCGCTCTGGTGCCGCCGGCGGGAATCCTGGTGCGCTCGTCTGCGGGTCAAGGGACAATGGCGCCGCGGTACGCGCTGCCGGAGCCGACTTCGGCGCACTGGTCTGACGGCCCGTTGTCGGCTGAGCAGTTGTCGGCGGCCTGACGCTGATCGGGGCTGAGTCCGCATCCGTACCGTCGGGTCGAATCGTGACGGTGTGGACTCGCTTCGGTTCGCCAACCACAGCGGTACTTAGCCCGGAGGGAGATGACGATATAGAAGAGGTGGTTTGCTGGCCGCGCTGCGTTGTTGGGGGGGGCGGCGCTGCGGCCGGCGGTTGCGATGGCGCAACCGGTGCCGGAAGCACGATTCGGGGAGCGGGGGGCATCGGAGGACTGGGCAGGTCGAGCGGCTGTTCCTCCCGTGAAATCATGCGCTCCTGGCCCTGCTCCCCAACTCTGTCCTGGATGGATTTGCTGGGCTGTGAATCGACACTCGGCACGATTTTGCTCGGCGTGGTCTCAGCCGTGATGATAGGCGGAACCTTGCTGGTAGCGGGACCGGCATAATACGTCCGGTAGCCGTAAGCACCCGCGGTGCCGATAACGGCGCAACCGATCAGCGTCACCGCGGTGATCAGACCATTACGCGCCCGCGACCGCGGCGGATCGTCATAGATGTAATCGTCGCGAGGCCCCATGGGCTCGCCCTCGTCATAGTAAGGCGCATCTGCCGAATAAGGCGCATCTGCCGAGTTCTCGGGCTGCTCTTCGTAGTGCTCCTCCTCGTGCTGATCGGCGAACTGCTCTTGCTCGTGGGCTGCGGGCGCAAAAGCCGGTTCGCCGGCATCGTGTTGTTCGAAGCGCGGCTGTGCATATTGATGATCCTCCCGGCGAGGATCGGGAAAGTGCCCGCGAGGATCTGGAAATTGTTCCTCCTGCTGATGGTCGAAAAAATGTGCCGAATCGAGGCGAGGAGCGGGATCCGCACCGCGCATCCCTGCGTCATCTCGCAGCATCGCGCTGCGGCGCGACAGTTCACGCAATGGTTCCGGCAGTTCGCGATTTCCTGATGGCTCGGGTGCATTGGTCACAGGACCATAGGGAGGCATTGCCGCTGCGATTTTCCGCCAATCGGCGCTCCTTGATGGCGCAGCTGGGCCAGATGCAGCGATCGCGTCCCGCGGACCCGCCCCGCGCGGACGGCTCTGGGGCGGCTGGTTGAACGAATCATCCTGACCGATCAGACGGGCAAGTTCCGCGAGCGGATCTCCTCCGGGAGGCCCATCGCCGGGTCCAAAAGCGCTAGTGCCGCGCCAGGACGCCTCACCGGGTCGCTGCGATCGACTGGGCCTGTTATCCGCCATGTTCAATCCCGTGGTTGTGCCATCGCACTCGGCCATTCCTGAGAAAGGGGGTCCCGTCGACCGCAGTTCATCGCGCCCAACGGCACCGAGCGAGACTAGTGCATCTCCTCAGGCGCCCCGACGCCGAGCACAGCAAGCCCGGAGGCGAGAACGGTGACAACGCCGTGCACAAGGGCAAGGCGGGCCATGGTCAGTTTTGGATCATTCTGGATAATGAAGCGTAAATGTGGCACGTCTTTTCCTCGATTGTAATGGGCGTGAAAGTCGCTCGCAAGTTCATACAAATAAAAGGCAATTCGGTGAGGTTCGTGGGCCAAAGCAGCGGCTTCGATGAGGCGGGGATAAAGCGCCAGCCGCCGCATCAATCCCAGTTCACCGGGGTCATCGAGTCGGTCAAGGGCTGCGTCGAGAAGCGCCTGTGCCTGGCCCGCAGCATCCGCCGGCAGGTCAGGAACCACCTCAGCTGCGTTTCGCAAAACTGATCGCCCGCGCGCATGGCCATATTGAACGTAAAAGACGGGGTTGTCCCGTGATTGCTCGATAACCTTCGCGAGGTCGAATTCCAGCACTGCATCGTTTTTGCGATAGAGCATCATGAAACGGGCGGCATCGCTTCCCACCTCATCGACGACCTCGCGCAACGTTACGAACTCCCCGGCGCGCTTCGACATTTTGATCGGCGCTCCGCCTCGGGTGAGCTTCACCAACTGGATAATTTTGACGTCCAGTTCAGCCCCGCCGTCGCTGATCGCCTTCACCGCAGCCTGCATCCTTTTGAGATAGCCGCCATGATCGGCTCCCCAAACGTCGATCATGGTTCTAAAGCCTCGGTCGAATTTGGACCGATGATAGGCGATGTCAGAGGCAAAATAGGTGTAACTGCCGTCTGATTTGAGCAGCGGCCGGTCAATATCGTCGCCGAAGGCTGTAGAGCGAAAAAGAGTCTGCTCCCGGTCCTCCCAGTCCTCGACCGGCTGACCTTTCGGCGGGGGGAGGCGACCCTGATAGATGAGCCCTTTGGCGCGCATTTCCTCGATCAGCCGCTCGACCGCTCCGCTTTCCGTCAATGAGCGCTCGGAGAAGAAGACGTCCTGCACAATATTGAGGGCCATGAGGTCCTCGCGAATTTCCGACATCATCATGCCGATCGCCCGGTCCCGCACGATCGGCAGCCATTCTGGTTCAGGTTTGGCGGCCAGCGTCGCTCCATATTCGCCCGCCAGGGCGGCACCTACGGGCTTGAGGTAATCGCCGGGATAGAGCCCTTGCGGAATCGTGACGGTTTCGCTCAGCGCCTCGCGGTAACGCAGAAAAGCGGAACGGGCGAGTGCGTCGACCTGTGCTCCGGCGTCATTGATGTAGTACTCGCGCGTGACCTCAAAGCCTGCCACCGCCAGCAGATTGGCAAGCGCGTCCCCAAAGACCGCGCCGCGGCAATGTCCGACATGCATTGGCCCCGTCGGATTCGCGGATACATACTCGACATTCACGCGGGTCCCCTGCCCTACGCTGCTTCGGCCGTAGTCGCGGCCTTCTCGCAAAACCGTGCGCAAAGCATCGACCCATGCCGCTGGCTTGAGAACGAGATTGATAAAGCCGGGTCCAGCTATCTCGACCTTCGCGACTAGATCATCCTTGCGCAAACGCTGAGCGATCGCCTCTGCCAGTTCGCGAGGTCGTTTCCCGGCCTCCTTGGCCAATACCATAGCGGCGTTCGTCGCCATGTCGCCATGGGCCGCGTCGCGCGTCGGCTCGATGGCTATCCGCGATCCATCGGCCGTGGGCGGCAACAGTCCGCCCTGAACCAGTGCCTCCTTTGCGGCCACCACCTTGCCCAGCATGAGCGCAAAGATGTTGCTCGAAATAGTCGCCATCTGCGCAACCGCTGCCGGTTGATGAAACTCCGCTCGATTGAAATGCGCGTGTATGGAATCGGCGAAGCCGAATAGCCCCGGCCCTAACCCAGTTGTCCCGGCAAGTCAAAGGATTGGAAAGCGTTATCGCAATTCCGGGGTCGCCTTGAACAGCCTGGCATGCTCGCTCAGCGCATAACGATCGGTCATTCCGGCAATGAAATCTGCGATCCTGCGCAAGCGCCCAGCTCCGCTATCCGCTTCGACCCCATGCGCCCATTCGGGCGGCATCTGTTCCGGGCTGGCGCAATAGCGGTCAAATAGATCCAGCACCACGCCTTCTGCTTCGGTCATGATCCGGGAAATACGAGTGTGCCGGTACATGCGCGAGAAGAGAAATGCTTTGATGGCTCGATCCGCCCCGGCAATCGTTGGCGAAAAGCTCCCGACCGGCAATCCTGCGCAGCGCACCTCCTCAACGGATAGGGGCGCCAGTGCGGCACAGCGTCGGTCCGTCTCAGCGACAACGTCTTCGATCAGGCGCGTGATCAGCCGCCGCACCAGTTCGGGTCCGATTCGCGTCTCATCGAGAGACGGCCGATGTTTTTTGACTTCGTCCAGAATATCCTTCGCGAGGGGGATTTCCGCGATATCGCGCAGATCGAAGAGCCCTGCGCGCAGTCCATCGTCAATGTCGTGGGCATCGTAGGCGATATCGTCCGCAATCGCCGCAACCTGCGCCTCCGCAGCGGGAAAGCTCCAGAGTTGCAGGTCCTGGGTAGAGTTATGGCGGATGATGGCCTCCGGCACCCCACGCTCGTAACGTGCGGTCGGGCGGCGATCGCGGTCCATGAGCGGCCCATTGTGCTTGACCAGTCCTTCGAGCGTCTCCCAGGTAAGATTAAGCCCGTCGAATGCCGCATAGCGGCACTCCAGGAGCGTGACTACCCGTAGCGTCTGCGCATTGTGGTCGAAGCCACCGCACAAAGACAGACACCGATCGAGCGCGCGTTCCCCGGCATGCCCGAACGGCGGGTGACCGAGGTCATGGGCAAGTGCGAGCGCTTCCGCGAGATCCTCATCGAGACCGAGCGAGCGCGCAAGCGAGCGAGCGATTTGGGCTACTTCGAGCGTATGGGTCAGCCGGCTGCGGAAATGATCACCTTCGTGGAAAACGAAGACCTGGGTCTTGTGAGCAAGCCGGCGAAATGCTGCCGAGTGGATGATCCGATCACAGTCGCGGCGGAAAGGATTGCGCGTCACGCTCGCCGCCTCTAGCCAAAGGCGGCCGCGGCTCCGCCATGGATCGGACGCATAGGGTTCGCGTGCGCGCAACGCTTCGATCGCCATGGCAAATCGCCTCCCGGCCCGGGACCGCGGGAGATTTGGGCAGTCAAGCCCGCGTTCACCGCCTCCAGCGGCGCGTGTCTCTGGGAGCGGCAAGCCACGGCAGGCCACATCCCGCCGATTGACCGACTCCTTACGCGCACCTACCTATGAGCTATAGTTTGTGCAATCGCCCGAAGCGATCGGAATGGCGCAATGGAAGACATCACCGTCACCGAACGAGCGGCTCAGCGGATAGGCGAGATCCTGCGCCATGAGCCCGCAGGCGCGATGCTGCGTGTGAGCGTCGAAGGCGGCGGTTGCTCCGGTTTCCAATACAAATTCGACATCGAGTCATCGCGGGAGGACGGCGATATTCTGATCCGCCGAGACGGCGCGCTGGTGCTGATCGATTCGGTTTCGCTGGCCTATCTCTCAGGCGCCGAAATTGATTTCGTCGACGATTTGATAGGCGCCTCGTTCCGCGTCAACAATCCCAACGCCAAAGCGTCCTGCGGCTGCGGGACGAGCTTTGCTCTCTGACACAGACCACAGAGGACGAATGCGCTGGCGGCAGTCGCCGCCCGTTCTCTGCTTACTCCGCCGCCACAACGTGGGGACGCTCGATCTCGGCCGGCTCGGGCACTTCCTCGAGCTGCGGGTCAAGCCGCCGCTTGAGCATGCGATCGATGCCGTCCAGATAGATGTAGACGACCGGCGTGATGTAGAGGGTGAGCAGCTGCGAGAAGACCAGGCCACCCACCACGGCAATGCCCAAAGGCTGGCGCAACTCGGAGCCGGCGCCCGCCCCAAGCGCAACCGGCAATGCGCCGAAGATCGCCGCGAAGGTCGTCATCATGATTGGCCGGAAGCGCAGTAGCGCTGCCTCGCGAATCGCAGCTTCGGCGGCCATACCGACGCGCCGGCGCTCGAGCGCGAAGTCGATCATCATGATCGCGTTCTTCTTGACGATGCCGACCAGCATCACGATGCCGATCATGGCAATCACCGAGAGATCCATCCGAAACGCCATCAGCGTTAGCAGTGCGCCGACGCCGGCCGACGGCAGACCGGAGATGATTGTGATCGGGTGGATGAAGCTTTCGTACAGAATTCCGAGGATCACGTAGGCAGCAAATATGGCCGCGAGAATCAGAATTCCCTGTCCTTGGAGAGACTGCTGGAACACTGCGGCCGTACCCTGGAATCCGCTCGTGATCGAGGCGGGGAGCCGCGATTCCCGCTCAACCGCCCGGATCGCATCCACTGCCTGACCTAGCGAGTAGCCCGGAGCGAGGTTGAACGAGATCGTGACCGAAGGCTGGTTGCTGGTGTGATTGACCTGGAGCGGGCCAACTGACGGCACGATCTTGGTCACCGATTCGAGCGGGATGGAGACGCCATTCGTCGTCTTCACGAAAATCTTCTTCAGGGCAGTGACATCGTTCTGAAATTCCGGTTTGGCTTCCAGGATAATCCAGTAATCGTTGAGGGGGGTGTAGATGCTCCCCACCTGGCGGGTGCCGAAGGCATCGAACATCTCCTGGCGAATCTTGTCGACGCTCACCCCGTATACCGCCGCCTTTTCGCGATCGATCTCGACGCCCATTTGCGGATTGGTGACGGCGAGATCGCTGTTGACGTCACGCAGGCCATCGATCTTGGCGAGCTTTGCAGTCATCTCGGGTGCGATTCGGTAGAGCGTCTCGGTATCGGCCGACTGCAACGTATACTGGTACTCGGCCTGCGTGATTTTGCCCTCTAACTTGGGAATGTTCTGCAACGCCAGGAAAATGGCGCTTATCCCAGGCACGACGTTGGCCGTCCGGCGCAGGCGCTGGATCACGTCGGTTGCGCTCTCGCCGCGCTCGGCTCTGGGTTTGAGCGCGATCGACAGGCGCCCCTTGTTCATGGTCGGATTGATGCCGCCCGGCCCAACGGACGATTGGACGTACTCGACTGCCTTGTCCGCGCGAATGATGTCAGCCACTTTCTTCTGCAGCTCTTTCATTGCTGGGATCGATATGTCAGTCGCGGCTGTCGTGGTCCCGGTAATGAAACCGGTGTCCTCGGTGGGGAACAGGCCTTTGTGGATATCGAAATAGAGATAGAACGTAAGCGCCAAGGTCGCAAACGTCACCCCCAGCATCACTGGCTTTGCTTTCAGCACCAGATCGAGCGTCCACTCGTAGGTTTTGCGCATGCCCAGGAACAATGCCTCAAACATGCGCAGCACGAGCACCTGCTTCTCCCCCTCGTGGTGACCCTTGAGCACTCGCGCACAGAGCATCGGCGTCAGGGTGAGGGAGACGAAGCCAGACAGGATAATCGCAGCCGCGATCGTCACAGCAAACTCGCGGAACACGCGGCCCACGATTCCGCCCATCAGGAGAACCGGAATAAACACGGCTATTAGCGAAAATGTAATCGAAATGATTGTAAACCCGATCTCCCTTGAACCCTTGAGAGCGGCCTCGAAGGGCCGCATTCCGCCCTCGATGTAACGAACGATGTTTTCGAGCATGACGATGGCGTCATCGACGACGAAGCCGACCGACAAGGTCAGTGCCAGCATCGTCATGTTGTTGATCGAAAAACCTAGTGCATACATCAATCCGAGAGTGCCGATCAGCGAAACCGGCACAGCAAGCGCAGGGATGATTGTCGCTGAGGCCGAACGCAGGAACAGGTAGATCACAAGAATGACAAGGCTGAGCGCTATCATCAGGGTGATCTGGACATCGTCCACAGCCTGGCGGATCGATATCGAGCGATCGAATGAAACTCCCAGGTTTATCGCAGGCGGGACCTGAGCCCGATAGTTCGGCAGGTGGGCTTTCAGCTGATCTACGACGTCCACCGTATTGGCGCCGGGCTGACGCATAACCGCAAGCGTGATGGAGCGGTCGTCATTGAACCAGTTCGCCTGCGTGATGTCCTGGATACTGTCGACTACCGTTGCTATGTCTGACAGCCTCACCGGTGCGCCGTTGCGCCAGGCGACCACCACGTTTTTGTAGTCGGCGGCGTGCCGCATGGCGCTGGTGGCAAGCAGCGTAACGTTCTGCTTCGGACCGTACATCGTTCCGACCGGCGTGTTGGAATTGGTCGCAGTAATGACTTGACGAATGTCGTCGAGCGCAATTCCCCGCGCCGCCGCCGCCACCGGGTCGACCTGCACGTGAATGGCAAATTTCTGCGATCCGAAGACGTCGACCAGCGCGACCCCGGGAATTTGCGACATCTGCAGGGCCAGGATGGCCTCGGCATAATCGTCGATCGTCGACATCGGCAAGGTCTTCGAATTGGCGGTCAAGAAGACGATCGGGGATTCGGCGGGATTTACCTTTTTGAAGCTCGGCGGTACCGTCATCTCCAGCGGCAGCTTCCGCTGGGCTACAGTCAGCCCCGTCTGCACGTCGAGGGCGGCGCCGTCGATGTTCCGGTCGAGATTGAATAGAATATTGATCTGGGTGTGACCGAGAGTGGAAATCGACGAAATCGAACTGATCCCGGAGATCGTCGCCATCTGCCGCTCGATCGGGGCGGCCACGGACACAGCCATATTTTCAGCACTGGCACCGGGCAGCGTCGCCTGGACGGAGATCGTAGGAAAGTCGACCGCAGGCAATGCGGCCACCGGGAGCAGGCGGTAAGCGAAGAGACCGAAGACTATGAAGGTCGCCGTCACCAGGGTGGTGAAAACCGGGCGGCGAATGCAAAGTTCGGACAAATTCATCTCACGACCCTGCCTTTGTGGCGCGCATGGAAACCCGCGACCCGTCGGTGATGCGCAACTGCCCCTCGGTCACGACGGTTTCGCCGCCTTCGAGACCGCTCTCAAGAACATTTTCCTCGTCCACGACCCGTGCGACCTTGACCGGCTGGACGTGGGCGACGCCGTCCTTGATCACAAACACATATGACCCGTTTTGGCCGACCTGAACAGCGTTCGGCGGCAGGACCACCGCCTCCTCCTCGCGGAAACTCAATTGCACCGTCACCAGCGTACCGGGCCACAGCAACTCGTCAGTGTTCGGCATGGTGGCGCGCACCGGCACCGTCCCGGTGGTCATATCGACCGTGTTCTCGATCATCGTCACCTGACCGCTGGCCTTGCGGGTCTCTCCCGGTATCGCAGCCTCGATCGTCGCGGTCTCGTTGGCAAGCGCCTGTCGCAGCGCGGGTAAGCTCCCCTGTGGCACCGCAAAGGTGACGTAGACGGGCGCCATCTGATTGATCGTCGCGATCGGTTGAAGATCGGCTTGACGGACGAAGTTGCCCTCCTTGACCGCAGCCATGCTGATGCGCCCTGAGATCGGCGCATAGATCCTGCACCATGCAAGCTGGACTTTCAGGTTGTCGAGCATGCCTTGGTCGGCTTTGATCGCTCCCGCATACACCCCAGCCTGCGTCTTTGCGTTATCCAGGTTGATAACCGGCGTCGCGCTCCTGGTCACAAGATCGGCGTATCTCCGCACGTCGCGCTCGGCCCCTTCGAGCGAGGCCTGATCGCGCGCAAGCTGTCCTTCGGCCTGACGAATCTGCGCCTCGATCGTGCTTCCGTCCAACGTAAACAGCAGATCGCCCTGGCGCACCATGGCGCCGTCGGAGAAGTGCACTTGTCGGATCGTCGTATCGATGCGGGTCTTCACCGCAACGCTAGCGATCGGGGTCACAGTGCCGAGCAGGTCGACTCGAACGGGCACTTTCTTCTTGACGGCAGTGACGACTTCAACCGGAACTGCGCGCGAGGCAGCTGACTGCTTCTCTGCCTGCGCCACTGCTCCCTTTGGGGTCCAAAGGTCCCAAGGAGCCCAATCGGTCCATTTCGCCGCGACCACCGCTCCCAGTGCGACGGTCGCAGCCACCATGACGAGCTTACGTCTTTTCATGCCGTTGCCGACGGGGCTAATCACCCCGTCCCGGACTCCTCTAGCGCCTCACCCGACTGCAATACTTCTTATGGCTTGATTTTCATGTATATCACGACACCAGCGGTCGTGCACGCCATGTTTGCGTAAACATCCCGTAAATACCGCCGTAATTGCTTCCGCTCTGGGGCAGTCTACATACTAATTTGGCCCAGGATCCGGTTTGATTCCGCTCCAGAGGGGAAAGCACTATGCGGATTGCCACCTGGAACGTCAATTCCATCAAGCAGCGGATGGATAACGCGCTCGCCTGGTTGGCCGAACGTCGGCCGGATCTGGTGTGCCTTCAGGAGACGAAATGCATCGACGATGCTTTTCCGCGGCTCGAATTCGAGAGCCTCGGCTATAATGTTGCCGTGCACGGCCAGAAGACTTTCAACGGCGTTGCGATACTATCGAGATTGCCCTTCGACGAAATCACACCGCGCTTGCCGGGCAGCGATGAGGACGATCATGCCCGTTTTCTCGAGGCGGTCGTTTCCTTCAAAGGCGGGGCGCTCCGCCTGGCGTCGATTTATCTGCCGAATGGCAACCCGGCGGCTAGCGATAAGTATTCCTATAAACTCAAATGGATGGACAGGCTAATTCAGTATGCACGTGAACGAATGAGGTTGGAAGAACCGTTGGTCCTGGCGGGCGACTTCAATGTCATTCCCTCTGCCGCCGATGCACGACGCCCGCAGGCGTGGGTGAAGGATGCGCTTTATCTTCCGGAAACACGCGAGCGTTTCCGTTTCCTTTGCAACCTGGGGCTGACCGACGCGCTGCGGACCGGAAGCGACGAGGGAGGCCTTTATACCTTCTGGGATTATCAAGCGGGCGCCTGGCAGAAGAACGACGGCATTCGCATCGATCATGTGCTGCTTTCGCCACAGGCAGCCGATCGGCTGGTCAGCGCAGAGATCGACCGGCATGTGCGCGGGTGGGAAAGGCCGTCCGATCACGTGCCGGTCGTGGTGGAACTCGCCGCGGAGGCGCCGTGATCGGAACGGCGCTGTAGGGTGGGCAAATCGCGCAGCACCGGACTTTGAAGTCACGCCAGAACGGCGAGAGCGATTTGCCCACGCGGTCACGGCTCGCGGAAGTCGACAGCGTGGGCAAAATCGCAGCAACATCCTTCGTGTGGATAGTTCAGCACGCGATTTTGCCCACCCTACGACGGTTATCGCCGCTGTCGGACCAAGTCCTCAAGGAAGCGATAGGCCATCGCCTGCTCGTCCTGCGTGGCCTGCGCGAAAGCGCTGCGATAGGCCTCCGCGATCCAGGCATCCTCCGGTCCGGCGCCTTCTTTGGCTACTGTGAGCCAAGCCAAGCCTTTGGCTGCCTGCCGCGGGACCCCTTCTCCCTTGAACAGCATGCTCCCGAGCACCGCTTGCGCGGGACGGTGATTTTTATTGGCGGCAAGCCCGAACCAGCGCACCGCCTGTTTGCCGTCCTTGGCCGTGCCGATGCCGCCGAGATAAAGCCGGCCAAGCTCGTATTGCGCGTCCGGATCCTGGAAATACGATGCCGCATAATAGAACAGGTCGCGGGCCACGCCGGGATCGGGTTTAACGGCCGTGTCAGGGATACCGTCGATATAGAAGTGGCCAAGCGCCACGAACGCGTTCGCTACGAAACGCGCCTGCCGCGTGCCGGGGCGCTCATTGGCATGAGTCTGGGTGAGATTCTTGAAATATTCGAACGCCCGCAGCTTGTTCTGGTCAACACCCTCGCCATCCGAATACATCTGCCCGAGCTTCCACATCGCGTCGGGCACCCCCTGCTCCGCCGCATATTCCAGAGCGGTGACCGCCTGATCGCGTTTGCCTTCCCGCAAAGCCTGGGCGCCCGACCGCAATGCTTCGGCTGCAGCCGCGGGGTAGTCGGCCCGGCGCGGGATAGTCGCTGGCGGCCTCGGGGCGTTCGGGTTTGGCCGAACCCCAAGGGGAGGCGCGGCGACGACCGGCGTCGGCCCGACCGAGTGGGGTTGGCTGGGCGGAGCCTTGGCAAGCCCATCGGTGGGCGTGCCATCGAAGCTCACCGCCGGGGAAAAGCCCAACGCGAAGACCAGCAGGCCAACACTCAGGACAACATTAGATATCCGCATAACACGCCTTTTCGGCCGCTCCACCGGGGTGGGTCACCGCGCCTTGCCGCGCCGCCCCGACCTGGGCTGCGTATTTCCACAAATAACCCGAGGTGAATATGGGTGCAGGCGGCTTCCAAGCCTTGGCCCGCGCCTCCAGTTCGGATTTCGACAGCTCCACATCGAGAATGCCTTTTTCGGCATCCAGCACGATCACGTCACCGTCGCGAATGAGTGCAATCGGTCCGCCAACCGCGGCCTCCGGCCCTACATGTCCAACACAGAAGCCTCGCGTGGCTCCGGAGAAGCGGCCATCAGTAATGAGTGCGACCGCTCCGCCCATGCCTTGGCCGTAAAGCGCAGCGGTCGTAGCCAACATTTCCCGCATGCCTGGACCGCCTTTCGGACCTTCGTACCGGATCACGAGCACGTCGCCTTTGTTGTACTTCCTGGTCCGTACCGCCTCGAAGCATGCCTCTTCGCCGTCGAAACAGCGCGCCGGACCGCTGAATTGCAACCCTGCCATCCCGGCAACCTTAACGATGGCGCCGTCCGGTGCGAGGTTGCCCTTGAGCCCAACAACGCCGCCAGTCGGAGAGAGGGGCCGGTCAGCAGGACGGATCACATCCTGATCTTTGTTCCACTTCACCTGCTTTAGGTTCTCGGCGACGCTCCGGCCAGTCACGGTCAGACACTCGCCATGCAAGAAGCCATGGTCGAGCAGCGTCTTCATCAACAGCGGAATGCCGCCAGCTTCGAACACATCCTTGGCAACATAACGGCCGCTCGGCTTGAGATCGGCAATATAAGGCGTACGACTGAAGATTTTCGCAACTTCGAACAGATCGAAGTCGATCCCGCATTCATTCGCGATCGCCGGCAGGTGCAGTGCAGCATTGGTCGAGCCGCCTGTAGCGCCGACAATGGCAGCTGCGTTTTCGAGGGCCTTGCGGGTGACGATCTGGCGCGGACGAATTCCCGCCTTGACCAATTCCACAACCTTCTCGCCGGCCGTCGTGCAAAGCGCATCGCGCAGCTCATAAGGCGCCGGAGCTCCGGACGAGTACGGCAGAGCGAGACCGATCGCCTCCGCCACCATCGCCATCGTGTTCGCGGTAAACTGAGCCCCGCAGGCACCTGCCGATGGGCAGGCGTTCTTCTCCAGAAGCTCAAGATCGGCGTCGGACATTTGCCCGACGGAGTACTTGCCTACGGCTTCGAAGACGTCCTGCACCGTTACGGGCTGGCCCTTGAAGCTTCCCGGCAGGATCGAGCCTCCGTAGATGAAGACCGACGGCACGTTGAGGCGGCACATCGCCATCATCATCCCCGGCAGCGATTTGTCGCAGCCGGCAAGCCCCACCAGGGCGTCGTACGAGTGGCCGCGCATCGTAAGCTCGACGGAATCAGCGATCACTTCCCGCGACGGCAATGAGGATTTCATGCCCTCATGGCCCATGGCGATGCCGTCGGTGACCGTAATGGTACAGAATTCCCGCGGAGTGCCGCCGCCGGCCGCGACCCCCTTCTTCACCGCCTGCGCCTGGCGCATCAGCGCGATGTTGCAGGGTGCAGCCTCGTTCCAGCAGCTGGCTACGCCGACGAAAGGCTGGTGAATCTGCTCCCGCGTCAGCCCCATGGCATAGTAATAGGAGCGATGGGGTGCGCGCTCGGGACCTTCCGTCACGTGGCGACTGGGAAGCTTTGCCTTGAGGATTGTCTTGGCGTCCATAGTGTTCGGGATGCACTACTCGGGGAGGGCTTGGTGTCGCATTTTGGCAACGCCACGCTTTCGTGGGTTGGTATGGCCAAATAACGGCGTGCGGTGGCTTTCTATGTATGTGGCAGAGATGTTTCTGTGAGTGTTGCTATAGAGCAACTTTCCATGTCGAAACTTTGCCTGCAGCGTGACTTTTTTGCACGCAGCGTACACGATGTAGCGCCCGACCTCATTGGCGCCAAGCTATTGTTCCGCGGCATTGGCGGTCTGATCGCCGAAGTCGAGGCTTATCACCACACCGATCCTGCCGCGCACAGCTACCGCGGGCCAACCCGCAGCAATGCGGTCATGTTCGGCCCTCCCGGCTTTGCCTATGTATACCGGTCCTACGGTATCCATTGGTGCCTCAATTTCGTGTGCGAGCCGCAGGGAAGCGCTGCCGCGGTGCTTATCCGCGCGCTTGAGCCAACCGATGGCATCGCGACAATGCGCCGGCGGCGCGGCGTTTCCGACCTTCGGCTGCTGTGCTCGGGACCGGGGCGGCTGTGCGAGGCGCTCGGCATCACCGGCGCGCAGAACGGAGCCCCATTGGATGAGCCGCCGTTCGCGCTTATGCGCGGTGTCGGAACCCTCGACATTGCCGTTGGTGTTCGCATCGGCATTACCCGGGCAGTCGAGCACCCTTGGCGCTACGGCCTCAAGGGTTCGCGTTTCTTGAGCAAGCCGTTTCGGGATTCGTAGGGTGGGTCTAAAGCGCGTTAACGCGCGTCTTCAACGCGCTATGGGCGCGGCCCACGCCACGAGCCGTGTCACACGTAGAAAACAGCGCCAAGCCCATGCGTGCCATCCGCATGGGCAATCAGGGCGTTCACGCCCGTCTTATCGACGGGCTATGGCACGCGCTGAAGCGCGTGCGCCTTTGTCCACCCTACTCCACCGGCACCGGAAACAGCTCCTCCGGGGTCGCCACCCGCGGTGCGAGGCCCTGCTCAAACACAAACCGGCTGATCGCCTCCCAGGTCGGGCGGTTGGGCTCCAGGCCGTAAGCCCAGAAGTCTTTGCCGAAGACACGCCAAGTTTCTTCAATGTGATCGATGAGGAATGGCAAAGCGACGCGGAGCGCGTCGGTGTCGTAGAGGCCGTCGACAGCCAGCGCTTTCGCTTCGCAGAACGCCTTGTAGAGGCTTTTTGCCGCCCATGGGTGCTGGTCATGAATATCCTCGCGGACCACGACGGTGTGCATGATCGGGAGAATGCGGGTACGGCGATAGTAATCCTGCTCGACTTCCTTGAAATTCGGGAACAGGCGCGCAATCCGCGGCGAGCCGGCTAGGAACAGCTTTGGAAGGTAAAGCGACAGCAAGGCGTCGAGTTCGCCTGCTTCGAACATCGCCTCCAGGGTCTGTCCGCCGGTGAGAAAATCGAGCTTGATGGCTTCAGGCAGATTGAGCGGGATGAGCGGCGGTTCGACAAATGTATTGAGCCCACCCATGAACCAATGCATGTCCTGGGCAACGACGCCGTAATCGTGCTGAAGGAAGCCGCGCATGAAGCACAGCCCCGTCGAACTCCATTGCGACGTTCCGACCCGCTTGCCGCGCAAGTCCTCGGGCCTGCGAATGCCGGCGTCGGAGCGGACATAGATGCACGAGTGGCGGAAGATCTTTGACAGCGCGACCGGCACGGCCACGAACGGACAAGCCCCACGCGCTTTCAGCGTCGTGTAGGAGGCAAGCGACAATTCGGACGCCTGGAACGCCTGCTGGTCGAGCATCCGCTGGAACGCCCGGCGCGGGCGCAACACCTGAATGTCGAGGTCGATGCCCTCCGGCCGCACACGGCCGTCGATCAGCGGGCGCGTGCGGTCGTAGTCCCAACAGGCGAGGGTAAGTTTGAGGTTGGGCATTGTTGCAATCTCTCTGTGATCTGTAGGGTCGGCAAAGGCGCTTCGCAAAGCCGGAATCGGGCACACCTGTTGCCCGCCTTTGCCCACGCGGTCCAACTTCTGATGTCGACCGCGTGGGCAAAATCGCGTTCTGAATGAGCGCGTACCGAAATGTTTCGGGGCGCGATTTTGCCCACCCTACAAACGAACCTCCGTGGGGCGGAAGCGGATCCCCGCTGGGATGAAGAGCAGCGGCAGCGCGCTTGCCGCAATGGGCAGGAATGCAAAACGCGGATTGCCGGCGATATCCCATGCCGCTCCACTGAGCACCGAGACAACAAGCGCCTCGCTGTAGCTGATCGTGAACATTGAAGCCGACATCCGTGCCATTTCGGCAGGAGCGCTCAGCAGCGCGGGGAGCGCAAATCCCAGCGTCATGACGACGGCGCCGAGGAAGCCCAGCAGGCCTGAGAAGAAAACAGTCCACAGATTGGCCGTCCCGGCAATGCCGGCAAGACATAACAGCATCAGTGCGCCACAGGAAACGAACGGCCAAGCCTTGCGCTCGATCTGGCCCGCGATGGCGAGCAGTGCGAATGAAGCAGGCAATTGGCCGAAATTGAGCGCGGTCAGCGCGCTGCCGATGAGATCCGGCCGGCCGGCAGCACTGAGGTAACCCGGCAGAAAAGCATTGGTGCTAAAGTAAATGCTGTTGATGCTGCCGAAGAGAAAACCGAGCTGCCAGAGTCGATAATTGCGCCAATCCGGCCACCAGCTCGCTGCACTCACGGATTGCAAGATCGCCTGTCGTCGGCGCTGTGGCGCAAAAGCGAGCGTCAGGATGGCGATGACAATGAGCGGGACACCCCAGACCGCAAGGCTCAAGCGCCAAGAGCTGCCGACCATCGGAAGCACGACCGGGATCGTCAGCATGACCGCAAGCGTTTCGGCTACCAGGAGCCCGTTGCTGTAAACGGCGGTGCCGAAGCTCACGCGGTCCGGCAGCCATTGTCGAACGAGCGGCGGCAAGGCCGGCTGCATGATTGCTACTCCGGCGCTCATCAGGATTGTAGCGGCGTAGAGCACAGAAAGATCGAGCACGGCGCCGCGCAGCCCCGAAGCAACGCCCGCAATGAGGAGGCCCGCCACCAGCGTGAGCAACGCTCCGAACCGCGCAATCAGCAGCGATCCCGGGATTGCCGCTGTGGCGAACAGGATCGTAGGCAGGCCTGAAAGAACTCCGATTTCGGTCCCGGAAAGGTGCAAGTCGGCTGCAATCCGGGTGATGATCGGCGGCACAGCGAGGATGGTCAGGCGCAACCCAAGTCCCGCCAACCACAACAACCCCACGGCGAGCCAGAATTGGCGCGCGGATTTGCCGTAGTCTCGTAGGGTGGGCAAAGGCGCCTCCCGAAAGTTATTTTAACGCACGACGTTCGCGGGCGCCTTTGCCCACGCGGTCGCGAATCGCAAACTCCGACCGCGTGGGCAAAATCGCTTGGGCTCATCGCCCACAACACACGCTCTGCCAAGCGATTTTTGCCCACCCTACATTTCATCATGCCGCGCCGCGCAGGCGCTCGATTGCCTCGGCAAGCTTCGAACAGCGCGCCTGCGCCTCCTCCCGCTTTTCGCGCTCGCCTTCGACCACTTCCTCCGGCGCCCGCCGGATGAAATCGGTATTGGCGAGCTTGGCGTCGATGCGCGCGATGTCGGCTGCAGCGCGCGCCATCTCCCGCTCCAGCCGCGCCTGTTCGGCGGCGAAATCGATGACGCCTGCAAGCGGCAAGGCTGCCACCTCGCCGCGCACCAGAAGCTGCACCGCGCCCCGCGGCACCGACGGCGAGACCGACATGCTGGAGAGGCGCGCAAGGCGCTTGATGGCTTCAGCCCATCGCCCGGCGCGCGCGTCGGTCTCCGGCGACACCCCAACGAGGACCAGCGGCAGTTCGGTCGCCATGGTGAGATTCATCTCCGCGCGCACCGAACGAACGGCGGTCACCATATCGACGATCCAGCCAATCTCCGCCTCGGCAACGTGATCCAAGAGCCGTTCGTGATGAGGCCACGGTGCGAGCGTGAGCAAGCTGTCGCGTTCTGCGCCCGCTCCGGCAGTCAGCCGCCAAAGCTCCTCGGTGACGAACGGCATGAACGGATGCAACAGTTTGAGAATCTCGTCGCGAACCCAGGCAATCATGGCCTGGGTTTCGTCCTTGGAAGTCGCATCGCCCTCGGCGATGACTGGTTTGGCAAGTTCCAGATACCAGTCGCAATAGATGTTCCAGACGAAACGATAGACCGCAGCCGCAGCTTCGTTGAACCGATAGTCCTCGATCGCTTCGGTAATTTCCCGCGATGCCTTCTGCGTCTCGTGCGCAATCCAGCGATTGAGCGTCTCTCTTGCGCTCTTCGGATCGAAGCCGCGAACCGTGAGGCAGCCGTTCATCTGCGTGAAACGAACGGCGTTCCAGAGCTTGGTCGCAAAATTGCGGTAGCCTTCAACGCGCTGGATCGACAGCTTGATGTCGCGGCCTTGTGCAGCCATTGCGGCAAGCGTGAACCGCAGAGCATCCGCTCCATAATCGTCAATCAGGCCCAACGGATCGATCACGTTTCCTTTCGTCTTCGACATCTTGGCCCCGCGTTCATCGCGCACGAGGGCATGGATGTAGGCGGTCCGGAACGGCACCTGCTTCATGAATTGGAGTCCCATCATCATCATTCGGGCAACCCAAAAGAAGATGATGTCGAAACCCGTCACCAGGACGTCGGTGGGATAGTAACGTTCCAGTTCGCGCGTCTCCTCCGGCCATCCAAGCGTCGAGAACGGCCACAGCGCCGACGAGAACCAGGTGTCGAGCACGTCTTCGTCGCGCCATACCGGAACGGCTTGGGGAAGCTCAGCCGAGCCGAAGCCGACATGCGCAAGGCTCTCGTCGAGCGTTCCGACCAGCACGATGTCGCTCTTGTAGTAATCCCTCGCCTGCGCCAGCGCCTCGGACTCCGTTTCCGCCACAAAGATTTTGGTCTTCGCGATCGAGAGCGCGTTGCCGTCGAGTTCCCAGCCGTACCAGGCTGGAATCTGATGACCCCACCAGAGCTGGCGCGAAATGCACCAGGGCTGGATGTTGTCCATCCAGTTGAAATAGGTCGTTTCCCACTGCTTGGGCACAAAGACAGTGCCGCCGTCGCGCACCGCTGCAAGCGCCGGCTGAGCGAGCTTGTTGGCATCGACGTACCACTGGTCCGTCAGATACGGCTCGATGACGACGCCTGAGCGGTCGCCATGCGGCACAATATGCGTGTGCGGCTCGGTCTTGGCGAGAAGTCCCGCCTCCTCCATGCGGGCGACGATTTGCTTGCGGGCGACGAAACGGTCGATGCCGTGGAGCGCGAGCGTTTCGTTCAATTCCGCGGAGGGCGGCACACCTTCGAGGAAGGCCTCGTTGTTATCGAGATTAAGTCTCGCCTCCCGGTCGAGCACGTTGACGAGCGGCAGGTCGTGGCGCCGGCCGACTTCGAAATCGTTAAAGTCGTGCGCCGGCGTGATCTTGACGGCGCCGGTGCCTTTCTCCGGATCGGAATACTCATCGGCAATGATCGGCAGGCGCCGGCCGACCAGCGGCAGGATCGCGAATTTGCCGATGACGCGCCGGTAGCGCGGATCGTCCGGATGCACGGCCACTGCGGTATCTCCGAGCATGGTCTCGGGGCGCGTGGTCGCCACGGTGATAAAAGCGTTCTCCACCCCCTCGATCGGATATCGGAAATGCCAGAGGTGTCCTTTCACCTCGACCTGCTGGACTTCCAGATCCGAGATCGCGGTCAGCAGCTTCGGATCCCAGTTGACCAGCCGCTTGTCCTTGTAGATGAGGCCGGCGCGATAAAGCTCCACGAAGACCTTGAGGACCGCGCGTGAGAGCCCCTCGTCCATGGTGAAGCGCTCGCGCGACCAGTCGCAGGAGGCGCCGAGCCGCTTGAGCTGGCTGACGATGACGCCACCGGACTGCGCTTTCCAGGCCCACACTTTCTCCAGGAACGCCGCCCGGCCGAGCGTTCGCCGCGAGGGTTCCTGCCGTTCCATGAGCTGGCGCTCGACGACCATCTGCGTCGCGATCCCGGCGTGATCGGTTCCGGGCTGCCAAAGCACGTCGCGGCCGCGCATGCGCTCGAAGCGCGCGAGCACGTCCTGCAAGGTGTTGTTGAGCGCATGCCCCATGTGCAGGGAACCGGTCACATTGGGCGGGGGAATAACAATGCAGTAGGGCTTTGCTGTTGCGCGTTCCGGCCGGCCGGCGCGGAACGCCCCGGCCTCTTCCCAGGCCGCATAGTTGCGCCGCTCGATTTCTGCGGATTGGTAAGTCTTCTCGATCATCGCCGTTTCTGATTGGCCTCGTTGCGCGGTAAAGAGCGCGCCGTGCGTGAACGTGTCAACGGCTCTTACCCTCGCAGGCAGGTGAAACCGCCGCGGCGCCGGCGGGTTCGGCCGCTGCTCCACCCTTTTTTCATTTACGGCATCGGCTATATCAATTGCTGCGAGGCGTATGCATGAACGTCCAATCGCAACTGCCCATGGACAACGCGACCTTCCTTGAATGGGTCCAAGGACGCGAGGAGCGCTATGAGCTTGCCGGTGGGCGCGCCATGATGATGACCGGCGGCAGCATGCGGCATGGCCTGATCGTTGGCAACATGTTCGTATCGCTGCGTGCGCGCCTTGACCGGAAACAATGGATAGTGCTCACCGACTTCGGCATTGATGTTCGGCCCGGCACGATCCGCTACCCAGATGTGGTAGTGGATCGCCATGGGGCAAAGGGCGATGCGCTGACCGCAAAGGCTCCAGTGCTTGTTGCCGAAGTCCTCTCGCCCTCCACCATGAAAATCGATTTGGGCGACAAGGCGGCTGATTATCTCCAGCTCCCCAGTCTGGAGACGTACCTCATCTTCGCCCAGGATGAGGTCAAGGCTTGGGCCTACAACCGCGGCTGTGAGAAGCAATTTCCGCCCGGGCCGCAGGTGTTTGCAGACCCGGATGCCTCAATCAGCATTCCGGCGCTACAAATCGATCTCCCGCTGGCCGACGTTTATGCCGAGATCGAGTTCAGCTGACCAAACCAGCTCGAGGCTGGGCGAAACCAAGCTGGTTGTTGGAGAACAGGTGCGGTCGAGAGGCGCCGAACCGTTTCCCGTTTAGTCATTGAAATTAATGGCATTTTCAAAGCCGGTTACGGCTTTGTGTAGCGCGTTTTGTAGCGCGTTCGGCCGTGGAGAAGTCCAGGCCATCACCCCGAATAAAGCGAGCCCAAGCACGAACCACGCGAAATTACTGAGAGCCTCGGGCTCAAGTATCCAGCCACCGATATGCCATCGAAAGGACGCCGCCGTAAATCTCCTGGGCGCTTTCGCACGCAATCGATCCGTCGATCTCGGAAGGAAATAGAACAGGATTACAAAAAAACCACCGGCAGCAACGTAAAAAATCAGGGCGTTCAGCATGGTGACAGCTTCCGCGGGGCATTGGCGAGTTCCAGGCTGCGGCCCCTTGGAACGCGCTGGCGGTCCTATTTCCCAGTTTCTAGAATCGCAATATCTTTTTTGAGCAGGTCGTTGGCTAGATTGGACAGCGGCACGCCCTTTTTGGCCGCCAGGGCGGCGAGGTAGGTTTGCAGGTCGGCGTCGAGATATACGGGCAGATTGAGCCGAGCGCTCGGCCGATAGAACTTTCCCCGAGTGCCGCCGGTAAAGTCGATCTCGGCCGGGATGTCATCGTTATTATCCGGGTTTGGTGCATTCATGGCTCACCTATCGTGGTTCATTTTGATAAGCGCGTCGTTCACGCGTCGTCGCCTTGCGGGCCGAAATGATGCGCACCCCAACGTTGGTCGATCTGGTGGCATTGTTACGTGTGAGCTACCGCCAAAAGTCTGCCGCTGGCGTCGTAGCCGAGCGTGAACCAGCGATCTTCGTTTTGACTGTTCGCTTCATCGTAAACGGTCAACGCCAATGCATCCAGAAAGACTGTGGCGGCTTGATCGAAGGTCACTCCGTGCTTGCGAACGTTGTACAATGCTTTGGCGGGATTCCATTGGAAATCGTAGACAGTCTTCGAGGTATCCCTACGGTGAAGACCGCGCGTGTGCTGGGCCGTTCGGGCGCCCTGGACGCGCTTGTCTTAACACCCATATCAGTTGCGTAGGCCAATACCGCGCGGGGGCAGGAGGCAGCTAAATGCCGTTGCGGTCATCTCC
>DATBHB010000171.1:0-4684 GCA_036557705.1 Xanthobacteraceae bacterium
TCTGGCGGTTCGCAGGATTCGATGACTTTGGCGATCGCTCATAAGACCGCCAAGCCGGAGGAGCAGATCGTCGTTGATGCGCTGCGCGAGGCGCGGCCGCCATTCAGTCCTGAGGCGGTGGTCGAAGAGTTCGCTGCCCTGTGCAAGCTGTATCGCGTCAACAAGATCACTGGCGACCACTATGGCGGCGAGTTTGTGAAGGAGCCCTTCCGCAAGCAGGGCCTCGATTACGTGTTGTCGGAGCAACCGAAGAGCGATCTTTATCGCGACCTTCTCCCGCTGCTCAATTCGGGTCGCATCTTGCTGCCCAAGAGCGATCGTACGATCAACCAGATCGTCGGATTGGAGCGCAAAGTCAGTCGCGCTGGCAAGGACAGCATCGATCACGGTCCGCACGGGCATGACGACCTTGCGAACTGTATCGCGGGGGTCGCTGCCGCGACACGGACGACGGGTTACAACATTCTCGGTCCTTGGGTCGACACCGGTGACGATCAGAAGCCGCCGCCTGAACCTGGCTGGAAACTGGCGGGCCATGCGTCCTTCGAGGCGGCCGAGAAATACAAGAAACATATGCGCGCGCAGTTTGGCCGCAGCGTCAGTTTTCCAGGATATTGAGGACGCCGATGATCTTGCGCCTCACCGATCAACAGCTTGCCGCCGTGCGTCGCGCCGCGGTGCCGCTGCAACCGAACCAGCGCTCGGTGTTCCTGCTGGCGATCGCGCGCGAGCTCGCCGACGTCGATCCGATCGACGACGAGGCAGTGCAGCAGGCGGTGGATGCGATCATGCATGCCGCTGCACGGCGATGATGGCGAGCGCCGTGCACGCGATCAAAGAGGACGGCTTGCCGGCGAGCTATTCGTCGGGTTCTCTTATGACTGCCGGCTCTTCTTCCTCGTCCTCGTCCTCTTCGTCTTCTTCGTCTTCGTCATCACCATCGTTGGGGTCCCGCGGCGGCAGCATATCGTACATGAAGGTGACGACACTCCACTCGGCCAACCAGCCGGAAACGTTGTCAGGGATGCGTGGGGTCATGTCGGCCTCCGTTGGATGCCATGACATTATGCGGGAATTTTAGCGCGCGAGCTCGGATCGGCAAAGCGTGTGCTACTTTGAGAGATGAGTGTGCTTGGCTCCCTCGACGCTCCGTTCCGCCACCGAGATAGAGGCTACAGCGTGCAACCGCGACCGGTTGTAGGCCGCGGTGCCGCGGCTGCGCGAGCGGCTTACGGAAGTGGAGGAGGACGATCGCCGCCGTGGGGCCTACGAGGAGGTCAGGGCGGAGCCTCACCCGCGTCTATCCCCCGCTCGCCGCGCAGCTCGCTGACCTGCTCGGGCGCCTCCGCGCCAGCGACGATCGCATCGAGCACATGAACGCGCACGCGCTGCCGCGCGGGTGCGAGCCGCTGCTGGTCGCCGAGCTGTTGGCGCGCGGGCTAGATGGCTTCGTTCAGAATTCGGTCAATGTCCCGCGCATCGTCCGTCGGGTTCAGCTGCCGGCGTTCCAATACGATATTCACGCGCCCTACGCGTGGCCGCGCTCCTCGAGCGTCGACGCAGGGCGCCTGATGTTTCGGGCCACTTGCGAACTGGGCTCGCGTTCTGCCTGAACCGCGGCTGCCCCAGTATTGTCGGACACCCGGCGGGGCAGCTCTCATCGCTCAGGCCGGCATGCAGTGAAGCCAGGGAACGGGGAGCTGTCGGAGTACAGCGGACATGCCGTGAGGTCGGCGGGCCCCTCCATTCGACGCGATCGACCGAATCCTGCAGCGCAGCTGTCTTCTGGCGGATCGCGCCCCGTTCGATTCAGAACAATTCAGGTACGCCCCAAGGACCTGCCGATGCTTCCACGGCAGCCTGAGCGTGCGGTAAGCTGGCAGCCCTCAAAGGGTTCCGGAGGGGGAGCCCATGCTCGACGTGCAACGGCGCGAGTTTCTGACGCTGCTCGGCGGCGTGGCGGCAGCGTGGCCGGTCGCGGCGCGCGCACAGCAGCCGGTGATGCCGGTGATTGGCTTCCTCAGCGGGGTATCACCTGGGCCATTCGCGCAGCGGCTCGCTGCATTCCGCCAAGGCCTGAACGAAACCGGCATGATCGAGGGCCGGAACGTCGCGATCGAATACCGCTGGGCGGAGGGCCAATATGATCGATTGCCGGCGCTCGCCACCGATCTGGTGGGCCGCCGGGTCGGGGTAATCGTTGCCTACACCACCCGCGCCGCGTTCGCGGCTAAGGCAGCGACGACGACGATTCCCATCGTTTTCCTTATCGGCGATGATCCCATCAAGCTCGGTCTCGTCGCGAGTCTTGCTCGGCCCGGCGAGAACATCACTGGGGTGAGCTGGTTCGGTGTCGATTTGGAGCCGAAGCAGCTTTCGCTGCTGCACGAACTCGTGCCCAATGCGGCTGTCATCGCTCTGCTCGTGGACCTGAACGCTCCGAATGCCGCGTCGCGGGTGAGCAGCGTGCAGGCAGCCGCGCGCGCTCTCGGGCTGCAGCTTGTTGTGCTGAACGTGCGCACTGCGAGTGACATCGACGTGGCGTTTCCGAACCTTGTGCGGGACCGGGCCGGTGCGCTCCTCGTTGGTTTGGGCGCTTTTCTTGTCAGCCGGCGCGATCAAATCATTGCGCTCGCGGCGCGCCATGCGATTCCAGCGATGTATGGATTTCGTGAGTATGCCGTGGGCGGCGGCTTGATTAGTTACGGCAACGACGTTCCGGATGCCTTTCGCCGGGCGGGCGTCCATACCGGGCGGATTCTCGAGGGCGACAAGCCAGCCGATTTGCCGATCGAACAAGCGACGAAATTCGAGCTGGCCATCAATCTCAAGACTGCCAAGGCGCTCGGGCTCGATGTGCCACTCTCGGTGCACCAGCGCGCCGACGAGGTAATTGAATGATGAGGTGGATGGCCCCCTTGCGGCATCTGAGTGCCAAACTGCTGTCTGATCGAATCGGCAGCGAATGGGAGCCATCCATGGGTGAGGTTACAACGATCGGATTGGACTTGGCGAAGCATGTTTTTCGGGTGCACGGGGTCGATGCAGAGGGAGCGACGGTTCTGCGCAAGCAGCTTCGGCGTGCGCAGGTTCTAGCGTTCTTCAGTGGACTGCCGCCCTGTCTGGTTGGCCTGGAGGCGTGCGCGACGGCGCACTACTGGGCGCGGGAGTTGCGCGCGCTTGGCCACAAGGTGCGACTGATGCCGGCGCAATACGTGAAGGCGTACATCAAGCGCAACAAGCACGATGCCGCCGATGCGGAAGCGATCTGCGAGGCGGTTGGGCGGCCGACGATGCGCTTTGTGCCGGTCAAGACGGCTGACCAGCAAGCTGCCGTGCTGCTGCACCGTGGCCGGGAGCGGTTGGTGCGCCAGCGTACGGGTCTGGTGAACGCTTTGCGCGGGCATCTGGCCGAGTTCGGCGTGATCGCACCGCAGGGCTTGCGCAACGTCGGCAAGCTGATCGACATTGTCCGCGATGAGGGCGACGCGCGGCTGCCGGATTTGGCGCGCCAAGTGCTACAGGTGCTGGCCGCACAGATTGAGCAGCTGGCGGCGGCGGTTGCGGCGATCGAGAAGCAACTCATGGCCTGGCACAAGAGTAACCCCGTCAGCCAGCGCCTGGCGAGCGTTCCGGGCATCGGCCCTATCATCGCCACAGCCCTCGCCGCCACGGTAGTAGAACCGAGCGGCTTCCGCAGTGGGCGCGAGTTCGCGGCCTGGCTGGGCCTGGTGCCACGGCAGAATTCCACCGGCGGCAAACATCGCCTGGGCGGGATATCCAAGCGCGGCAATCAATATTTGCGCCGGCTTCTGATCAACGGCGCCAGCGCTAATTTGCTACGATCGAAGGCGACCAAAGCCGATCCGTGGGTGATCGGGCTCCGTCGGCGGCGACCGCCGCTGGTCGTAGCCGTCGCGCTAGCCAACAAGACCGCGCGCATCGCCTGGGCGGTGATGCACCGGCATGAGAACTACCAGCGCGTGGCCGCGGCGGCTTAGGCCGCTGAGCCACGTTCTGGAGCTTGCGAGAGAGCAATGACGCGTGATGGCACAGTCGGTCGATCCGACGCAACCGAGCCAAACCTGGCGTTTCATCGGGACATCGATCCCGTTTGAATGATGAGGACTCGGTTCGCGCACCCCATCAGGGCCAGCAGTCCACCCGGACTGCACCAACAGGCCGGACACATGACTGCAAGCGACCTCCGTGCTGCACGCCAAATGATCTCTTGCCAAGCGGGGGCCATCCACACATGAAACGCCGGGATTTTATCACCCTGTCTGGCGGCGCGGCGGCGACATGGTCGCTTGCGGCGCGGGGGCAGCAGCCCGGCACGATGCGACGAATTGCAATTCTGGACTCCGCCGGCCGTGAGGCTGAACCTCACATCGCGGCCTTTCGTCACCGGCTCAATGGCTTGGGATGGCACGACGGCCGCAATGTCCAGATCGAGATTCGGCACGGCGAGAGCGATATCAACCAGGCGCGCAACTTTGCAGCTCAGCTTGCTGCAATGAAGCCAGACATATTCTTCGCCACCAACACTCAGATGGTGCAATTGATCCAGGCAAAAACCCGCGGCATTCCCATCGTGTTCGTGAATGTCCCCGATCCAGTCGGGAGTGGCCTAGTCGCAAGCTTCGCCCATCCGGGCGGCAACGTCACGGGATTCACTAACTTC
>DATBHB010000172.1:0-6960 GCA_036557705.1 Xanthobacteraceae bacterium
TCGACATAGAACTTGAAGATGCTCATGGCGGGCAGGCGGTGGCGGATGGCGAGATCGGCGATCCGCTGCCGCTGTGTAATAAAGAGCGGGCTCGATAGGATGAGTAGCATCTGCGGGGAACTTTCAGTCATCGACCGGAAGGCTGCATCGAAGTCGTAAGGCGGATGTTCCAATTTCGTGGTCAATACTTGCAGACCTGCCAATTTTGCCCGATTTTCCGCTGCGCCGAACTGATCGGAAGAAAGCTCATCCCAGAGCATCGCCAATCGCGTCTTGTCCGGAAAAGCTTGCGTCAGTAGCTCGACCTGCTTCCCGGCCAACTCCGGCAGGCGCAGGAAGACACCGGTTATGTTTCCACCCGGTTGTGCTAGGCTTTTAACGTACCCACGTGCGATCGGATCGTAGTTGAAGGCGACGATCACGATCGGAATTGCGCTCGTTGCCGCGACCGCGGCCTGAAGTCCGACCTCTGGTCCAACCGCTACGATCACGTCGGTGTTTGAGCGCACTAACTCGGCTGCGGCGGCAAACACCGCTTCGCGCTCCTGTTCGACCGACCGATATTCGACAATCAGGTTGCGGCTTTCGCTGAACCCAAGCTTGCGCAGCTCATCGAGCATGGCCGGATAGCCAGCGCCAACACTGCCGTTGAAGCCTGCATTTTCAGGCCGTGGACCGAGGACTCCGATACGCACTTTCTCCGCCTGCTGCGCCCGCGCCGCCAGTGGCCACGCCACCGCGCCGCCGAGCAACGTGATGAAGTCGCGACGTTTCATCACTCGATCACCTCGTCAGCGCGGGCGAGCAGTGAGGCCGGCACGGTGAGGCCGAGCATCCTGGCGGTCTGGTTGTTGATGATCAGCTCCAATTTGGTCGACTGCATCACCGGCAAGTCGCCTGGTTTCGCGCCCTTCAGGATGCGCCCGGTGTAGAGGCCGGACTGACGCCATGCATCCGCAAGACTGGCTCCGTAACTCATCAGCCCGCCGCTTTCGGTGAATTCGCGATTCGGAAACGTCGTCGGAATGCCGTGGCGCGTCGCCAGATTCACCATTTGTATGCGCCGGCTGGTGAAGAGCGTGTCGCTCGCGACGAACAGCGCATCGGGGCGCTCGCGCGCGAGCGTTACGAAGGCCGCATCGATGTCATGGCTGGTGCTGGCGTTAAGCACCTGGATGTTGAGCCCCAGGCCGCGCGCGGCTTCCGTGAGCTCGCGCAATGTGGTCTGCGCCTGCGCATGGTTGGCCGGATTGACCAGCACTGCAATGTGTGTCGCTCCCGGCACAAGCTCGTGCAGGATTTCCAATCGCTTTGCCACCAGCTCGCCGGTGAAGAAATTGATGCCGGTCATGTTGCCGTCCGGGCGGGCGAGGCTGGTGACGAGACCGAGCTTCACCGGATCCTGGCTGGCGATGAAGACAACGGGGATCGTCGTTATGGTGGCCTTGGCCACCAGAGCCACATCGTCACCGGCGGTCGCGATCACGGCGACTCGACGGCGAACCAGATCGGCCGCCAATTCTGGCAGCCGGCCGACTTGGTTCTCGGCGAACCGGTAGACCATCGCCACGCTCTCGCCCTCGATATAACCGATCTCCTTGAGACCCTGGCGGTATGAGCGCAACCGTCCCGCAATCGCGTCGGCTGACCGGGGATCGAGGAATCCGATCGTCGGCATCGCCGCCTGCTGCGCACGTGCCGCAACCGGCCACGCCACCGCCGCGCCGCCGATGAGCGTGATGAACTGACGCCGCCGCATGTCGAGCATGGGGCGTCTCCCTCCCGCGGAAGGCCGCCCGCCGGCTTATAGGTCGTCAGCTTTGACGGGCCGGTACGACGAGGTTACCGCAAACTGAGCCTGCCTCGGAAGCTACTTGCAGGTCCTTGGGCGGGTTCTGAATTGTTCTGAATCAGCCAATGCGGCAGCCATGTCCGCAGTCGGCGGAAGCAGACGTTCGAACGTAGAACGGCGACGGTCGCCCAAAGGGGACATGTAGACAATCAGCGCCAGCACACCAACCTTTCATCGGCGCTTCGGCTCTTCGTGCTGATTTCTATCGCAGCCAGGACACGGGGCCGGATGACCAGATGCCCGAGACGGCTACTAACACGCCCATTGGAATCGAAAATCAGACGAGCTAGCGTGCTGCGTTTAAGCCGACGATGAACTTTCGTGACTCAGGACAAAGAGAAGCACTGCAATGGAGACCCGCCGCGTCCGGCAGTCTCAGCCAACACCCTGGCGCGCTGGCTCGGCGTGACGCCAAAGGCGGTCTACGACCTAGCGAAGGCCGGCGTCATCGAGCGCGGCCCTGCCCGGCTGTTCCCGCTGGAAGAAAGCGTACGGCGGTACTGCGAGCATCTTCGCCGGCAGCCGGGCGTCTCGCCCTGATCTTGTTCCGCTCGACGGGCAAGCAGCAGTCACTCGCTCGAAAAGCATCATCGTCTTATCTTTGCTCCATAGCGAACAAACTCACAGGGTGGGCGCCACGAAAACGATCTTGCCCAATAGCGTGATGTTGTAACCGAGCCGGTATATCCAGGCGTCCGAGTCACGAACGGCCAGATCGACATCGATCCCGGCAAACAGGTTATTGACCGGTCGGTTTGTCAGGACGTTCGTCCCACTCCCGTAATGATTGGGACGCCAAACATCAACAGCGAAACCAGAGTTTATCGACTGGCCCTGGTTGAAGATCGAACTAAGTGAGGCGAAAGGCACCCACTCTTCTACCGAAAATCTAACGAGGTAATGCGCCCCTGGAGAACCCGCTGGCCTTGGAATTGAGTAGTGACTGATGGCCCAATTCAACGGCCCGGAGGTCGATGTGGGGTCATCCGGGCCTGACATGTCCGGCGTGAACGACACAGTTTCGTGGTTCCACTGTCCGCTGTTGTCTCCTTTGAGGTCCGCGAGTACAACACCGGATAGAACGAGCAGCCATTTTTGATCGTGGATGCTTGCGGGACGAGGTTCTCCCACCGCGAGAGGGGCGGGGGTGATGAGCCAATTCTGACCAGCGAATTCTGTGAGGAATTTCATGGCGCTGAACTGTCGGTAGCGAAGCAGCGCAGCGTGGTTGTCCTCGCGCAGGTCTGGCGACGGGTTGTCTGGCGATGTGTTGTGAAACGTCGTGTCGCGACAGCGTCTCCACACCCAGGGATCGAATTGCGCTAGCGGGATCCACCCGGCGCACTCCTTGTTAAAGTTTTCGTCCCCGCTTCCGTCTACTTTCCAGCTCAGCACGTTGTGCCGCCAGATCTTGCGGAGGAAAGTGTTGGCAAAACCAACGAAGAGTGCGGGGCTGAGCGGGACCCGATCGGCCCGCCCTGCGCGCGCGAGGAGCGCGTTTAGCCGGTTCTGATCATCGTGTAGGACTGCCAGGCAACCAAGCTCGAACCCGCCGTGCGGTATGTTCTGGATGCTCGAATGCCCTTGTTGGTAATCCCACTCGAAGTATGGAGAGCCATCGGAAAGCGTATTCCGGCGGAGATTATCAGCAAAGAAGGCGACGTTCCTCGCGATGAGGAGCGGCGCCTCCTCGGTTGCCAGCCGCAGGTGCTCCGGCGTCGCGTCGGCAGAGCCGCGGTACAGGGCGCTGTCGCTCGCAAGCGCAACCTCGGCGAGCGCCTGCATCATCGAGAGGTTCTCGTTGTAGGGGAGAGGCTTGCCCGCTCCGTTGCGGTAGCCAACGCAACTGTCCCCACCGTTGTCGCACTTGAGGTCCTTGTACCTCAACGGGAGGACAAAGAACGCATGCGGGTCGCCCTCGACCAGGTGGAGTTCGGGCCGGAACGCCTCGTAGGTCTCGATTGTCGCCGTGATGAAGCAGATCGCGTCGCTACGATGTTGGGCGTATCGCGCAGGATGATCTGCTACGCGACGCGCGAAAGCAGCCATGGCGTAGGTAAAGAGTCCAGATGTGACGACGTCCGTGTTCCATTTCCCATCGCGGTCAGGAGTAAACGCGCCCCACGCAGGCATCACGCGCTCGCGGAACGGATCGGCGGGAAAGCCACGCTTATCGTCCCGGTTCGCGAGCAGCGCGCCTGCCATTCGACCCAGTCGGTTTAGGTAGCGCGCGGCTCTTTCCGCATCGAGCGGCGCCACGAGGTCGTACACCTGAATTAACGCTGAGGTGAGCCGCCCGAGAAACCAATATGGCGGCATGGCGGATTCATTGAAGTCCGCATTGAATTGATTCACCTCGTCGTCATCGGAGGCAGCGAAATACGTGGAGAAAAACACCTCCGCGTCGGCCAGTATCGTCGCTGGGTCGTTCGCGTCGCCGATGAAAGTCATATTCGCCCTACAGACGAATTGGGCACCTCGAAAAATAGGCGCTGCTGCTCCGACGCCGCAAAATTGCCGGCAAATGATTCCGTTTCGTTCTCGTTCCGATTCATAGACGTTCACTCCGGAGCAGCACGCGATCGGTATTGACAGTAATTTTTCGAGGTGCCCGATTGCTGATATTCAGCCGGACGCCCACACCCTCGTCGCGTTGGATCCGTGCCGATAGCCGATAGCCACAACTTCGGTGCCACCGAAATTAGGGTTCGACGACCACCTTCCTTGTGCGTCCAGCGGACTCCTGGCGCGACAGTCGAACTCGCGGCTCAGTAGCGCGTCGGCGTCTTTCGCTCTCGCAGCTCGATCGGTACGAAGCTCAACTGGGCCTCTGTGCGGAACGCGAGAACCACTCAGCAGTTGCTTAAAACTGTGGAGCAATGAAAACGATCTTGCCAAGTAGGGTGATATTATAACCGACCCGAAAGATCCAAGCGTCCGTATCACGAACGGCCACATCGACGTTGATGCCGCTGAAGATGTTATTGACGGGTTGGTTAGAGAGGACATCTGTCCCACTCCCGAAGTGGTTGGGACGCCACGTATCTACTGCGAAGCCGGAATTTATCGATTGATCCTGGTTAAAGATCGAGCTGAGAGAGGCGAAAGGAGCCCACTCTTCGAGCGAAAACCTAATAAGATATTGTGCTCCGGGAGAACCCGGCGGCTTCGGAATTGAAAAATGGCTGATCGCCCAATTTAGCGGCCCCGAAGTCGAGGTGGGACTATCTGCCCCCGCCATGTCCGGGGTGAAAGATAGAGTTTCGTGGAGCCACTGTGCACCGCTGTTTCCTTCCAAGTCCGCGATCACGACGCCGGACAAGACCAGCAGCCATTTTTGATCATGGATATTCGCAGGCGGACGCTCCCCGACTGCGAGAGCGGTTGGGGTGATAAGCCAGTTTTGGCCCGCGAAGTTCGTGAGGACTTTCATGGGTATTCTCCTCGACCGGAAGCTCGGCTTGGAACATACATGACACTCAAAATTCTGTGTGTAAGCCAGTTCACTGATGAAGGCCCAGGGCGCACGCGACCGCGAGGCCAGGCGACGTACTGCTGCGGACGGATGAACTCGCGACGCCTCATGGCTGCACGGCTCCTCTCCGCCTGAACCACAAGCATCGGGCTGGGAGTGGCCGGGTGAGGAATTCCGCGTGAGAGACCGGAACCAACTCCTTTGCGCCGAGAGGGCTGGCGAGCGTCGGAGAATGACGGCGCGCCGAACCCTTATGCGGTCTGGTATTGCGCCATCGCAATGACGGCACGCGTGAGCGTGCTGTTAGGCTGTCGCAGCTCATCCAGAATCGTAAGCTGGCCTCTGCTGGATGACGGTCGGCCGTCCAACAAGCTGAGCCGAGCAGGCGCTTATAGAATTCCGGTGGTGAGCGAACGCCAGTTTCTCGAATGGATCGGGAAAGCCGTCCCCGATACCTGGAATAGGACCTACTCGACCGGTCAGATTGCGACATTGAGCAAGCTTTCCCACGGCACTGTCGAAGAGCTTGTCCGGTTCGGCCTGCTGAACCCACGGGGCGGCCTGTTCGGGTTTCGGGATCTGGCAAGCGCCCGACAGAGATCTCGAAGCTGTTCGCATACGGGACTTGGCCTTTCCGAGATCATTCGCAGCGTGAAGGAGGTTCGGGCATGGCTTCCCGAAGCCGACTTGTCGAATTTGTGAACCGCCCCGGGTTTGCGGGAGGCCGTTTGGTTTGAGTGACGCCGCCATGGCTGGCTTTTCCAGTATGGCGTAGTAGTGCTCCTCGGCTTCGGCCGGCGGAATGTTGCCAATGGGCTCCAGGAGCCGCCGGTTGTTGAACCAATCCACCCATTCGAGGGTGGCGAACTCGACCGCCTCGAACGATCGCCACGGTCCACGCCGCTAGATGACTTCGGCCTTGTAGAGGCCGTTGATCGTCTCGGCCAGCGCGTTGTCGTAGCTATCGCCGACACTGCCGACGGAGGGCTCGATGCCCGCCGCGGCCAAGCGTTCGGTGTACTTGATGGAGACGTACTGGCTGCCTCGGTCGCTGTGATGAACGAGGCCTCCGCGATGCACGGGCCTGCGGTCATGGAGGGCCTGTTCCAGCGCGTCGAGCACGAAGCTCGCGTGCGCGCTCCGTGATACCCGCCAGCCGACGATGCGCCGTGCATAGGCGTCGATGACGAAGGCGACGTACACGAAGCCAGCTCAGGTTGCCACATAGGTGAAGTCGGAGACCCAGAGCACGTTCGGACGTGGCGCCCGGAACTGACGATTGACGTGATCCAGCGGGCAAGGAGCTGCCTTGTCGCTGACAGTCGTGCGGACGGGCTTGCCCCGGATCGCCACTTGAAGACCCATATCGCGCATCAGCCTCTCTACCGTACACCGCGCCACGTCAGGCCCAACTTCGAGAGTTTCGAAATAAATATAGTTGTGCATCAACGGCTTGCGAGCCATCGGCCGTTTTAGGCACCACATGATCAGGCTAGTTCGGGCGCGGGCGGGATCTCCTGGAAGACGGGTGGCAACGTGATGCCGAGGGCGCGGCATAGGGGGTCGATCGTGGCACCCGGGGCGGTTCGCAGAAGCGCGCGGCGGCCATCCTGCTCGACCTCGACTTCGCTGA
>DATBHB010000173.1:0-56828 GCA_036557705.1 Xanthobacteraceae bacterium
GGCGCCCGTCTCGGCGCGGCCGTCGCAAAACCGAGCAAAGCTAACCCAAGCGTCGCGAGGAGCAGCATCGCCATCAAAGCGGAGCGCTTCATGCCATTACCTGCTTGGAAAACGCGGAACGAGAATGCATGCGTCACGGCAGCGTGAACATCAGCAGCGTGTCGCTCAGCTCGCCGCCGCCGGGCAACATCGCTCCCCCGGCGAAATAGAGGTTCGGCCCGATTACCCCGGCGCCGAAGCCATGGCGGCCCTTATTCGGCATCGGTGCCAGTGTCTTCCAGGTATTGGTCTTGAGGTCGTAGCCCTCGTTCTCGGTGAAGGTCCGCTTCTCCGGCGGCCATTCGCCGCCATCGACGACGACCAGGCCCTTGTAGAGGGCCACCGCCACAGCGCTGCGCGCCGTCTTGAGCGGCGCCGCGCTGCTCCAGCTGTTGGTCTTGGGATCGAAGACATCGTGCATATCGGTGCGATCCACGGGGCTCGTGAAGCGGCCGCCGATGGCGTGGATCTTCCCTTCCGCCGCGACCACGCCGAGATGGTCGCGCGCCTTGGGCAGCGGCGGGCCATCGCTCCAGGTGTCGCTGGCTGGATCATAAATCGCGTGCGTCGCCGTCGTCACCTTATCAAGGCCACGGCCGCCCAGCACGTGTATCTTGCCGCCGACCACCGCCGCGCCGGTCGAGCCGAGTGGCGTCTTGAGCGGCGCCCGCGCCCGCCAGGTGTTCGACGCGATGTCGTATTCGAAGACGTCGGTGCTGGCGCCCTCATGCACTGTTTTGACGAAGCCGCCGAACGTGTAGATTTTTCCGTTCAGTGCGGCGAGGCCGATATGGTCATGCGCGACCGGCATGGGGGCAAGCTCGCGCCAACTATCCGTCGCCGGGTCATACGCCTCGTTGCGCGGCACGGAATTGCCGGCGACGTTGCCGCCGACCGCGTAGAGCTTGCCGTCGACCACGACCGCCGCGACCTCGCCGCGGACGCCGGCCGGCATCGCCGCCTTCATGGTCCACTTTCCCGGCGGGCCCGATTGGGATTGCGCCGGCATGGCCATGCTCACGGCGATCAGGATCGCGCCGGCCGCCACGCTGGCGCGCGACGCCAAGGCTAACGTATTAAAGCTCGATTTATTCATGTGACCATCCGTTTCATGCGGCTACCTGTTTGCAGCAGCTTTCCGTACCCGGCTCCGGAAGCGAGGCGGAGGGAAGCGGAGAGCGCCTCATTGCATTCTCTGCTTGAAATACTTCAAGTTCAAGCTTGGGGGTGGCTGACCTTTTCGGGTCGGCATCAGGAGACCGTCGGCACTCAAGAAATAGGTCTCGCCCTCAAGCGTGATGTGGTTGTTTCCCTCAGCACAGATAAATTCCGTCCAGATCGGATTAGACTCTCGACGGTAAGTCATCGTCACAGTCCAAGGACGAGTGAATGCGTTGTCAATCGTCGTGATTTCATCACGGAGGAGCTCGGGATTGGGTTTATCCAGAGATATCCGCTCCTTGACAACAGACCGATTGTCCTCGTGCAGAGGGATGCCGGTACCTAGCGTACGAGGGCCTTTGATGTAACGAGTCTCCGCTTCCAATGTGCTATAAACGCCATCGGGCCCAGGGTCGACCCATTTGCCGATCGAGTACCCGGTGAATGAGGCCTCCACGTCTTTCGGCCAATCGCGCCCGTCGGTATATATCCGCCGCAGGTCATTCATGAATGTGAACATCAGGTACGTCGTATCCGGCATGACGATGACTTCCATCGGTTCGTACAAGATCATCGTCCGTGGCATGCCTGGCGGCAGGCAATTGAGCTGCGTGTTGTAGGGCTGTGCGCCTGTGGCCAAATTCGCCAGGTTCGCATTGAAAATCGCTTGGTATTCTGGTGTGAGCGGGGCCTGCTGCGCTCGCCCCGGCGGCTTGGTGGGATCGAATTGGGGGCCATGCCCGGCATCCACCCGAACCCACTGTGCCCTCCAGTCCGGGTATTTGCTTCGCTGATCCGCCTGAGCTGAACCAATCGTCAGGCCCAGCATTAGCGCCACCGCGCTTTCAAGACCAAATGACTTGACCACCATAACTGCCCGCGTTCGGAGCGTGGCGGACTCCACTGTGTTGCCGCGTGCGCGCCCAGCGCCGACCACTTGGCCCAGAGATTACCATCACCTGCGCCCGCGGTCGAACCCGATTTACTGGCTCGCTGCAGAGCGGGGTCGCGGCTCTGGTCGGGAGCGCGCGGCCATGCTCGGTCGTTCGCCACGAGTAACGAGGCAAGCAGGCCTTTTGAGTAGCTTCGAACATCGGTACTATCGGGTGACCCTGTGGGAGAACCTCAGATGAAGTGCCCGCAATGGCTGAGCGCCTGCACCAGGACCCAGGAGAGATCCACATGCGCAACCGAAGATCGATCGGTACCCTCGCCCTCTTTGCCCTATGCGCCGCCTGTTTCGGCGCACAAGCGTTCGACGAATCGAAGTATCCCAACTTCAAAGGCCAGTGGAACCGGGTCGGCGCTCCGCGGTGGCTCGCGCGCGGAGAAAAAGCCCCGCTAACACGGGAATATCAGGCATATTACCGGGCGATCCTCGCCGATCAGGAAGCTGGCGGCACGGGCAACTGGCCGTCGACTTTCTGCATCCCACAAGGGATGCCGGCTATGATGAATTTATTCGATCCTATGGAAATCGTTGTGACCGCCGACACCACGTACATCCTGATCAGCCACATCAACGATTCCTATCGCCGGATCTATACCGACGGGCGCGACTGGCCCGCGCCGGGCGAAGCCGACGCCACCTATGCAGGGTATTCAATCGGAAAATGGGCTGATGAGGATGGAGACGGCAATTACGACGCGCTGGAAATCGAAACACGTTATTTAAAGGGTCCAAGGGCATTCGAATCAACTGGTCTGCCTCTGCACAAAGACAATCAGAGCATCATCACGGAACGCATCTACATCGATAAATCCGATCGTGACACGCTGTGGGATGACATTACGGTTCACGACCACGCGCTGTCCCGACCCTGGACTCTTCACAAGAAGGCGGTGCGCACCAAGGCTGCCCGACCGGTCTGGTATTCGGAAGTCTGCGAGGAGAACAATTCCGTCCTCCGCGTCGGCAATCAAGCCTACTACCTGAGCGCAGACGGTTTGCTGATGCCGAGCAAGAAGGATCAACCGCCACCCAACCTGAAATATTTTAATTCACGCAAGTAACGAGCAGTCCTGGTTAAGCCTGTAACTTTGCCTCAAAGGTGTCGCAACCCAACCTGCCCGAACAGCGGCAACTCGGCTGGATCAAGGATTGGACCGACGGCTTCGAGGGCGTCCTGTTTTCGTCGCGGGCCTGCTGCTGTTCTCGGCCATTTGATCCTGGTCCTTTCGCGCTATCTGGAGCGCCCCGCGCCCTCGATGGCGGCTGCCCACACGGGGATTTATCTCAACGATAGAGATCCAACGATGAAAACCTACAAGATTGCCGCCATTGGTGGCGATGGAATCGGTCCTGAAGTCGTGAAAGCCGGCGTGCACGTTCTCGATGCCTGCGCCGAACGCGACAGCGGATTCAAAATGAAGTTCACGGACTTCGACTGGGGCTCGGACTACTACAGAAAGCACGGGATCATGATGCCGGCAGATGGTGCTGACCAGCTTCGTGACTTCGATGCCATCCTGTTCGGTGCCGTCGGTGCGCCGGACATCCCCGATCACATAACGCTTTGGGGCCTGCGTCTGGCGATTTGCCAACCGCTTGATCAATACGCCAACGTTCGCCCGACCCGCTTACTGCCCGGCATCACGAGTCCACTGCGCAACGTGTCTGGCCCTGAACTCGACTGGGTGATCGTCCGCGAGAATTCAGAAGGGGAGTACTCCGGAGTGGGCGGCCGCGTACACAAGGGTCTGCCCGAAGAGGTCGCCACCGACGTCTCTATCATGACGCGGCCTGGTGTGACCAGGATCATTCGCTTTGCGTTCAAGCTCGCGCAATCGCGGCCGCGCAAGCTGCTCACGGTGGTCACCAAGAGCAATGCGCAGCGCCATGCGATGGTGATGTGGGACGAAATCGCAGCCGAAGTCGCAAGAGAATTCCCGGATGTGACCTGGGACAAGATGCTGGTCGATGCGATGACCATGCGTATGACTATGCGGCCGCAGACGCTGGACACGATTGTGGCCACCAATCTGCATGCGGATATTCTCTCCGATCTTGCCGCAGCGCTTGCCGGCTCACTCGGCATCGCGCCGACTGCAAATCTCAATCCGGAACGGAAGGCCCCGTCGATGTTCGAGCCGATCCACGGCTCGGCCTTCGACATTACCGGAAAGGGCATAGCCAACCCGGTCGCCACGTTCTGGACGGCGGCAATGATGCTGGAACACCTAGCGGAGAAACCCGCCGCCGACCGCCTGATGAAAGCCGTCGCGCGCGTGACGGCTAACAAAGCGCTGCACACGCCTGACCTCGGCGGCAAGGCGACTACGAAGCAGGTCACCGATGCCGTATGCGATGCTTTGCGGAGCGCCAACGATTAGAGCCGATCGGGGGTACCCTCTGATGCTCGATCCACCACGCCAATTACTCCGGAGCATGTTCGATGCGGCGGTTGCCGCCGCCTCGCCGAAGCATCGCGTTCCGGCCCATCTGCCGGCGCCCCCGAAAGGCAGGACAATCGTTGTTGGAGCCGGAAAGGCATCCGCCGCAATGGCCAAGGCCGTCGAGGATGCATGGCCGGCGCCGCTGAGCGGCTTAGTGGTGACACGCTACGGTCACGCCGTCCCCTGCGACAGGATCGAGGTGGTCGAAGCCTCACACCCTGTGCCCGATGAAAGCGGGCATCGCGCCGCCCAACGCATGCTTGAGATGGTGAATGGTTTAGGATCTGACGACCTCGTGCTCGCCCTGATCTCCGGTGGTGGATCGGCTTTGCTCAGCCTGCCGGCGCCAGGATTGAGCTTTCAGGACAAGCATTCGATCAATGCCGCGCTCCTGCGGTCCGGCGCCGCTATCGGCGAAATGAATACCGTGCGCAAGCATCTCTCCGCCATCAAGGGCGGGCGGCTCGCGGCAGCGGCGTTTCCAGCGCGGGTCGTTACGCTCGTGATCTCCGACGTGCCTGGAGACGACCCGGCTGACATCGCGTCGGGCCCGACGGTCGCCGACAAATCGACATTCGCCCAAGCACGCGCTGTACTGGAAAAGTATGGGATTTCCGAACCGCGATCTGTAATCGCACACCTGGAGCGTGCTGCGGACGAGACGCCAAAACCGGGCTCACCGCGGCTCGCCAACGCCACAGCCGTATTGGTCGCAACGCCGCAACTCTCTTTGGAGGCGGCGGCCGAGGTCGCGCGCAGTCAAGGCGTGCTGCCGTTCATACTCGGCGACGCATTGGAGGGAGAAGCGCGGGAAGTCGGCAAAGTCATGGCCGGAATTGCGCGCCAGGCCGCGATGCACGATCAACCGGCGCCGCCACCTCTCGTCCTTCTGTCCGGAGGCGAAACAACCGTGACGGTGAGAGGGAAAGGACGCGGTGGGCGCAACGTCGAATTCCTGCTTTCTCTCGCCGTTGCGATCGATGGGCTGCCAGGCGTATTCGCATTGGCCGGCGACACGGACGGCATCGACGGTGCCGAGGAGATCGCCGGCGCCATCATTGCCCCCGACACGCTGGAGCGTGCTGCGAAGCTGCGGATAGACGCGAAAGAATATTTGGCGGACAATGATGCTCACGCGTTTTTCGAGGCGCTCCGAGATCAGGTGATCACCGGCCCGACTCTGACCAATGTCAATGATTTCCGTGCGGTCCTCATTCTCGAAAGACTGAAAAGGGCGGCTCCCTGGCCGTGAATACAACAATACGTCTCAACCTCACCCAAAGATCTGTTTCCAGCGCACCGGCCGAGGAGTTGTGCTCACCGAGTCCGGACGGCGAAGCGCTCCGAAGGTACGCGCCTGGATCGCCAACACCGAGCCTCTATGAAAATCTCCTCACAGACCTCGTTCACAGTCTACGGCCTCATCGCCGCTGGACTCATCGCCGCTCAAGCGCTCCTCGTTTATGCGGAAGGACATCCGCTGATCTGTACCTGCGGAACGATAAGATTATGGGTCGGAGATGTATCGAGCGCGGAGAACTCCCAACAGCTTACCGATTGGTACACTTACACGCATATTATTCATGGATTTCTACTTTACTTCATTCTCTGGTTGGCAGCACCCCGGACTTCCTTCGCTCTGCGGCTCGTGCTCGCGATAGGACTCGAAGCGAGCTGGGAAATCACAGAGAACACGCGGTTTATGATCGATCGGTATCGCCAGTCAGCGCTCGCGCAAGGGTATTTCGGCGACAGTGTCGTCAACTCCGTCAGCGACACCATCGCAGCGGTGTTCGGTTTTGCCCTCGCGCGCATACTGCCGGTCTGGTCGACCGTTGGGCTCGCACTTGCGATTGAGACCTACGTTGGCTTCATGATCCGCGACAATCTGACACTCAACATCATTGAACTGATCTACCCGAACGATCTCATTTCGCGTTGGCAGATTGGAGGCTGAGATCCTGCGCCGGTCAGGAGAGAAGAGATGTTAGACTGCGGATCGACGGCAAGCGGTCGAGATTATCGACTGCTGCAATGATCTCATCGGCGCGACCAGGGGAGAGCCTGCCGTCGACGCAGTAGCGGAATTTCGCGACAACATCGGCGTGGGACATCTTGTTGCGGGCGTGCCCGGTTGCGAACGGGACCTCGACAGTCGTCACCCGACCGTCAGACGTCCTCAGCCTGACGGTGCATGGAAAGCCTCCGAGTGCTTTCCTGGTCCATGCCGGATCATTGGCAATGGTCATTCGATTCATCAGATCGCATACGTCCGGATCGAGCCAGCGCCCGCTGCGGAATTGACGCGGGGTGAGTTCGCCATCGAGCAGCGCGACGGCAACGATGTACTGATAACTATGGTCCGCGGTCTCGCGGCTGTGCGGCGTCCGCCGAACGGGATCGCTCGACTGATCGAGCGTCATCGGATGATCGTTCATGACGAGTTCGATGCTTTCGATATCGCGCGCGCGCAGCTTCCGGCCGGCCGCCGATTTCACCGCAGCCTCGGCGGCGGCCTGGCTCGTATCCATGCCCGGATAAGCCTTGATCGTTACCCCTTCCACCATGTGCAGGCCGCCCAGCGGCGCCACCAGAGTTTCGAGGTCGTCGGCGTGAAAAACACCCTTTGCGATTCCACGCGTGTTTTCGAACACCGTCATCGGGCCAGTGACTCCCGCGGCCGCCAGCAGGGAAGCCTCCACCCCTCTTTCGGCGACCAGGGCGCTTGCGAGGAATTTGCTGTGTGACAATTGTCCGCGTCGCACCGCGCCCAGACTGGCCGATTGGGCCGCACTGATGGCAATCGCGTTTGCGGTCCTCGCACTGTCGAGGCCGAGCAGTCGAGCGGCGGCGGCCGGCACCGTGACCCCAAAGGCGGTGGTATGGTCCCAGGGCAGTTCAGGGGTGAGAAATCGGGTGACGCGTCCATAGAGTTCGTAGCTCGCCAGCAGCGCCGCCACGACCTCGCGGCCGCTGCGATCACGCTCCTCTGCCACCGCCAGAATCGCCGCGAAGTTGTCGCTGGGATGGCCGCCGAGCTTGGCTCCGGTGTTGGGATTGAAGGCGAGATGATCGTTGAAGTCGATGGCGCGGACGAGCGTGCCGTTGACGAGGGTGGCGAGTGTAAGCGGCGCCTGCCCGCCGCCAATCAATGAGGCGCCCCCGGAATCGGCAATCGAGCGGGCATAGTTCAGAACGCCGCTCACGCAATCCTCGCTCAGCGTCAGAATCGCGCATCCGAGCGAATCAAGCACCGAGTGCTTGATCAGTTCGATCGCCCGCGCATCGACCATCGCGGTGTCGAATGCAAGCACCCAGCCGGCAATGCGCTGAACCATAGTCTGGGTCATTGCTTGCAGTCCCCCCGGTGGGTCGTAGAATGTAGAATGCCGCTAGTGTGGCGGTTCAGAAGTCCGCATCATTCTTGCGGCGAGTCCGATATGCGGACTTCTGAACCAAAGCCATACTAGATCATAAGTTGCTAGTGTCCTTCGATTCCGAAGTTCGCAAACGAGGGTGCCGCACAATGAAGCGAACTTCGGAATCGGGACACTAGCCGAGGACTGTGACACTTCGGGCGAAGCCGTACAACGCCGCATATTCGGTGGTTTGCAGGAGATTGGTCCGTGAACCTGCCTTGCCGTTGGTAATGATTGCCGCTCAGTGAAAGCGGAGGAAGCATGAAGCTCGTTTTTCGCGTTCTCGCCGCCGGCATCACGTTTCTCGCGGCAGCCGGCAGCTCTCCGACGCGGGCCGAAACTGCTGCGCAATTCTACGCCAACCGTCAGATGACGATGCTGGTCGGAACGACGGCGGGCGACGGCTATGACACGTTTGGGCGCATGCTTGCGCGACATATGGGCAAATACCTGCCGGGCGGCAGCGCGAAATTCATTGTCAGGAACATGCCGGGCGCAGGAGGGCTGATTGCGACCAATTTTCTATTTAACGTCGCGGAGCCCGACGGCGCAACGATCGGGGTAGTGAACCGCGAAGCGCTGCTCGTACCGTTGCTCTCGGCGGATGCTTCTCAGGCCAAGTTCGATCCACGACAGTTTGTCTGGCTGGGTTCGCCCAACCTCGAAGCCGGCATGATCTACGTGTCGAAGGCTTCAGGCGTCCGCTCGATCAGGGAAACAGAACAGCGAGTCACGACTCTCGGCTCGTCCAGCGCCGCCAACTCGACCGGGGCGATCTTGCCGAAGCTGCTGAATGAACTCATCGGGACGAAATTCAAGGTGATTGCCGGTTATCAGGGATCGATGCAGGCGATCCTGGCAATGGAGCGCGGCGAAGTGGACGGCCGCTACTCGCCGGGCTGGGCCGGCCCCGAGGCCAACCGGGTCAACGATTTGGTTGCATCCGGCAAGGCGAGGTTGCTCGCCTATGTCTCCCGAAAAGGGAGTTCCACCTTCGGCAGTCTGCCGAATGTCATAGACCTGCCGATGAAGCCAGAAAACAGAAATATCCTGGCGCTGCTCCTCGCCGCGCAGGGCTTCGGCCGCCCGTTCATCGCGCCTCCGCGCATTCCGGCGGAACGTGCAACCGCGCTGCGCGACGCCTTTATCGCGACAATGAAAGACCCCGATTATCTGGCGGAGGCGGAGAGTCAAAAGCTCGAGATCACGCCGGTTGCGGCAGCGGATCTGGCCAATGTCGCGAATGAAGCCTACGCCACCCCGGCTCCGCTTCTCAAACGCGCCGTGGAAATGATGGGCGAGGCGCAAAAATGATGCCGTAGAACGGGTCGTGCAGAACCGGAAAGATGACGTCGCGGCGGCCCGCCCCGCTACGCCATCGTTGAATGCTACGACGAGGCGGACCGCGTTCATCTTGGCTATTCGGCCGCCGAGGCGTAAGCGAACTCCATCGCCTGACGCTCGAATAGTCCGCGATAGAGGCCAGCAGTTCGCGCGATCAGCGCGGCGTGGTTGCCCTCCTCGACAATCTCCCCGCGATCGAACACCAGGATGCGATCGAGACTGCGGACCGTCGACAACCGATGCGCAATCACGATCGAAGTGCGTCCCTTCATCAGGCGCTCCATCGCCTGTTGAATCAGTGCTTCCGATTCGGAATCGAGGCTCGACGTTGCCTCATCCAGGATCAGCACCGGCGCGTCGGCGAGGAAGGCGCGGGCCAGTGCGACTCGCTGCCGCTCGCCGCCCGACAATTTGACGCCTCGTTCACCAACCAGCGTGCCATAGGCCTTGGGAAGGCGCGTAATGAATTCATGCGCGTTGGCAAGCCGCGCGGCCTGCTCGATCCTAGCCATGCTCACGCCCGGCCGGCCATAGGCGATGTTGTCGGCAAGCGAGCGGTGAAACAGAACGGGATCCTGCTGCACGATCGCAATCCGGCTGCGCAGCGACAGCTGCGTCGCTTTCGCGATATCCTGGCCGTCGATCAGGATCCGCCCACCGGAAACATCGTAGAGCCGCTGCACCAGCTTGACGAAGGTGGTCTTGCCGGAGCCGGAGCGGCCGACAAGGCCGACGCGTTCACCGGCCCTGATGTCCACCGAAAGGCCGTCGTACAGCGGTGTGGGATGTCCGCCGTAATGGAACGACACGTCCTCGAACACGATGTGCCCGCCCCTGATCTCGATGGGGCGCGCATCGACCGCATCGGCGATGCCGAACGGCTCGTCGTAGATATCGACAAGCTCCTCCATGTCGTTCACCGAACGCTGCAAATTGTTGATGTGCATGCCGACATCGCGCAGATAGGCGTGGATGATGTAGTAGCTCGTCAGGACATAGGTGACGTCGCCGGGCGATGCGCGGCCCGCCATCCAAAGCAGCAACGAGCCGCCGATGACCGATGCGCGCAGGCACAACAGTGCTGTGAGCTGCGCGGTGGAGCTGTTGGTGTAGCGCAGCCACGTCCGTCGCACGCGCGTGCGCCACCGGCTGACGACGCGCGCGAGGCGCTCGTCCTCGCGCGCCTCGGCGCCGAACGATTTCACCACGGCGTTGCAGGTTAAGGCGTCGGCCAGCGTTCCGCCGACCGTGGTGTCCCAGGCGTTGGAGACGCGCGCCGCGGGCGCGATATAGCGCGTCGAAAACCAGACCGTCATCGACACGTAGATCGCCGCCCCGAGCGCGACCACGAGCCCGAGCGAGGCCCAGTGCAGCCCGAGCAGGATCATCGACCCCACCAGCACCATCAGCGAGGGCAAGAGCGCCATCAGAATGGTGTCGTTGAGGAGGTCGAGCGCCCACATGCCGCGCGTGATCTTGCGCACAGTCGAGCCGGCAAAGCTGTTGGCGTGCCAGTCGGTGGAGAAGCGCTGCACCCGCACGAACGTGTCCCGCGCCACGTCCGACATGATGCGCAGCGTGAACGGTACGATCGCTCGCAATCCGCTGAGGCGCAGGATCATCGACAAGAGGCCGAGCGCAACGATCGACCCGAAGGCCCATAGCGCCTCGTGTCGGGCGGCGAGGTCGGCCGCGCCGCGCGTCAACGCATCGACCAGATGGCCCGAGAACACCGGCATGAACAGATCCGCGACCGTCGCCCCCAGCAGCCCGCCGGCCGCCGTCAGCGCCAGGACCGGCTGGTTGAGCCAGTGCCGAAAGAGAAATGGGATCACCACGCCTATTGCGGTGGGCCGCTTGTCGATTGGAGCGTTCATGTCGCCATCCGGCCATGCTCACGCACGCGCCGGCTCCATAAGGTGGACGCACGGCGGCCAGGCGGCCGAATGCGTGCGTCGTCAGAAAAATCAGTGATTTACCGGGAGTGGATGATCGGGCTGTCCGCCCGATCGATGCTGTCGGAACACGCCGTCAAAAGGCGAATTGGGCATCCGGTTTCGGACGCGCGGGGGCGATCTGCGAACAAGACATGATCATGCAAATCCTCCCGGTTCGAGCGACAACGCGCGGCTTATAAATGCATCGCGGCGCTTTTGCAATCCGGGCGCCCCCTTTTCAGGGATTCGCCGGTTCCACATGGGTCTTGCGAAGGAGCGGCGCCGCCTCGGGCGAGATCATGAACTTGATCATCCCGCGCGCGGCCTCGGGCTCTCTTGAGACCGCCAGCAGAGCGACGCTGGACGGGCAGGGCTTATTCAAGGAACCCGGCACTGGCCCGACATAATCTGTCCCCCGCACCCCTACCATGATATTGGTCTGCTGGATGCCGAGTTCGAAGTCACCCCTCGCCAAATAGTCGGTGACCGGTCCGCCGCCAGCGCCGCTGCCGGTGCGCACCGTCTTGGCTTTCAACTGCTCGGTAAGCCCGAGCTGCGCGATCCCTTCCGCCACGTGGGTACCGCTGCATCCGTACGAATAACCGATTGATTTCGCCGCGAGCAAAGCCGCCTTGTAGGCCTCTATCGTGCTGATGTCCGGCTTCGGGGCACCGGCGCGCACCGAGACGCCAAGACCCGCCAGCACGAATGGCGTAACAGTGCCGGCCACGACCTTGCCTTGCTTGACCAGATTGGCGATCGGTTCGGGATTGCTCGTGATCAGGTCCGCGGGCCCGCTGTTGATCCGCCGCTCCAGGGCGGCACCGGTTTCCTGCACGACCGTCACCTTGTGGCCGCTCGCATGCGAAAAGGCGACGGCGAGCTCCCGCACACCCGGCGTAGCGCCCTGGTTGCTCAAGATGACGAGGTCGGCGCCTTGTGCCGCGGCTGGCGCCGACAGGATTGCGATCATTCCGACTGCGGCGCATCGCCCACGCGCTGACATGCCTTCGTCCCCTCGGTACCGGGTTCGAGCCGTTGCCGAATGTCGGCTTGCGCCGCCGACCATAGATCGACAGAGGATGAAGGCGCAAGATTCTGCCATACGGAGGATCAAAAGTCGGGCGTTTGCGCGATCGGAATTGGATACAGATCGCCCGTGGACTCATCCCGATTGTTCTCCGCACAGACCACTTCCGTATAGGATTCGGACGTAGAGCGATCCTTGCGGTAGGTAGCGATCGCCGACCATGGCGTCGTGAAGGCGCCGGGATCCTCCACGGTAAACAATACTTCCAGCGCATCCGGATTGCGCAAATGATAGCGCTCGACCACGTGGAGTTTGTCGGTATGCGGCGTACCGAAGCCGTCCACCCAGGTGCGCTTGTCCAGGCCCACGGTATCCACTATCAGCGTGCCGCCCTCCCAATGCGCCACCGAATCGCCGTACCAGCTCGGCTTCAGATTGGCGGGGTGCGCCGCGTTCAGCCGGACAATGCGCTGCTGCATGAGCTGCTCATAAAGGAACACGATCTGCTTGTCGGCGTCGATGATTTGCGCGCGTAAATTCAACTCCAGAATGTAGGGCACGCCCATCGGCCAGCAGGTCTCTTTTGCCGAACGGACCGGCTTTCCCGCATGCTCCGATTCCGCATGCGCGCGCACGACCTCCGCCGCCCAGGGTTGCAGGATGGTAGCTCTATAATCACCCTGCCGGTACACCGCGCCGTCATCATTCGTTTTCGTGCCCGTAGCAACAACGCTCAGCACCGGCCCGGGGCCGGACGGGGGCGGCCGGAACGGTGTCGTCACAGTCGCGCCGCGGGTCCAGATGCCGCTGATATCCGGATGATTGTCGCCGCGTGGGGCAGCGGACGAGGTCGCCGGCGACGAAATCGGAGCCGCGGCAATTACATCTATACCGCCTGCAAAAGCGTCTAGCGCTACACCGCAGCCGCAGAGCATTCCGGCCACTAAACCCATAAAGGGCGTATAAGACATGCGTCTCTCCATCCCTCGGTGTTGCACGACTGCTCGCACCCAATCCGTGAGGCGGGTATTGGCCTATTGGCCACCGGTTCACGCCCCCGCCTGCGAAATACCCAATATGTCGCGAACGAAGCCTACGCCACCCCGGCTCCGCCTCTCAAGCGCGCCCGTGAAAATGATGGGCGAGGCGCAAAAGCGATGCCGCAGAAGTGATTGCATCGACCCGGACCGGGGGCAATCCGGTTCACCGGGGCTTTCTGCGGCTTACGCGAATGTAACAGCGTGTAACTGGCCGTGATATGAAAGACACATTCTGCTGAGCTGTGTGTCCCCCAAGCTACAGCCAAAAACGACTCCCTCTGCTATACAGGATCAGAATGAAATTCGCGAGGAATCAAGATGCACGCAGGCAATCGGCTGTTGGGCTTTGATTTTGGTGACTGGCTGATGCTCATTGCGGGCTTGATGCTGGCGGGATCGCTAACTCTTTTCGTTTGAGAAGGCGCAGTAATTGCCGGTTGAGCTTTCGAAAGCTCGCCCTTAGTCGGCTGCTTCAGCCGAAGTGAATCTGCGAAGATTCTCGGTGGGCTAGGCCGGGCCATCCCAATGACTCCGCATGTCGGCCGACAAGGCGATCATCATCTTTGCCCATCTCGCCGACAGCCGCCACCAGCGGTCCTGGGGCGAAGGACAGGGCAGCACAGATGCAATCGTGCAGGATGCAACACGGTAGCCATTTAATGACGGCAGACATTTAGCGACAGCAAACATTCCGAAACGGTCGCGAGCATGTTGAGTCCCACACACTTGCCCAACTCGGACCTCGCGGCCCGGCAATGGGGCAATGCTCCGCCGCGGGATTATCGCTTTTTCCTCTTCCCGTTCTTCTTCACGTTCTTTTTCGCGAAAATCGCGTTCCAGTTTTCCCTATAGGCCGCGGTGACCGGTTTCTGTCCTTCGCCCCTGCTATAGTTGGAAGGCGCGGCGGTTGTCTCGCCGCCCTCGGCCTTGGATCCGTCTCCACCTGGAGTACTCTTGGCAACCGCATCGTTTTTTGGAGCGGGGTCGGCTTTCGTTTTTTGTGTGTCGCTGGCCATCGTCTTTCCTGGTGGATTCATTCCCTCACGTAACGCTACGACGCAGGCTCGTCCTTCTGGTCGCTATCATAATCAACTTCGTCGACGATGACGGGCGAGCTCGCGCGAGCGCCGAAATTCGGCATCGAAACTCAGGCCATTACAATTACGTCATCTTTGCTGGAAATACCGCAGATCGGGCGGCGCCTGGCCTTTCTTAGTCGGCATCAGCATCCCATCGGCGCTGAGATAATAGTTCTCATTGCCGATCTGCATCCACACCTGTCCCTCTTGACAATCCGTATCGAGCAGGACTGGCCGCACATTCGGGTTGCGGCGGTAATTCTTCATCACGGTCCACGGGCGCGTGAGTCCGTGGTCGATAACGGTGATCTCGTTATGCAGCATGTTGCGGTCGGCACGATCGAGATAAAGCCGTTCCTTGACAATGCTCTGATTGTCCCGATGCAGCGGGAGACCGCTGTCGTCGTAGACGCGCGGGCCGCTAAAGCCGCGAGTCTCGATTTCGAGCGTGTCGTAACGGCCGTCCCCGTCTGTATCGATCCACCGGCCGATGGCGAGCCCGTGCAAGCCGGGCTCGAAACTCTCCGGCCAGTCACGCCCGTCGGTATAGACGCGCCGGACATACGGATGGACATCGTTGCCTAACATGTAGGTCAACTCCGGCTCGATGAGCATCTCGATCGGCCCGAGCACGTTCATCATCATCGGTATTCCGTGCGCGCGGCAGGAGGCGCCGTTGAGGCCGGGCCCGCCGGCCGCTTGATCGGCGAGATTGGCCTCGTAGATCGCCTGATATTCGGGTGTAAACGGCGCTTCCTGACCGATTCCCCAGGGCTTGCTCGGGTCGAACGGCGGCTGCGGCTGACCGGCCACACCGGTCGGCGCACGGTTCCATTGGCCTTTCCAATCCGGATAGTTTTGCGCACCCTCAAGCGCGCAGGCGACGCCGGCGGTCCAAAGCGCCGTCGCCGCAATCGTTGCACCACTCATCATTCGGCGGAGCATGGATTTCTCCTCGTTTCTCAAAAAAAGACCGTACGCGCCTGCGATCAAAAGCAGGAAATTTCGGCGGAGTCTCATACGTACCCCAGCAGAATTTTGCAGGGGCACAGCATATCAGGCTCCAAGCGCGGGTCGAGGAGGCGCCAGTTCGCACTGGGCGCGGAGCCACCCTATTCGCCTCCCGAAAGTCGTCGTGCCATGCTATTGCTAAGCCCTCCTCGCATGGAGGGGCAGATGCGTGTTTGCCTTCGACGGCGCGAATTCTTCGCGGCACTCGGCGGTGCGGCGACTCGCGGTGATCAACCTGAGCCTTATCGGGTCGGAGCCAAGGCGATCAGCCCCGCCCTGCCTACTCAGCTCGAGTTACCTGAGATAACATTCTCCACGGCAGTTTGACTCTCAGCGCCGGTCGCGGACCACAATGCAAACCCAATGGTGAGCGCGGTACGCACTTGATGTAGTTTGAGAGTGTTATCGAGTGCCATAGGATTTGTGTTGACCCTGAGCGCGACATAGGCGGTCCAATTCAGGAGTGACGCAAAGGAAGTCTGGGCGAAGCCAGACGCCGGAACCAGGTCATGCCAAGGCTTCGTGGAGATGGCTTTTAGTCGCGGAAAGCGCCTGCGCGGTTCCGCGCCAATGAATGCCCGCAAGCCGAAATCGGAGCGTCGGAAGGCGCTCTTTAATCCGATCAATTGAGCCGTTCGAGCAGCGTGGCTGGCATGGCCTACCGATTCCCTAGGGGGCCGCCGCGAATCTTGTTCGGCTCAACAGCTGGCTCCCATAGTTTCTTCCGGGCCGCTCGATGCCGCGGTACAGGAGTTCCGCCGCCGGCACGGTGAGCGCGAGGCAAACACAGGCAGCTAAAAGACCGGCGCTGGTGCCCTCGTCGCCGAACAGCATGTACCCGATGCTGAGCGCCAGAAAGTGAAGCAGATAAGCGCCATAGGACCGCTGCCCCAGATACGCCAACGGTCGCCAGGTCAGTACCCGTGACGCCGTGGTTTCCTGCACGATTGTGTAGGCGAGCAGATAGGTCGCCACCGCGGCGAGCGCCGTGAACTGCTCGCCATAACGGAGCAGCGCGAATAATCCCGCGATCAGGGCCAGCGGCACCACCGCCGGCACGCGCGTCAGTCTTGCAACCAGGGCGTAGCATTGAGGTTGTTCGAGCGCGAGTGCCGCCATGACGCCAAACAGCACCGCGCAATAGGCCTCCGCAATAAACGATCCCTGAACGGTTAGCAGCGCGGCGGCAATGGCGGTCGCGGCAAACCGCCAGTTTGCGTTCCTGGTCATCAGGAACACGATCGGCGGAAACAGCAGATAAAACTTCAGTTCGACCCCGACGGTCCAGGAATGAGTGAAAATGCTGAACCCGTCGGTGTCCGCGTATTCCGGCACAAAGGCGAGATATGAGGGCAGCCGCGCCATGAATGCTGCGTACTCGTCCTGCAGCGGAGGCAGCGCGGAGCACGCCAGCCAATAGATCAGGATCGCAACCCAATAGCTCGGCACAATGCGGAAAAAACGCCTGACCAGGAACGGCCCGAATGCTATGCGTCCGATGCGTTTTTCTTCCCGCATCATCAACATGGTCACCAGGTATCCGCTCATCGTCAGGAATATCCACACGGCTGTCCATCCTTGCAGGAACCCAAACAGCGGCACACTTGGGATATGGGCGGTAATGACGAGCAGGAATCCCACGCCGCGCAGTCCATCGAATGCCGGACGATGACTGGCCGCCAGGTAATCCTGGTAGCGCAATTCACAGGAAGCGCGGGCGTATGGCATGGGCGCGGATCGGTTCGGCAATGACTATATACGGCGCGGCCGCCGACAACGATTCAGGGCGTAACGCTTGGCCCCGCGTACGAGTAATAGGCGTGCTTGAAACTCGCACGCAGTGATGGTCAGAATAAGCGGAAAACTGCCGACATTCCCGGTAGTTGCGGTGGTGGAGCCGAGGGGAATTGAACCCCTGACCTCCTCATTGCGAACGAGGCGCTCTCCCTGCTGAGCTACGGCCCCGCAACCCGATCCGATTGAGTGGCAGATCACCTCTTCAGAAGACCGGCCATTGCCGAAACTCACCTGCCGGCTTCAGGCATGGGCAGAAATGCGGCATTTAGGGCGGGCTCCTTGGCCTGTCAATAACCTTCCACACGGTCCGTGGCGCGCTTGTTCGCCGCTGCGCTGCCCGCTACATCTTCGCTTCGTCCTCCGCGGCGCGCAGGGCTTCGACACGCGCGCTTGAGGATGAGGGTTGGACGTCAAAGCGAAACCACCATGCGCGCCCTTTTCATCGTCATTTACGAAGCCCTCGAACTTTACAAGTGGCTGGTCATCGCTTGGGTGATCATGTCATGGCTGATCGCCTTTAACGTCGTCAATACGCGCAACCAGTTCGCCGCAATGGTTGCCGATTTTCTCTACCGGATCACGGAGCCGGCGCTGCGCCCGATCCGCAAGTCCATGCCCAACCTTGGAGCGATCGACATCTCGCCCGTCATTCTGTTCTTCATCATCTACTTCCTTCAGCTCGCCATCCAAATGTACATTATCCCGAACGTACCGTGAGCGCCGCGGCGGCCCGACCGTGGGCGGTGACGGCAGAAGGCCTCAACCTTGGCGTGCGCCTCACGCCGAAGGGTGGCCGCGACGCTATTGTGGGGATTGAGACGCTCGCCGACGGATGCATGGTGCTCAAGGCGCGCGTGCGCGCCCCGGCCAGAGAAGGCGAAGCCAATGCGGCCCTGGTGAAGCTCCTCGCCGGCGCGCTTGGCGTTGCAGCGCGCGACGTCGTTCTCGTATCCGGCGCTACAACCCGCATCAAACGGTTGAAGATCGCCGGCCGCGGCCCCATTCTGGCCGCGGCGCTGGAGGAGGCTGCGCTGCGCGGGGGACACGGGGAATGTTAGCGCAGTTTAGGTCGTATTCGGTTACTAGCTTTGTTATTGATGCGCAGTGGTGCCGCTAACTCGGTGCGCTCCCTCTCCCCGGAGGGGAGAGGGTTGGGATGAGGGGGTTCCGGCCTCTCGATGGATCCGTACCCACTCAGCCGCCCGCGCTAAAGCGGGGGCGACCTCTCCTCTTCGGGGAGAGGTCGCGCTTGCGGCACGCGCGTTGGGGACGGGGGCAGAGATGACTGCGCGCATCATCGACGGCAAGGCGATTGCCGCTGAGCTGCGCGGCAAGGTCGCAGATGCGGCGCACCGCCTCGCCCGCGACCGCGGGCTCGTGCCGGGGCTCGCCGTGGTGCTGGTCGGGAGCCATCCGGCGAGCGAGGTCTATGTCGGCAGCAAAACCCGGATGGCGCTCGGCAGCGGAATGCGCTCCTACGACCATCGGCTGCCGGAGACGACGAGCGAGGGCGTGCTCCTTGAACTCGTGAGCCGCCTCAATGCCGATCCGGTGGTCCACGGCATCCTGGTGCAGCTGCCGCTGCCAAAGCATATCGACACGCAGAAGGTCGTGGCCGCGATCGATCCGCGCAAAGATGTCGATGGCTTCACTCCGACCAATGCCGGCCGGCTCACGACCGGGCTGCCGGCCCTGGTGCCTTGCACGCCGCTCGGCTGCCTCATCCTGGCGAAGACGGTCGAGCCCTCGCTCGATGGCCGCGAAGCAGTGGTCATCGGCCGCTCGAATGTCGTCGGCAAGCCGCTGGTTCAGCTTCTGCTCGCCGAGAACGCCACCGTCACGGTGGCGCATTCGCGGACCCGCGATCTTGCCGGCGTCTGCCGCCGCGGCGACCTCCTGTTCGCCGCAGTGGGCCGGCCGGAAATGGTGCGCGGCCACTGGATCAAGCCGGGAGCGACCGTCATCGATGTAGGCGTCAACCGCGTGCCTGGGGAGGGCAAGAGCCGCACCGTTGGCGATGTAGCTTTCACCGAGGCCCGCGAAGTCGCCGGCGCGATCACGCCGGTGCCTGGCGGGGTCGGGCCGATGACGATCGCGTGCCTGCTTGCCAACACCGTGCGCGCCGCCTGCGCGCTCGCCGGACTGCCGATGCCTTCGTTTGACGATCGCCGCCAAGCTGCTGCTGAGGAGTGATCGGGCGATCTCCAGTCATCCGCCGCCGTCACACGATTTTTAGGCGCTTGTCCGACTATGCCGCCGTTTGCAGGTCATGCCGGTCACCTGATCGTGCTTTGAAGCACAGAACGAGCACACGAAAGACCGAAGTGTGCTCGGCTACTCTGCCGCAACGCGCCGAATCGGGCGCAACTCCCGGCGATGATCCATCTCCGTTTCCGCCACGATATAGCTGGGCCTCTTGCGCGTTTCCCGCAGCGTCCTGCCCACATATTCGCCAATGATGCCGAGAACGAAGAGCTGCGCTGCTCCAAGCAAGGCCAGCACTGCCATGATCGATGACCAGCCGGCCACGGTGCGCTGCACGAACAAAAAACTGATGACCGAATAGACGACCAGCAGAAGCCCCAGTGCGGCAAAACCGAGCGCGAGCCAGATGGCAAAGCGCAGCGGCCGCACGCTGTGGGCCGCAATGCCGGAGACCGCAAGCTCGACCATGCGGCGCAGGGTGTATTTCGTGCTTCCTTCGCGCCGGCGGCCACGGGAGAATGACAGATTCACGATGGGAAAGCCGAGCCAGCGCACCAGACCCCGCAGGAAGACGTCCTCCTCCTCAAAGGAGTTGACGACATCGACCACGGCGCGATCGAGCAGCATGAAATCGGAGCTGCCGGGCTCGATGCGCACATCGGCGAGCGCATTGAGCAGCCGATAATAAAGCCGAGACGAAAGCCGCTTCGTTGAGGAGAGCGCGGCACCCTCGTCGTTTCGGCGCGTGGCCACAACCTTGGCGCCATCACGCCATGCGGCGACGAGTTCTGGGATCAATTCCGGCGGATGCTCGAAATCGGCGTCCATGAGGATGACCGCCCTGCCGCGGGCGCGGCGCAGGCCGGCTCGCAATGCGGCCTGCTGGCCGAAATTGCGCGTGAAGGACAGATAGCGAACGGACCGATCTGCGGCGGCTGCCGCGCGGAGCACCGCCAGCGTGTCGTCACTCGAGCCATCGTCCACATAAATGAACTCGGCAGCCGCGACCGGGGCCAAAATCTTCTTCAGCGCCGCGATCATCGCGGCCACTGTAGCGCCCTCATTGTGCGCAGGCAGTACGATCGAGATTTCGGGCGCAGAACCAGGCACCACACCCCCATTCGCCACCATCACGAGGCCAATCTCGCGCAATATAAACGCGACATAGAGATCATGTAAATTGCAAATAAAAAGGTAATTTAGTAGGGAGACCTTCGATCCACCGGAGGGGCCGTTGGGATAGGCGGGAGAGGCGGCCAAGCTTGGCCGCGTCCATCATCTCCTCCTCCTCCACGGCGGCCGGCATCCGCGGCGACAGGGCGGGTTTAAAACCCGTCCCTACAAGTCTCCAGATTTGTGCGGCGGCTCGAAGCGGCGTGCTAGCGCGGCGGAATCTGGATGAATTCCGCGAGCTGCTGCTGCGTGAGCGGGCGGTCGAGAAATTTGAGCCGCACCGCGTCGCGCTGAATGCCGTCCATGTCCTTCATCTCGTCGGTCTGCAGCGCGGATTTCGGGTGGAATTGCTGGACGGATTCACGGATCAAGCCCTCGTCCAAATTCATCTTCGCCGCATACGTCGCTAACGCCCTGGGGTCCGAGTACATGTAATCGACTCCCTCGCGGTAGGCTTTTGCGAAACGCAGCACCGCATCCTTCCTGGTTGCCAGCGAGTTGGCATTCACAATGACGGAGCGCACCGTCTGGCCGCGCAGCGAAGGCGCGTCGCTGCCACGCACCAAAATCCGGATCTTTCCCTCGCGCAGCTCTTTGACGCCGAACGGCGGAGCCGCCCAGCCGATGTCGATCTGGCCCGACATGACGGCGGTAAGCGTCGCGGCCGGACCGCCCGTGGCGGTCGGCTTCGCCTTGAGGCCCAATTCCTCGACGAATGCAAGGACGAGATTATTGGAACTCGAGCCGCTGGTCGAATAGGCGACCGTATTGCTCGCGGTTGCGTCCTTGACCGATTTGAGCGGCGAATCCGATCGCACATACCAGTAGAGATCTCCGGTGCCGGTGAATGCCGGCAACAGGATCCGCACCGGTGCTCCCCGCGCAAATGCGCGCATCGCCCCCGCCACTCCGACCCCGGTGCCGATATCGGCGCTGGAGATGACCGCCTGGATGGTCTCGCCGGCGCCCTGCGAGCCGACGATGTTCACATCCAGATTGTATTTCTTGAAGATCCCGGTGTCCCGGGCAAAGATCGGCGGCTGCTGCTCCCAATTGTTGATCTGGCCGACCACGACATTGAGGTGATCTTGCGCTCGAGCGGTCGGGACGACAACCGGCGAACTCAGTGCGAGCGCGAGTGCCGTTGCGTGAACGAGCTTCATGACGATCCTCCCTGGGGGCGCGTCGCGCGCCTGTTTTTGACGGGCCGCACTATGCGTTTCGATCTTGCCGGATTTTGCGCGCGGGCGCCACGCCGGGGTCGCCCCGGCAGCCGGCCTGCGTCAGCGAGGCGCATGGTCCAATATTCCCAGGTACGACCGACAACGTTGGGCATGGCGTTGATCGAGCCGGCAAGCCTGGTTTCTCCGCTCGACAGCGGAACGACTTTACCGAGCAGATGCGCCGCAAGCTGGTATTGCGCGTTCTGGCACATGAAGACCGCGCGCGAAACAAGCTCGCGCACATTGCTGCCCACCACGGTCGCGCCGTGGTGCGTCATCAGGACCGCGGGATGAGGTCCAAGCCTACGTGCCAGCGAACAGCCCTCCTCGGGTTTGACGACCAGGAGATTGGTATCGCCGAACTCATCACGTTGGTCCCAGAACGGGATATCCTCGCCGACTGCGGCGCCGAGATGAAACACCGGTACGAGGGGGACCCCGGCGACACAGAACGGCAGCACGGCGGAGGCGTGGTGGTGACACACAGCCATCACGTCCGATCGGGCGGCATAGATGCAGCCGTGAATGACGCGCTCAGCAAACAGTTTGTCGGGCCCCAGATTAAGCGGCTGCGAATCGAGGGTGAATTCGAGAACATCAGCCGTCTCGACCAGCTGCGGCGAGCGCGCCCGCGGCAGCAAATAGCGGTTGGAATCCTCAGGGTGACGCAGGCTGACGTGCCCAAAGGCGTCGAGCACGCCCTCGTTCGCGAGAATGCGGCTGGCGAGCGCGAGTTCGTAGCGCAAGTCTTGGAGACGGTCCGACATGGCGGCAGCAAAGCGGAATTGCCTACTCTTGCCAAGGCGGGGTCGGTATATTGCGGGGAACCGCAATAGCCGGAGAAGGGCCGATGAATGCAGCCACTCATCCAGTCGTCGCGGTCATTGCGCCCGGCATGATGGGCGCCGCGGTCGGCGCAAGACTTGTCGAGCACGGCCTCAAAGTGCTCACTTCGCTTGAGGGCCGAAGCAGTGACAGCCGCAAGCGGGCCAGCGCCGCCGGAATGATCCCCGTTTCGGAAGAGGAGATCGCTACTGCTGATTTCGTTCTTTCCATTATTCCGCCGGGCGATGCGGTCGCGCTGGCGCAGAGGTTTGCCCCTGCCCTTTCTGCGAGTAATGCCAAGGCGGCTTACGTGGACTGTAACGCGGTCTCGCCGTCGACGGCCGAGCGAGTTGCCGCCGCGATTGTGCCGACCGGCTGTCCGTTCGTCGACGCCGGCATCGTCGGCTCGCCGCCGAAGCCGCGGGAACCCGGGCCGCGGTTCTATGCGTCGGGCCGAGACGCATCGCGCTTCGCCGCGCTGAGCCAATACGGCCTCGACATCCGCCTCCTCGACGGGCCGCTCACCGCCGCCTCGGCAATGAAAATGTTCTACGCCGGCATCACCAAGGGAACGCAAGCGCTCGGAGCCGTAATGATGCTCGCGGCGACCCGCGGCGGCACAGCGGACGCGCTGATTGAAGAACTCAAGCTCAGCCAGCCGCACATGCTTGGCTTTCTGCAACGCTCGCTCTCGGTGATGCCGCCCAAGGCCTACCGCTGGATCGCGGAGATGCGCGAGATCGCCGGTTTTGTCGGCGAGGATCCGGCAGCGCACGAGCTTTATACCGGAGCCGCTCACTTTTACGAGGAAATCGCACGCGATTTCGAAGGAGACCGCCAGCAGGTTTCGGCTCTGGAGGGCGTTCTGAAGAAGGCGGCGAAATAACTGGCCACGACCGCCATTCGGACCCCCGTGCGTGAGCCTCAGGCGAGCGCAATCATGCCGGTCCACCACTGGGTAAACGGCTTCACATCGATGTCGTATTTGCGGACGAAATCGAGTTTTCCGTCCGGTCGCATCCGGAACACGGAAAGCCCCGCCGGGATATCGACGATCTTGCCGCCTTCGCGCACTGCGGTGGGCGCAAGCGATCCCGCCACCAGCAGTCTCGCCCCGTTATCCAACCCGAACGTCCGCGGGTGTGCGCCGTGGATGTCGGCGTGCTGAACCGCGGTCGGTTCGCCGGTCTGCTGATTGATCGCAAAGACCGCGATGTTGCTTTCCCCGCCGCTGAATACCTTTTTGCCGCCCACATCCTCAACACCGGGGACCACTCTGCCCGCGACGCCGGAGCGGTTGCCGAGATACACGAAGGCGCCGTTCGGATGCATGTGAATCGGGCCAGCCCCCTGGACCGCAATACGATGGCCTGGATCCGCCAGTGTCGATTTCATGAACAAGGGTTCGGGAACGAGATCGCCGTCCGCTGTCATTCTGAAGACGATCAGCTGATTCTGCCGCTCGATCGAGACGTACACCCAGGGCTGTGATGGGTGAAAATCGAGGTGCCGAGGACCAAAGCCGTACCCGCCGTTCGGCGCAACCTTGCTCATATTCGACAGCACGCCATTCCTGAACCCGTAAACGTGGAGCGAGCCCGGGTCTTCCGGCTTTCCGCCTGCCGGATTATTCCCGCGCGCCACGACAATGATGGATTTGTTTGAAGGTGTGGCGCGTATCTGATGGAAATAGATTCCTTTGTCCAGATTGTCCGGTTGCTTCACTTCATCGCCGATGCTGCCGTCGGCCTTGATCCTGAACACGCTCATTCCGGCCGGGAAATTATAGGCGACCAGTGCGTATTCGCCGGCGCTATCGACGCTCATGTGGATCGGCCGGTATGGCAGCTTGATTACCTCCCCGAGAGGCGAAAGCTCGCCGGACGGCGAGACCGAAAACGTCAGCAGATGATGCTGGTCGGGCAGAAATCCGGGCACCGGCGCAATGCCGATCCCGCCGCTGCTTGTGATAACGTAGAGATACTTTCGCGACGGATGCGGCCAGGCATATTGAATCCCGCCCGGAAGCTTGACCGAACCGCGTTTGCCAAGCGCAGCCCCGCCGAAATCGACTTCATATTGGGTCAACACCGGCCCGACGCCGGAATAAAAGGCCGAATTGCCTGTGACCGTCTGGGCGAACGCCATGCGGCGCGCAGCGGGCGCGCCAAAGGCGCCGGCCAGCAATGTCGAGAAGGTTCGGCGATCAACCGCCATGAGATTCCTCCCGTTGAAGTTTTTTCCCGCTTCCCTCAACCCTGATGCTACCCCCTTCCGCGGGCGGGCGAAACCGAGGTAAGAATATCGACGCGTCCGCTCAGACGCGGCGCTGCGTCATTGGGGGCCTCATGAACCTGTCGAGATACGCGGCACTGGTGCTTTGCACTTCGCTGTGCGCCGCTGGAAACGCCTTGGCGCAAGCCGACAAGCGGGACAAGCCCGTTGACCTCAAGCCGCTCCTACCGCCGGTGTTTCCGCTGCCCCCGTCTTCGCAGCTCAATCCCGGGTCGGTCGGCGGGACGCAGACGCCCTACACCACAGCTCCGTTGCAAAATCCGGATACTCCGACATCGCAGTCCGCTCCGGGATTCAGGCTGTCGATCCCGCGCTAGAACGCGCCGTCGGGCCGGGGGGCAAGGGCGGATTCCTCGGCTGACCGTATTGCCAAAATCGCGCCGCTCCCATGCGAGTCGAAGACGCGCGTTTATGCGGCTTTTACGCTGGCGGGTCGTGCCGCGCGGTTTTGCCCACTCCACGAAGGTTCGGATATGTCAATAATTTGTTAATAGCTGGAATCCGCACCAGCAATTCGGCTCCCGTACCGTGACTGCAAACGCAACCGGGAGGTAGCGGCGTGCGAAATTTTCTTACTTTTTATACGGCCACCATCATTTTTTACAGTCGATTTATTTGATCTCGGACGTGCCGCGTGTATCAACAATCAACCCAAGAAGGCCTTGTTGTTGGCCGGGTGTCGCTCCCTGCACGTCAGGTCCAGGCGATAATGAAAAAAGGGATGAACCATGAGAAGCATCACGACCAGATTTTTGAGTTCCCTTGCAGTGACGACGACACTGGCGTTTTTCGGACAAGCGTCGCTGGCACAGACGACCTCCGGAGCGCACGCTCTCAACCCGCCCGGATCCGCGTTCCAGGATGTCGGGCTCCAGGAGGACTCCGGGGAAGGCGCGCGCGTGGCCGCCCATGGCCCCTACGCGCAGGCACCTCGGCACGCTCCGGCCTACACCAGCGCCGAAATTTCGACGCTTCCCGGCTATTCGGCTCGCCCGCCAGGAATGTGCTGGGAGCGCACCGGCGGCGGCACCCAGGACCAGAGCGGCCACTGGGCGAAGTGCAAGGCGCACTAACTGATCTAGGCTGACGCGATGTAATGGCCGGGTCCTGTCCCGGCCATTGTTTTATGCGGGTCAATTAATACTGACTGCATCAGAAGAGTGCCCGTAGGGTGGGCAAAGGCGCGATCCGCGCGCACGAGCCGCGCCACACGGAGAAAAAAGCGCCGTGCGCACGCGCTGGTTAGTCCAAGACGCGCGTGAACGTGTTTTTGGCGCGTGCGCCTTTGCCCGCCCTACGCGGCTGATGATGCGCTAGCCTATTCCACCGAACCACGATCGCGGAATTCCCTGATCTCCTCGGCCGAGAATCCGAACTCGGCTAGAATCTCATCGGTATGCTCGGCAAATTCCGGCGTACGCCGCACGAGCATGCTCGGTGTCCTTGTGAGCCGGAACGGCTGACGCTGGAGTGCAATGGTGCGGCCGTCGACCGCGGTCACGCTCTGGCTCAGTTCCAAGTGCTTCGCCTGCGGATCGCTGAACGCCTGATCGACCATGTAGATCGGCCCGCAGGGGACCTCTGCGGCTTCGAGGCGCTGCATCAGTTCCGTGGTATTCATTTTTTCGGTGATGCTCGCGATGAGCCCATTTACTTCTTTGCGTCGATGGCGCCTCGCCTCGCGAGTCGCAAAATGGGGATGATCGATCAGGTCCTCGCGGCCGAGCGCCTTGCACAGCCGTCCCCACATCGAAGGAATAGGAGCGACGTTCACGTAGCCGTCGCTCGTCCGGTAGGCGTTGGTCGGCACCCCGGAGGGGTGCTCGTTGCCGACCTGTTTCGGCACTGTGCCGTCGACGAGATAACGTGCCGCCTGCAGGTCCATGGTGAACATCTGCGATTCGAGAAGCGAAGCCTGCACCCACTGCCCCTCGCCGGACTTCTCGCGCTCGATGAGTGCAATGCAGATTCCAAGCGCGGCATGAATTCCGGTGACGATATCGGCAATCGCGATGCCCACCCGCATCGGGCCGCGTCCGGGTTCGCCGGTCACTGACATCAGCCCGCTCATGCCCTGGATGACCTGATCGACGCCCGGTTTGTCCTTATAAGGCCCGTCCTGCCCGAAGGCCGAAATGCTGGCATAGACCAAACGCGGGTTGCGGCCGCGCAGCGTCTCGTAATCGAAGCGCAGGCGCGTCTTCACATCGGGGCGAAAATTCTCCACGAGAACGTCGGCGCGCTCGACCATGCCATGGAGGATCGCACGGCCCTCGTCCGTGCGCAGGTTCAGTGCCATGCCCCGCTTGTTGCGATGCTTATTCTGGAAATCCGCTTCGTGGCGTCCGGCGAAATCGGCCGGGTCTCCGGGCCGCTCGATGCGCACCACGTTGGCGCCCCAGTCGGCGAGCTGGCGCACGCAGATCGGCCCAGCACGCGCATGGGTGAGGTCGAGGACGAGAAGGCCTTCGAGCGCCTTCGAGGCTGGCTGATAGGGCATTGGTAACGAGTGCTCCGTAGGGTGGGCAAAATCGCGTATGCCGCCCTGTCCGCGTGGGCACAAGGGCGCGGCGCGATTTTGCCCACGCCGTCCGCCGCTCGAAATGGGACCGCGTGGGCAAAGGCGCAAACCCCCTGTGCGCATCTCAAGGTTTGCCTAGCGCCTTTGCCCACCCTACGACTACTCCACCATGATGGCCTTGGCGCGCTCAGTTAGATACCGCGGGGTCGCCAGCACCTTGCGCACGGTCTCCTGCAGGCGCTCCGCCGAGATGAGATCGATATCGATGCGCGCCGCGGCGGCTGCCTTGATGAATTCGGGATCCCTGACAGTGGCATCGAATGCGGCACGCAGTGCTGCGACCCGCTCAGGCGGCACGTTCGGCGCAGTCGCCATCGGCTTTCCCAGCGCTCCGCCGGAAACGATCAGATCGATCACCTGCCGGTCGTCGTCGTTGCGGGCAAGCTCCTGCACCGACGGGGCATCGAACTCCTTCGACTTGGGCTCGGTCTGAACGAGAATGTTGATCTTTCGGTCCTTAATCCAGGCGGGGTTGAGCGACTTCCAGCTGTCCCATGAATTGGTGACGCCGTCGACCTCGCGGCGTTCCATCGCCACCACCATGGTGCTGTTGCCCTGATAGCCCGAGACGATCTTGAGCCTGGTGCCGAGAAACTCGTTGAGCATCCGCGGGAACGAATAGGTAATTGCGCCCTTGTTCGAGGCGGCGGCCGTGAGTTCCTTCCGCCGCGCATCCTCGATGGTGCGCACGCCGGTCGTGTGCCAGACTGCAAATGTGTCGGGACTGGTGGTCATCGAGCCGATCCAGGAGAATCTGTTGGCGTCATAGGCGACGCCCTCGGTGCCCACAGCCTGGACCGAGATGAGGGTCTTCGGAAACATGCCGATGGCCGTGCCGTCCTGGGCCGCGATCGAATAGAGATAGTTGGCCATCTTGATGCCGCCCGCCCCAATCATGTTCTGCGACACGAGGGTTGGATTTCCCGGAATATGCGACTTCATGAAGCGTGCGATGAGCCTCGCCTCGAAATCGTAGCCGCCGCCGACATTGACGCCGATGTAAACGTTGATCGTCTTACCCCGGTAGAAATCGGCAACGGAATCGGCGCGGGCTGACGGCGCGAAAAGCAGGACCTGCGCGACTAGAAGTCCCGGCATAGTCGGACTCATTGCGTTGCGAGCCGCGGTCACATGTTCTCTCCCAAGCTCTTGTTCGGTTTCCTCGCCCGCCGGGTTGCCTTTATACCATGGATCGTAGCCCGCATGAGCGGAGCGGGTACTGGCGACGCCAGTACCCGCGAAGCGAGATGCGGGAGCCGCCGCCCCCGCATGTCGCGGCGCGCTCAAGCGGCGGGTTTAACCCTGCCTTACGAACAAGCGCGCCGCTCATGCGGGCTACGCGCCAGAGATGTAGGTGAAAGCCGCGGGAGAAAAGAATGGATTTCGAGCTGCCGGAGGATATCCGGCTGTTGCGCGAGACGGTGCGAAAATTTGTCGACCGTGAGTTGATCCCGATCGAAATGCATAGCCTCGCGGGGCCCGAACTCAAGCCGGAGATCAAGACATCGCTGGAGGCGAAGGCGCGCCAGCTCGGGCTGTGGCAGCTCGATACCCCCGCCGAATTCGGGGGCCAGGGCCTCTCCCTGCTCGCGCTCGCCGTAGTCTGGGAGGAGGTGCACCGCTCGATCGCGCTTCCCAACAGGGGCGACGGCGTCTTCGGCCCCTCCCCGCGGCCAATCCTGCTGCGCCTGCCGGAAAAAATGAAGGAGCGCTACCTCTACCCGCTGCTGCGCGGGGAGAAGTCGGCGGCGTTCGCCCAGACGGAGCCCGAGGCCGGCAGCGATCCCGGCCGGATGAAGACGCGCGCAATCCGCCACGGCGATCATTACGTGATCAACGGCTACAAACGATTCATTTCGCATGCGAAGGGGGCTGATTTTCTCCAGCTTGTCGCAGCGACCGACCCGGAGAAGGGCTCGCGCGGGGGGCTCAGCGTTTTCATCGTTGATCTCAATTTGCCCGGGGTCTCGATCACGCGGGAAACGGTACACATGATGGGCGATGTCACCTACGAGATCGTGCTCGACAACGCCAAAGTACCGGTCGAGAACCTTGTCGGCGAGGAGGGTGAGGGCATGCGCGAAGCGCAATCGTGGATTTCGCGAAACCGCGTACATCAGGCTGCCCACGCTCTGGGCGTCACGCAGCGATGTCTTGAAATGATCGGCAACTTCGCGCAGCAGCGCGTCACCTTCGGCGAGCCGCTGGCCAAGCGCCAAGCCGTCCAGTTCGCGGTCGCCGACCTCTACACCAAATACCAGGTCGGGCAGCTACTTACCCACCGCACTGCCTGGAAGGTCGACAAGGGAATTGCCAGCCGGCACGACGCCTATATGGCGAAAATCTTCTGCACCGAGCTGGGCTTCGAAGCCGCCGATCGCTGCATGCAATTCCACGGTGCTTCGGGGCTCTCGACCGAATTGCCGATCGAGGCGATGTGGCGGCGCTCGCGCAGCTATCTGATCACCGGCGGCCCGGCCGAAATCATGCGTGCAACGCTCGCGCGCGAAGTGTTCAAGATGTATCAATGAACTACAACTGGCGCTGTCGTCACGGCAATGAACGCCTCTCCGGCCTCATGGTGAGGATCGCGTCGTTACGCGCGCGTCTCGAACCATGGGGCCGCCCCATCCTTCGAGACGGCGCGCGCTAAGAGAGCGCACGCCTCCTTAGGATGAGGGCGGCTTTGCGGGGACGAGAGCTAATGCGTAGCAGTCGGCTAAACCGTACCTGCACCGTAGAGGAGTTCGAATGGATATCAATCTCAAAGGAAAGTCCGTTCTCATTACCGGCGCCTCGAAAGGGATCGGGCTCGTCATCGCCGAGTTCATGGCGGCGGAAGGTTGCCACCTGCATCTGGCCGCGCGCGACGAAGGCCTGCTCAAGCAAGCCGCTGAGCGACTCGCGAAGGAGCACGGCGTTGCGGTTTCGATTCATCGCCGTGACCTCTCGCTCACGCCGGAGATCGAGGCTCTGGGCAAGGCCTGCGAGGACGTCGACATCCTCGTCAACAATGCCGGCGACATTCCGCCCGGCACCATCGAGGAAATCGATGCAGCAACCTGGCGCAAAGCCTGGGACCTCAAGGTTTACGGCTATGTCGATCTCACGCGCATCATTTATCGGCGCATGTGCGCGCGAAAGGGCGGCGTGATCATCAACATCGTTGGCGCGGCGGCGCGCACTCCCAACCACCGTTACATCGCCGGCTGCATGGCCAATCTCGCGCTCAACATGTTTACCCAGTGTCTCGGCGGGGAAAGCATGCGCTACGGCGTTCGCGTGGTCGCCGTCAATCCCGGACCGACCGTTCCCGGCCGCCACTTGGCGCACGTCATGGCGCGAGCAAAGCGGCTCCTCGGCGACGAGAACCGGTGGCCGGAACTGCACGCAAAATTTCCTGCTGGGCGGGCAGGACACGCCTTGGAAATCGCCGAGACGGTGGCGTTCCTTGCCTCCGATCGTGCGGGCTTCATCTCCGGCGCCGCAATCGATGTCGACGGCGGGCATTCGGTGCACCGGCCGGATGCGTGAACGCGCCCGGATTGCGGGATTGCACTCCGCCCGGCTGGATGCGCGCAGTGTACCAATCGCGCAATCCGGGTTGATCGCGCGGCCCCCGATTGGAGCTTGCGCTTTGAGCGCAAGCTCCAATCCGGGCTACACGAGCGCGCGCCCTTTGCGCGCGCGTCTCAAACCATGAGGGCGGATCAAAGGCCGCACCTGTTCGAATGAGCCCTGCGCTTTCGCGAAGCGCTCGAACATTCTATTCTGGACCAAAGCTGCAATTGGAAGACTCTCAGGGAGAAGTTCATGCGTTTCAAGACCACTTCGATCCGTGCGGTTGCGCTCATCGGCACGCTCGCTCTGGGCACGGTTGCCGCCACCGCCGATGACGCAACGAAATATCCCGACTGGAGCGGGCAATGGGTGCGGCCGCGCGGCGTCGGCATTCAATGGGACCAGGACAAGCGTCCCGGCCTGCCGCAGCAGCCGCCGCTCACGCCCGAATATCAGGCGAAGTTCGAGTGGAGCCTCGCCGACCAGAAGGCCGGCGGCCAGGGCCTCGACAACCGCTTTACCTGCATGACCAACGGCATGCCGCGCATGATGGCCCTGATCGAGCCAGTCGAGTTCGTGATCCTGCCGGGCCTCACCTATGTGCTGTTCGAAGCCTTCATGCCGCGCCGCATCTACACCGACGGGCGCGATTTCCCGGCCGAGCAAGAGCCAAGCTTCGCCGGTTATTCCATCGGCAAATGGCTCGACACCGACGGCGACGGCCGCTACGACACGCTTGAAGTCGAGACCCGCAATTTCAAGGGACCGCGCACCGTCGAATCGACCGGCATCCCGCTGCACGAGGACAACCAGACGGTCGTCAAGGAGAGAATTTCTCTCGATAAATCCAATCCCGAGGTGATGCACAATTTCATCACCATCATCGATCACGCATTCGCTCGCCCGTGGACGGTGGACAAGCGCTATCGCCACATCAAGAACGTGATCTGGTTCGAGGACAACTGCAACGAGAACAACCATCACGTTGTCATCGGCGACCAGAACTACTACAAGAGCGCAGACGGTTATCTGATGCCGGCGCGCAAGGATCAGGCGCCGCCTGACCTGAAATTTTTCAAAAAGACGAATTAATACACGATGAGCCTCACATGGTTGTTGTTGACCGTCATCCTGAGGCGCGAGCATGCGGCTTCTCAGCTGCATACGAGCCTCGAAAGATAACGGGCACAACTGGGGTGAGCGTGCGCGTGCACCGCAGGATGACGGCGAGTGGCAGATGGCGCGTGCCGATCGCTCGCATCGTTCGGCTGCCCGCCCTTATGCTCGTTGCGACACTCGCCGCCGTTGCGAGGCGCAGGGCAAGATCTGGACCTGGGCTTCGCTCAAGAGCGGCAACACAGCGAACTGGCTAGCCGAGGGCAAGGTCCGCCTGCTGGCGCAGTTCGGCCTTGCTCCGGCAAAGGACCTTCCCGATGTGCCGCGCGCTCTCGATTTCGCGAGGACCGCAGAGGACCGCCAAGTCATGGAATTGATATTCGCGCCGATTGCGCTCGGCTATCCGTCATTCCTCGGCCCAGGAGTGCCGAAGGAGCGAATCGAGATCATGCGCCGCGCCTTCGATAAAGCAGTGCGGGATCCCGAATTCATCGATCTCTTGAAGGAGCAAAGCCTCGCCTATGATCCGGCACCTGGCCAAGAATTGCAGGCGATCGTGGGGCGGATGTGCCGCATTCCGGCGCCGATCGTGAAGCTGGCGCGCAGCTTGATCCCGTCGTTTTGATTGGCACTCTCGCGTTGAACGCAACGTGCCGAGGTGATGGATCGACCAGCGAGCCACTTCCAATCCGTCATCCTGAGGCGCGAGCATGCAGCCAGCTGCATGCTCGCCTCGAAGGATGAACGGCCGAGACCGACCCCCCGAAGACCCCGGCGCCGCAGTGCCCGTCATCCTTCGAGGCTCGCGCGCGAAGAGTGTGCGCGCGCGAGCCTCAGGATGACGGCGTGAGTGAGGCACCTGCCTCTAATTCACCGATTCAAGCTCATCCGCAGCGCGCTCGTAGCCATGCGTCTGCACGTTCATGTTGACGAGCTCGCTGGCGCAGCTGACGTTGTCGAGGAAACCCCAGCTCTTCATCCAGTCGTAGGTGCGCTGCAGCTCGTCGGCCGGAATCGGCGCTGGATCCACAAGGAACATGCGGCTCTCGCGCAGGTCGTCGACCGTAAGCTTGGCGATCTCCGGGTCCCTGTCCTTGTAGTAATCGATGAAATAGTGGAGGTAGGCTCGCTTGTTGGCGTTGATCCGCCGCACCGCCTCGCGCACCGCGCGATTGAACGCGCTGTAGGTCTCGGCATCGACCCGGTCGGACGCGACCTCGCTGCCATGATGAAAGGCGGCGATCACAAGCCGGCAGCCCTTCTTCTCGGCAAGCGTGATGTAGGGCTCGGTGAGCGTCGTGGCCTCGACAATGCCATCCATGAGCAGCTTGAACCTATACGGCGAGCCGTTGGGTACGCGGCCAAGCTTGATCATCTCCCGCGGCACGAAACCTTCGAGCATCTGCAGTGTGAGGTAGTGAGTGCCGAAAAAGAACGGGACCCCGATCTGACGATTGGCGAGTTGCTGAGGGGTCTGTACCGGCGAATCGCCGCGCACGACGAGAGCCGCATAGGTCACGATCGAGCGGCGCCCGACTTGGCGGCTGCCGACCTTGCTGTCTTCCACGCGGGAATAATTACCCCATTCGCAGGCATTATAGAGGTCGGCCTTGCCCTCTTCGAGCAGCCGGCCGTGGCTTGCAAAGCGCGGCGCCTGCCGGTGGTCCGTGATATGCAGCTGCGGGCTCTTGTCGACATCCTTCTCCCGGTCGACCCACTCAATCTCGAGGCCCTCTTTCTTGAACAGGCCCTCGTCATAGGCGACCAGTTCCGCCAAACCCTGGAAGGGGGCGGTTGTTTCGAGAACCAATTTCTTGAGCATGACTTCACTCCTCGTGTGCTGGCGGCGTTGCCGCGTCCGAGCCGTCCCAAACGACGATCGGCCAGCGTGAATCTTGTATTCTTTTGTATACAATCGTAGACATAGCCCCGTAAAGCGGAAAATGCAAGATTTTGCTTGAGGTTGAAGTTCCAATGCCCAATCTTCTCGAGGCACGCTCCTTGACGACCGTGGATCCGGCGATCCTGCGCTCGCGCTCGCGCGGGGATTTCGTCTACGAAAGCCTGCGCGACGCCATATCTGAGGGCCGCATCGCCTGCGGCGAGCGCGTCCGCGAAGAGGAGATCGCCCGCAACCTCGGCGTCAGCCGCACGCCCGTACGGGAGGCGCTGCAACGGCTGCACGCACGCGGGCTCCTCGTTTTCGGCACCGGACGCGGCCTCGTGGTGGCCGAACTCTCCCAGCAGCAGGTGGTCGAACTCTATTCCATGCGCGAGATCTTGGAGGGCTCCGCAGCTCGCTTTGCCGCCCGGCACGCAACCGCTCCCGAAATCGCGATGCTCTATCGGATCCAGCAGGAGCTCAATGCCGGAGCACACGACCCGGCGCTCGTGGTCGCGCTGAATCGCCGATTCCATCGCGCGATCTACGAGGCCGCGCATAACCGCTATCTGATGCAGACTCTCGACAATCTCCACGATTCGTTTGCGCTCCTGCACAGCAACACGTCGCGGCTCACAAGGCGGCGGCGTGAGTCGGACCAGGAGCACCGCCAAATCATTGCGGCCGTCGAAAAGCACGACCCCGATCTCGCCGAAAAGGCAGCGCGCGAGCATATCCTCCAGGCGCAGCGAGCCCGCTTCGCCAGCGGGGGCGGGCTTGCCCGGTCGGACGAGGCGTGAAGCGCGCCAAGGCGCTCATTGAAAAGGGCAAGACCTCTCGGGGCCATCCCGCCCATCACGCGTGCGCGCCGCGCCTCCGCGGTGCTGCCGCAGAGGCCGCGCGCCCGGTTACCGCGTTGGCGCCAAGCCAGCTCAAAGCTGCTGCGACAAATGCGTGACGACGAGTGCTTTTTGATGCACTATTTCGATACCAGCTTCTTGGCGCCGCTCGGCCAGACTGAGCGGCGCGTGCCAAACGGTGTGAGCTTACTGCGGAGGCAACGAGCCGAGGTATGATGAAATCGCGATGATGTCGTCTTCCGACAGATTGGCGACGACGGGTTTCATTACCTCCACGGCCTTGCCCGCGCTGGAGCCATATTGGATATCGAATAGCTGCCGGGCAACGTAAAGCGGTTGCAGTCCGGCGAGCCGCGGGACTTCGCCCTTGCCTTTGAGCCCCTCGCCGTGACACGTCGCGCATTGCACCGTCTTTCCGGAGATTTCGCCTTTGACCATGGCTTCGCCTCTGGCAAGGCTGCCGGGCGGCACGTAAGCGATAAATCCCGAATGCGGATCCCGGATCTCAGTGCGGTACGGGTCTGCGGGGACTTCAAGAATACGATGCCCGATCGGTTCCGTGCCCCTCTCGGGATGGAGCTGGCGATGGCGGCCCGCGGTGGCGATGAACGTCTTCGGCGGGTTGTCGGTCTCGATCACCTTCACCCATGCCGTGGGCTTTAGCGACGCGAAATATTCGGCGGCCTCGCGAACCTCCTCATCCGACTTGATCTTCGCAATCGGACCCATCCGGGCGTCGTCCTTGCGTGCTCCCGCCTTGTAGTACGCCATCTGTCGGATCAGATACTCGGCGGGCTGGCCTGCGATATCGGCGGATTCCGGATGGCCTTGGCCGGACATCAGATGGCACGAGCCACAGGCAAATCTCGCTCCCGGACCGCCCGCCACTGATCGGGGCGCCGGCGGATGTTCATCGGGAAACCAGTCCGGGGGATTGGAGTTTCCTGCGACCTTGGCCCATTCGTATTCCTTCGCGCTCCCGGGCGCTCTCACGATGCCCTGCGGCCGCACCGCGCTGGGCTGGATCTTGTCGGGAATATTGAACGCCCAGTCGGGGAGGCCCGGCGGTACTTTAAGCGGCTCCTGCGCCTTGAGCTCCTGGATGAAGAGCGGCGTGAGGGCGCAGAAAAGAGCGGCCATGGGAACAGACGTGCTTGTTCGCAGCATTCGGCGCATCACGCGGGTCTCCTCTCCCAATCTCGAATGGCAGCCGTAAATGATCCTGGAGAGGATAGCGCCGTCTATCGGAGCCGCAAGGCTCATCCAGACGGCCCGAAACGAAACGTCTGGCTAAGGACCGTCCTTGGCCCTTCTCCTGCTTTCTTCCTGGCGCAAAGACCGCATTGTTCCTTCCAGCCGCGCGAGCAATTCCAAAATGCGATCCGGAGCTGGCTCGGCTCGTTGCCGACCATAGAGGTCGCGGACGCCGCGGCCGATTCCCTGGCCGACAGCCCTGGCGATCAGAACTTCCTCTGGCAAGACACGCACGTCTGCACCCGGAATTGCGCCTCAATGTCGGATCAACCACCCCGGGACCGGCTGGTTCCTGGACCCCACGGTCTTAGCAGGGCGCGACTCGCCTACGCCGTTGCCGCATTTCACAAATACATCAGTACTAAATCGCATTACGTAGCGCGAATTAGTCTTACTGCATCATAAGCTTTCCGTAGGGTGGGCCTAAAGCGCGTTAAACGCGCGTCTTTCACGCGCTATGGGTGCGGTCCACGTGCACTACCCTCGCCATACGCAGTAAAGAGCGCCGTGCCCACGCGTGGGCATCCGCGTGGGCAAGGCGAACGCGCTCAAGCGCGTTCGCCTTTCGCCCACCCTACGCAGCATATGACGCCCCAAGATTAGTCAGTGCATTACCGACGCGCTTGGTTGTGAACCCGGCCGCAACAGCAACAGCGCCACTGGAACGAACACAGCGACCGCAATCGCAAACATCCAGAAAACATCGATGTAGGACAGCAGCGCGGCCTGGTTTTGGATGGTCATGCCGATCCATCCTAAGGCCTCCCGCTGCGCATCGGCGTGGGTTGCGCCCTGGGCGACGAAATAGGATTCCGCCTGTTCCAGCGCCTGGCGATACTGGAGCGACGAGGGAAAGACATGCGACGTGAGGCGAAACTGGTGGAACTGCTCGCGTTGAGCGACTATCGTAATCGCCATCGACACGCCGATGCTGCCGCCGATGTTGCGCGCGACGTTGATCAACGCCGACGCCTGATTGGTCTTGTCGGGCGGCAAGTCGCTATAGGATGCAGTAGTGATCGGGACGAACAGGAACGGCATTCCGATCATCTGGAAGACGCGCGCCCAGGCGAAATAATCGAAGCTCGCATCCGGCGGCAACGATGTGAAATGCCACAGCGCGACGGCGAGGATAAGCATTCCGAGCGCAATGAGATATTTCGGGCGAATCAAATTGGTGAGCTGAGCCGCGATCGGCATCATGAACAGCATTGCTACGCCGCCCGGCATCAGGACCAGTCCGGATAGCGTCGCGGTGTAGCCAAAGCTTTCCTGCAGCAGCTGCGGCATCAATTGCGTCGTGCTGAACAGCGTCGCGCCGACCATCATCATCATCAGAAAGGACGTGCCGAACTGCCGGCGGCACAGCAGTCGGATGTCGACGATTGGGTCGCTGCGGATCAATTCCCAGGGCACGAAGATCACGAACGAAACCGCTGACACGATCGCAAACGCGACGATGAAGCTCGACTGGAACCAGTCCTCGCGCTGGCCTTTGTCGAGGACGATTTCGAGGGCGCCGAGCGCGAGCCCGATCAGCGCCATCCCAATCCAGTCGACCTTCAGGCCGGCGGCGAGGCGCTCCCGCCGCTCGCGCTGAAGGATTTCGGGCTCGACCAGCAGCCAGTGCACCAGCAGCAGTGAGCCAATCCCGATCGGCACATTAATGAAGAAAATCCAGTGCCAGGAAAGATTGTCGGTGATCCAGCCGCCAACCGTCGGGCCGATCGTGGGCGCGATAATCACCGCAATGCCGTAGAGCGCGAATCCCTGCGCGAGCTGGCGCGGCGGAAACGTGTCGGCCAGGATCGCCTGTTCGCTCGGCACCATGCCGCCACCGCCAAGGCCTTGCAGCACCCGGAAGAAGATCAGCATTGAAAGACTTGGGGCAAGCCCGCACAATAGCGAGCTTGCGGTGAAAAGAGCGACGCAGATCATGTAGAAGCGTTTGCGACCCACGACGCCGAGAAGCCAGCCGCTGATCGGCACGATGACTGCGCTCGCAACCAGATAGGTGGTGATCACCCAGGTGCTCTCGTCGACTCCCGCTGCGAGGGTGCCGGCGATATTGCGCAACGCGACATTCGCGATCGAAGTATCGAGCACCTGCATGAACGTGGCAATCGAGACCACGACCGCGATCAGCCACGGGCTGCGATCGCCGGCTGCCGAACGGGCAGGGCGGGCGTCCCCTGCCCGTCCGTCATCATTTGCCGTGCTCATCGGACCTTCACGTAGGGAACGACCGACATGCCTGGACCGAGATACACGTCCGGCGGCTTGTCGAATACGATCTTGACCGGAACGCGCTGCACGACCTTGACGTAATTGCCGGTTGCGTTTTCCGGCGGCAGCAGGCTGAAGGCCGCGCCGCTGCCGGCCTGAATGCTGTCGATGCGGCCGTCGAACGGATGTCCCGGATAGGCGTCGATCCAGATTTGAACAGGCTGTCCCGGCCGCATGTCGGCGAGTTGCGTCTCCTTGAAATTTGCCGTCACCCAGACATTGAGCGGGACGAACATCATCAGGCTCTGCCCGGCCTGAGCATAATCGCCTTTTGCTGCCGTAAGCTTGGTCACCCGACCCGCGGTCGGTGCGGTAATGACAGTGCGCGCCAGATTGGCCTGCGCCAATTCCCGGGCGGCCTGCGACTGTTCTAGTTGGCCCTGCGCGATTTCGCGTTGGGTCTTAAGCACCGGAAGCTGCTTCTGAGCGGCGGCCAGATTGGCTTCGGCGGCATCGTAGGCGGCCTGCTTCTGCCGGAGGTCGGAGGAGGCCTGCTGGGCCTGCTGCTGCGTCCCCGCACCCTTGCTGAGCAGCGTCCGGGCGCGCTCGTCTTCCTGGCGCGAGAAGGTCAGCGCCGCCTGCGCCCCCGTTACCTGATTTTGCGCCTGATCGATTCTGGCTTGCTGCGCCGCGATCTGGGCGTCGATATTGGCAATGCTGCCCTGCGCCTGGTCGATTTGAGCGCTGGCCTGGTCGAGCGCGGCCCGGTAATCGCGGTCGTCGATGCGCAGGAGCACGGCACCGGCATTGATCAGCTGATTATCGGTGACCGCGAGATCGACGATTGCTCCATTTACCCGGGAGCTGATCGAAACGGTGCGCGTGTCGATAAATGCATCGTCGGTCGACTCGTACTGGCGTGCATTGAGCCACCAGATTACTCCGCCTGCGACGATGGCGATCAGAACGAAAATGACGGAGAACGCGATGGCTGGACGGCGGAGGAAGGCGAAGCCCCACGCGGTTTCTTTTTCGGATGCGGAGGGCGGCTCCGGCGAACCCTGCTCCCGGCGGGGTCTCACAAATGGCTCCCGCCGCTCCTCCGAACGTGTCTCGATCTTGTTTAGCATCTGGGCAAAGCGGATCTCTCGTGCAGCAGCCTCGGAATTCGAGGTTCTTGTGCCGAACGACCGCCGCCTCGCAAGCAAACCGCTCTTGCCCGCCCTGATAGTGTCAATGAACGGCCTATACGAAAGTTCCGGTTCGGAACCGCTCGACACACGAACTTGACGATCAACTCAAGCGTTAGGCTTCGAATGACGCGTCGATGAGTCCCCCCGGTGTCCAACTGCCGCCCGCGACTGATGATCTGGAGCCTTGTTCTCCTCATCGCCGGCACGAGCGGTGCTCTGGCGCAGCAAGGCGCGGGAGGCGCTTCCGCCCCAGTTTTCCTGGTCCAGCTCGTCGTGCTGATGCTCACCGGCCGACTGCTCGGAGAAGCCATGCGCAGAATCGGGCAGCCCTCGGTGATGGGCCAGTTGCTGGCTGGTATCTTGCTCGGTCCGGCCGCCTTTGGGGCGATCTGGCCACAGGCACAGCAGTGGGTCTTTCCAGTTGCAGAAGGCCAGCGCGCCATGCTCGATGCCGTGTCACAGCTCGGGATCCTGCTGCTTCTTCTGCTGACCGGCATGGAGGTGGATCTCAACCTCGCACGCAAGGTCGGGCGCAGCGCGATCAGCGTTTCAGTTGCAGGCGTTGCGGCGCCTTTCGCCTGCGGCGTCGCGCTCGGATGGCAGTTGCCTTCGTGGCTGCTGCCCGATGAAAGCAAACGATTGGTGACTGCACTTTTTCTTGGGACGGCGCTCTCGATCTCGTCCATCAAGATCGTCGCGACGATCGTGCGCGAGATGAATTTCACCCGCCGCGACCTCGGTCAGCTGATCGTGAGTTCCGCAATCATCGAAGACACGATCGGCTGGATCATCATCGCTATCACGCTGAGCCTGGCGGAGGCGGGTAACGTCGACCTTCGGAGCGTCGCCAGAAGTTTGATCGGCACTGCCGTATTCCTCGTCGCGAGCCTGACCGTTGGGCGGCGGATCGTGTTCTACCTGATCCGCTGGGCCAACGACAATTTCGAAAGCGAATATGCGGTGGTCACGCTGATCCTGGTGATCATGGGCGCCATGGCCCTAACCACGCATGCGATCGGAGTGCACACCGTCCTCGGCGCCTTCGTGGCCGGAGTATTGATCGGAGATTCGCCGATCCTGACCCGCCACATCGACGAGCAGCTGCGCGGATTGATCATGGCCTTTTTCATGCCCGTGTTCTTTGGCACAGCCGGGCTGAGCACGGACCTGCGGGTACTGGGAAACCCTACTCTCGCGCTGCTGGCGCTTGGATTGATCGCGGCGGCAAGCATCGGAAAATTCGCTGGAGCCTTCGTCGGCAGCGCAATCGGAGGCCTGAGCACACGCGCCGCGTTGGCGCTCGCCTGCGGCATGAATGCGCGCGGCTCGACCGAGATCATCGTCGCTTCGATCGGCCTTTCGATGGGGGCGCTCAACGAGGACCTGTTCACCATGATCGTGACGATGGCCGTAGTCACGACGATGGCGATGCCGCCAATGCTGCGCTGGAGCCTCTCGCGGGTACCGATCGGCAAAGCCGAGCAGGAGCGCCTCGAACGGGAAGATGTCGAGGCCAGGGGTTTCGTTGCCAATCTGGAGCGACTGCTGCTCGCGGTCGATCACAGCGCGAACGGCCGCTTCGCATCGCGGCTTGCGGGTTTGCTCGCCGGTCCGCGGGGCCTTCCGGTGACGGTCTTGCGCCACGCCGAGCCTAAGGGCGCAGCAAGCGAACCCGATCGAAGCTCCGCCGCAACAGGGCCCCAGCGCGGCCCAAGCGGCGCGAGCGAAAGGGTCGAGGAAAGCGTAAAATCGGCAGCCGAGCGGAGCAAAGCGCAGACCGCCAACGAGGAAACCGCGCCGCCCGTTGCGGTCACGGTGGGCGATCTGGGCACGCCCGCCGAGCAGGCGATCGCCAAAGAGGCCGCAAAGGGCTATGATCTCCTGTTCATCGGCCTGGAAAACGCTCGCTCGACAAGCGGCGATTTCGATCCCGAAGTCGTTCAAATCACTTCAGCATTCGAGGGGCCGCTGGCGATCGTCGCCGCGCATGGAATTCATCTCCAGCGGCCCGATCATGGGCCGTTGCACATCCTCGTGCCGGACAACGGAACGCAATCTTCGCGCCATGCTCTTGAATTGGCGATCAATGTCGCGCGTGTTACGAATGCAACGATTGCAGCCGTTTACGTTTCCAATCCGAGGACCTATTGGCGGCGGCCCCGAGGACGCGGGGATCGGGCACGAGAACGCATGATCCTCGGCGAGGCCGTCGAGCTTGCCGAAAAATATGACCAAAAAATCAAGGTGACGGCGCGCAGCGGTACCGCGACCGAGGCCATACTCTCCGAGGTCAAGCGCGGCGGATGCAATCTCATCATTATGGGGATCAGTCGCCGGCCCGGCCAGAAGCTGCTCCTGGGCAACACTGCAGCCAGTATTTTCGAGAGCGCACCGGCGTCGGTGGTAATCCTGGCCGTCTGACCAGAGAGTGTTTGTCCCGGATGCGGTGCAGCGCGAGCGCGCGTTCGGGAAACGAGTCGAAACTTGAGCACGCCAGGAGGCGCGCGCGAGTGGTGCACCGCTGATCCGGGACCGCCAAACTCGAGCGTGTGGCGGTCCCGCGTCTGCAGCGCATCGCGGCTCGAATTGAATGCTCAGTCGCAAATGCTCTGGCCGCGCTGCGCCGCGCGGGACACACTGCCCTACCCCTATGAGTACGGCCTCGGCAGCGCCGATCCAATTGTCGACGCGGCGGCAATTAGTTAATGTATGCTGTAGAGGATTGCGAAAAACATTTGCAGGGCGGCGTTTGTATATTTTCCGCCCAGCATGACATAATCGAAGCTGACCGCCAGGGCCAGCACTATGGCCATAACGCGGAGCATGTCGCCAGCATAAGCGTTACAAATTAATGAAAGGTACAACCGGGCGAAAGCTTCGGTTCAGGCGCGGCGTGCTTACTGCAACAGACGAATCAAGGATTGGCCGGCGCGCGAGCGCAATTCGCTATCGTCGAGCGTCCCGTCGTTATCGCGATCGGCAGCCTTGAAGCGATTTTCGACCAGGTTCAGGTACTCGTCTTTCGACAGCGTCCCGTCCTTATCGGGGTCGGCAGCGGCGAATTGGGCCGCGCTCAACCGGTTCCTCAGCTCGCGGCGACTGAGGGTGCCGTCGTGATCGCGGTCGAGCTTGTCGAAGGCGGTCGAGGCGGCCTTCTTGGCTTCGTCGAGGTCGACGGTCCCGTCGTTATCGGTATCGAGCACCCGCATCGCACGGCTGCGGCGGGGCGCAGCGACAGCCGGGGATAGGCCCACGAACAGCCCGATTGCCAGGGAATCCAGAATAGCCATGCGCCTCGTGATCATGTGACGGTCTCCTTGCGATTGGGGCAGGAACGGAAACAAAATTCCTGAGCGGAAGTTTTCGTTCCGACGCGCGCCGCGGGCAGCCGGACCGAAGGGGGTAATCGTCAGCTGCGCGGTTTCGCTGCCGGGGCGTGGAGACCGTTCTGCTGTGCGAGCATCTGCCGGAGGTAGGACACGTTCGCGGCGGCGATTTCAGGCGGCAGATCGGATCGCGCGATCGACTCGGCTTCCGCGAAGCGGCCTTGGAGGCCCACCACCAGAGCTAGATTCTGCCGAACCCGCGGATCGACACGCGGACGCCCCAGAGCGCGCCGCAGCGTCATCTCGGCGCGAACCAGGTCCTTCGAGAGTGCATACGAAAGACCGAGATTGGAGAGCACCGAAGGTTCGTCCGGCGCGATCTTGAGCGCAGTCGCGTAATAACGCTGTGCCTCATCGTGGTGCCCCATCTGATCGAGCACGACACCCTGGACGGAGAGAATGCGCCAGTCCGGATGATCCGGAGTATGGGCGCGCGAGAGCACATCCAGCGCCTGCTGATAATTGCCGACGTCGGCAAGCGCACGGCCATAGGCGCCAAGCAGTTCCATGTTCTTTGGATTATGCATGGTGGCCTGTTCGAGCACAGCCGCAGCTTCCTGGCGCCGACCGGCAGCTCGCAGTCCGTGCGCATAACTGATCGCGGCTTGCGGATCTTCCGGTTTCGCGCGATAGCGCTCGCCTGAGGCTTCAACCGCGCTGCGGGCATCGGCCTCGTTCTGCGGCGCGGCCGCCATCGCGTATGAACTGGTCGAATCGTCCGATTCGATCGTCTTGCATGCCGCGATCGTGATCGCCAGCAGCGCCGCGGTGACGGCGAAGGCGACCTGGTGTTGTAATACTGTTTTGCTCGGACGCGAGCTCATGTGCCGGTTCCAGACTACCCCCAGGCGCCGAGGAGTAATCTGGTAACCCTAACGTCCGGTTAACAGACTGGACCACCTGGCCTCGGCATGGCATGGCCTGAGCAATAGGGCCGGCCCAATGCATCAGGTGTTTTTCCTACCGGGCGAAATGCCGACAGTACCGGTGACTTTCGTCACTGCGGCCACATGGAGCGACTTGCGGTCAGCGCTCGACCCCCTCGCGCGCGCATTCGCGGAGGCCGCCGCGTTCGAGCCCAAGCCTGGGCGGTACCTGCTCGTGCCGGGATCGGACGGGGCGCTTGCGCGGGTGCTGTTCGCGCTCGAAGGGGTAGACGACCCATCCAAGGATCTGTTTCGTCCCGGCGCGCTGCCGGGGCTGCTGCCGAGCGGCGCCTATCGGTTCGAGAATGCGCCACATGACGCGCGGCTTGGCACACTTGCCTTCGCGCTCGGCAGCTATCGATTCACCCGCTACCGCAAGGCGGAAGACAAGGGCGCCCGCCTCGAACTGCCCGGCGGCATCGACGGCGACGAGATCACCGCGATCGCGGAGGGCGTGTGCCTGGCACGCGATCTCATCAATACGCCGGCAAACGATATGGGTCCGGCCGAGATTGAAGAGGCCGCTCGCACGCTCGCAGATCGCCATGGTGCAACCGTGAAGCTGATTGTGGGCGAGGATCTGCTGCGGGAGAATTTCCCCCTCGTTCATGCCGTCGGTCGCGCCGCCGAACGCGCTCCGCGCCTGATCGATATCACCTGGGGCGAACCGTCCTATCCCACGGTCGCGCTGATCGGAAAGGGAGTGTGCTTCGATACGGGCGGCCTCGATATCAAGTCCGAAGGCGGGATGGTCAATATGAAAAAGGACATGGGCGGAGCCGCATCGGTTATCGCGCTCGCCCACATGATCATGGCGCGGCGGCTGCGGCTCAAGCTGCGCGTGCTCATCCCGGCAGTCGAGAACGCCATCTCCGGCGCTGCCTTTCGTCCTCGCGATGTCTATCGATCGCGTAAAGGCATCACGGTCGAGATTGGCAATACCGACGCGGAAGGCCGGCTGATCCTGGCCGACGCGATCACACTTGCCGATGAACAAAGACCCGACCTCATCGCCGATATGGCGACGCTGACCGGCGCCGCACGGGTCGCGCTGGGGACCGAAGTGGTTCCCTTCTACACCGATGATGATGGGCTCGCCGAAGAGCTTGCGCGCCATGCGGCTGCCGAATCCGATCCGCTGTGGCGAATGCCGCTCCACCGGCCCTACGACCAGCTGTTGGAATCGAAGGTCGCCGACATCAACAACGTGGCGAGCGGCGGCTTCGCCGGCTCGATCGTCGCGGCGATGTTCCTGCGCCGTTTCGTGAGTTCAGCCAAGGCTTGGCTCCATTTCGACATCTATGCGTGGAACCAGACGACGAGGCCCGGCCGCCCCGAAGGCGCCGAATGCCAAGCCGCGCGCGCACTCTATGCGCTCCTCTGCGCGCGCTACGGATGATTGAGAATGCCCCGCCCTGCCTGGCGAGCGGGTATTCGCGACCGACTGGTGCTCGCATTGGCGCGCGCCATGGCCAAGCGGTAACGCAGCCGCGACAACAGTGTCAGCATTCGCGGCGGCCACGGCCTGAGCAGCGCGCGCCGAATTTTCCAGGCGACGTTTCCCGCGCCATCGAGGCTGGCAATGTCATCGACGCGGCTGCTTCGCGCGAATGCCGAGAGTCTGTGGGCTCCGCGAGAATTGGCGAACACAATCGTGTTATAACGGTACCATGGTTCGACGGAGCGGTTGCTTTTGATCTGCGGCCGAACGAAATCAAACGCCGTATAGCCGTGTCTGCTAAATTCGCGCGCCCAGGCAGACGCGTTGCGTTCATTGACGTGACCTTCACCGCCTTGCCCCGGTTGCGCGGCCGAGAACACAACGACGTCGCCATGAGCACACAGCGAATGGACAAACCCGGCACTTGCCTCCGGCGGGAGATGCTCGGCCACTTCCAACGACTGGACCAGATCGAATCTCCGGTCGAGGCAAAAAGGCTGCGCGAGATCCCGGGCGAGGAACTGCTCGCGCGGGATGAGCAGAACATCCTGCGCGACATAGCCGCCATCGACGCCCATAAGATCGACCACGCCAGCGTCGCGCCACACGGCAAGCCAGGCGCCTTGGCCGCAGCCGACATCGAGCACATTGCTCGGTCGAATGTGCGTAATCAGGATTGAGATGACATGGCGCGCCGAGCGGGCTGCGGTGAAATTTACCCAGTCGAAGAAGCGTTGGTCGTAAGCCTTGCCCATGCCAGTCGTCGATCCTCCATGCACTCTGATCGCGTTCTCGTGCTGGCAAGCGGAGCGGTGCAGCGGCACGCCGGAAGCTTGATGCGATATTTCTTCTGACGGGGATAGGTGAAGTCCCGCCTAACCGCCCGGATTCGTCGTCCGCATAGTTACAAAGTCATTGATCCTGTGATCAAACTCATCCATCCGCGACTAACTCCGGCGCGTCCCGACCTCGCGGCGAGTTATCTGCGGGGCAAGGTGGAGGCGGCCCGGTTCGTTGAAGGCACAGCGAGGCAGGTCATCGACGCGCAGGCGCCAGTACGCAGCTCGCCCAGGCCTGACGCCCCGCTCCTGACCGAAGCGCTCAAGGGCGAGCGCGCAACGATCTACGAAACGACCGAGGAGGGCTGGGCCTGGGGGCAACTCGAGGCCGACGGCTATGTCGGCTGGCTGCCGGCGAATGCGTTGGCCGCGCCTGGCCCTGCGCCGACGCACAAGGTTGCGGTACCGCGCGCAGCGGTTTTTCCCGGGCCCTCCATCAAGCTTGCTCCGGTCGAGGCGCTCCCCCTCGGCGCTCAAGTCACAATCTCGCGCGTGGAAGGGCCATTCGCCGTGATGGCGTCAGGTGGATACGTGCCGATGCGCCATCTCGCTGCGATCCACGCAAGCGCTCACGACCCGATCGCCGTGGCGGAAATGTTTATGCACGTTCCCTACATCTGGGGCGGAAAAACCAGCGCCGGCATCGACTGTTCCGGCCTCGTGCAAGTCGCGTTCACGGCCTGCGCCATTTTCTGCCCCCGCGACAGCGATATGCAGGAGCAGGCGCTTGGTTGCGAGTTGCCGGCAGGACCGGCGCTTTCCGATTTGCGGCGCGGAGATATCGTGTTCTGGGAAGGACACGTAGCGCTCGCGCGTGACAGCGAAACGTTAATACACGCGAATGCCTTCCATATGGCCGTCGCAATCGAGCCTATTGCTGAGGCCATCGAGCGAATTCGCGCCGCCGGCAGCGAGGTAACGCGAGTGCGGCGGGTCGCTGCTTCCCCCTGAATGGGGGAGCTGACCACGGCTGGCGTGCACTAACTTTATGTTAGTCACACATGCCAGTGCCCCAGCCATTTTTTGATCGGATAAGCCGACCTTAAGAGGGATCCCGTATCAGCTACGGAATGCCCTCATCCTCGCCAGACGATACGGAGCGTTTCCGCCGCATTGCGCGGCTGCTTTGGGTGGCGATTGCCATTCTGGCATGCGTGACGGCGGCTGGGTTTGCATTTTCCGGCTTACACATTGCTCCTGCCACCAATCCATTCCTCATCGCAGGCTTCGGATATTGCCTGATCGGCTGGGTCTACGGTTCGGTGCGACCTGACGAGCAGATTGCAATCGCAATCGAAATGACGGGTCAGCTGCTGCTTATTGTGATCCTGGCGATCGTTCTGAGCTATCCCGCTGCCGTTACGGCGTTTCCCTATCGCGATGCCGAGCTGTATGCGATCGATCAATGGCTGGGCTTCAACCGGCACGCCTACGTAGACTTTGTATCGAACCGTGACTGGCTGGTGAGGACAGTCAATATCATCTATTTGACTATGCAGCCGCAGCTTGGACTCGTCCCACTTGTGCTCATTCTCGCCAGAAAACTGGATCGGCTGCAGGAATTCGTCGTTGCGTTCTCGATCGCGCTGGTGCTGACGATGGCGATTTTCGTCTTCGTTCCTGCGGTCGGGGCCTTCGTATACGTCGATTTGAGCCCCGAACAATATGCCCGACTGCCCGCCACAGTCTATACGCCGGCGCGCACTCTCGAGGCGCTGCGCTCGGGCACGCTTGCGTTCGTACCGCTCGACGATCTCGAAGGCCTGGTTGCGTTTCCGAGCTTTCATACCGCGGCCGGCCTGCTCTATGCCTGGGCGTTATGGCCGCTGCGACGGCTGCGTTGGCCCGCGATCATCCTCAATTGCGCCATGATCGCAACGACGCCGCTTGGCGGCGCGCATTACGTGACCGATGTCCTGGGCGGCGCAATCATTACCGCCTTGGCACTCGTCGTGGCGCGGCGCGTCTGCGCCGAACGACCGCAGGTGCGCTTGATTCGTCACACTCCGAATCCCGCCGCATCAATTGGTCGCAGTTCATTACTGTGCCGCGTTTTCGCTTTGGTTATTCGATTACGACGGCGCCTTTGTGCAAACATACCGAAGCTCTCGGCGATTGCGCGACTGCTCCGCGGCCGATTACCGGCGTAAACTCCGAATAAAACATTAAAACTTTGCAATACGAATTTTCCCCTGCCGTGCGCCATATAAGAACCAGGGCGACCGCTTGCTCTCACGAAGAGCATCGAAAGGGGAAAAGAACCATGAGAAGCAAACTCCTGATTGGCTTGGCGTTGGCAGGGCTTTTGGCCGGCAGCGCAATGGCAGCCGCGCAGGTCGTAGACGACCCGCCCGGATCGGCGTTCCAGACAATGGGGGAACGGATGTCCATGGGGTACACGGCCACTCCCTCCGTGTTCTCCCCGACGGCGCGGGCAGCCGCGGCGGCCCAAACGGCGCACGCTTACGCGTACATTCCCGCACCCGCCGTTCCGCACCATAAGGTCGTGCGGCATCACCGCTGATCGTCTGCGAACGTTACGATCTAATGAAAAGGCGGACCATGAGTCCGCCTCTTTCGTTGAACATATGTAGCGGGGAGGTTTTAAACCCGGCCTGGCGCAACAAAAACGGACCGTGAGGTCACGCGGGCTTTCAAACCCGCGGCCGCATTAACCAGATCAGCCTTTCTGCTCGTTGCTCAGCTCGTGGTTGGTCCAGCCGAGAACCTCGGCCTCCGTCGAGGGCAGGCGGAAATCGAAGCCATCGGCTTTCGCGGCGATTGCCTTCGCCTTGTCACGGGCGCCGTCGCTCATAGCCTCCACCCCTATCTGCACCCACCCGTCGGAAGGCTCGCCCGCGCTGGTGAGGGAGATCCGCAGACCGTCGCCGACATCCGCGACGAGGCGGCGCGGATCGTCGGGGAGCTTTGTGGCTTTGCGCACGTCCTCGAACCTGAAGCTTTCGATCGGGCTCGTGAGCCGGCTCACCTTGTAGGTGTCCTCGACCCGTTTTTCGGGTACGTTTTCGAGCGTGAATTCGCCCGGCTTGTCGGCGACTGCCGTCACCGTAACGGCGTCGCGCGCGCCGCCACTCACTTCGATTTTGTGGATTTCGCTCCGCTTGACGCCGAAATCGAAGGCTTCGAACCAATCGGAGCGGCCTGACGGCAGCCGCACATTGCCGCGCACGAGCCAAGTCTGCGGGGCGTCCTTTAAACGTATGAATTCACCGCCTACGGGACCGCCAACGGTACCGTCGTGATTGCCGACGATAAAATCGGCAACATCACCGCTCGCCGTGCGCAAGGCGACTTCCGTACCGCCGTTGGGCTGGCCCGGATCTGCGAGGCCGAGATCGCCGTACCGGCTCGCATCGGTGGTGCGCCCTTCCTCGAAGGTCAGTTCGAGGCTGCTGGCGAGCAGGTCGCGGACCGCATCGGTTTTGACCGGAAAACCCGAATCCGCGGCCACAAAGCCCGCATCCCGGCGTTCCATGGAAAGCGTGTCTGCATCCTTGCGGACTGTGAGTCCGGTGATCTGATTTGCGTTATCGGCGAGACCCGGAAGCACGCGTTCGCCGCGCCGGTCCGAAGCGACCGTCAGCGCGCTCCCCTGCAACACGAAAGCAGCGACGGCGACGCTGGTAACTGCAAGCCCCGCCAGGAACGAGAGGTGCCGCGCGTTGATCATTCCGCCCCTCCGTTGCGCTTCTTGGGCACAGCTCGACGCGGCCGGCGTAGTGCAAATACCAGCACAACGACCGCGACCGTGACCGGCACGATGCCGACATTGACCGCCGTGACCCAGTTTTTGAGATTGTCGACGTCGCGACGCAGCGCAAACTGAACGTCGCGTAGTTCAGAGCGGACGCGCAGCAGCTGGGTGCGGAAGCCTTCGATCGCTTTCAACTGGTCGGGGGTGAGCACATCGTTGCCGCCCTCACTCGATTTGCCTTCCGCCTTCGGCATCTGCGAGAGCTTCTGCTCGGTGTCCTTGAGCTCCTGCGTCAGCTGCTGTTCCTTGGCGCTGTAGCGGCTGTCGGCTTCCGCCTCCATGCGCTGGATCAATTCGAACGGCCGCCAGGCAACGCCACGCCCGCGCAGATCCGCGAGCGCAGCGCCCCCGGCCATCTGCTCGATCGCGTTAATGACGAAATCACCGTTGTTGGCGAACGCCTGCGCCATCTGCTGCCCGAACATGGATTGCGTGCGAATCCAGTTGCGGTCCATCAGCATGTCGGCGTCGCCGACGAGAATCACGTTGAGCGGCTTGGTCGAGCGCTTGACCGTTCCGGCGGCGGTATCCTCGGGCTTTGGCGCCTCCGGCGTTGCGCCAGGGGGACTTGCGCCCTTCGGCGGCCCATCCGGAAAAGCGCTGTCGATGGTCCCGAAAAGTCTCGCCGCAAGGATCGGCGGCTGCGGGCTCTTGGTCGAGCCGGCCAGCAGCCGGCGCGGATCGCCGAAACGATCCGACGCCTGCGTGGTATCGAGCAGCACCGCGTCGTTGGAAGCCCGAAGCAGCGGCCGCAAGGTGACGCTGTCCTTGGCGGCTTCGAAAGAACCTGCCGTCGTCATCACGACTGCGGACAGCTGGTTCAGGATAGCCTCGTCTCGCGCCAGTCCATTCCCGCGCACGGCAATCCAGGGCAGATTCGTTGATACCACCGGGCGGCCATCGACCTCGCGTTGCGTCTGCAATGCATAGTCGGGGTCGCCGACGGCATGCGAGGTGTCGAACTTCACGCCCCACGCCTTGAACAAGGGGTCAAGGTTGGACGACGCGTTTGCACCCTCGCCATGCGGCCCGAACTGATTTTCCGCAAAGGGATCGACGAAAATCATCGCCGCATTGCCGTTGAGCACCCATTGATCGACGGTATAGAGCGTGCGCTGGCTGAGATTCTGCGGATGCACGATCATAAGCACGCGCGTGCCCTCGGGCAGCTTCTCGACCTCGCCTGAAAGCGGCTTGACGTCGAAGAACTGCTTCATCTGGACGAGCACCTGCTGCTCGGGGATGCGCATCGCCGGATTGCCCCCAAGGCCGATCCCGTCAAGGAGCGCCACAACGGGCTTGCCCCGGCGGCCAACCTCGGACACGAGGCGAGTAAGGTCATATTCCAGGAACGTCTCGCGATCCGGCGAGAAGGATGCGATGGTGGCGCGTCCGTTCGTCGAATCGGTCGCCGCCAACCCGAAGAACAGACGCTCCCCGTTCTGGCCTTGCAATCCTTCGATGCCGAATGCGACGGCGCGGTCTTCATCTTCGGAGAATGGCCGCGGGTCGATGACTTCGAGTACAATCTTGCCCTTGGCGGCGGCCACATAGGTGTCGAGCATCGAGCGCACCCGCGTGGCGAAGGCGGCAAGCTGCGGCGCCTGCTTGGTCAACTCCGAAGACATGAACAGGCGGAAGCGGAGCGGCTCCTTCAAATTCGCGAGCAGCGTGCGTGTCCCGTCGCTGAGCGAATAGAGATGCTGTTCGGTGAAATCGATCCGGGCGGAGCGCAATTCCTGAGCGCTGATGAGATTGACGCAGATGAACACGACGGCGCCGAGAAGCGCAGCCGCTGCGGCGATGCGGCCCGTTCCCCACGGCCTTGTTCGATCAGGCGGTCTTGTTTCGTCGGACATTGGCGCAACCTCATGCGGCTTTCTTGACGTCGATCACAACGACGTTGAGCCAGAGACAGAACACGATCAGCGAAACGAAGAAGATGATCGACGGCAATTCCAGCACGCCGTCGGTGATATGCTGGAAATGAGCAAAGAAGGACATCGACCGTACCGCGTCGATGACAAGCGCCGGCGCCCATGGGCGCACCGCTGAAATGACGAGGTCGAATCCAGCCATGACGAAGAGGAAACTCGCCGTCGCGGCGGCGATGAACGCCAGCACCTGGCTTTTAGTCAGCCCCGAGATCGCCGCCGAGAGCGCCAGGAATGCGCCCGCCATCAGCCATGATCCGAGATAGGAGCACAGGATCACTCCGTTATCCGGCGTTCCGAGCACGTTGACGGTGATCCACAGCGGCATCGTCAACACGAGCGCGAATCCCGCGAACACCCAGGCTGCCAGCCATTTGCCGACCACAAGCTTCCACGGCTCGACAGGAAGCGTCATCAGCAGCTCGATCGTGCCGCTGCGGCGTTCTTCGGCCCAAAGCCGCATCGCAATCGCCGGCATCAGCACGAGAAAGAGCCAGGGATGCCAGAAGAAAAACCCGGAGAGATCGGCCTCGCCTCGCTCGAAAAAGCCGGACATCAGAAAAGTCATGCCGGCCGAAAGGGCAAGGAACACGATGAGAAACACGGCCGCAACGGGTGTGGCGAAATAGGCAGCGAGCTCGCGGCGAAACACAAGCATGATGGGGCGCATGTCAATGCTCCGTGGCGGTCGTGATCTCGCGGAATACGTCGTCGAGCGTCGGGCGCCGCAGATAGATCTCTTCGGCGGCAATATCGGCCTGCTCAAGCACGCCCGCGAGACTGGTCGCCGATGGCCGGCTGGCGGCGGCGTGCACCAGGAGCCGGGTCAAGCCGTTCATCCGCTCCGCCACTGCAACTTTCAGGACGCCGGGCTGCCGTGAAATCACTTCAATTGCCCGTTGCGGATCGCCGGTCGCAAGCGTCACCGCGATCGAGCCGGCATCCGCGGCTCCCGCCAGCAAGACCGCAGGCACCGCATCGGCGAGCAGCCGCCCGCGCGCGATGATGATGGCGCGACTGCAAACCGCTTCGACTTCCTCGAGGATGTGGGTCGAGACGACGATCGCCTTGTGCGGCGCGATCGCCCGGATCAGCGCCCGCATCTCGTATTTCTGATTGGGATCGAGACCGTCGGTCGGCTCGTCGAGAATCAGCACATCGGGGTCGTGGACCAGCGCCTGCGCAATTGCCACCCGGCGCTTGAAGCCCTTGGATAGGGAATCGATGCGCTGGTTCCAGACTTCGGCAAGGTGGACACGTTCCACAAGTTCGGCCAGCCGGTCATTGGCGGCTCGCTTGGCAAGGCCATGCATCGCCGCAATGAAGCTCAGGAACGCGCCGACGCTCATGTCCGTATAGGCGGGCGCGCCTTCCGGCAGGTAGCCCAGGCGGCGCCGCGCGGCGATCGGGTCGGTGTGGCTGTTGTGGCCGCCGATCCAGGCCTCTCCCGAGGTCGGCTCCAGAAAACCGCTGAGGATCCTCATCGCGGTCGTCTTGCCGGCTCCGTTCGGACCCAGAAATCCGACGACCTCGCCCCGCTCGACCTTGAAGGAAATCCCATCGACTGCGGTCAAGGAACCAAATCGCTTGACCAAGTCGCGTGCTTCGACAAGCGCCATCTTTCCCGCTCCGGCCCTGCGACCGGGGGGTGTCTTAAGTTCAAACGCCCGGTCAAATATGTCGTGACAGGAGTCCCCCGCCCCTGCCGCGCGGGTCGGAATAACCGGATCGTGGCAGATTGCAAGGGGACATTCAGGCGCAGTCCTAGCCTGTCGCAGGCGGGTTGCGGATCAGACCCGTGGGCTAATGACCTTTGTTTTTGCCCTTCCCTCCACCACCGCCGCCGCCGGGGCCGGGGCCATGGCTGACGCCCAATGGGGCGTTTCGGCCGGAATTGACGTTGTTGCCGGCGTTGCGGTTGAAGTTGCGGTTAGTATTTTGGGTGTTGCCGCCGAAGTTATTGGTGGCTTTGCTGTTGTTGATGATATTATTGTTGTTGTTTCCAGTCTTGGCACCTGGATTGATAGTTGCACTGCGGCTGAAATTCTCACGGCCTTTGTTCTGGTTTCCGCCGATTCCAGGATTGACGTTCAGTTTTTGGATGTGGTTGCCGGTTGCGTTTGACGTGATCCCCTTGCCGGCCCCGACCCCCGTGCCCTGTTTGCTCAACAGCTGCTGATTTGTCCCGCGGTTCACATTGGCGTTTGCTCGGCCGAATTCCTCCCGGAGCTTTGGATTGCTGTACGCAATATTGCCGCGATGCACCGGATCGTGCCTCCAGGCCCGATTCTCCGGCGAATTAACGAGGTTCGTGTGGTTGAACCGATTGAACCGGACGACGTCGACGTCAACACGTCTTGAATACCAGTTGTAACTGGACCAGATGGCCGCCCCGACCACGAGCGGCGCTCCCCATCCGAACACGCCAACCGAGACGAATCCGGGTGGATACCAGTAGAACGGCCGATAGGCAGGCCAGGGCCAAACTCCGTACACCAGGAAGGGATCGTAAACCGGGACAAACAGGACGTCAGGCTGGACCGGCTCGATAGCGATATATTCAGGGGGCGGCGGTGGCGTTCCGACGGCGAGATCGGCCGGCGGAGGAGGGGGCGGAATGTGCTTTATCCGCACTTGGTTGGAAGGTTTCAGATTTCCTGACGCATCGGCCCGGGCGCGCAGGCGCTGTACGGACGTCGCCACGTCGTCGGGCTGCGCCAGGTAAGCTTCGCCCAGTTCTTTGGTCCAATCGAGCTTATCGTTCATCATCTGCAGCGTCTGGGGAACGGCTGTGAGCGCTTTCACGCTCGGATCCCACGGCTGCATTTGCATCGCTTCCTCAAGTTGAGGACCGGTGACCTTGGAGTTGGCCGTCGACCAGCGCGCCGCCATCACCACTTCGAGCGGATATGTGGATGCCGTCAAAACCTGCCCGAGCAGGTTGTCGGGATAGAGCGCGATTGGCGCAACCAGTTGATCAATCTGCTGTGGCGTGAGCGCCTGCGCGCTCGGCGCAGAAGCCGGATCCGGTGCCGGTGCCGTCGGTTCTTGGGCGAAGGAGGAAGAGCCGGCCCCAATCGCGATCGCGAGGCACGAAGTCGCCAAGACGCTCGGCAAACGCCGTCCCGCTGACGCGATTGCATGCAAAATCATCGCCAGTGCTGACATTCTTTCCCTCCCTGCGGACTCGAGCGACCGGATCGGCCTCCAGCCTTGGCCGGCTAGCCGGTAATCCAGGATCGACACCGATGATAGCGAATTTGCGGCGGGGAGATGGCCGATGCACCGCTAATAGCCGGTCTCCCGATCGACGACGTGCTGGAGCCCTACTCCCAGATCGCAGCGGTCGATCTGCCGTACCACGTTTCTCACCACGACCCGCGGCTCCGAGACCGCCGCATTATGAGGCGTGATCGTGACCTTCGGATGCGTCCAGAGGGGGCTCGCAAGCGGCAGCGGCTCGGTCGAAAAAACATCGAGGACGGCGCCTGCCAGCGTCCCCTCGTCGAGAGCCTCGATGATGTCGCCATCGACCTGCAAGGCGCCGCGCCCGGCATTGATCACATAAGCGCCTTGCAGGATCCCGTTGTACTTGAGCTTACGGAAGAGACCGAGGTTGAGAACCTCGCGAGTCGCCTGCGTGAGCGGCAGCAGGCAGACAAGGATTTCGGTGCGGCGCAGGAATGGCTCGAGACCGGCCGGACCGGAAAAGGCATCGACCCCAGGCGGGGCCTTGCCGCTTCGGCTCCATCCGGCCAACCGAAAACCGAGGCGGTGAAGGAGCGAAGCGGCATGGCCGCCAAGCTCCCCCAGCCCCATGACGCCCACACCCACTTCGCCGGCCGCAGGCTGTTCGTGATCGCGCCACAACCGCTGGCGCTGCTGGGCGTCATAGAGGCGCTGCCGGCGATGACACATGAGCACATGCAGCGTCACGTATTCCGTCATTCGCATCGTCATGTCGGAATCGACAATCCGCACCACCGGCACATCGGGCAATTTGGGGTCGGCCAGAAGATCGTCCACGCCCGCTCCAAGTGAAAAAATCGCCTTGAGGTTCGGGAATTCGGCGAGCAGACCGGCGGGCGGATTCCAGACGCACGCATAATCCATCTGCGCCGGATCGCCGAAGGATTCGGGCCACGACCAGATGACATGCCCAGGCGCGAGCGCGCGGAATCGCTGCTCCCAAGCTTTCGCGTCCAGGCCCATGATGGCGAGCAAAATATTCGACATAGGAAATTTCTTGGTTGATCTTGTCGGAAGCCTTCGGATGTTGCCGGTTTACACACGGCTTACGGATTGGCGCCACCGCCGGGACGCCCCCTGGAATTGTTGTTGTTGCGCTGTGCGCTCAGTTCCGGCAGCAACGGCGGCTGCGGCCCGATCACGGCTTCGAGCGCGTCACGGGCGCACATTTCCTCTCCATAGGTCGCGGTGCGCTCCGCGGGCGGGATGCCGCCGACCCCGATCGCGCCGATCAGCTGGCCGTTGACGATGATGGGAAGGCCACCTTCCTGCGTCGTCAGCCCGTAGCCCGCCATGTTCTGGTTGGTGAACGGATCCCGGATGTTGCGATTGGTCAGCACATGGGAAGGGGCGCGGGTGCGCAGCGCGGTGCGCGCCTTCTGCTCCGTTGCATTGATCTGAATCCAGCCTTCGCCGTCCATCCGGTGCTCGTGCACGACCAGGCCATAGGGGTCGAGAACAACCACGACGACCGCGCTGTTGTTCTTGCGCGCGATCGCCTCGCAGGCCTTGGCGAGCTTCTCGGCGGTCTCGGCATTGATGGAAATGTGATCATGCTGGCGCTCGGCCGCCTTGCCGGAAACGACGAACTGTGGCGGGACCTGACCGTCTCCGTCATAGGTCGAAGCCGC
>DATBHB010000174.1:0-4952 GCA_036557705.1 Xanthobacteraceae bacterium
TACGTCGCGCGCGGAGATTTGCCGCCCGACTTGGGGGGGCGATGTCGGTGAGCTCGCCGGCAGCTTTGGAGAGTGATTGAACGCGTGGGCACGGCGCGCAAGCGCGCCTTTGCCCACCCTACAGATGTCAGCTTGTGGCACCACCCGGACGGGCCGGCATGTCCACCGGGTGCCCGCTGTCGCCGGAAAGACCGGGAGTGATCCGCGAGATGAGCGTTTCTGTTGAATGAACCGAAGGAAACTCCGCAGGTGTCCAGAGACGCGCTTCGCGAGGCAGCGCACGAATGAGGAGACTTGTAGGGGCGGGTTTGAAACCTGCCCCTACGACGCCGCCCGCGGCATCGTCCCGCGTTCGCTTTAGTCCGTTGCGCGTTGGACGTAGGCGACGACCCCGGATTTCTCCAGCGGCGTGGCGCCCAGCTTGAGCAGAAGGTTGACCGTATCCCGGTGCAATACGCGCGGCGCCTGATAGCCGTGGGTCGAAACCTCTTTCGTGAGGGTGGTATTGGCGATGCTCAACGGCGTCTGTCCGAACTCGTCCTTGGCATCGAGATTGGCACCCTTGCCGGCCAGGTATTCGATGACGTCGTTCATTCCCATATAGGCGGCCGAGTGCACCGCGGTCCAGCCGAACTGCCCGGCTCCATTCACGTAGGCACCATGTTCCACCAGGAAGGTCACCGTCTTGATCGCCGTCGCCCGTTCTTCCGGCGGCCTCGGCCGGGTTGCGTAGATCGCGGCTCCGGCGGCCATCATCACCGGCGTCGTCTTCTCGTCGGTGGGGATGAGCAGGTCCGCTCCGCCATCCACCAGTGCTTTCACAACGTCGAAGTTGTTGATGTCACAGGCCAGCGCCAGCGGCGTCGCCCCGTTGAGGACGATGCCATTGACGGTTTCGATCGGCTTTTTCGCAACGAGGCGCACGTTCGGGTCGGCCTTGTGCGCCAGAAGCGCGCTGACGATGGCGACGGCGCCCTTGCGCTTGGCGGCAAGATGCAAGGGCGTATAGCCGTTCGCGGCCGCCACGTTGGGATTGGCGCCCTTGTCGAGCAACAGCGTGACCGCCTTGGCGCGGCCCATCGCGGTGGCGATGATGAGCGGCGTCAATCCCGATTTCGGCGCAACGTCGTTCACGTTCGCACCGGCCTCGAGCAAGGTGCGAATGGAATCCGTATCCCCTTGCTGGGCCGCAAACGAGATCGCGGTGAATCCGTTTTTCGAACGCTCATTGACGTCGGCGCCGTGCCGTACCAGCTCCGCGGCGACCTCGGCGTGGTGTTCCGAAATCGCCCATATCAAGGCATTCTGTCCGGCATTGGCTTCCTGGGCGTTGGGATCCGCGCCGCCCGCCAACAGCAGCCGCACGATGGCAAGATTGCCCCGACGGGCCGCCTGCATGAGCGGCGTTTCGCCGGACATCAGCCGGGCATTGGGATCGGCGCCTGCCGCCAACAACTTTTCGGTCATGGCCGCATCGGTGCCGACCGCGGCCGCATACAGCGCCGTTGTGCCGTATTCATTGGCAGCCTTCACGTCCGCGCCTGCGCGCAACAGAAGATCGAGCGTCTCCACATCGCTGCCGTAAGCAGCCCACATCAACGCCGTCGTACCGTCGGCATCCGGCACATCGACATTCGCGTGACTGTCCAGGAGAGATTGCACCGCGCTGCGGTCACCGGCTTTGACGGCGCTCGCAAGGGCCGACGTGCCGGTCTCGTCCGCGACGGCGGCGCCCACAACGAGCGGCAGGCTCACCAATCCGGCCAGGAGGATGCCGCAGACGAGACGCTGACGTATCTGGGTGATGCTCATGGTCGCTCGCTAGCTGGAGAGGGTCGGCAATTCGAGCCGTCCGGTGCTGTCGCCGAGCTTCTCAACATGCGGCACATTGGCCTTGTCCAGCATGGTGAGAAGCAGGTTCGCCATCGGCGTGCCCGGCTTGTAGCGCACATGCCGTCCGCCCTTGATGCCGCCCACGCCGTCGGCGAAGAGCAACAGCGGCAGATTCGTAAACAGGTGCAGGTTGCCGTCGCTGATTGCGCCGCCGTAGAGCATGAGCGAGTGATCGAGCAGCGAGCCGTCGCCATCTGGCGTGTTGCGCAGCTTGCCGAGGTAATAGGCCAGCATCTGCGCATGGAAGATGTTGATCTTGATTACCTTGGCGATCTTCTCCGGATCGCCCTCGTGATGGGTGACGGAATGATGGCCGTCGCCAAATCCGACTTCCGGATAGGCGCGGCCGCTCATCTCGTGGCCGACCTGGAAGGTGCAGACGCGTGTCATGTCGGTCTGCCAGGCGAGAACCATCAGATCGGCCATCAGCTTGTAGTAATCCGAGAAGACCGGCGGGATGCCGACCGGGCTTTGCATCGGCACGTCCTGGTCGCCCTGCTTCGCCGCGAGCTGGATGCGCCGCTCGACGTCGCGCACGGCGTCCAGATACTGGTCGATCTTGCCGCGGTCCGGTCCGCCGAGCTTTCCGCGCAGCCGCCTGACATTCTCGGTGACGAAATCGAGGATGCTGCGGTCTTCCTCGCGGAGCGCCGAACGCGTCTTCGCGTCGATCGCGCCCGAGTCGCCGAAAAGACGCTCGAACAGGGCGCGCGGGCGGTTCTCCATCGGCAGCGGCGTGGTCTCGTTGCGCCAGGAGATCGTGTTGTAATAGGCGCAGCCATAGGCGGACTCGCAGGAGCCCACCACCTCGGAGGACTCGAGGCCGACCTCGAGCGAAGCGAGCTGGGTGTATTTGCCGAACTCCCTGGCCGCGACCTGATCGACGGAGGTTCCGGCCCGCAAGTCCGCGCCGGAGGTCATTTTGCAGTGGGTGCCGGTGAGCCAGGCGGTGCACGTGCGCGGATGATCGCCGCCCACCTCGAACGAAAGCGCCTTGGCGGTTGCCTGATCAAGCCCGCTCAGCACCGTCATGCGGTCGCGGAACTCGGCAAGCGGCTCGAGAACCGGCGTCAATGCGAAGTCGGCGCCCTCGGTCGCGGGCGTAAACTTGTCCATCATGATCCCGTTCGGAACCTCGATGAACCCAAGCCGGACCGGCCGTGCCGGCGCGGTCGCGAAGGCCGGCGTCATGGCGTCCAGCAAGGGCAGAGCAAGAGCGGCACCCGTCCCGCGCATGAAGGTACGGCGCGGTATCGATTTTCTAGTTACTGGCAGCATTGGTTGCTCTCCTCATCTGGAATGGCGCGCTCTCAATGACGCCGAGAATGACGGATGACCAGCGGTAATCGTCTGCGGCCGCCAAGCGTGTAATCCGGCGGATCACCGGGCGGTCGTACTCCTCGAGACCGCGGCCCAGCGCATAAGTCAGGAGCCGCTCGGTGACGGTGTCGACGAACTGCTCGCGTTTGCTCACCAGGATCTGGCGTAGCTCGGCCGGGCCGTCGAACTTGGTGCCATCGGGCAGAACACCGGAGGAATCGATCTTTTCCTTTCCGGGCCCTGCGGTATCGCGCCATCGGCCGAGACCGTCGAAGTTCTCGAGCGCAAAGCCGAGCGGATCCATGAGCCGATGGCAAACCGCGCAGGAAGGATTGGCACGATGCTGTTCCATGCGCTGGCGCATGGTCATGGCCTTCACGCTGGCATCGTCCTTCAATGACGGCACATTAGGGGGCGGCGGGGGCGGCGGGGTGCCCAGGAGCTGCTCCAGCAACCATTTTCCACGGATCGTCGGCGCAGTCCGGTTCGGATAGGAGGTCACCGCCAATATGCTGGCCTGTCCGAGCAGGCCCTGCCGGTTCGGGTCGGTGATCGCGACACGGCGAAACTCGTTGCCGTAGATGCCTTGGATTCCGTAATGCTCCGCCAGCCGCTGGTTGACGAAGGTGTAATTCGTATTCAACAAATCCGCGATGCTGCGATCCTCCCGCAGCGTGCTTTCGACCAGGAGCTCGGTTTCCTCTCCAAGCGCCGACCGCAGGTTCTCGTCGAAAGCCGGGAAGGCCACCGGGTCCGGCTGGATGCGGGCGAGATTGCGCAAGAACAGCCATTGGCCGATGAAGTTCGTCACCAGAGCCTTCGAGCGCGGATGGGCCAGCATGCGGCGCACCTGGGCCTGCATGACCTCCGGCTTGCTCAGATCGCCGCGCTCGGCCACGGCCAACAACTCGTCGTCCGGCATGCTGCTCCACAGGAAGTACGACAGGCGCGATGCAAGCTCGATGTCGCTGACCCGGTGGACGCTCCCGGGAGCTGCGTCCGGCGGATCGAATTCCATGCGGAAAACGAACTCGGGGGTCACCAGGATGCTCTTCAAGGCCAGCCTGATGCCGGTCTCGAAACCTCCGCTCGCGGCGCCTTTGCGGTACTGCGCGAGCAGCGGCGGCAGATCGTCCGCAGCAATCGGCCGCCGATAGGCGCGGTGCGCGAGATTGGAGATTACCTTTTCCGCGCAGGCCTGCTCGTCGGCGGACGCCGCCGGATGGCAGATGAAAATCTTTTGCCGGCTCGGCGTGTCACCGGGTCCTTGCACAGTGAACGGGCCGCCAACCGTGATGCTGCCCAGACCCTCGAAGAAGGCCTTGTCCTTCCGGTTGACGATGCCTTCCGGCACCACCGAATCTTTCAGGAACGTTGCAATAATCGTCCGCGTCCCGGCTTTCACGGGCAGGCGGACCTTGAGATTGGCGTCGGGGGCCTCCCGGTCGCCGTGCACAGGGGTTGCGTCAACGCGCGTATCGAGGCCGGTTCCATGATCAACCGCAATGGTAAACCGTTCGAGTCGCTTACCGTCGAGCCGCAGGTCGAGCTTGCGCTCCCGTTGGAAACCCAAAGGCTCGTCGTATCGGCCGCTTTGGAGGGTCAGCGAAATCTCATATTCGCCATCGACCGGGAAGAGGTGGCGAACGGACGTGCCGCCGCGCGATCCGAGCGGCATGTTTTCGTCCATGCGGTCTTCCTGATCGAGCCCGTGCGGAATCGTATAGGTCCGATAGGAC
>DATBHB010000175.1:0-62348 GCA_036557705.1 Xanthobacteraceae bacterium
AAAAATATAGTCCGCCTTCGATGCTGGCACGCCGATAGTGGGACATCAGCGCCTCGGACGCGTGGGCACGGCGCGCAAGCGCGCCTTTGCCCACCCTACAGAATATCCACCGTCGCGCGCAATGTCGGCACCGGGTCATAAACAGCGAACCGGATCGCCGCCGAGCCGGACTCTATGTCCGTTGTCCCTCCGCAAGCTACCGTAAATCGTCTCCCTTGTAGCTATATTCCGGCACGCCTAGGGAGGGGTGAGGGTCTTTGTTGATCACATGCGTCCCTGACTGCACTGCGCGGAATGCGCGGGCTGGGCATGCAGGGTGGGGCGGGAGATACACGCGAACAAGCTCACGTTCCAAACAGGCTGCCCTGACCTTCGCCGCCGCCGCCGCGGCGCCTCGGCTTTGCCGGGAGCGCTTCGGTGGCGGGCGCAATCGACCTTGCCTCGGAAAGCGCGCGCACGCGGCCGTCGGAGAACTCGATATCGAACCGCAGCCCGACGCCGACAGCGGCGGCATTGCGCAGGGGTTTCCCGGAAATATTGCGCGCAAGCGCAAAACCGCGCGCCAGCACGGCGCGGTAGGACACCGCGGCCAAAAGCCGCCCGGCACGCTCCACCCGAGCGGCCCGTTGGTCGAGAGCTGTTAGCACCGCGAGCTTGCTGCGATCCTCCAATGCGACGAGACGATCGCGGCCGCGGGCGATCCGGGCCCGACGGGCGTTCACGTAAGCAAAGCGCGCCGCGCCGAGCCGCAACGACAGCGACTGGTATCGCTCACGGCGGCGCTCGACGATGATTGCCATGCAATGCTCTGCGCGCCGTGCAAGCAGCGAAAGCTGCTTGCGCTCGCGGCCGAGATGAGCTCCCAGCGCCTGGATGGTGAGCCGTCCGGCAATACGGGAGTAGCCCATGCGATGCAGCCGCGCATTGGCGATGAGCGCGCGCGGCAAGCGGCCGGACGCATGATCGAGCCGCTGGCGCGGCAGCGCAAAAAGTCCCTCCTCGGTCGGCAGGGCGCGCACGGCGGCGCGCAATTCCGTGCGCCGGCCTTGTTGGCCGCGTTGCCAGCAGGCGATCGAGCGCCGCGCCAAGCTGTCGATCCGCAGCAGGAGATCGGCCCGCACCGGCACCGCCATTTCGGCCGCTGCCGTCGGCGTCGGCGCCCGCTTGTCGGCGGCGAAGTCGATCAGCGTCACGTCGGTCTCGTGGCCGACTCCGGAGATTAGCGGAATGTCGCTCTCGGCTGCTGCGCGCACCACGGTTTCGTCATTAAACGACCAGAGGTCTTCGAGCGAGCCGCCGCCGCGCGCCACGATGAGGAGATCAGGTCTTGGGATGCGCCCGCCATCGGCAAGCGCATTAAAGCCGCGGATCGCGGCGGTCACCTGCTCGGCGGAACCGTCCCCCTGCACCTTGACCGGCCAGAGGAGGACCCGGCGCGGAAAGCGATCGGCAAGGCGATGCAGGATATCGCGAATCACCGCCCCGCTCGGCGAGGTGATCACTCCAATGACCGCGGGCAGAAACGGCAGCGGCTTTTTCCGGGCCGCATCGAACAGGCCGGCGGCCGCGAGTCTCTTCTTTCTTTCCTCGACGAGCGCCATCAGGGCGCCGAGCCCGGCCGGTTCGAGCGTCTCGATCACGATCTGATATTTGGACTGGCCCGGATAGGTTGTGACGCGGCCGGTGACCACGACTTCGAGGCCGGCTTCGAGCGTGATCCTGATGCGCGTCGCCGTGGTGCGCCAGATCACGCCCGCAAGGCAGGCGCTGTTGTCCTTGAGATCGAGATATATGTGCCCACTGGAATGATATTTGACATTTCCAAGCTCGCCCCGAACCCGCACGTAGCCGTAGGCCTCCTCGATCGTGCGCTTGAGCGCAAATGCGAGCTGCGAGACCGTGAGTTCCGGCAGGTTCGGGCGCAGTTCGTTCATTTACCCGCGACACTCTCGATTGTCGGGCACGGGCGGCGGTCGAGCGGGGCTTCGAAATCCTGGTAATTGGATTTGTCGACCACGACCGACTTGACGATGATTTCCTTCGGCGCCTCCTCCTTGCGCAGAAGGCGCAGCGCAATCTCGGCAGCGATGCAGCCTTCGGGCTGCCCGCTATAGTCGCCGCTGGCGAGCATGTCGCCGTTCTTGATGAAGTCCACGGCTTCCTTGCTGCCATTGATGCCGACGATCAAAGCCTTCTTGTTGGCTGCCTTGAGCGCTTCGAGCGCGCCGAACGCCATGGCGTCGTTGGCGGCAAGAACGCCGTCGATCTGCGGCGGCGGGTTCAGCCGCAAAAAGCTCTTGACGAGATCGGAGGCTGAAGGCCGCGCATAATTCGCGTTCTTAGACAGGATCACCTTGATGTCCGGGAATTCCTTGAGCGCCGCCTTGAAACCTTCAAGCCGGGCGGGTGCGGTCGGAACATTGGGGGGACCTTCCAGGATGACCACGTTGCCCTTTCCGCCCATCGCCTGGAAAAGCTTCCGGGCGGTGGCGAGTGCTACCCCGTGGTCGTCGGTGCCGACGAATGCCGTGACTGGCGCGCCCGCCAGGCGGTCGCCGACGTCGATCAGCGGAATCCCTGCAGCAGTGATCTTTGCCGCCGCCGGTACCAGGGCCTTGATGTCGGTCGGCGTGAACAGCACCGCGTCGGGTTTTTGCTTAAGCGCTTCATCGACGAGGCCGATCTGCTGCTGGGCATTTTCGGCCGAAGTCGGGATGTAGTGGAAGACCTTGAGCTTGTTGGCTCTGGCCACGTTATCGACGCCCGACCGCGTTCCCTTCGCGACCGGGTTGCCGAGGCTCTTGGTGAAAACCGCGAGCGTCTGCTGTTGGGCTTTGCCCGGCAAAGGCCCGAGGATGAGGATTGTGGCGGCGGCCGCGAGCCAGATGGCATGGCGTTTCATTGCGCTGCTCTCCCTGGTGTTGTTCTGCGAAGATTATAGCGGATCGGCGGTTGCCCGTCGCGGGGCTGCGCGACCTGTAGGGTGGGCAAAATCGCCTCCCTCGGTATAGCGGACTGAGCAAGGGCGATTTTGCCCACGCGGTCGATCCTCAGAGTTATCACCGCGTGGGCAAAGGCGCGCTTGCTCGGTGCAGCATTTTCACCTTCGTGCCGCGCCTTTGCCCACCCTACATTTGCTGGCTAATCCAAAGCGCCGGCGCGGGAGATGCCCAGCCCCTTCATGAAGCGGTTGCGGACCAGCGCCGGATCGCGCGGCGGCTGCGCCGCGCCCGGCTTGTCATCGATCCGCACCGCCAGCAGCGCCGGACCGCCCTCCTCGAAACGGCGATCGGTCAGTGCGTCGAAATGCGCGTCGTCGCGCACCCACTCGGCATTCGCCATGCCGGCACCGCGCGCGACCGCAACGATGTCGGTCACCCCGCCGGTCGCCGTCTTCTGCTTGCCGGTGATCTGGTAGAGGGCGTTGTCCATGATGATGACGGTCAGGTTGCGGGGGCGCAAATTGGCAATCGTGGCAAGGCAGCCGAGTCCCATCAGGATCGAGCCGTCGCCCTCGAGCGCGACAACGCCGCGGTGCGGCTGTGCGATGGCAACGCCGAGCGCGATCGGGCAGGAAAGACCCATGCTGCCCAGCATGTAGAAATTCTGCGGCCGATGCCCGGCGGCGAACAAATCGAAATTGGTGTTGCCGATGCCGCCGATCACGGCTTCCTCGTGCCTGAGCTTGCCGACGAGGCGCCTCGTCAGCTCGGTCCGGTTGAACACCTGCAATTCGGATCGGTCGATCATGCCTTGCATTACCCGCTCAGCTTGCCGTGGGCCACCGGATTGCCGCCGGTGAGGAGCGGCGAGAGGATGAAAGCGACCGGCGCCTGCGTCGTGACTGCCTGCCTGATCGAGCTGTCGACCATGAACCGCAGCTTCGTCTCCTCTGCCAGCGTGTGGTGCACGATCCCGAGCGAATCAAGGGTCGGCCGCATCACGCGCGCCACCATGGTCTGGCCGATGTTGAATTCGCCCATGATGCCGCGCTCGGATATGACGAAGATCGCCGGTATTTGATAGGGTACGATGAGCGAGGCAATCGCATTCGGCGCGACTGCAAATCCGCTCGTCTGCATCAGCACCGCTCCCCGCATCCCTGCCATCCAGGCGCCTGCCACGATGCCGATCGCCTCGTCCTCGCGCGTCGCGTTCGCGGGAATGAAATAATTATCGGAGTGGATGCCCTTGATCAGTGGCGTAAGCACATTATCCGGGACATAGGTGATCAGCCGGACGTCGTTGTCCTTGAGCACCTGCAGGAAGGTATCAGACCAGTCCATCCGGGCACGCCTCCTAAGGCTTCCCTCATGGTGAGGAGCGCGGGACTAGGGGCTAGTTTAAAACACACCCCCACAGACGCCGCGCCTCGCGAACCATCAGACTTAGCACTTGCGGCTTTATTTATCACGGCGAATGCGCGACAGTAAGTTTCGATGAACTTTGACTTCACCTCCGAGCAGAAGCTCCTTGCCGAAGCCGTGCGCAGGTTTGCGCTTTCCCACCTCGAGAAGGGGGCGCTCCAGCGCGCTCACGATCCGCGCTTTCCCTTCGATGTGGCCAAGCTGATGCATGCGCAACGCCTCATGGGCATCACCATTCCGGAGGCCGACGGCGGAATTGGCGGCACGTTGATGGACGCCGTCATCGCGACTGAGCAGGTGGCGGCGGTCTGCCCGCGCTCGGCCGATGTCGTGCAGTTCGGGAATTTCGGCCCGATCCGCACCTTCGCCGAATATGCAACGCCGGAACAGAAACGGCGTTGGCTCGGCGACCTCCTCGCCGGCAACATCGTGATGAGCCTCGGCATGACCGAGCCCGACGCCGGCTCCGCGGTGACCGAGCTTGCGACCAGCGCGCGGCCGGACGGCCCGCATTTCGTCATCAACGGCGCAAAGGTGTTTTCAACCTTCAGCCCGGACGCCGCGATCTTCCTCATCTACGTCCGTTACGGGCCCGGTCTTGACGGGATCGGTTCGGTCATCGTCGAGCGCGGCATGCCCGGATTTTCAATCGGGCCGCGATCGCGTTTCATGAGCGGAGAGGAGTGGAGCGAGCTTCATTTCGACAATTGCCGCGTGCCGGCGGAGAATGTCCTTCTCGGACCTGGCGGCTTCAAGAAGCAGATTGCGAGCTTCAATGTCGAGCGGCTCGGCAATTCGGCGCGCTCATTGGCGCTCGGACGCTATGCCTTCAACAAAGCGCGCGAATACGTCGCGACGCGCCGTCAATTCGGCCGGCCGCTTTGCGAATTTCAGGGCCTCCAGTGGAAATTCGCCGAGATGGCCATCAAGCTCGAAGGCGCGCAGCTTCTGCTCTATCGCGCCGCCAGCAATGCGGATCGCGGCCTGCCCTCCGCCTATGAGACCGCGGTGGCCAAGGCGGCTTGCAACCAGGTCGGGTTCGAGCTTGCGCACGAGGGCGTGCAGGCCATGGGCGCGCTCGGCTATTCGAGCGATACGCTCGTCGAATACTGCATGCGCCGCTGTCGCGGCTGGATGATCGCCGGCGGCTCGATCGAAATGCTCAAGAACCGGATCGCCGAGCATGTGTTCGACCGCCGTTTCGATCAGCGCCCGCCGAAGGCGCAAGCCGCGGAATGACATCGCTGCGCCAGGCATTGTTCGCGCCGCAATCCATTGCAATCGTCGGCCAGTCTGATGATGCCGGAAAGACGACGGGCCGGCCTCTCAGATATCTGCGGCAGGCAGGCTTTGCGGGCCGGCTCTATCCCGTTAATCCAGCGCGCACCACGGTGCTCGGCGAAGGAGCGTGGCGGTCGCTTGCGGCGCTCCCCGAAATTCCGGAGCACGCTTACATTCTCACGCCGGCAGACATTGCGATCGAAGCCGTCGAGCAATGCGGGGTCATGGGCGTCAAAGTGGCGACGCTGCTGGCCGACGGGTTCACCGAGGCCGGCGAACTTGGCGCCTCCCGCGTTGACCGATTGCGTTCCATCGCGGCGCGCACCGGCATTCGGATCGTCGGGCCATCGAGCCTCGGCATCATCGACTTGCGCAGCAAGGCGCTGATCACCGCCAATGCCGCCTTCGACGAAGCGAACCTGCCGGTCGGCGGCATATTTGCGGCTTCTCATTCCGGCAGCATGATTGGCGCACTCCTCTCGCGCGGAAAAGCGCGCGGCATCGCGTTTGCGGGGCTTGTTTCCGTCGGAAACGAAGTCGACCTTTCGCTCGGTGAAATCTGCGAATTGATGCTCGATGACAGCGGTATTGATGGCTACCTGCTGTTTCTCGAAACCATGCGCAATGCGCAGGCGCTGCGGCGCTTCGCGCTCGGCGCCGCGGCGTACGGGAAACCGGTGCTTGCTTATAAACTCGGCCGTTCGGAAGCCGCGCGCGAGCTTGCGGTGACCCACACCGGGGCGCTGGCCGGCGAGGATGACGTCGCCTCGGCATTTCTCGCCGATTGCGGCATTGCTCGTGTCTATACTCTCGATGCTTTGATCGAAGGCTTGCCGCTGCTGGCGCGAGTCCCGGCTGCGCAATCGCGCCGGTCCCGGTCGGTTGGAGTGGTGACCACAACCGGCGGCGGCGCCGCGACGGCGGTCGATCCGCTCGCCGCACGGGGAATCGCGATCGAGGCTGCGAGCGCAGCTACGCTGGCGCGGCTTGACGCTGCCGGCCTCGCGGTCAAGCCGGCGCGGCTGGTCGATCTCACGCTCGCAGGAACGCGCTACGACGCCATGAAGGCGGCGCTCGATATCCTCAGCACGGCACCCGAATTCGATCTGGTGCTATGCGTGGTCGGCTCCTCGGCAAGGTTCTATCCGGATCTCGCGGTGCGGCCGATCATCGACTGCGCCCGGAGCGGCGGAAAGCCGCTTGCGGCGTATCTCACGCCGGAAGCGCCCGACGCGCTTTGCGCGCTCGCTCGCGCCGGGGTGCCGAGTTTCCGTACGCCCGAAGCCTGCGCTGACGCAATCGCGGCGGCGCTGCGGCGGCGCGTGCCTTCGCTTCTCTCCGCCTGCGGGGAAGCGACATCTCCCCGCAAGGCGGGAGCGGTAGATCGCGTGCGGAACGCGCGCCTCGTTGATGAGATGGAGGCTTACAATCTGCTCAAGGAACTCGGCATTATCTGCGCGCCTTCAATTGCGCTCGATGCCGGCCTCACTACGGCGCCAGACCTGCCATTCGCCTATCCGGTTGTCGTGAAGGCGCTTGCCACCGGGATTGCCCACAAGAGCGATCTCGGCGGCGTAGTTCTCGGCGTCAGCGACGCTCAAGCGTTGCTGACCGCAATCGGACGGATTCGCCAATCGGTCGGCGAACGCCAGCCGGGCATGACGCTTGATCGCGTACTGGTGCAGCCCATGGTGCCGAGTCTTGGCGAGGTATTGGTCGGCTATCGGCTGGATGCCGACGTGGGGCCGCTGATCGTGGTGGCCGCGGGCGGCATTTTCACGGAAATCTACCGCGACCGCAGTCTTAGGCTCGCCCCCGTCGACCGCGATGCGGCATGCGAGATGATCGACGAAGTCCGCGGCATGGTCGCGCTCACCGGCTATCGCGGCCGGCCGCGGGGTGATGTCGATGCGCTTGCGGCCGCAATTGTGAAGATCTCGCGGCTTGCCGGCGACCCGAGCGTGATCGAAGCAGAGATCAATCCTCTGATCGTTCGTCCGCTCGGCCAAGGCGTGGTCGCCGTGGATGCGCTGGTGCGAGTGGTTCGATAGGCTCCGCAGGGAGGGCAAAACCGCGTCTCGAAGTCTTTCCTCTCGCACCACGTTGGTTCGCGATTTTGCCCACCCGGTCGACTCCTGCGACTTACGACTGCGTGGGGCACGGCGCACCCGCAGAAGCGCGTTGCGCCTTTGCCCGCCCTACTACGATCTGATCCCCGCCGATGGCGGGTTACGCGCGGAGCGAGGTCGTGATTTAATATCAACTCCGCGGCCGCGCTAACCCGCCCTACGCCCTGCGATCGCCATGTCCCACGCCGAAGCCCTCGATAGGCTTGATCCTCCCGTCGGAGCTACGAATCGGATCGTGACCTTTGTCCATTCGCTTCGTTACGAGGCAATCGGTGAGGAGGTACGCCACTATGCGCGCCGGCATCTGCTGGACACCGTCGGCGTGATGATTGCCGGCGCCAGCGGGGATGTGGCGATGCGGGCGGAAAGAATGCTCGAAGCCGTGCGGCCAGCCGGCACGGTGCCGGTGCCGGGGCGCGGGAGGCGCGCCGATCTTCTCGATGCCGTTTTCCTCGGCGGCACAGCGGCACACGGCATCGAGCTTGACGACGGCTATACCAAAGGCTCGGTGCATCCGGGCTGCACCATCGTTCCTGCTGCGTTCGCGATCGGGTTCGCCGACAAGGCGAGAGGCAAGGCGCTGATCGAGGCGATCGTGGCCGGATACGAGTCGGTGAGCGCGATCGGCCGCGCCTGCCATCCCGAATTGCGCCAGCGCGGCTTTCATCCGACCGGCGTTGTTTCGGTGTTTGGCGCCGCCATGACGGCCGGCAAACTGCGCCGCCTCGATAAGCGTCGGCTCGCCGATGCTCTCGGCATCGCGGCTTCAAGCTCGGCGGGTCTGTTCGCCTTCGTCAACGGGGGCGCCGATATCAAGAGGCTGCATGCCGGCCACGCGGCGCGGGAAGGCCTGCAGGCCGCGCTCCTTGCCGAAGCAGGTGTTGAAGGCCCGCCCGGCGTCATCGAGGGCCGCGACGGTTTTCTCCAAGCCTTCGCTGGCTTGTCGCCGCTATCGCCGGGCGGCGGTCCCAACCAAAGGCCGATCGCGCTTCCACCGGAAACGGGCTTCGGCATTACCGACTGCTACATCAAGCCCAATCCGTGCTGCAGGCATATTCAACCGGCCACCGAGGCGCTCATCGGTTTGCTCAACGAAGAGAACATCGCCATCGAGGAGGTCGGGCATATTGGCGTCGAAACCTATCGGATCGCGGCCGAGCATGCCCGCACCGGCTGGGATGATTTCGCCAGCGCGCAGCTGAGCTTTCCTTATCTCATGTCGCTGGCGCTGAAATTCCGCGCCATCAAATTTGAGTATTTCGCCGAAAGAGTGCGCCGCGACCCGCAGTGGCAGGCGCTCGCGGCGAAACTCAGCGTAACGGCGCCGCCAGAGATTGATCGGCTTTATCCGCGGCTGCGCCCGGCGCGCGTTACGGTAACGACGGCGCGCGGCACTTTCACCCGCCAGGTTGACGACGCGCTCGGCTCGCGTCTGGTGCCGCTCAGCGACGCCGGCCTCACCGCGAAATTCCATGAGCTTGTGGCGCCGGTGCTCGGCGCCGCGGCCGCAACGAGGCTAGCCGAGAGACTGTGGGCGATCGAGACCGCAGATGATGTCGCGCCGCTGGCGGAAGCGATGGCGACGGTCTCGTAGGGTGGGCAAAATCGCAACGCGCTTTAGCGCGTGAGCCGTGCCCACGCGGACGTGCGCGCAGGGGCACGGGGCTCTTTTCTAATGTGTGGTGAGGCTCGTGCGTGTGGACCGCGCCCATAGTGCGTCGAAGACGCGCGTTGACGCGCTTTAGTTAGTTAGGCCCACCTACGGCGCATATTCGGTACCCCATGCCCAAGCGCATCTTCCTCGTTCATCCGTATTTTCCGACGATGGCGCCGATTGATGCGGCGTTCCGCAAGGGGTGGCCGGAAGCGCAGGTTATCAATCTGCTCGATGAGTCGCTTTATGCCGACGTGCCCGCCGCTGGGACTTTGGCGCCGGCACTGTTTGCACGCGTCGCCACGCTGTTACACCACTGCGAACAGAGCGGCGCCGACGGCATCGTCTTCACCGGCACAACCTTTGGGCCGGCCATCGATGCCGCGCGTCGGCAGCTGACGGTCCCGGTTTTGCGGGCCGAGGAAGCAATGGCCGCGGAGGCTGTCTTGCGCGGCGAACGCATCCTCCTCGCCTGCACTGCCAGGCGCGCGATGCCGGTCGTGCGCGGCAGTCTGGAGGCGGCCGCGGCGCGTTGCGGCCGGGCTTGCCGGATCAGCGAGTTGTGGGTCGCGGGTGCCAAGGATGCGATCGTCGATGGCACCATGGAGACGCACGATCGGCTGATTGCTGACGCGATCGCAGCCGCCGGCGATTTCGACGTCATCGTGCTCGGGCAGATTTCAATGGTGCCTGCCCGTGCGTATCTGTCCGCCGCTGTGGCAGGCCGCGTCATCGCCAGCCCCGACGCCGCGGTCACGCGCCTGCGCGCGCTGTTGGGCGGCTGATCCGCCCTCATGGTGAGAAGGCGCGCGCTTTTGCGCGCGCCGTCTCGAACCACGAGGGCGGTCCGCCCGTGGCCCCCATCCTTCGAGACGCATCGAACAGTCGGCAAGTGCCAACTGTTCGACGCTCCTCGGGATGAGGCGGACAGCGGCAATCGTGGCGAACGAATCATTTAAGCGGTGTGACTTGGCTCTCCTCCGCAAACAGCCAGGCGCCCTTCCCGAGTTCTTCAGGAAATAATGCTATTACGCAATCGCCGGCCATTCGTGCTCGAACCCCGTTATTGCGCAACAACTCATCGAGCGCGTTCAGCGACTTCACCACCACGCCATAGGCGCCGGTAAACGGAACGGCCGGGATCGCGATTTCCGGAAATGCAGCCGCAAACGCATCTACGGCAACGATTTCGACGCGCCCACGATCGAGCGCAATCGCGTACCCCGATCTCGAGCGCCTCGCACTTCGATCCGTAAATCGTGCAAATCGCTGCGCTGCCTCCTCTGGATCGGCAACCACGAACGTCACAGCAGCGAGACCGAGCGCGCCGTTTGGATGGGCAATCCATCGTGGTTGCCACACCACTGACTCGGTTCCATGAGTGAGAATCTGAATCCGGCCTTCAGGCATGACGCCCTGTTGGACGCGCACCACCGTGAACGCCGCCGTCGCGGAGCCGCTTTCGGTCTCGACCGGCCGCGTAAACTCGACCAGCGGACGCAAGGCAAAACCCGCTCTCTCAAGCCGGCGATGTGCGTCGCCCGCGTCGGCGACGGCAAAGGCCGCGAGATGCACGCCGGCGTGGCGGGCGATTGCTGAATCAAGCTCGTGCGCGAGTGCAGTTTCGGCGCTCTTGAACAGTACTTCGATATAACCATGCTCCAGCATGGCAGTGAGATTGCCGGTTCCGGTCGGGCTTCCGTCCGGATTAAAGCCGACGGAGACCGGTGTCGGTGCAAAACCGGCGCGCATCAGCGCGCCCCGCGCGACATCGCGATCGGGAACAAAATGTCCGACGTGATCGAGAAAGATCTCGTCATGGCTCGGCAGCCGGCGATCGATGTCGTCACCCCGAGGTGCTCGCCCGGCCTCTTCGGCCGGACGAGCCTCGAAGGGTGACGCGGGGAGCTTCGGCATCGCAAGGGTATCGGCCGGCTTGATCAGGCCCATGCCTTTCAACGGTTGCCAGGCGCCGCGGGAATCACGTCGACCACACGCATTCTCGTAGGGTCAACAAGCACGATCTGGTTCTGCACTGTCGTATATTTCAGCGTCTTCGCATCCGGCACGGCCGAGAGCGCCGTATCCGGCAGCACGTAGAGCTCGATCGACGGAGGTACCGGTGCGCCAATGTTGGTAGCGAAGTTAATGTGGGACGCCGGCTTGCTCCCGGCCCGATGAATGGCGTTTGCAATCGAAACCTTCTGGGCATTTGTCAGCTGAAGCTCGGATAGAGCACCTGGGCCGGCCGGTGTTCCCGGTAATGGGTGCGTGATGGTTTTTTGCTGCGAGCCGACGCTGGTGGGCGGGGTCTGCGCCGCCGCAAATCCGGCGGCCGCAGTCATCGTCATGACCAGGGTGAAGAACCGAAGCGTCATGGAACCATCCTCCTCGTTTGAGGAACAAAATGGCCCCTTGCGGGGCCATTTCGCTCATTGCAGTTAACCGTAATCAGTCACGATCGTCGCCGCAGCGGCGAACGGTCCGAGTCACACGCTGCCCATGACGCCACTCCGTAGTGGTGATAGTGCGGCAGCGATGTCGATGCGGCCCCACATATACGCCGCCCGGGCCTACATGAATTCCCACGTCCTGGGCTAAAGCTTGCGATCCTCCTGCCAGCGGAATACCACACAGCACGGCTCCCGCCGTCGCAATTACGACTGCGAGTGCTTTCATGATTGTTCCTCTCTGATTGTTAACGACCTGACCTGTAAAACGTTCGGAACGCGCTCCGGTTCCTGGTCAAAGGGCAAATCGGAAGTGCATCACATCCCCATCGGCAACAACGTAATCCTTGCCCTCCAGTCGCAACTTACCGGCTTCGCGCGTTCCTGATTCGCCGCCGAACCTGACATAATCGTCATACGCAATTGTTTCGGCCCGGATGAAGCCGCGCTCAAAATCGCTGTGAATGACGGCCGCTGCCTGCGGCGCGCGCGTCCCGCGAGTGATGGTCCAGGCCGCCGCCTCTTTCGGCCCGGCGGTGAAATAAGTAATCAGGTTAAGAAGCGCATAGCCGGCGCGGATCAGCCGATCGAGCCCTGGCTCGTTCAGCCCGATCGCATTGAGATATTCGGCGCGCTCGTTCGCGGGCAGCATCGCGATTTCGGCTTCGATTTTCGCCGAGATCACAACGCAAGCGGCGCCTTCCTGTTTCGCCCGCTCTTCAACTTTGCGCGAAAAGTCGTTGCCGCCAGCGGCAGCGCTCTCGTCGACGTTGGCGACATAGAGCACCGGTTTCGAGGTGAGCAGACCGAGCATGCGAAATAACTTCTCCTCCTCCGGCTTGCGTTCGACGAGGCGCGCTGGTTTGCCCTCGTGCAGCAGCGCCAAGGCGCGATTGACGAGATCGAGCGTCTCTCTGGCTTCGGCTGCCTCCTTGTCGGTCCCCTTTGTCTTCTTGGCGAGGGCCTCAAGACGACGCTCCAGGCTGTCGAGGTCGGCAAGCATCAGCTCGGTTTCGATCGTGTCGATATCGGCGATCGGATCAATTACATCGGCGACGTGGGCGATTTCGGGATCGACGAAGCAGCGCACGACGTGTGCGATAGCATCGACCTCCCGCACATGGGCGAGGAATTGGTTGCCAAGACCTTCGCCTCTCGACGAGCCGCGCACCAAGCCCGCGATGTCCACGAACGTCAGCCGCGTCGGCTTGATCTTGGCCGACTTGGCAAGCTTTGCCAGGACTTCAAGACGCGGGTCGGGGACCAGGACCTCGCCCACATTGGGCTCGATGGTGCTGAAGGGGTAGTTCGATGCCTGGGCGGCGGCAGTGGCAGTCAGGGCATTGAATACGGTCGATTTGCCAACATTCGACAGGCCGAGGATGCCGCACTGGAAACCCATCGAAATCAGTCCTCAGATTGGCCAGGGTCCTTCTCGAAGAAACCCTTCGCCTGGAATGCGAGGTGCACCTTGTTTTGAAACGTTGCGTCCTGGCCTTTCACCAGCAGCTCGGCGTTTTCGGCTATGATTGTGCAGAGCGCCTCGACCCAGGGGCGCTCGCTCTTCGCGAAATCGCTGAGCACATAGCCGTATACAAGTTCCTTCCCTCCCGGGTGACCGACCCCGATCCGTATCCGCCGGTAATCATTCCCGACATGCGCCGAAATCGAGCGCAGCCCGTTATGTCCTGCAACGCCCCCTCCGACCTTGACCCTGACCTTGCCCGGAGCAAGGTCGATCTCGTCGTGAAACACGGCGAGGCAGTCGAGGGCGAGCTTGTAGAAATGCATGGCCTCGGCGACTGCACGGCCGGACTCATTCATATAGGTGCCAGGCAGCAGCAGCAGCACGCGTTCGCCGCCAATCGCCGCCTCCGTGGCCACGCCCTGGAAGCGCCGTCGCCAGGGTTTGAAATTATGGCGTCTGGCGATCGCCTGGACCACCATGAAACCGATATTGTGCCGATTGTTCGCGTGCTGGGCCCCGGGATTTCCGAGCCCGACGAAAAGCAGCATGGACTCACCTCGCCCCGCTTCCGGGGAGAGTTCATTTCGCCCATTCGTTCTAGTGTGTCACTTCTTTTCCGCTGCGCCCGCCGCTGGCGGCGCAGCGGCAGCGCCGGAGGCTGGAGCCGCGCCGGGGGCTGCGCCTTCGGCCGGCGCGCCCGCAGCAGGAGCTGCTGCCGCCGCGGCGGCTGCTGCAGCAGCCGCTTCGGCGGCGGCCTTCATTTCTTCGGCGTAGCCCGACGGCGGCACGATGGTGACGAGCGTCTGGTCGGCCCGCCCGATTACGCGCACGTTCGCCGGCAGCGCAATCTCGTTGAGGTGTTTCGAGTAGTTGATCTCGAGCCCGGAAATATCGACGTCGATCGCTTCCGGAATGTCCTCGGGGGTGCACTGCACCTCGACCGCATGGGTAACGATATTGACCGTGCCGCCGCGTTTGACGCCGGGAGCCTGGTCGGTATTCATCACGTGCACCGGAATGCGTACACGGATCTTTGCGCCTGCGCCGAGCCGTAGGAAATCGACGTGCAGCGGTAATTCCTTGACCGGATCGAGTTGGAAATCGCGCGGGATGACCCGGTGCTTCGCCCCCTCGACGTCAAGCTCGTAAATGGTGGTGAGGAAGCGGCCGGCATGGATTCGCTGCTTCAACTCGGCATGATCGACCGAAATGGTGATCGGGTCCTTTTTGTCACCATAGATCACGCCCGGCACCCGGCCGGCGCGCCGCTCGGCCCGGGCGGCCCCCTTGCTGCCGCTCGGACGCGCGGTCGCCTTCATTTCCTTGACGATTGCCATGAATTTCCTCGTGCTAAGCCGCGAACTCCTCCAGGGCCCGGTCGCGGAAAACCGCGGGCTTATAGCGGCGACTCCCGAGAAACACAAGGAAATGCGGGCTTGTTCATTGCCCCGGCGGGATGCTGCCCGCTGCGCTCGATCCCGTTGGGCCGGCGGCAAACCTGGCTTCGAGCGCGGCGATTTTTGCCCTGAGCGCCTCGTTTTCCTCGCGGGCAAGCCGAGCCATATCCTTGACAGCCTCGAACTCCTCGCGCTTGACGAGGTCAAGATCGCGCAGCCACCGCTCGGCCTGGGTTTTGAAGAGAGCGTCGATCTCGCGCCGGATGCCTTGGGCTACCCCGGCCGCGTCGTTCATCAGCCGCGCCACTTCGTCGAGAAGTCGGTTGGTGGTCTGAGTCATTATCGCCTCGAAATCCGCACGAACCGAACCTGAACAATGGCGATTGAGAACTTGCTACGCAAGGGCCGCACCTTGGCGGCATTTGATCGTTGGCCCTCATGCCTGTGATGCGCCGGCATGCCTGTGATGCGCCGGAAATGTCATTCAACAAAGCAAGTTCGACGGGTTCATACAAAATTCGTCCCGATCGCGTGCCCAAGCGCCTTTCGGGCGCACAGGATAGCCACAGTCTGAGTGCTTGACTCCGGCGAGTCCCTCCGCTCATCAGGTGCCAGCCGAGCCTCCGATGCCGCTTGCCGCCATTCCTTTCCCCGCCTTCGACCCGGTCTTGATCAGGATCGGGCCATTCGCCATCCGCTGGTATGCTCTCGCTTACATCGCCGGCATCCTGCTGGGCTGGTTATATGCGCGGGCCATCGTGCGCTCGCAGCGCCTCTGGGGCGGGAAGGCGCCGCTCTCCGTCGCTGATTACGACGATTTCGTGCTCTGGGTGACGCTCGGCATCATCCTGGGCGGCCGGATCGGATACGTACTCTTTTACAACTTCGGCTATTTCGCCACGCATCCGGCGGCAATTCCGCAGCTCTGGAACGGCGGGATGTCGTTTCACGGCGGCTTTCTCGGCTGCGTGGCGGCGGTCGTGTTGTTCGCGCGCAGCCGCGGCATTCCGTTTCAGTCGCTCGGCGATGTCACTTGTGCGGTTGCCCCGATCGGGCTCTTTCTTGGGCGGCTCGCGAATTTCGTCAATGGCGAACTGTGGGGGCGCGTGACCGATGTTCCCTGGGCTGTCATATTTCCGACTGCGAACCCGCCGCTGCCGCGCCATCCGAGCCAGTTGTATGAAGCGGGGCTGGAAGGGCCTGTGCTGCTCCTTGTCCTTGCCCTGTTCGTGCGCGCCGGCGCATTGCAGCGTCCGGGCACGATCATCGGCGTGTTTGCGCTCGGCTATGGGCTCGCCCGCTTCTTCTGCGAATTTTTCCGCGAACCCGATGTACAACTCGGATTTCTCTGGGGCGGGCTGACGATGGGCATGCTGCTGTCGCTGCCGCTGATGCTCGCCGGCATTGGTTTCATTGTGGCGGCACGGCGCAACGAGGCGACGAAGCACGCTTGATGGCGACCGCTATCCATCCGGCTGAAGCCGAGATTCGCTGGCGGATCGCGAGGAGCGGTCCGATGCCTGTCGCTCAATATATGGCGCTGTGTCTGACCCACCCCGTCCATGGATACTACACGACCCGCGATCCGCTCGGCGCGGCGGGCGATTTCACCACATCGCCCGAGATCAGCCAGATGTTCGGCGAACTCATCGGGCTTTGGGCAGCCGAAGTCTGGAAGCAGATGGGTTCGCCCGAGCACCTGCAGCTCATCGAGCTCGGACCGGGCCGCGGCACCATGATGGGTGACGCGCTCCGCGCAGTGATCAGGGTCCCGGAATTCCGCAGGACGATCGCGGTCCATTTCGTGGAAGTCAGTCCGCCCTTCGAGAAGCGCCAGCGCGATGCATTCGCGCGGACCGATGTACCGGTTGAGTGGCACAAGGCCCTCGAAGATGTTCCGGAGGGACCATGCATCATCCTGGCGAACGAGTTTTTCGATGCACTGCCGGTGCATCAGGCAGTCATGTGCGTCGACGGCTGGCACGAGCGGGTCGTCAAGATCGACGAAAACAATCAGCTCCGGTTCGGACATGCCAGCGATCCGATCCCGCTGTTCGACGACATGCTGCCCGAGCGTGTCCAGCAGGCACAGATCGGTGAAATTTTCGAATGGCGTGCCGATGGAATAGCCCTCGAACTCGGCCGTCGGGTCGTGCGATCGCCGGGCGCCGCGCTGGTCTTCGACTACGGTCACGTCGAGACTGCGACTGGCGATACGCTCCAGGCGGTCGCCGGCCATCGATTTGCATCTGCGCTCGCGGCACCGGGTCAGGTCGACTTGACTGCGCATGTGGACTTCCAGGCGCTGGCGCAGGCCGCCGAAGGCATGGATGCGCGCGCCCATGGACCGATCGAGCAAGGCCTGTTTTTGCGCCGGCTTGGAATCGAGACGCGAGCGGCGATGCTCAAGAAGGCCGCGCCCGCCGAACGGGCGGCGGAAATCGAGGCCGCTTTGGGGCGGCTCATTTCCCAGGCCCGCACCGGCATGGGGAGATTGTTCAAGGTCATCGGCTTTGCTCATGAGAAGTTCGGCATATTACCGGGATTTGAACCGTGAGCCCCGAATCTGTGCTGCAAGCCCATTTGCTGGCTTCGCTTTCAGGCATTCACCACGCCTTCTTCACGCGCCATGGCGGCGTCTCGCACGGCGTGTACGCCAGCCTCAACGGGGGGCTGGGTTCGAAGGACGAACCCGCCCATGTCGCCGAGAACCGCGCCCGCATGGCGGCGACGCTGGGCGTTGCCCGCGATAATCTGATCACCGCCTATCAGGTCCATTCCCCGGCCGTGGTCATTGCCGAGGGTCCCTGGACCCCGAGTGCGCGGCCGCAAGCCGATGCCCTCGTGACTAAGGTGCCCGGGCTTGCGGTTGCGATCACGACGGCGGATTGCGGGCCGATCCTTTTTGCCGACGAGGCAGCAGGCGTCGTGGCCGCAGCCCACGCCGGTTGGCGCGGCGCGCTTGCCGGGGTGGTGGACCGCACCGTCGAGGCGATGGAAAAGTGCGGCGCCGATCGCGCCCGGATTGTGGCGGCGCTCGGTCCGATGATCCGTCAGGCGAACTACGAAGTGCGACTCGAATTTGTCGCCCAGTTTAAAGCTGCGGCCCAAGCCAACGAGCAGTTTTTCCAGCCGTCCGGACGCGCCGGCCACGTGCTGTTTGATCTCCCCGGCTATATCGCTACCCGCCTTGCTGCTGCGGGCGTGCGGCGGATCGAGGATATCGGCCACTGCACCTGCGCCAATAGCGGCTTGTTTTTCAGTTACCGACGCTCCGTGCATCGCGCTGAAGCCGATTACGGCAGACATATCAGCGCGATCGCGGTATCCCAATAAGCGTCTGGATTTTGTCCCGATTGCAGGTTAGGGGGCGTTTGGCAGTCGGCGTCGTCGCCGATCGGGGGGTTTCTCAATGCGGATTCGGCGTGCGCAGGCCGTCGATGCAACGCAGCACGTTTGCGGTCGAGCGGTTCGTATTGCCGGTGGCTTGCTTTGTGCCCTTGCCGCCGGGGCTTGCGTCGCAACGGGTGAGACCACCGGCTCGATCGGCGGTGCGCGCGGCATCACGGTGGCGATTGAATCGATCGACGGGCCGCCCTATCCGGTCGTGCGCAAAATTACCCAGGACCTCGCCGCGCAGGCGTCCGCCCGGCGAATCGTTGTCGTGGAGCACGGGAAGGAGGCGGCCTATCGCCTCCGCGGCTATCTCGCCACCCACGCCACGCCCAGCGGCATCTCGATTGCCTGGGCCTGGGACGTGTACGACTCCGCTCAGCACCGCGTTTTCCGGCTGCGCGGAGAGGATAGGACCGCTGGTTCCGGGCAGTCCTGGTTGACGGTCGATGACCAGACCCTGTTGCGAATCGTGAACGCGAGCCTCGATCAACTGGCCGGCTTTCTTGCCCCGGGTCCGAGCACCGCGGCCCAGGCGGCTCAGCTATAGACTGTGGTAGATTCGTAGGGCGGGTTAGGCGCGCAGTTCGCAGGCGCTTTCAAACGCTTGTGCACGAAGGCGCGCCGTAACCCGCCGACCCTCGCGCGCGGCCGGCGGGTTACGCGCGGAGTAGACGCTGTTGTACGACTTGCCCGGCTTCGGCCGCGCTAACCCGCCCTGCAATCTCAATCCTCGATCGGCTCATTAGCCTTCCGTCGTCCTATTGCCAGCCTCGGCGCGTCCTTGTTATCAGGGCGCCGCAACAGCCTCGCAGGCGTTTGCGGCATTTTTTGCCGATCGCGATCTTGGCTCTGGAGAGAGTAATGGCGGCCGACAGGAGGGGCAGGGCGGCCAATAATGGAGCCATCAAGCTTGTCGCCGGTAATTCCAATCCGGCGCTTGCCGATACCATTGCAGCCTATCTGGAGACACCGCTGGTCAAGGCGGTGGTGCGGCGCTTTGCCGACATGGAGATATTTTGCGAAATCCAGGAAAACGTGCGCGGCGCCGATGTCTTTGTCGTGCAATCGACTTCGTTTCCCGCCAACGATCATTTGATGGAATTGCTGATCGTCATCGACGCCCTGAGGCGCGCCTCGGGGCGGCGCATCACCGCAGTGATCCCCTATTTCGGCTATGCCCGCCAGGATCGCAAAGTCGGCCCCCGTACGCCGATTTCGGCCAAGCTGGTAGCCAATCTGATTACCCATGCGGGCGCCGATCGGGTGATGACGCTCGATCTTCATGCCGGCCAGATCCAGGGCTTCTTCGATATCCCGACCGACAACCTTTATGCAGCGCCGATGATGGTGCGGGATATCAAAGAGCGCTTCGAGCTCGATAAGCTTATGGTGGTCTCGCCTGATGTCGGCGGCGTCGGCCGGGCCCGCGGCCTTGCCAAGCGCATCAATGCCCCGCTCGCCATTGTCGACAAGCGCCGCGAACGCGCCGGGGAATCGGAGGTGATGAACGTCATCGGCGATGTCGCGGGCTACACCTGCATTCTGGTCGATGATATTATCGATTCCGGAGGCACGGTAGTGAACGCGGCCGACGCGCTGCTCGAAAACGGCGCCACTGACGTTTATGCATACATAACCCACGGCGTGCTCTCGGGCGGAGCCGTGGCCCGCATTACCGCCTCCCGTCTCAAGGAACTGGTCATCACCGACTCGATCCAGCCGACCCAGGCGGTCAAGGTAGCCCGCAATATCCGGCTCCTCTCGGTCGCGACTCTGATCGGTGAAGCGATCGCGCGCACTGCTTCCGAAGAATCGGTCTCCAGCCTGTTCGATTAGCGGACGACGTCAGAAGACGGAAAAACGTCGCTGCGACGTATACCAAATTCAGAATTGGTCACTGCGTCGCGCCTCATGAGAGAGCGTTCAGCGCCTCTGCGAAACCGTGGCGGCGATCCGGAATCGATTACCGTTCCAAATCAGAACTGCGGGCAGTGTTAACCGCAGTCGGTCCTCTGCCCTCCGTTATCCGTCCTGTGGAGAAGCCCCGATATCCACCAATCGTTAAGGATTGACGGCCTCAATACTGTTTAATCCCACTGAATCAGCAGTTTATAGTCGATGCAGTGATTCGTAACGGAGCGGTGGGCAGCCCCGGACCGCGAAGGAAACAATGCGGGGCGTGCGGGTACTCGCACAGGCAACCGAGCGACAGGTGGACAAAAGGCAATGTCTCTCATCGAGGTCGAAGGGCAGACCCGCGATAATCCGCTCGAAGTGGTCGAGCATATCGCCACCGCGAACGATTGGTCGTTCGAACGTGCCGCGCAGGACGAGATCACTCTCCTGATCCGTGGCCGATGGACGGATTATCAGGTCTCCTTCACCTGGATGGATGAGATCGAAGCGCTGCATCTGGCTTGCGCATTCGAACTCAAGCCCTCGGAACGGGCGCGTCCCGAGGTTCAACAGCTTACCGCGATGATCAACGAGCAGTTATGGGTCGGCCATTTCGATTTCTGGAATAATGACGGCCTGATCATGTATCGGCACGCCTTGGTTCTCGCCGGAGGCGTCGAGGCTTCCGGCCGCCAGTGCGAGGTCCTGCTCTCCAGCGCTCTCGAAGCCTGCGAGCGCTATTATCCGGCGTTTCAGTTCGTCGTCTGGGCCGGAAAATCAGCCCGCGCCTCTCTCGAAGCGGCGATGTTCGAGGTTGCCGGCCAAGCCTGAGCGCTGCTTCTGTAGCCCGGATGTGCAGTCGGACGCCCCGGATCCGCGGGTCGCCGGTGCGTTCAAGCGCATCTTCGACGCGCCATGCCCCCGCATGACGAGTCAAACAGTGCGCAGTTTGGTAGTAATGGTCATGAGCACATCGAATCCGACGGCGAAGCCCCCGACCAATCTCGAGTCTCCGCCTGGGGCCATCCTTTTGGTCGGCGCCGGGAAAATGGGGAGCGCTCTGCTCGAAGGTTGGATCAGGCGCGGTTTCGACCCCGGAAATCTGATTGTACTGGAGCCGCAGCCTGAGCCCCGAATCGCCGCGCTCACCTCGCGCGGGCTAAAGCTCAATCCTTCCCCTGCGCCGGCAACCAGCGTTGCCGCGATTGTTCTGGCGATCAAGCCGCAGTTAGCGCCGGAGGTGGTTCCGAGGCTCGCATCCTATGTTGGGTCCGGAACCGTTGTCGTATCCATCATGGCGGGCCGGACGATTAGATTTATCGAGGATGCATTGCGTCACCGTACCTCCATCGTGCGTGCGATGCCAAACACGCCTGCCGGGATCGGCCGCGGCATCACTGTGGCGGTGCCCAATGCAGAGGTATCCCAGCGGCAGCGCGCATTAGTGGATGATCTGTTGTCAGCGGTGGGAGCCGTTGAGTGGATCGGAGACGAGGCGCTGATGGATGCGGTTACGGCCGTGTCCGGCTCGGGACCGGCTTATGTGTTCCTGCTCGCGGAGGCGCTAGCGCGCGCCGGCAGCGCGGCCGGACTGCCCGATGAACTTGCCGAAAAGCTTGCCCGCGCGACGGTCAGCGGCTCCGGTGAGTTGCTGCACCGCTCAACGCTCCATCCGCAAACGCTGCGGCAGAACGTAACCTCGCCCGGAGGGACCACTGCTGCGGCGGTGGCAATACTCATGGCCGAGGACGGGCTGATGCGGCTCATGAAGAAGGCGGTCCTCGCCGCAGCTCGGCGCTCGCGCGAGTTGGCAGGCTGAACGTGTCGCGGATTGCCTAAAACGCGTTTATGCGCGCACAAGGTGGCGATGGAACGATGGCTGGATCGGCGCCTTTATCTGCGCAAAAATACCGACCTCGACCGGTGAGGAGAATCCGATGGCCCGCAAACCTGGTCGCAAGAAGACCGCGCTCGATTCCGGCGCGGCCGATATGAAAACGGTCCGCGAGCGGATCATCCACGCTTTTATGCGACTCCTGGCCGAGAAGCCGCTTGAGGGGATCGGGCTCGATGAGATCGCCAGTCGCGCCGAGATTACGCTCGCCGATCTCCGAGCGAATTTCTCGTCTTCCTTTGCTATCCTGGCCGCCCATGTGAAGGAGATCGACCGCACGGTCCTTGGCGCCAGCGACGACGAAATCGCCGAAGAGCCGCCGCGCGAGCGGCTGTTCGACGTTTTGATGCGCAGGCTCGAAGCGCTTGAGCCGCACAAGGCTGCGATCCGCTCACTGCTGGCTTCGGCTGCGCGCAACCCGCCGCTCGCGCTCGCGCTCAACAGCGTCGCTGTCCGCTCCCAGCAATGGATGCTCGCAGCCGCGGGCATTTCCACAGCCGGTCCGCGGGGGCTCCTGCGCGCGCAGGGTCTGGCGCTCCTTTTCGCGCCTGTTCTCCGCACATGGCTCGGCGACGACGATCCGGGACATGCGCGTACCATGGCGGCTCTCGACCGGGCGCTCGGTCGGGGGCAGAGCTGGTCCACTTTGCTCGACGGGCTGTGCAGTGTGTCAGAGCGTTTGTGCCGGCCGGCCCCTCGTCGGCGGAATAGCGAACCCGATGAAGGTGTGGCCCGCAGGAGCGAATAGCGTAGGGTGGGCAAACGCGCGCCGCTAAACCCGCCAGGTGCCCGAACGGCTCTCGCGCGCGTTTGCCCACGCGGTCCGGACTCCGAGGCGGCGGACAGCGTGGGCAAAATCGCCCTCGGCCCCCTGCCGAACTGGGCCAGTTCGCAAGGCGATTTTGCCCACCCTACAAAGCTATTCGCTATTCGCTACACCTCACACCGGCACCTTCACGGCCGCCCGCAGCCCTCCCAGCGGCGAATCCGAGAGGGTAATGTCGCCGCCGTGCGAGCGCGCGATGTCGCGGGCGATCGCAAGACCGAGGCCGGTTCCGCCCTGATCCTGGTTGCGCGCGTCGTCGAGTCGCATAAACGGCTTGAAAACCTCTTCGCGCAAAGGAGGCGGAATGCCGGGGCCGTCGTCGTCAATCGTCAGCATGAGCCAGCGGTGGTCGCGATGGCCGGTAATCGAGATGGTTTCGGCGAACCGCGCCGCATTCGCGACCAGATTGGCGAGGCACCGCCTGAACGCGGCGGGGCGCACGGTGACGATGGGATGGCCGTGGAAGGCCACGCTGGTGCGGTGGCCGTTGCGCTCGGCGTCGGTTTTGAGTTCCTGCAGAAATGCGGCCATATCCGTGGGCGATGACTGCTCGCCCAAATCTCCGCGCGCGAAGGCAATGTAAGCTTCGAGCATCCGCGACATCTCATCGACGTCCTTCTTCATTCCCTCGGTCTCGCGGTTATCCCCGAGCAGCGCCAGTTCGAGCTTGAAGCGGGTAAGGATGGTGCGAAGATCGTGGGAGACACCCGCCAGCATGGCCGTGCGCTGCTCGATGGCGCGTTCGATGCGGCTCTTCATTTCGATAAAGGCGGCGGCGGCGCGGCGCACCTCGCGCGCGCCCCGCGGACGGAAATTCGGCAATTCGCGGCCCTTGCCGAAGCTCTCGGCCGCGTCCGCCAGCCGCAGGATGGGTCGAATCTGATTATTGAGGAACAGGATTGCGACGGTGATCAGCACGAGTGAAGTCCCGACCATCCAGAGCAGGAAAATTTCGGAATTTGACGCATAGGCGGCGCTGCGCCGGGCAAAGACCCGCATCACCGTATCGTCAAGCTTGATTCGAATCTCGACGAGCGCGGAGCGGCCAACCGTATCGATCCAGAATGGCTTGCCGATTCGGCGGCTGATCCCTTGCGACAGAGTGTGGTCGAGCAGCGAGAAGAACGGCTTGGGACCGGGCGGCGGCAGCGCCGTCGCCGGCAGGAAATCCACAGCCAGCCCGAGCTTGTCCTGGGCGATCCGGCGGATCTGCGCATGCTCGGCATCCTGCGGATAAGTCGTGTAGATGTCGATCAGAGCGGCGATGTCCTGCACAACCGCGTTCGAGAGCCGCTGGGTTACCGTATTCCAGTGGCGTTCCATGAATACGAAAGCGACGACCGACTGCAACAACACCATGGGAACGATGATGATCAGCAGAGCTCGGGCGTATAGGCCCTTCGGCATGATCGGCCGAAACGACAGGCCATACCGCTCGTGCAAGTCGGAGAAGCGGGCGGCCGCACTGCGAAGCTTGGCGATGCCGATATCGATGCTGGTCATTGGGCGATTACCAGCCGATAGCCGGTTCCGCGCACGGTCTGGATCAGCATGGGATTGGCCGGATCACGCTCAATCTTGCGGCGCAGTCGATTGATCTGGACATCGACAGCACGTTCGCCGATCGAACCATTGCCGTTGTTCCCGGCAAGCGCCAACCGCGTCACTGTCTCGCCCGGGGTGGCGGCGAGGAGACGCAACATGTCGCGTTCGCGGTCGGTGAGGTGGACGATGTCTTCGCCGCGCTTGAGTTCGCCCCGTGCACAATGGAAAAGAAATTCGCCGAAGCATACGAACTCAAGCGCCGGAGCGGCTGCCGGACGTATCCGTTTGAGGATATTGGCGACGCGAAGCGAAAGCTCCCGCGGCTCGAACGGCTTGCCCATATAATCGTCGGCGCCGCATTCGAGCCCGGCAATGCGGTTCTCCGCCTCGCCGCGCGCCGTCAACATAAGAATGGGCACGTTCGAAGAGGTGCGCAGCTCGCGAGCAAATTCGAACCCGGTCTGGCCGGGCATCATGACGTCGAGGATCAGGAGATCAAAACGCAGCCCTGAGAGCTTGGAACGCGCTTCCGCACTGGTTGCAGCAGTCGTCACCCGATAGCCCTCTCCCAGCAGGAACCGCGACAGCAGGTTACGGATGCGGCGGTCGTCATCGACCACGAGCAGATGCGGAGCGTCGTCGGGAAGAGCTGCAGCCTCTTTTTGTGCCCCCATCATCGCCCGCCTCAGGAGCGTTGCCGGCGCGCCAGATCGGCGCGGGTGATGAACCGGAGCGCCTTCTCGCGGTTTTCGCTGTTGACCATCCCGGTCAGGAACCGACGGGCCATTTCATGCGCGCCCGCACCAAGCTCCGAAAGCGCCATTCTGACGCGCTCCGTCTGCAGGCTGGCGAGCTTCATCGCCAGCGCCTCGCCTTTCGGCGTGACATAGAGAAGGCGCTGCCGGCGATCGCTCGCGCCCTCCTTCTGCGCGACATAGCCCTCATCGACCAATTGCTTGAGCACGCGCGCAAGCGATTGTTTCGTGATCTTGAGGATGTCCAGCAGTTCGGCCACCTTCATGCCGGGGCTGCGATTGACGAAATGCAGCACCCGGTGATGGGCGCGCCCGAAGCCGAACTTCGCCAGGACCCCGTCGGGCTCGCCCACGAAGTCGCGATAGGCGAAGAACAGCAGCTCAAGGATATCCCACATGGGCTCGTCGATCCGCACCTCACGATCGCCCGGAGGCGCTGCGCCATGGGATACGACATTGCCAATTAGGTCAGCCATATTGACATATTCCGGCCTCGGGATTATGCGAGATTCCTCGAGTCGAGGCAGGGACTTGCTCAGAACCCCGTGGTTGCGCCGGAACCGCAACCGCGCTCTGATGGGATCCGCTCGAACCATATCGGGTGTCGCGCCGAGAGGCAAAGCGTTCAGCCGGCTTCGGTTTTGCGTCGGCCCATCAGCGGCGACTGCCCAGCGGAGGATACGCCATGGTGGATAAGCCTTACGACCGCCTCGACGGCGTGATCTGGTACGACGGCAAGCTCGTGCCCTGGGGAGATGCGACGCTCCATGTCTGCTCCCACGGCTTGCACTATGCGAGCGCCGTATTCGAAGGGGAGCGCGCCTATGCGAGCCGCATCTTCAAGTGCACCGAGCATTCGGAGCGCCTGAAGGCCTCCGCGCGCGCCCTCGATTTCGAGATTCCCTATTCGGTTGCCGAGATCGACGCCGCCAAGCGCCTGGTGCTGGAAAGGAATGGCCAGACCAACGCCTATGTTCGGCCGATTGCCTGGCGCGGCTCAGAGCAGATGGGCGTCTCGGCGCAGAACAATACGATTCACCTTGCGATCGCGACCTGGCAATGGCCGAGCTATTTCGACCCGGTGCAGCGGCTCAAGGGAATTCGGCTCGATCTCGCCGAGTATCGCCGGCCCGATCCGGCGACCGCACCGGCCCGGGCCAAGGCGGCCGGGCTCTACATGATCTGCACCATTTCCAAGCACAAGGCGGAACGCAAAGGCTATGCCGACGCCATGATGCTCGACTGGCAGGGCCGGGTCGCCGAGTGTACCGGAGCAAACATCTTTTTCATCAAGGACGGAAAAATTCACACCCCGATCGCCGACTGTTTTCTCGACGGCATTACGCGCCGCACCGTCATCGATCTCGCGCGCCGGCGCGGTATCGAGGTGATCGAGCGCCGCATCATGCCGGATGAGCTGACCGCATTTTCCGAATGTTTCATCACCGGCAGCGCCGCGGAGGTGACGGCGGTATCCGAGATCGCGCACTGGCGGTTCACCCCGACCGCCATCACCCGGCAGCTGATGGACGATTACAGCGCCGAAGTGCAGGCCCACGGCAAGGCGGCGGCAGCGTAGCGGAGGCCGGATTGGCGCTTGCCAATCCGTAGGACGGCTCTCCCGAAGTCCGTGTGGACATCCGCACGGAAGCCGGCTGGGACGAGCAGCTTCTCGCAGAGTTGGACGACGTGCTTGCCCTGCCTGATTTCGGCTTGCGATGCAGCCTTGTCGATCTTTACCGCGGGACCTGGCTCGCACGGGCCGCCAGCTAAGCTAGGCGAGTTCGGCCCTGTTCAATCGATGTGAGTTTTGGAGCGGCCGGTTATCAACGCGGCGCAGAGCCAACGCCGGGCTTGGCTCGTTTTCCCGATGGCCCGCGAGGTACCGGAGCGACAGTGGCCCGTTGTTCATGTCCGGTATGCCCCAACCCCGACAGCTGCATCTCGGTGCAGCAAAATCGCGGTGTGCCACGAGCAGACGTTGGGAGTTGCTAACGGCGCCGCCTTGGCGCGCGCCAAACGCCACCTACTGGCCAAGCATTCTGACCCATCCTTGGGCTACCTACCCGATTTCTGAAAACCAAATAGGTCCCGCCGGCACATCGCCGGCGGGGTCAATTTGTTCGTCGCGGCTCCTACTGTCCCTTTGGCAGGGCGATGAAAACGCGTGTGGTGGTGCAGATGCGAAACTCCTTGGTCCCATCCTGAAACGTCAAAGTTTGCACGCGCGGCGTCTGGTTAGCGAGCGTCAGCATCATCGCATTTTGCGATATCTGACCCGACAAGCCCGCCGGCGAGTGTGTGATTGTGAATGTCTGACCCGTGCGGGGACCTGCTGTGAACGTTCCCGTTTGAAGAAGGATGGTCACTAGGTTCCATGTGCCGTCGCCATTTACTGTATAGGTAAAGGGAAAGCTGCTCGTAGAGGCTTCCGCACCCCCATTACCCGTAAATCCTCCGCCTCTCGTGGCGGCCAGGCTAGTTTGCGTCGCGGTCCCCGTCCCGTCACCGTTGAAGGTAAAAGTTCCTGATACCGCATGCGACTCACTCGGACCGTTGGTCAGCGCTTCGAATGTGGGGGGGGCAGTGAAATCCCCGGCATAGATGCACCAGTCATTCTCGATGAAACCATAATCTCCTTTCAGATTCGGCGAATCTGCGAAGGCGCTCGCGCCCCAGGCCACGATTGCGACTGACACCGAAAGCATAACTACGCGTTGCATTGACCACCCCTTGTTTGTGCGTTTTGAAGACGTTGATTGACGATCTTCTTTGCCACCCGCGGAAGCCACGCATGGCGAGTTACTTTCGCGATTTAGGCGCAAAAGAACACGTCAGCGCAGTGACTGCGCGTGAACCGTACAGAGCTTCTAGGTTACCGAGTGCCAGAACATTGCACTCGAAGTGCGACGCCTGCTGATGGCAGCGTTACTGCCCTTTGACTCCCAACCCTCAGCAAAGCTGGCCCTGAGCAGCTGGTGGTAATGAGTTAATCATTTTTAGTGTGATGTCCAGCAAAAAATGCGTTTCCACAATTACCACGTTTGTAACTGTGGAATTGCTCGGGTAGTGCCACAAAGCGGAAATAGCAGATTCGAACGGCCACGGCCAAAAATCATTTCTTATATAAAGGCAATAAGCAAAACAGATCGTTCATAAGCCGTCTTAATAACGAAAATCACACAGTTGTGGCAAAGCGCAGGGTGCCGGCCACATGTGCGAGACCTTCAGCTCGTTGGCCAGCGCCGACATGCTCTGACCCCGACAATTCGCAGACCCTGGTTTCCACTGCCAGCAATAGCGGTTGGACCTTGCTGCCGTCGTTTGTGACCGCAACCCCCTCAGGGTTTGCGCCTTGCTTGCAGGACACTATCAAGTCGTTTTGTGACAGGCCTGCTACGAAGTACGCGTAGGAAACGGAGTTGCGGGCGCGCTTCTGCGCCCGCAACTCCGGTGTATGACTGACGCGGCCGAGCAGGCGGCTGTTTGAGGTCCGCGTTGGGTCTTCGTCGGGCGAAAACTCGGGCCACCGTCGCGCGCGTAGAATGTATCGCGAGGATTGAACCACACGGAGAGTCGAATCGTGCTGTGCGCGTCGTAACTTGGGCGCTCCTGAGAGGTGTTTTCTACATGTTTTTGTGTATGAGTTTTTACACAGCCTGGGTCATAAGCAGCGGACGATCGGCACCGCGCCCCAGCGTGCGGCCGTTGCTCTCTCGGAAGCGGCCGTAAATCGAGCGCTCTGGAGAGATTAAGTCCGTCGCGATGGCGCAGCTTTGCATCCCCGCATCTCGTCCACGCGCGCCGGCGGCGCGCCCCCTCATGCGGGGCTACACGAGTCTCAATCGCGCACGACGATCAGCCGATCGTTGCCGGATTCGCCGCCCCAGGTCTCGCCCGGCCGGCCGTTGAGCTGGCGAATTTCGGCCCCCGGGTGATTGCTCGGGAATGTCGAGTACGTCTCGCTTGCCTGATCGAAGCGCTGAACCGCATTGGCCTGCCAATCGGTCGCCCAGACGCGGTCCTTGTTGTCGACATACACCGCATAGGTGCCGCTTCGGCTTTTCGGCATCGGATAATGCGTCCAGGTTTTTTGCGCCGTGTCATAGCGGCCGATGCCGCCGGCATTCCAAAAGCTCACCCACAGCAGCCCCTTCGAATCCGACCAGATGCGGCGAGGCCCCATACCTTTCCTGGGCGGCTCAACAACGGTCGCCATTCCCGAATTGCGGTCGATGTGCGCGATGTGATCGCCGGCAAGCGAGGCGTACCAGATCTCGCCGCCAGGCGTCATGGTGATGCCGTAGGGACCGAAGCCGCGCGGCGCCGCCCAGGCGTCAACCTTGCCGCTCGCCGGATCGACCCGGCCGTAGACTCCGCTCTGGCCGGTGAACCAGACCGTACCGGTTTTATCCACGACCGCCGTGTTGAGATTGGCGTGGGGAAAATTTGCCGGCAGCGGAAATACCTTCATGGCCCTGGTGGCCGGCTCGAAGCGCACCAGCGCATTCTGCCCGCCATCGGTGAGCCACACCGCTCCGTCCGGAGCCACGATGACGCCGTGCGGCGCCGACGATCGGCCCAGCGGAATTTGCTCGGCCGTCCCGGTTTTGGGATCAAAGCGGCCGAGGATGCCAAGCCGCTGGCCCGAATACCATACGATCCCATCCGGCCCGGGAGCGACGTCATGCGGATAGGCCTTCTGCGGCAGCTGATAGAACGTCACCTGCGCGGCTTGCGCGGCGGTGACTGCAAGCGCCAATGAAATGGCAATGAAAAGTTTGGTCATACTGTCTCCTCCTCTGTATCGATCTCTGTATCGATTGCGCGCGCGAGCGGTGCACCGCTGATTCGTGACCGTCGGGGACCGTCATGGTGAGGTGCGCGCGCCGTCCTTCGAGGCTCGCGCGCGTGAAGAACGCGCGCTCGCGCTTCAGGATGACGGCGCGCGCCTCGAACCATGGCGGTCGGGTCGGCCAAGCCATCCACCGCGCTGCACTGCGCCCGGGACACGCATATGATAATTTTCATCACTCAGCCGCTTCCTGTTGGTCAGGCGGCTTCGTCCAGCGCTCCGCGGCGGCATCGTCGGATGATTTGGCGCCGACCCAATGACCGTCTTGCGCGTGTTCAACCCGTTTCCAGAATGGCGCGCGGGTCTTGAGATAATCCATGAGGAATTCGGCCGCCGCAAAGGCATCGTGCCGGTGCGACGAGGCCGTGACCACCAGCACGATGGGCTCTCCCGGCTCGGTCCGCCCATAGCGGTGGACCACCGTCACGCCAAGGAGCGACCAGCGCTTCTGCGCTGCCTCCACGTGACGCGTAATCTCGGCCTCGGCCATTCCCGGATAGTGTTCGAGCGTCAGCGCGGATATCGGCGCTCCGTTCTCCTCGCCGCGACAGATTCCGGTGAAAGTCACAACCGCGCCGATATCCGAACGCCCGCGCGTCAGCCTCTCGGCTTCCGCTGCGGCGTCGAACGGTTCGCGCTGCAGATGGACCTTGGCGGACATTCATCCTCCGGTCATCGGCGGAAAGAAAGCGATCTCGCGAGCTCCGCGCAGCGCAGCATCAGCTTTGACGTGGGCGCGGTCGATTGCAGCGCGGATCACCTTTGGATTGTCGAAAGCATGCGCATATTCCTCGCCGCGGTCGCGCAGCCAGTTGATCAGGTCGCCGACGGTTCGGATGTCGGGCGGCAGCTCGACCTCTTCCTCCGGCTTGCCTACCCGTTCGCGAACCCAGGCAAAATACAAAAGCTTCACGCTCGCTCCTCAAGGCGCGGGCACCCGTAGGGCGGGTTAGGCGCGCCGCTCGATTCCCTACTCGCCCGCTCGTTATGACACGGCGCGCCGTAACCCGCCATCCGCGACGGCGCGGCGGGTTACGCGCGGTGTTGCGTTCCTACGCGACGGCGCGACACCGGCCGCGCTAACCCGCCCTACGATACGCCTACTCGTCGATCAAATGCCGCACGCCGGCGCGGAAATAATCCCAGCCAGTGTACAGCGTGAGCAGCGCCGATAGCCAGAGCAGCGAGAGCCCGATCGGAGTGACCACGGGGACGATCGCGTCGCCGGCATCTCCGGCAAGCAGGAAGCCGACCGCTACGAGTTGCAGCGTCGTCTTCCATTTCGCAAGAGTCGTTACCGGCACGCTCACGCGCAGTTCGGCAAGGTACTCGCGCAAGCCCGAAACGAGAATCTCGCGGCACAGGATTACGATCGCCGCCCAGACATGCACTCCATGAATGGTTTCGTCGAACACCAGCATGAACAGGCAGGATGCCACGAGGAGCTTGTCCGCAATGGGATCGAGCATCCGGCCAAAGCTCGTGAGTTCCCCCCATTTCCGCGCCAGATAGCCATCGAAAAAATCGGTGACGGCGGCGCTGATGAAGATGATGAGGGCGACCCAGCGCAGCCAGGGGCCATGCTGCGGCACGTCCTGCCAGTAAAGGCATCCGACCACCGCCGGCACCGCGGCGATCCGCGCATAGGTGAGGAGATTCGGTAATGCGAGGGGCCGCGCCTGGAGAGGCCTTCGTGTCGCGATGTCCATGAGCGGAAGGATATCCTCTCCCGGAACGCCTCAAAAGCAAGGAGCGGCCTCGTTCCTGGTGTTTTTCCTCTGCCGCGTCGTCCCTGAATTGTGACCGGGACGCAGGCGTTTCAAGCTGTGGCCTTTTCGTAGCCCGCATGAGTGCCGTGGGTACTGGCAATGCCAGTACCCACGGAGCGAGATGCGGGGCGGTGCGCGCCATCGTCCCGCATCTCGCGACGCGCTGTAGAGGCAGATTTTCAAACCGGTTCTCCTGGGACGGGCGCGCCGCTCATGCGGGCTACAGAGCAGGTATGCCGCTCAGGCGCGGTCGTGAAAGAAATCGTAGATTTTGCGCGCAATCTCGGCGCTGATTCCCGGAACGGTTGCAAGATCGGCGGGCGAAGCGCGCTCGATTGCCTTGAGAGTCCCAAAATGGGAAAGCAGCGCGCGTTTGCGCGCGGGCCCGATCCCGGCGATTTCCTGCAATCCTGATTGGCGGATGTCGCGGCGGCGGCGAATCCGATGCGAGCCGACCGCAAAACGATGCGCCTCGTCTCGCAGCCGCTCCACGAAATAGAGCAGCGGATCGCGCGGCTTGAGCATGAACGGCTCGCGACCGGGCAGATGAAAGGTCTCCCGTCCTGCGTCGCGGTCCGGCCCTTTGGCGATGGCGACGATCGGCACATCGCTGATCCCGAGTCCGGAGAGCGCCTCGATGGCGGCGTTGAGCTGGCCGCGCCCGCCGTCGATCAGCACCAGATCCGGCCATGGCGAATCCGTCTCCGGCTCGTCCGGCGGCGTGCCGATATCACGTGGGAACCCCTCCAATTCCTCGTGCGATTGCGCGGGGGAGGGTTGGGATGGCGCGGCAGGGGGCCCGGCTTCGAGAGCTTTGACGTTCGCGCGAGGGGCCTCGTTGATCAGTCGCTTGAACCGGCGGCCGAGCACTTCGCGCATCATCGCGAAATCGTCTCCCGGGGCGAGGTCGGCGGACCGAATGTTGAATTTGCGGTATTGATTCTTCTGAAACCCCTCGGGGCCGGCGACAATCATGGCGCCCACTGCGTTCGCGCCTTGGATATGGCTGTTGTCATAGACTTCGATGCGGCGCGGCACGCCGCCGAGCCCGAAACATTCCGCCAGCGCGGCAAGCAACTTTTGCTGCGAAGACGTCTCGGCGAGTTTGCGCGCCAGAGCTTCACGCGCATTGGCGAGGGCATGGTCGACCAGCTCTTTCTTTTCGCCGCGGCTTGGGCTCGCGATCTCGACCTTGTGCCCGCTCTTTGCGCTCAGCGCTTCTGCGAGCAGCGCGCGCTCTTCGAAATTATGTGAAATGAAAATGCAGCGCGGTGACGGCTTGTCGTCATAGAACTGAGCGAGAAACGCGCCAAGCACGTCGGCAGCGCCGAGGCTGCGGTCGGCCTTCGGGAAATAAGCGCGGTTGCCCCAGTTCTGGCCGGTGCGGAAGAAGAAAACCTCGATACAAAAGAAGCCTCCTCCCTGATGCACGGCAAATACATCGGCCTCCTCGACGCCGCGAGGATTGATACCCTGATGCGCCTGGATGGCGGAGAGCGCCGCGAGCCGGTCCCGGTAGATCGCTGCGCGCTCGAAATCGAGCCCGGCCGATGCCTTTTCCATTTCGGCTGCCAATTGCTCCTTCACGGTCCGGCTCTTGCCGGAGAGGAATGCATTGGCCTCGCGCACCAGCTCGCGATAACCCGCGAAATCGATCTCGCGCGTGCACGGTCCCGAGCAGCGCTTGATCTGATGGAGGAGACACGGCCGCGTGCGGCTCTCGAAGAATGCGTCCGTGCATGAGCGCAGCAGGAATGCGCGTTGCAGGGCCGTGATCGTGCGGTTGACCGCCCACACCGAGGCGAAGGGGCCGTAATAATTCCCCGCACGCGTGCGCGCGCCCCGATGTTTTACGATCTGCGGCGCCCAATGGTCGGCCGTGATCAGGATATAGGGAAACGACTTGTCATCGCGCAGCAGCACGTTGAATCGCGGGCGCAGCTGCTTGATCAGATTGGCTTCGAGGAGGAGCGCTTCGGTCTCCGTCGCAGTGGAGACGAACTCGACCGAGGCGGTGGCGGCCACCATGCGCTCGATGCGCGTGTCGTAGCCGGTGGGCCGGGCGTAGGAGACAATCCGTTTCCTGATGCTCTTGGCCTTGCCGACATAGAGCACGTCGCCCTTGGCATCGATCATGCGGTAGACGCCCGGTCCGGTGGGGGCGAGCCTGGCATAACGCGCAATCGCGGCCCGGCCGGCGGCGAGCGCCCCGCCGGCCGCGGCGGCCGCGAGGTCGATCGCCGTCTCGTGCTCGGACTCCGGGAGGCTCTGCTCGTCGTCCTCATCCACGAGTTCGCTTGCCGGATCGATGTCTTTTCTGGGCGGCATGGGTCAAAGGTAAGATTTTCCGCTCTTGCGGCCAGCTGGCGCTGGCGTAGGGACGGGCACCCCCTATGCGATGCTCCTGCTCAGTAAGACCAACATAATCCACCCACAGAGCACGCCGACACGGTAAGCATCAATTCACCATATATGTGCTGGTTTTACTTCTGTTTCGCCACATTCGTGGCGACGGGAAGGCTGATTTACAGTATAGTAACGATGAAATATCCCGTAAATTTGCCGCTATTGTTTCCTCTAGACTCCCAACTCAATGTGAATACTTTGACGGCCGAATGTACCGGAGTGAGTTCAATGAAAAAACTGCATGTTGCGGGCGCCGGCATCGTCTTCTTGGTCTCTATCTCCTCCGCCGCGGTGGCTGCCGACCTCTCCCGCCGCTACCCGCCGCCGCCCCCCGTCGCCCCGCTCTATGTGCCGGCTTACAACTGGACCGGCTTCTATATTGGGGTCAACGGCGGCGGCGCCTTCGGCCATTCGAGCTGGGACAGCACCGGCGGCTTCGATGTGAGCGGCGGCTTGATCGGCGGCACGGTTGGATACAATTGGCAGCCGGGCGGCCCATTGGTGCTGGGCGTAGAGGGCGATCTCGACTGGAGCGGGATCAACGGCACGACCACAACCCTGTGCCCGCTCGGCTGCAAGACCGCCAATGACTGGCTCGGAACCGTGCGCGGCCGCGTCGGCTATGCCGTCGACCGGATCATGCCCTATGTGACGGGCGGCCTCGCCTTTGGGAATATCAAGGCTACGACCCCGGGATTCGTCGGCGTCGACAATACCAATGCGGGCTGGACCGTGGGCGCCGGGCTCGAAGTCGCAATCGGCGGCGGCTGGACTGCGAAAGCTGAGTATCTGTTCGTCGACCTCGGCAATACCACTTGCGGATTAAACTGCGGCGCGATTCCCAACGACAACGTCTCGTTTCGCAGCTCGATCGTGCGCGGCGGCCTCAACTACCGCTTCTAAGCGGAGAAGCGCCCGAGAGGCAAGCCTCGGGAATTCCGAGGCTTTGCCCCTACGGCGACGGTTCGAGGAAATATTCCAATCGCTTCGGCGGTTTTGAGGCGTGGCCCAGAAGATCCAACATTTCCATGATCTTTGAATACTCCATTTTGTAAGAATCATATCCCTCGGGATCGCCCGACTCAAAACGAACAAAACGTCTTAGAACGTCAGCTTTGGATATTGGAATTTCCAGAGTGTATTCCGCCTTTTCAGATTCGGGATCGTAACCGACGATCCAATGCGCCTTCAGCTTTTGTTCTGGTGGCGGGCTAACGTGATAGTTCGTCATCGTAGCTTGTGTAATCACGAAATCCAGAGCCGCCGTCAGCTTGGCGGCGGCTTGGTGGCGTTGAAGGATGGCACCCGCCCCGCGAAGCGGCCCAGCCAATCCGTGAGCCGTGGGTGATCCTTGCGCCAGTGTCCCTCGAAACGGAAATCGAGATAACCGAGCATGCAGGCGAGCGTGATCTGGCCTACATTGGGCGTCTCGTCGATGCTGGGCGGCGCCGCCTCCAACGCGGTTAACCCCCGGTCCACCTTGCCGGATTGCAGATCGAGCCATTTCTGCTCGTGCTTGTCGGCTGGGCGGTAGCGGCCTTCGTAAACGATCAGGATCGAGGCATCGAGGACTCCATCGGCGAGGGCCTCGAGCCGCAGCGCATCGAAACGTGCTTTCGGGTCCTTCGGAAGGATCCGACCGCCTCCCGCCAATACGTCAAGGTATTCGAGAATGACCGGCGAGTCGAACACCGCAGTGCCGTCGTCGAGAAGAAGCACCGGCACCTTGCCGAGCGGATTCTGCTTGCGCAATGGATCGGCGCTGTCCTGGGTGGAAGCGGGCTCCACTTTTATTCGATCGTCGAGTCCGAGCAGGCTGATCGCAATGCGAGCCTTGCGGCCGAAGGGGGAGCCAAAACTGGTGCGCAGCGTAGGCATCAATAAACCTCCTTGGCGCTGCCGGAGCGCGCTTAGCAGCGGCGGTTGTGAACAAGCGGAATTTGGCGGATGCAGATCAGCCGGTGATCACGAGGTTCACGGCCTTCGGGCCTTTGCCTTTCTTGTCGGGCTCGACATCGAACGAGATCCGCTGTCCTTCCATCAGGGTCTTCAATCCGGCGCGTTCGACCGCAGTAATGTGCACGAAGACATCGCGCCCGCCGTCATCGGGTTTGATGAATCCATAGCCGCGCTCACCGTTGAAGAATTTGACCGTACCTGCCATTGCCATCGGGATGCTCCTGACCCCTGTTTCGCGCCGCCGCCCCCACGGCACGACGGCTGGCCGGACATTCGCAGTCGGGGAAAAGCATCGGCCGGTACCGGCCTCTGTGATTCCGCCGGCCCCCCATGGGAGGCGGAACGTCAAAGCCAATGGGGTAAAAGCCTAGTCCAATCCATCGTTGTGGAAAAGTGCCAACGCGGCAAAAGCGTCCTCGTTGGCTACCCAAATGCGAGGGAGCCAACGAGGGCAAGCCTGTCATTTCCCGGCGAGCCAATCGAGGCGGTGGCTGCCCGCTTCGCCCGCCAGCATCGATTGAAGCGCGGGCAGGATCGCTGCAAGCTCGCTTTCGAGCGTCCACGGTGGATTGACGACGATCAGGCCGCAGCCGCCGAGCGGTCCTTCTTCCGCAATAGCACCGATGCAGAGTTCGATGCGCAAAATCTTTCCGATCCCGGAGCGCTTGAGCGTGAGCGCGAGCGTATCGAGCCCGCGCCGCCCCTTGAGCGGATACCACAGCACATAAATGCCGCCTGGCCATTTGCGGTGCGCAGCTTCGAGACCGCGACCGAGCCGGGTGAAATCCGCATCGTCTTCGAACGACGGATCGATGAGAATGAGGCCGCGCCGCTCAATCGGCGGTACATAGGCCTTGAGCGCAATCCAGCCGTCCATTGGAACGATCCGGACCCGCCGATCCGGCCCAAGATTCCTTCGGAGCGCCGCGAGAGTATTGGGCTCGACCTCGCAGGCGACGAGGCGATCCTGCGGGCGCAGCCACGCCCGCGCGAGCGTCGGCGACCCCGGATAGATCGCGAGCCGCCCGGTCGGATTGAGACCGGCGACCACATCGAGATAGGAAGCGAGCAGCGGGCGGGCGGCATCAGGAATGGCATTTCCGAACAAGCGACCGATTCCCGCGCGCCATTCGAGGCTGCGGGTCGCTTCCGGTCCAGCGAGGTCGTAAAGCCCCCCGCCCGCGTGTGTATCGATGACACGGAAGGCAGCGGGCTTGGCACAAAGATAGACGAGAATGCGCGCCAGGACTGCGTGCTTGACCACATCGGCAAAATTTCCCGCATGGAAGGCGTGACGGTAGTTCATCTCGGGGGAGGGCGGTCAGACTTCGAGCGACACCTGTCCGCCTTCGCGGCTGCGGATTCATGTCGGAGCATTCGGTGATCGCTTACTGGCCCGCCCCTTCGAGCCTTCGAAGGCGATCTTCGGTGCGCTCGGCCCGGGTGTTCATGGCCCGAATCTCGCGCAGCATGTCAGTGAGCAGGGCCTCGTGGCGCTCGCGTGTGTTGTCGAGCCGTATGACGATCGCGGTGAGCACGCGCATGTCATCGCGCAAGCTCGCGATGTCGGTAATGACCCGCTCGTTCTGGCGAGCAAGGAAGCTCAGGTCGGCCTCTGTCATAACAGGCAATATAACTCCGCAGCCTGCACTTGACTACGACTGGTGCTCTTGTCCGAAACCCTGGGTGCGCCGAAATCATTCTACTGGAGACGCGGGGTCGGAAATCGGCCTTCCACCGTGCGGGGGCGGCATCACGATCTGCTGGCGACGGCAGGCGCGCTGCGCGACATCGGGGCAATCGTGAAAACCCAGTTCCTTTGACATGCAGATTCTTACCTCAGTCAGCCGCGTGGCATCGCAAGTCACCGAGATCGCGCCCGGCGAGAGCCCTGGATTGGCCTTGACGAATGCATCCACGACCTCATGGGGATTCACCCTGAGCCGGCGGGTCACGTCCAAAAAGGCTTCGGGAATTTTCACTGTGGCCCGCGCCTTGCGAATGGTATCGAAATAGGCGCTCGGGGCGAGACCGGAACAGGTGCCGTGCCGGTCCCATTCGCGAAAGATGAGCCGCGGAGCCGGCATCAGGTCGAGCATGGAGGACACAATGGCGCGATTAAGCCGCGGGGCGGGAACCTGACAGAATTCGGGAAAGCCCCTCTCATATTGCGGCCAGAAGCCGTGAACCACGAAGCCGTAGGGTCGCGTTCCGCATTCCTGGTTCGGGTTCTGCCCGCGCTCGCCCGTCTCCTGGCAGAAGGTCGGCGTCCAGGAGAGCGACAGGACGTAATAATCGAACTTGCCGGGCTGGTTTTGCCGCCGGTCCTGGGCGGCGCCTCCAGCGACCATCGCCAGAAACGAAGCGACCGCAACGATGGCGGTAGGACGGAGCCTCTCTGACATGAACTTCCCCGCAATGTCGGATAGGGAACTTGTCTCCGGATAGTGAACGTTCAGAGAACATATCCAGAATAGAAGCGGAGATCAAGTGTCCAGCGCGACACTGTCAAGCGCGGCGACAGCGGCGGTTGAGGGAGGTCAGGCCGCGGAAGCAGCACGGAAGAGCGCCCGCGTCAGTTCTTCGAGGGCGGCAAGGCCATTTTGCAGGCAGGACTATAGGCCCAGTTGCGGTCCAGTCCCTCCACGCACCACTCGACGCCCCAACTCTCGCCGATGATGCCGAAGTCTTCTCCGATTACGTAATGCACGGGGTGCTTGAGGCCGTCGGATACCAAGGCGAGCGCACTGCAGAAGCGGCGCGGTATGGTGTTCGGAGCCCACGGCCGGAACGCGGTCTCGCGAATCTGCTGGTATCCGACGATGATCAGGTCCGAATTCCAGAACCGATCCTCCTTCTGATGGAACCGGAAGGTGATCTGGTTCAGCGCCGCCGGAAGATCGCAGGGCGGCAGCACGCCATCGTAGCGCGGGCCCGACAGGTAGAAATTGAGTTCCAGCGGACTCGCGGCAGAAGCCGGATCGGCCCCAAGTACGTCAAAGGTCAACACGAATGCGGCACAAATCCATAAAGCGTGGCGAATCATTGATGTAGCTCCCCATTTGAAATTGCCTTTGGAGGGCAGCACCGTCAAGAGTCGATCGATATCCCCAACGCAAATCGTTGTGACTGTGGCCCCCAGGACACGCCGCGGAAAGAAAACGTTTACTAACTCCATGAGAAATCGAAGATGGGTTGGTGCCGCCAGCCTCACTTGTATGAAAGTGACGGCGCTCTTAGCTGCACGTATTCCGGTTCGCAGGAGGTGGTAATGGGGTGGCGCTTGATTTTGTCGATCATCGGCATCGGGATTTCGACGTTGAGCCTGGCGGGCGAGCCCTACGTCCACAGCAACGACACCGGCGGGATCATCTCCTGGTCCTGCGAGGCCGAAGCGGAGGCGCGCTCTATCGCCGCCTACGAGTGCGGGCGGTTCGGCAAATATCCGCGCATCACCAGCGTACATCGCCGCTACGGCGATTACATCGGTTTCCAGTGCCTCTGGAATCCCAATATCGCCTTCTATCAGATCCCGCCGGTCAGGACGCGCTCCTCCTGCGCGGCGCATGTCCATAGGTACGGCCGAGTCGTGAAGGCGCTGGATTAATGCCCTACGGGTTCACCAAACCGCGATCGCGCAGATGATGGCGAAAGGCACCGCGACGAGGCCGAGGTAAAGCCAGGTCCGATATCCCCCGGGGTCCTTGGGCACCATAAACATCTGCGCGACGACCCAGAGACACACGAGCAATCCAAGCGCGAGTCTGATGAGGTCGCCCGGACTTTCGTATGCGGACCAGATTGTCTCGCTTTGCGGGCTGCTCACGCGTACGGTCACGACGACAAGCGCCGCTATAAATAGCGCGCGAAGCACTAAACCCGCTATTCGCAAACGGACTGGGATTTGCGAGCCCTGCGTTTTGGCGTCAGGGATAGCCTCCCGGCGCCGCCTTTTTGAAATTGGCCGGCATGCCTCGACCTCTCGGCAGACGCCCAGCACTCAAGCCCGCGACCTCCAGAGGGCTCCACGCGCCGGGAATCCCGTAACTCTATATGGTTTCTGATGTAGGCTCTGGGTTTTCCGGCGCTACCGTCGGTCCAGCCGAAAAGATCGTTAACGCCGCGGGTGGCTCGCGGGCAAGAGAGCGTCTACGCGCGCTCTCCCCGTATGCAGCCCCCGCGCTTCATCGGGTGATCGTCATGGCCGCATGCGCACCCATGGACGTTAATTCCCGCTTTTTTTCTGTTTGCGGCGTGCTAGGGTTGCGGAAAACCAAGCTGCAGGAAGCACGGGAGGTATTGCATGCAGGATTACCGTCGTTGGATATGCTCGGGCGCGGCGTTGGCGGCCGTGTTCGCGGTATCGGCCCTTGTCGGGGCCGCCCACGCCGCGGGGCCGGATATCGCCGGGACCTATTGGGCGACCGAATATCACCCCAAGGTCCAACTCGTCGGCGGCGGCGAACTGCCGCTCACCGATGCGGGCAAGGCCGCCTACGCCAAGAACATGGCCGGTCTCAAGGACGGCTCCATCATTGATGAAGCCCGCAAGTTCTGCACCCCGGACGGGCCGGTGCGCAATCTCGCGACTCCCTATCCGTTCGAAATCTTCCAGGCGCCGCCCGGCCAAGTCACGATGATCCACGAGCTCAATCACCAGATCCGGGCGATTACGCTCGACAAGCCGTTGCCAAGCTACGATGAGCTGGTCGTGCTCCCCTATTACAATGGCCACTCCTATGGCCGTTACGATGGCGACACGCTCGTCGTGCAAACGGCGGGCTTCAACGAAAAGACGTTCCTTGACGCCACCGGGGCGCCGCATACGGACGAGTTGGTAACGACCGAACGCATCCGCAGGACGAGTCCGACACAGCTCGAAATCGTCGTCACCGTACACGATCCGCAATATTACACGCGCGATTGGGATGCACGGTTCACCTATCAATTGCGCAATGACGTGCGGCTCGAAGATTACGTCTGCGGCGAGCCGCATCGCGATATTTCCTCGGTGGCCGGAGTGCAAGCCGCCCGCGCCGCCCGGGCGGCGCGATGACAGGAGCCACTTATGGCGGATGCCGCGATGTCGCACGCGCAGCTGACTGGCGGCGAACGCAACTCCGGTGACTGCACCTTCTGCCCGGTCTGGCGCGGGTTTGTCCCGCGCCAGACGCCTGTTCTGGCAGCGCTGATTGCCGGTCTCCTGGCCTCCTCCGCGATTGCCGAGGACGCCGGCAGTCTCTCGATCCGCAATCTCGGCCCTGATGCCAAAACCGCCTGGGTGCCTGACCGCCCCACCGGCGACGACTTCCTGCCGCCGCCGAGCGGACCGGGCCCGGTGATGTCGGAGAAGGGACACCCCTATGTTCCCAACGGCCGCGGCCGGCAGCCGACCTATCGGGTGGCCGACCTCAGCAATCCGATCCTCAAACCCTGGGCGATCGCCGAGATGAAGAAGGCCAATGACCGGGTGCTGGCGGGAGGAGTGCCTTACATCGCCCGCGAGCGCTGCTGGCCCGCGGGCGTGCCCGGCTTCACGGTCTATACCCGCGTCCAGCCGATCTATTTCATCCAGACTCCCAAAGAGGTCGTCATCTACAACGAGCTCGGCCATCAATACCGGCACGTCTATCTCGATGTGCCGCACTCGGCCGGCCTCAAGCCCTCCTGGTACGGCGAGTCGGTCGGCCGCTATGACGGCGACGAACTCGTCGTCGACACGATCGGGCTCAACGACCGCACCTTCGTGGATAATTACCGCACGCCCCACACCGAGCAGATTCACGTCGAAGAACGCTTCAAGCTCATCGAGGGCGGGGAGATATTGCAGGCGCATGTCAGCGTCGACGATCCCGGCGCTTTCAATATGCCGTGGTCGGCGATCCAGCGCTGGCGCCACGTCGATCGCCCGCTGACCGAGCTGATGTGTGCCGAGAACAACGTGGACTTCTTCAACTACGACGTCGTGCCGCTGCCGCAGGCCAGCAGACCGGATTTCTGAACCGGACGACGGAGGACAGACGACAGAGGACGGTCTGAGAAAGCAGCCTGGAGACCGCCTCTTTAGTCTGTCGTCCGTGCTCTGAATCGATATCGATGGAGACAGCCCATGTCCGCCAAAACCCGCTCTCTTGCTGCTCTCACGTTCCTCCTCTTGACCGGCGCGTGGCACTCGCCCGCGCTGGCGCAGAAAGCAGCGCCGCCCGATTTCTCCTCCAACAATACCGGATGGAGGTCGATCGGCACTGACTGGACGGCGATGCCGGGAAGCCCGCCGCCGGTCACCCAGGACCCCACACACCGCTATGTACCGAACAATACCGACGAGCAGCCGACATTCCGGATGGCCGACATCAACAATCCGAACCTGACGCAATTTGCCAAGGATTCGCTCAAAAAGACCAATGACGAAGTGCTCGCCGGCAAACCGATGTTTTCGCGTTCGTCACGATGCTGGGCGACCGGCGTTCCGGGCTTTCTGCTGACTCCGCGGCAGCCGATGTATTTCATCCAGACGCCGCAGCAGGTCAGGATGCTCGCACAGCACGACAACGACGTGCGCCGAATCTATCTGAATGCCCCGCATTCGGAGGACGTGACGCCGAGCTGGTACGGCGAATCGGTCGGCCGTTACGAAGGCGACACTTTGGTAATCGATACCATCGGCCTCAACGACAAGACCTTCGTCGATAATTTCCGCACCCCGCACAGCGAGCAGCTGCACGTCATCGAGCGCTATCGCCTGATTGACGGCGGCAAACGGCTGGAGGCGCAAGTCACCATGGACGACCCTGCAACCTTCATCAAACCGGTGCGGGTCTCGCATCGCTGGCAGCGGGTGCAGCACCCGATCGAGGAGTGGCGCTGCGCTGCCGGGGAGGCCTACAATCCTTTCGGGTTCGACACCGAGCCGGTGCCATCCGCTGCTACCCCGGATTTCTAGCGCTTCGATCAGTTTGGGTTCGATGTCGCGTTTGCGTCTCCCGGAGATTTTAGCCGGCGCCCTGTGCCTCGGCACGGCGGCTTCGCCGGCGCTGGCGACACAAGCGCCCGATCTCATGGGCACGAACACCACGGCCTGGTTCCCGTTCAATGATGAATTCCAGCCGCCGCCAAGCGGGCCGGGGCCGATCACGTTCGACAAGCGATTTCCCTATGTGGACAATCGCACCGCCCGCCAGACCCGCATCCAACCGACCTATCGCATCGCCGATCTCAGCAATCCAATTCTCCGGCCGTGGGCCAGAGAGCAGATGCGAAGGGCGAACGAGGGGGTGCAGGCCGGAAAAGTCCCATTTCGCCCGCGGGAGCGATGCTATCCGGCGGGGGTCCCGGGCTTTGTCGTCTATACGCTCGCCGAGCCGTTCTATTTCGTCCAGACCGGAAACCAGGTGACGATCATCAACCAGGGCGGGCCTGAACTGCGCCGCATCTATCTCGACGTGCCGCACTCGCTGCAGCCGCCGCCAAGTTGGTACGGCGAATCGGTCGGCCATTACGAGGGCGGCGACACGCTCGTGGCCGATACGATCGCCATATCGACGAAATCGTTCGTCGACAATTATCGCACGCCCCATACCGACAAGCTGCACGTCATCGAACGCTTCAAGCTCATCGAGAACGGCAAGACCATGGAAGACCTGCTCTGGGTCGACGACCCCGGCGCCTTCACCACCTCCTGGTCGGCAGTCCAGCGCTTCCGGCGCCGAGAGACGGGACTGCTTGGGGAGGATGTCTGCGCCGAGAACAACGCCAATTATTTCGGCAACGAGCCGGTCCCGAAGCCCCACGCCGACACGCCGGACTTCTGATCAGTTTGCTCACTGAGACCGTCATCCTGAGGCGCGAGCATGCAGCAAAGGGCTGCATGCGAGCCTCGAAGGATGAACGGCCGCGATCGCGCGCATTTGCAGCCCAGCGGCTGGGCAGCGCCCGCCATCCTTCGAGGCTCGCCCGGCCGAAGAGGCCGGGCTCGCGCCTCAGGATGACGGTCCAAGGCGTCGCGTCGTGGCTGGACTTGCTTTGTACGGACGGGTGTCGTTTCTGGTACACTCTCGGACAGAAAGCGGGCGAAGCGGCGATGGGAGGAGATCATGGCGGCGCGAAGATGCGATTTCCTTTTGTTGCTCTTGGCGGTTGCCTTGGCGGGTCGCGCCGTCGTCGGCCAAGCTGCGCCGCCGAACTCGTTCCCTGATTTCTCCGGCGTCTGGGCGCACCCGTTCCTCACCGGCTTCGAACCGCCGGCGTCGGGTCCGGGCCCAGTCCTCAATCTGTCTCGGCGCCCCAACGGCGTCGCGAATTTCGGCAAGCTTGTCGGCGACTATCGAAACCCGATCCTCAAGCCGCAGGCGGCGGAAATCGTGAAGAAGCACGGCGAGATCTCGCTGGCGGGCCTGGGCTACCCGACCCCGAGCAACCAGTGCTGGCCGGGCGGGGTGCCCTATGTGTTCTGGGATTTCCTCATGGAAATGTTCCAGGCGCCCGATCACATCACCATGATCTACCGGCACGGCAATGAAGTGCGCCGCGTGCGCATGAACGAGCAGCATCCGGTCAAGCTGTCGCCGTCCTGGTATGGGGATTCGGTCGGCCATTACGAAGGCGACGCGCTGGTGATCGACACCGTGGGGGTCAAGCACGGTCCTTTCGCGATGCAGGACATGTACGGTACGCCGTTTAGCGACAAGCTGCACGTGATCGAACGTTATCGGCTCCTCGATTACGAACAGGCCAAGGACGCAATCGAACGCAACCGCAAGGAGAATTTCCAGGCCAGCGGCGGCGGCGATTTCGATCCGAACTACCGGGGCAAGGTGCTTCAACTTCATTTCACCGTCGAGGACGCAGGCGTCTTCACCACGCCGTGGACGTCGACGATTACCTATCGGCCTGCTCTCGGCCCGTTTATAGAACTGATCTGCGCCGAGAACCGGCGCGAATACTATGCCGGCAGGGATTCCGACATCCCGCACACGGATACGCCGGATTTTTGAAAGCCGCTCAAGACCTTGGCTGCAGCGAAGCAGAAGAACACTACTTCTTCGGCGCCGGCACTCGGCTCCAGATATGGCTGAGCTTCTCCGCGACGTGGCACTTTACACACCGGCTGGTGCCATTGAACGTCTCCATTGTCGAATTAGCCAACTCGGCTCCTCCCTGCGGATCATCTCCGTTGTACCAGTTGGTCCCGATCATCATGTAGTTCCTTCTCACATCGTGAGCTGGAAGTTGATCGATGAAGCTTTTGTTGATGCTTATCGAAAGCGTATTATCTGGAACTTTGTCAGAACCCCAGGCGTAGTTTCGACAGATATTACTCGGCCCTATCGTTTTTTTTGCGTCCGCAAAAATTCTCGCCATGTCGTCCACATGCATGCGAGGCTCATTGCTGCAGTCGTCGTTGGAAAATAGCCACGCGCCATCTTGGTGCTCGCACACGTCGGTCGGGGGGCATGACCCGGCGGTGGCCTTGTACTTGTACGCCTTGTTGCGAGTGTTGCTCGCGTGCTCAAATGTTGCCCAGATAAGTTTGGGTCGATCCGTCGCGCTGAAAGCGACATGCATTCCGACCAGCGCCAGCGTCGCCTTTTTCTTTTTTAATGGTATCCAGACATGAGCGCTGCGTCTGTCATACACCGGGATCTCGGTTTCGACCGTCAAATATTTTTTTTTATCATTTTCATCACCACCGACTTCGATCCAGGCAGTCTTTACTGCAACGACCATTGCTTGCGCATCTGGAAATTTATGGCCATATTTCTGTTCCAAATCTTCGATCTGATCTTTGCTGTCTGGAAATTCGGTGGGGGCTGCCTTAGGCGCCGATTGATGATAGTACGCATAGACGTCATTGACGACGATTCCATAGAAAACCAGATTTTCTCCCTGAGTCATGAGTACTTTTTTGCCGACTTGTCCCACGCCGTCAGGGTGCGGTCGCCCGTCCTTATCGAATACGACGCGCACACCGTCGGGCCCGGTTTGGGACAACCCGATGTCGAGCAGTTGTACGGCGGGATTGGCGCCTAACGTTTGGAACCACCTGAGGAAAGACCGCGACGGATTCTCGCGAGGCGAAACAGCATAAAATATCGGGGATGCGAACACATACGGGCCGACGCCGTAGCTTGTTGGCGGAGGCGACGTCAACCAGAAAAACATTTGCATTGCCTGCTGATAAAAATTACAATCGAGAACATTATCCTTTGATGGGAAGTTCATGTTGTTCGGAGCAATAGGTAGTCCACCGGGGTCGTTCGGCTGAGGGACAAATGGACATCTCGGAAAAACGTCGGCTGGCAACACTACTTGCGTCATTCCAGTAATGTTGGAGGCCAAGTAAATTGCCGAGGATAACGACAGACGTAACAAGAACATCAGGAAAGGCATTCTGATTTGCCCCCTACGGTCGCCTCAACGAGTGATCTCACTCACCAGACTATCTCGACATTACAAGGTCAAAACAAACGGACTGTGCATTTAGTACTCCTTTGATCGGTGAACGATTTGCACAGGTCCGGATCTTTCACCGCGTTCTCAATTGGCAACAGATTTGCAGCCACATTCTTTCTAAGGATACGGGGTAGGCTTAATAGTTATTGTCTTACCGCCCACTGTCACGTTAAAGCTAACGGGAATTTTTACCCCAAGTTCAGCCGCAACTACCGTATTTACCAATAGCTCGTAGTCGCCATTCTTGATGATTTTGGTACCGCCCGCAATCACGTCCTTAATAATCGTACTAGCAGCTTGCGCGTACAGGCCGAGTAAATTTGGCCCGTAAGTCATCAGGCATGAATTCGCTGGAGCAGTTCGTGCCATATACATCCGTTCCGGACAGATTGTAACGAGCTGTTTTTTTCGTGCAGCTTGTGTAATTTTATCGCGCAAAAGACCGGTCAGGGTGCACGCGGTGACAATCAGTCCATCGCCTTTAGCAAGCGGGGCATTTTTGATATCATTATCAATATTCAGATTGGGTTTGGGCGGATTGCTGTTATCGTCGGCGTATATCGGTATAAACGTTATCTTGCCTGCATTGCCTTTGATGGCTGTGCACTGATCCTTCGGGGCGCCGCTGATGTGGTCATAGACGATGGCTGCTTTCGTCATTCCCGGGGCGATTTGCTGAAGCAAATCTGGCCAATTCGAGCAAAGATCGTTTATTTCGAAAGCCGTGATCCCACTGCTACCAAATGGCGGGGCAGAACTGGTCACCATTCCCGCATAAACGAGCTGTGACGGCGATACGCTCGCGTTATTCAAGGCATTGAGAGTAGGCCAGCACGATGCAAGGAAAATCGCATTTGGATTATCTTTAAACAATTTCGTAGCTATCTTTCCATAATTTGCAAAATCCCCTCCACCGTAAGCTCCAGGTTTGAGGGTAGCTCCAGGTGGTAACTTGCTGCCAACCGATTTTAGCCGCAAGTCACTCTCGCCGTCCTTTGCTAGGTTGATAAAAGGTACCACGTCAGTCATTTTTTCCTCCCTTGCACTTTCACCCGTTCGTGGAAAACGTCTCAAAAAATAGTGCTAGACCGATCCGAGCGTCTGTTAGTCCATGTACCAGATAGCCGACTGCTTTGTCACTTTCCAGGCAAGCAGGGAATGGGCGACGAGCGTAGTTCAAGCATTGCGTGTTTTCCAACCTAATGCAACTGTATTTTGCGTTGAATTAACCCAGTGCATCCAGGCGCTGGGGCCAAAGGATAGCGATCAAGCTCAACGCAGCAAAAGTCCAAAAGCTTTGCGTCCTTACTCAATCACCTGATCGGCACTTACCAGTACGACATTCGGCACTTGAAGGCCAAGCGCCTTTGCGGTCTTGAGGTTTACGGCCATCTCGAAGCGCACCGGCCCCTGCACCGGCAGGTCGCCCGGCTTAGCGCCCTTGAGGATTCGGTCGACGTAGTCTGCTGCACGCCGGTACTGGTCGAGGAAGACCGGCCCGTATGAAATCAGACCGCCGGCGGCCACGTAGAACGGCACTGGATAGACCGCGGGCAGGCGTTCTCTGGCCGCAAGCATTATGATCAGATCGCGTCGAACTGTGGCATAAGTGCTCGCGGTGACCACAAGACCGCCGTCGCCGCGCGCTTCGCGTGCAAACGACGTCATGCCGCGTTCGAGATTATCGGCATCTCGCACGTCGATAGGAGTGGCCTCGACCCCGTATTGCGGCGCGACTTTAACGATTTCCTTGAATTGGGCGGTGCCAATCCCTCCCGGTCCCGTTGGGTCCTCGATGACGGCGACCCGCCTGACCCGTGGAGCGATTTCCTTGAGCGTCTCCACCCATTTGCCGCATAGGCTATATTCGAAGTTGATGAATCCGGTCGTGTTTCCGCCGGGCTGGCTGAGACTTGCGACATAGCCGAGCGCGACCGGGTCGACAGTTGCGGTGAACACGATCGGTATCGTCCTGGTGGCCATTTGCAAAGGCGCAACAACGAGCCCTCCCCCGGCCAGGAGCAGGTCGGGCGCAAGCGCAACCAGTTGGGCCGCAAGTTCGCGATACCGATTGGCGTCGGCCGGCCCCCAGCGGACATCGATATGCAGATTTTGGTTTTCCGCCCATCCACGTTCTTCCAACGCCCGGCGCAATGTCGCCAGCCGGATTTGTCCCTGCGGATCGTCTGCGCCTAGTGGCATCAGCACGCCGATCCGCCGCATCCGGGCCTGCTGCTGCGCTGCTACGCGAACAGGCCACCATGCGGCGATGGCGCCCACAAAAGCCAATACCTCCCGGCGCCGCATGAGCTCATTGGCGACAGAATGATCGACGGTGAGTATGCGCGGCCTGACCAGGACACGCTCCATTTGAGGGAATTCCGCAGGTTGGCGATTGCCGGACACCGAGTGCCTCCCATCCAGCTTGGGTAGCTGCGGTGCAACTCAACCATTCTATCCTATGGTCGCATGGGCGCAATGGCGTGGCGTCAGCAGCCAAATTGGCGCTGGGCCGGAAATATCCCGCTCAGAGCCTACGGCTTTACGCCAGTAGAAAAGGCAATTACCATCACAATGATGCAATATGTCCGAGCTTGGCTGTTACAAACGGGGCTCTTCAAAGCAGGCAGTGCCCGGAGCGGCTCAAGGCTGAGCGGAAAGGGAGAGAGTTTCATGAAGATCGATGGCAAGGGGAACGCATCTGAGAATAACGGTAAGGGGACCCCGCCGACGGCTGGCGCCCCGCGTCCGGCGGACGACCGGCAAACGCATTTTGTGGTGCCATGGCGGGTGAAGCCGCACCCGAGTCAGGCGCCCTGGCTGGAAGGCGATGATGCAGGTTGCGGTAGCGGACCGGTCGACTGAGTTCTTTTTTCTGTCGGTCCATCCGTGGGAATGCGCACGGCCTGCGGCTCTCGGTAGGTACCCGGCACGGGGGTGCGCTCAGGAAATTACCCGGAGCGAGCGCACGGCGAAAAATTTCGATCATGCGGCGCGACACCGGACGAATTAGCCGGGCGCAGCCGCCATCCTTCGAGGCTCGCATGCAGCCAAAAGGGCTGCATGCTCGCACCTCAGGATGACGGGCGGCACACCATAAGTTATCGGAAAACGCTCTACAGCAAACCGTGCCGCAGGGTGCGCTGACCTCTGTGCGGATGGCTGCGGGCACAGGCGTGGACTCTCTCTCCAGACATCGGCAAAATCGTCGGTCGTCGTCCCATTCGCCGATGCTCCGCATCGGTTCTCCCACGCACGGCGCGGTCAGACTGGAGGCACAGACTTGGCCAAGGATGCAATCGTTTCGAGCGAACTGGCGCAGAAATTCGCGACCGAGAAGGAGACGCCGTACCTGCGCTGGGTGCGCGGCGAGGGCCTCGATATCATCAGCGCCCACTACGTGCCCAGCCTGCGAACGGTCGAATTGAAGCCGTGGGCGCGGCGCGGCGGCAATGCCGTCTTCCTTAATCACGATGCGTCGCGTACCTCGAACGACTGCCATGTCTGCGAAATCCCGCCGGGCAAGAGCCTTGCTCCGTGGCGGCACCTGTTCGAGGAAATGATTTTCGTCCTCGACGGCCGCGGCTCGACGACGGTGTGGAACGATGAAGGAGCGCGGCTGACATTCGAGTGGAAAGCCGGCGCGCTGTTCGGGGTTCCGATGAACTGCTGGCATCAGCATTTCAACGGATCGGGCCAAAACCCCGCGCGCTATGTCGCAGTCACCAACGCGCCGCCGATCATCAATCTCTATGAAGACCTCGACTTCGTCTTCAACACCAAATTCAATTTCAGGAACCGGTTCAACGGTGAGCCCGATTATTTCAGCGCCAAGGCGGCGCCGCAGGGGCTGCGGCTCGAAACCAATTTCATTCCCGATGCAATCAATGTCGCGGTCGCCGATACCGCGGAGCGCGGAGCCGGCAGCCGGATGATCCGGTTCAATCTCGCCAAGGGCAATATCCCCGGCCACATCTCGCAGTTTCCGGTCGGCACCTACAAGAAGGCGCATGCGCACGGGCCGGGCGCGCACGTGATCATCCTCACCGGCGAAGGCTATTCGCTGATGTGGCCGGAAGGCGAGGAGCCGCGCCGCTACGAATGGCAGCCGGGCACGCTGATCGTGCCGCCGAACATGTGGATGCATCAGCATTTCAACGCCGGGCCGACACCGGTGCGCTACCTCGCCTTCACGCTGGGCTCGAACCGCAACAAGCAGGGGGTGATGATGTGCTGGATCAGCAGGCGGGTGGGAGGCGACCAGCTCGATTATGCCGACGAGAGCCCGCGCGTGCGCACCATGTTCGCCGAGGCGCTCGCCAGGCACGGCCTGGCGCCGCGCATGGAGGACGCCTACCGGAAAGAGCTTGAAACGCTGCCGCCGGTGCAGGCTCTGTAGGCTGGGCAAAGGCGCACGCGCTTTGCCGTGCGCCGTGCCCACGCGGACGCACGCGCGTGGGCACGGCGCTGTTTTCTACGTTTGGTGAAACTCGTGCGTGTGGACCGCGCCTTTGCCCACCCTACGAAGCTCACTCCGCCTCGATTCCCTGCTTGCGCAACATCGCGCTGATCGCGGCGACCGCTTCGGGCGGCGTGCGACCCAGCCGGCCAATCAGCAAACTCACATCCGCATAGGGCATCGGCTCGATGTCGTCGCTGATCTTTCTGCCCAGATCGGCGAATTGAGGACTGCGAGAGAGCGCAGCAAAGGCTTCGCGATAGGCGCGCACATAGGCCTCCGGGCTGTTGGGGGGCAGCGCAAGCCACTTATCGAGCGCGGTGAGCGAAGACCAGTACTCGAAACCCTTCTGCATGGTCGCGTCCTTGATCCGGCCCTCGATCAGGCTTGCAAACACCGGCGCGTCGCCGAATTCCGGACGGGCGATGACCTTTCCGTTCTGCAGCGAGCCCGATTGCGCCACCAGCTTGTATTTCCCGCTGGCCAGAAAATCCTGCACTACGAACAGATTCGCGGTCGTGGTCATGTCGATCTCGCCGCGCACCAAAGCAAGCATCAAGTCCTGGGTGCCGCGATAGCCCAGCACCCACTTGGCGTTCCAGTCGAGATAGGCGATTCCCCAGGCGGTCATCTGCATGCCGGAGCGCGGCACCCCGCTCAGCGCCCCCATGACGACCGGCTTGGCGCTGCGGTCATGAAGGCGCGCCTCGGCCTCCTTGCGGATGAGGAGGACCGTGCCGCCGCGTCCGACGCCGCCGATAGGGCTGAATTTGGTGGGATCGAATTGCGATTGCGGCTTTCGATAGAGCATCGGGTCGGCCTGGGTGGTCGATCCCATCACCAGAGTCAAACCGTCGGGCACGACCTGCCTGGCGAAATAATTCATTGCCGTCATGCCCTCGGCGCCGGGAATGTTGCGCACGATCAAAGTGGGCTTGCCGGCGAGGCGATCGGTAAGCAGCAGCGCGATAAGCCGCGCCGAGCTGTCGGTGCCGCCCCCGGCAGGGCTACCGACGATCAGCGTGATGGTCTTGCCCTTGAACGAGAGCGGCTCCTGCGCCGCCAGCGCGGCAGCGGCGAGCGACAAGGCGACGGTGAGAGCAACCGCAATGACTCTGCTCATGGCGCTCCTCGTTGTGGCTGTTGAGCAAGATTAACTTACAGCAGCGGCGGACTCCATCTGCTCTTTACGCGTTGTCGTCCGGCCATGCGAGCCGCGGGCAAACCTTATTCCGTCAGAAGAGTCTTCGTAGGGTGGGCAAAGGCGCGGTCCACACGCACGAGCCCCGCCACACGTAGAAAAGAGCGCCGTGCCCACGCGCGTGCGTCCGCGTGGGCACGGCGCACGCGCTGAAGCGCGTTGCGCCTTTGCCCACCCTACTCGGCTTTACTCGTTGTCGAGTCTTCGACGTCATTCCTTCAGCTTCTCGCCTTCCTCGCCGTATGCGGTGCGGCGAATGGAGCGTGCGTAGTCGGCGATCGTGATTCCGGTCTCGTCGCCGGGCCGCCAGGCCGGATATTTGAAGCGCAGCCCGCCGTCCACCGGAATATCGATCCCAGTCAGAAAACTCGATTCATCCGACGCCAGGAACACCGCCGCCCAGGCAACGTCGGAAGCGCGAGGGAATCGGCCGAGCGGGATGCTCTTGAGGAAATCGTCGCGCGAATAGTGCGGCCGATCCTTGCGGAGGACAAATTTCTCGTTGTCGACTTCCTCGCGCATGTGCGTCCACAACTGATGCTCCATCGCGCACGGCGTAATCGTGTTGACGCGAATGCCGTGCGGAGCAAGGTCCATGGCGGCGCAGCGGGCGAAATTGAGGAGTGCGGCCTTGGCGGCCCCATAGGCGCCACCGGCGGGCTGACCGAAATAGGCAGCCGTCGAGAGCAGATGAATGATGCTGCCGCCGCGGCGCGCCGCGATCATCGCCTTGGCGGCGTGCTTGGTCGTCAGCATGCCGGCGGTCGGAAAGCTCAGCACCGCCTGCTTCCAGGCTTGCGCATCCATATCGACTATCGGCGACCAGTGCACCTTGCCGGCCGTATTCATCACGCAGTCGAGGGCGCCGAAGCGTTCGACCGTTGCCATGACGATGCGGGCGACATCGCCTTCCTCGGCGGCGTTGCCGGCGAGCGCAAAAGCCTCGTAACCGCGCCCGCTGAGGAATGCGCTCGTCTTTTCGGCGGCGTTCACGTCCACATCGGCGACCGCGACACTAGCTCCTTCGCGTGCCAGAAAATGCGCAACCGTCCCGCCGATGTTCGGGCCTGCCCCGAAGACGATTGCAACCTTGCCGTCCAGCCGTTTCATCCAACGCCTACTACAGCGTTTTCGAGGTTTGAATCCCATCAACATACCTGGGACCTCGTCCTGAGGAGGCGCGGGCTTCTTCAGCGCGCGCCTCCTCAGGATGAGGTCCGGGCTTGTCGCGCGATGTGATCGACTTCATGATGGAATCGATACACTAGGCCGGAGCCGCTTCCCGGCCCTGCACCGGCATCGCTTCGGCATGCGCAAGCCGTCGCCATTGCTTGGTCTGCCGGCCGCTGCGCATCGCCTCCATCTCCCGCCAGAAAATCTTGCGCAGCAGCAGGATGCCGGCGTCGGAGTGTCCGAGCAACTCACGGCTGCGATCGACGGTCGTGCCCTGGCCCATTATGGCGACGTAATCCTGCGCCGGGGTGAGCTGCAAAGAGGGATCCTCCGGCCAGATCTTGTCGAAGAACAACTCGTCATGATGGTCGGCGGGGTTGTAATCGCTGTATTTCTCGAAATGCTCTTTCGTGGCCCGGTCCGCCTCGTCGCCCGCCGACGGGATGGCGTAGACGCCGACCTTGTAGGTGTGAGTGTCATCGACCGGCACATTCCAAACCCCGCGATGGACCCAGGCCGCCCCCTCGGTGCGGCCCGGCGTGACGATGTGATTGTTGTTGGGAAAGGTCCAGTCGCTTACTCGCACGTTCGTCTCCGAGCGCCGCGCGATCTGCCGGATGCCGCCGTCGGTTTCCGCATATTCGAGCTTCGGGATCGCGGCGGTCACGGCCTCCCCGAACGGCCCGATTTTGCCGGCGAGATGCACGAAACTCACATGCACCGCGTCGAGCGAGTTCTCGACCATCTGAAACCAGTTGCAGGGCCAGACCTGAATCCGAGAAAAAACAATGAGACTATTGCGCTCGAAAGCCTCCTTGCGCGGCAGCTCGAACGCGGGGGGCGCGCCCACCCCCATATAGGCGAAAACGAGGCCGCAATATTCGTGCACCGGATAAGCCGTGATCCGCACACGCGCGGCGGTTGCGGGTCCCTCGGCCGGGGCTTCGGTGCACGCGCCGGTGCCCGCATATTTCCAGCCGTGATAGATGCAGCGGATTTCCTCGCCCTGAACCCAGCCGGTGTGCAATGCGGTAAGCCGATGCGCGCAGCGTCCGGCCACGACGTAGGCGCGCCCGCTCTCGCCGCGGTAGAGCGTGAGGTCTTCGCCCATGACGCGCAGCGGCCTTGCGCTGCCCGGAGTCACGCTATGGGAGACCGCGACCGGCTGCCAGAACGAACGCAGAAGCTTTCCCATATCGGTGTCGGGGCCAGTCTCGGTAAGGCGTTGCAGCCGCTCCGCCATCGCCGCAGAATGGACTGGCATGGGCGTCCTCCGGATTGCGGGCGAGCGAGCGCCTCGCCCGCGGTAGCTTAGAGAACGGTATACGATCGTACAATGAAACAAAGAGGTCGATTTGAGCATCTTCCGATTAGGTTGAATCGGCTCCGCTATGCAGCCGTCATTCTGAGGTGCGAGCGTGCAGCCAGCATCAGCGCGTTCACGCGCGTCTTCAATGCACTTTGGCTGCATGCGAGCCTCGAAGGATGGCGGCTGCTGATAATGAATTCGTCCGATGTGGCGGCACCCCGACCGTCGCCCTTCGAGGCTCGCCCGGCCGAAGAGGCCGGGCGAGCACCTCAGGGTGACGGCGAAAGTGAAACGACCGCGGCGATTGCGATCTGCCTTCTAATCCTCTTGTCGGCCCTACCCAGCGCCGCATTGGCGCAAGGTGCAGGCGGTTTCTATCGCGGCAAGACCGTTACACTGCTGATCGGCGTCAATGTCGGCGGCTCGTACGATCGCGACGCGCGCTTGATCGCGCGCCATCTGGGGGCGCACATCCCCGGCAATCCGACCGTCGTTCCGCAGAACATGATCGGCGGCGGCGGCATCGCGATGGCAAATCACATGCAGACTGTCGCCGTCAAAGACGGAACCGTGATCGGGATGATGCCGAACACGCTGCCGATGAATGAAATGTCCGGCATGGCCGGAGTGCGCTACGATATCGGTAAATTCCGCTGGATCGGCTCGATGATGCCCCCCGCGCACAGCGCCATGGTGTCGTGGCACACGACGGGCGTGCGCAGCATCGATGACGCGCGCCGGCGCACAATCACTGCCGGCGCCAGTCCGAAAGGCTCTTTCGTTTACACGATGCCGGCGCTGCTCAACGAGTATCTGGGGACGAAATTCAAGATCGTCGCCGGATACCAGGGCATCGCCTCGGTTTATCTCGCGATGGAACGGGGCGAGGTCGAGAGCCAGGGCGTGACCTGGGGCGAGTTTCGCATCGCGCGACCGCAGTTGGTGAAGGACCGCAAGATCAATGTGCTGGTGCAATCGACCCCGAAATCGCCCGATCTCATGGACGTGCCGACACTCGATGAGCTTGCCCAGAGCGACGACGACCGCGGCATCATCGGATTCCTGTTATCGGGAGACAGGCTCGGCCGCCCGCTCGCGGCGCCGCCCGGAACGCCGGACGATCGTGTCAAGGTGCTGCGCGCTGCCTTCGATGCCACCATGAAAGACGAAGGTTTTTTGAAGGAGGTCGAGGCTTCGCGCGCCGAATTCGGTCCGATCTCCGGCGAAGCGCTGGAAGCGGGGGTCGCCGGCATCCTCAAGACCCCGCCGCAATGGGTCGATCGGGCGCGGAAGATTCTGGAATGAACCTCGTTCAGGAGGAGTTGATATGCGTTCCATGCTTCGCGTGATTGCCGGTTCGGCCCTTGCCATTACGCTCTTGAGCACGTTCCTGAGCGCGCCGGCGGCGGCGCAGTATCCAAACCGCCCGATCACAATCATCGTGCCGTTTGCGGCGGGTGGGCCGACCGACGTCGTCGCCCGCCTGATCGGCGATCGCATGGCGCGCACGCTGGGGCAGTCAGTGATCGTAGAGAATGTCGGCGGCGCCGGCGGCACTTTGGGAATGACACGCGCCGCCCAGGCGAGGCCCGACGGCTACACGATCGCAATCGGGAATACCGGCACGCAATCGGCGGCACCCGCACTCTATCCAAGCCTCAAATACGACCCGGCGACGAGCTTCGCGCAGATCGGCATCATCAATTTCACCCCGGAGGCGGTCGTGGCTAAGAAAAGCACCGCCGCCGGCAATTTCAAAGAATTCATCGATTACCTGAAGGCCAATTCATCGAGATTGAGTTACGGCCATGCCGGCGTAGGTTCGATTTCCCATGTGGCAGGCCTCGTGTTCAACGCAAAGTTCGGCCTCAACCCTACTCTCGTGCCCTATCGCGGAAGCGCGCCCGCGATTCAGGACCTGATCGGCGGGCGATTCGATTACATGATCGACCAGTCGCTCAACGTGATCCCGCAGATTCAGGCCGGCACCATCCGGGTCTACGCAATCGCGGGAACCGAACGGTTGCAAAGCCTGCCGGATGTGCCGACCACGAGAGAGGCGGGCGTCGATTTTGTCTTTCAGGCCTGGAACGGGATGGTGGCTCCCAAAGATACACCTAAGCCAATCGTCACCGCGCTTACCGGCGCGCTTGCAAGGGCGCTCGACGATCCAGCCGTGAAGCAACGCTTTCTCGATCTCGGCAGCACTGAGGTCACTTCCGGCGACCGTGGCCCTGCCGGCTTGCAGAAGCTCGTCGATAGCGAGATCGCCCGGCTCACTCCGATCATCAAGGCCGCCGGCGCGACGGCGGATTGAATTGTTTAGAATGACCGATGTGCTCGAAGTCCTGTTGTGGCGCGGCGGTTCGACGGGGCGATACCAAAATTATCAGGTGCCTCGTCGCGACAATCAGACGGTGCTCGATGTGGTGACCTGGGTGCAGCGTCACCTCGATGCGACACTGTCCTACCGCTTTGCCTGCCGGGTCGGAATGTGCGGCTCCTGCGCCATGACGGTGAACGGCAGGCCGCGATGGACCTGCCGCACCCACGTGTCGAAAGTCGCGGCACGCGGACGGCTCACCGTAGGGCCGCTCGAAAATCTGCCGGTCATCAAGGACCTCGCGGTGGACATGACGCCATTTTTCGCAAAATGGCAGGCCGCCAAAGGAACATTTGCGCCTTCCGCCACGCGAGCCGCGCCGGTGGTCCGGATTGCGCCGGATAGCGGCACGCGCCGAGCCGCCGATGCCGCCATCGAATGCATCAACTGTGCGGTCTGCTACGCGGCTTGCGATACCGTGCGCTGGAATCCGGCCTACCTCGGACCGGCGGCGCTCAACCGCGCCTGGACGCTCGTTAACGATGAGCGCGACGCCGGCAATCCGGAGCGTCTTGCGGCGACCGCCGCCGACGGCGGCTGCTATGCCTGCCACTCGCACCAATCGTGCCAGGAGCACTGTCCGGTGGGACTCAACCCGACCGCATCGATTGCGGGCCTCAAGCGCCGCGCCGCGGGAGCCTATCTCAAAGGCAAAACCGCCTCATGAACGTGCGGCTATACGTTTGGCAACGGCTCACTGCAGCCCTCATGCTGCCGCTGGCGCTGACGCATCTCGCCGTCATCTTCTACGCCACGCGCAAGGGTCTTTCGGCGGCCGAAATTCTCGGCCGCACGCGCGGCAGCTTCGCCTGGGCTGCATTCTACGGCGTCTTCGTCGCTGCTGTGGCGGTGCACGTGCCGATTGGGCTGCGCACCGTGCTCATCGAATGGACGCCGCTGCCGGCGCGGCACTGCAACATCGCAGCAGTTGCGTTCGGAATGCTGCTTGCGGCTACGGGCCTGCGAGCTGTGGCGGCGGTGGTGCTGCCATGACGGCGCGAATGCTTGCGCATCGCACCGATGCGCTTTGGCTTGCCGCGCTGGTCCATCGCGTTTCAGGACTTGCGCTGGCGGCGTTCCTGCCGCTGCATTTCTTGGCCCTCGGCCTTGCCATCGAAGGCGAAGCCCGACTCGACGCTTTCCTGCGCTGGAGCGATCGGCCGCTCGTCAAACTATCGGAGAGCGTGCTCCTGTTCCTGCTCGCCATTCACGTGCTTGGGGGACTGCGGCTCCTCGTACTGGAAAATCTCCCCTGGCTGGGCGGGCAGAAATGGCTCGCAGCCATTGCCGCAGCTGCATCCGCGATCGCTGCTTTCGTCTTCCTGGTGCGAGCTTTTTGATGGAGCTGGAACGGCTGAGCACCGACCTGTTGATTCTCGGCTCGGGGGGCGCCGGCCTCTTTGCAGCGCTGCACGCCCATGAGAGCAATCAGGCGCTCGACATCACAATCGCCACCAAGGGCCTGCTCGGCAAATGCGGCTGCACCCGGATGGTGCAGGGCGGATATAACGTCGCGCTGGCGCCGGGGGATTCGGTCGAGCGCCATTTCATGGACACGATCGAGGGCGGCAAATGGATCTGCGATCAGGACCTCGCCTGGACGCTGGTGACGAAGGCCGTCGAGCGCATCGCCGAGCTCGAGAATGAGATCGGCTGTTTCTTCGACCGCAATCCGGACGGCACTCTGCACGGCAAGGCCTTCGCCGGGCAGACCTTCGACCGCACCGTGCACAAAGGCGACCTCACCGGGATCGAGATCGTCAACCGGCTTATGGAGCAAATCTGGGCGAGACCGGCCATTCGCCGGCTCGAGGAGCATCGCGCGATCGCGCTCATTCCGTCGAGCGACGCGGCGTCGATTGCCGGCACGTTGTGCATCGACATCCGCACCGGCGCGCTTCGGTTGATCGCGGCGCAGGCGATCCTGCTCGCCACCGGCGGCGGACCGACCATGTATCGCTATCACACCCCGTCGGGCGACAAGAGCATGGACGGGCTTGCCATTGCGCTGCGGGCGGGGTTGCCGCTGCGCGATATGGAGATGGTGCAGTTTCACCCGACCGGGCTCTTTGCCGGTCCGGACACGCGGATGACAGGCACCGTGCTCGAAGAGGGCCTGCGCGGCGCCGGCGGGCACCTGCTCAACGGTGCCATGCACCGGTTCATGGCCGATTACGATGCCGTGCTCGAACGCGCGACCCGCGACGTGGTGAGCCGGGCGATGTATGCGGAGATGCGGGCCGGGCGCACCAGTCGGAACGGCGGGCTCTATATCACGATGAGCCATCTCGGCCCGGACAGGGTCAGGCGCGAGTTCAAGGGCATGGTGGAGCGCTGCGCCGATTGCGGCTTCGACCTCGCCGGAGGTCTCGTGGAAGTGGTGCCGACCGCCCATTATCTGATGGGTGGCGTTATTTGCCGCATCGACACTTCAACCGAGATGCCGGGCTTGTTCGTGGCCGGCGAGGACGCCGGCGGCATTCATGGCGCCAATCGACTCGGCGGCAACGGTGTGGCCAATTCGACCGTATTCGGCGGGATCGCTGGCGAGAGCATGGCGAGATGGGTGCAGACGCAACCCGGCCACCGCGCGCCCGACGAGCGCGTGGTGGAGGCCGAGGCGGCGCGGGCGCTGCATCCGTTCACAGGCAAGCCGGGCGATCTCAACCGGTTGCGCAAAAGGCTGCTCGATACGATGTGGGAGGACGCCGGTATCATTCGCGACCGTATCGGGCTCGACCGTGCTCTCGGCGCGCTCGACGATATCGAGGCCGAATTGATGGCAAGCGGCCTTCCCGATAGCGGCCGCGTATTCAATCTGACCTGGCACGATTGGCTCAACCTGCGTTCGCTCGTCGATACGAGCCGCGTGATCGCGCTTGCTGCCCGGCAGCGGGAAAACAGCCGCGGCGCCCATTTCCGCGCCGACTTCCCCGACCCCGGGGAGCCTGCACGGTCGACCTATACGGTCGCCCGCCAGAACAATGGCGTGGTGACGGTCAGCGAGGAGCCCGTTTGCTTCACCATCGTGCGCCCCGGCGAGACGCTTATCGAGGAAGCCGCTCCTAGTTACGGACATCAAGATGAGCGCCCGCGTGTCCCGGATGCGTGCAGCACGAGCGCGCGCCCGGAGAAAGTATATGATGCGCGTAAATGATCGCGCGCGAGTGGTGCACCGCTGATCCGGGACCGCCCAGGGACCGTCTGGTGAGGTGCGCGCGCCGTCCTTCGAGGCTCGCGTGCATGAAGAACGCGCGCTCGCGCCTCAGGATGACGGCGCGCGCCTCGAACCATGGCGGTCCCGGGTCTGCAGCGCAGCGCTGTTCCAATTCTCGGGCCTATTCGCCACGTATTGGCCGCGCTGCGCTGCGCCCGGGACACCCGGTGATGAGGAATAGAGCGAGGCCGAGATGATCCCCATTGCCGCACTGGAACGCACGGCGCTGGAGCTGATGACGAAGGCTGCCATCGAGATTCCCGACGATTACCTCGCGGGTCTGCACCGCTGCGCCGATACCGAGAAGGGCGACCTCTCCGCCTTCGTCATCAAAGCGATGCTCGAAAATTACGAAGCCGCCAAAGAGGACCGGCGCGCCATGTGCGGCGATACCGGCGTGCCGCGCTGGTACGTGAAGATCGGCAACGAGGCGCAGATCGAGGGCGGTCCGGTGGCGCTTGAGTCGGCGCTGCGCCGGGCAACCGCCAGGGCGACGCACGATGTGCCGCTGCGTCCCAACCGGGTGCATCCGCTGTGGCGGACCGATCACAACAACAATATCGGAATTAACGCGCCGGAAGTCGAATATTCCTTCCATCCCGATGCCGATTGGATCGACCTGACCACGGTGCACAAGGGCGGTCTGTTCGGTTCCGATTACCGGATGCTGTTTCCAGCCGACGGGATCGAAGGCATCAAGCGGTTTTATCTCGACACCTTGATCGGATTCGGCAAGCGCGGCCTCGCCTGCCAGCCGGCGATCGTCGGCGTGGGGCTGGGCGGCTCGAAGGATATCTGCATGGTGCTCGGCAAGCAGGCCTCCTGCCTGCGCGTCGTCGGCTCGCGCAACCCGGACCCGAAGATCGCCGTGCTGGAGGACGAACTCAAAGCACTTGGCAATTCGATCGGGATGGGCGCCATGGGATTCATCGGAAGCTCCATGGTGATCGATTGTCATATCGAGGTCGGCTACTGCCACACCGGCGCCATGCCCATCTCCGTGCACATGTTCTGCCTGTCCTCGCGACGCGCCACTGCGCGCGTCGATGCATCGGGCCGCATTGAATTCCGCACCGATCCGCAATGGTTCACCGATTACATGCGCCGCTCGACGGTGGAATGGGAACGGCCGCTCGTAGAGGCGGCCGAGTAAGCGATGGCGGGTTCTTCACTCAAGACGGTGCACCTCGATCTGCCGGCGAGCACGGCCGATCTGCGCGCGCTCGAAATCGGCTCGGTCGCTTATCTCACCGGCCGCGTATTTACGGCGCGCGAAGGCGCTTACAAGCGCGCGATCGAGGACGGCTTCGGTATGCCGGCCTCGCGCGAGACGCTGGGGCTCGTCAATTTCCACTGCTCGCCCGCGGCTTCGATCGAGCCGGACGGCAGCTACAGGGTCGGCGCAGTGACCGCTACGGCCTCGTTCCGCTTTGCGAAATGGCTCGACGGCTGGTTCGACCTCTCGGGCTGCAACATCATCATCGGCAAAGGCGGCATGACGTCGGAAATCTACCGCCGCTCGTTCGTGCCACACGGCGCGATTTATCTCACTACGGTCGGCTATGGCACCGGCGCACTGCTCGGCCGCGGCATCAAGCGGGTTGCGAGCGTCCATTGGCTCGAAGAGCTGGGCTTGGCGCAGGCCGTCTGGCTGCTCGACGTGGAGAGGTTCGGGCCGTTCCTGGTCGAAAGCGATCTTGAAGGAAACTCTCTGTTCGAGCGCGAGAACGCCAAGATCGCGGCTGGCTTGGCGCAACTTTATGAGGGTACCCGGCCCGCGACCATGCGCCGCTACGGCGAGACCGATGATAAGACGGAAGAAGTAATCTGAGCCTACCCGCATCGGGAGTAGAAAGGTGCCGGTCTTCGAGAGAGGCGGTCTTCCCGTCCAACCGAAGAATCGGGCGTGACGTCCGCTAGCCCAGCAAGAGCGGCGGAATTGGGGTGCCACGGCGAAAAAACCTCATGTGCCAGGAGCTGACATCTGTAGGGTGGGCAAAGGCGCGCTTGCGCGCCGTGCCCACGCGTTCAATCACTCTCCAAAGCTGCCGGTGAGCTCACCGACATCGCCGCCCCAGTCGGGCGGCAAATCTCCGCGCGCGACGTA
>DATBHB010000176.1:0-3472 GCA_036557705.1 Xanthobacteraceae bacterium
TCGGCCTCACCTCGGAAACGCCGACGCTGCACATGAGCTTCACCGGCAATCCCGGCACCGGCAAGACCACGGTGGCGCTCAGGATGGCCGAGATCCTGCACAAGCTCGGCTATATCAGGAAAGGGCATCTTGTCTCCGTGACGAGGGACGACCTGGTCGGCCAGTACATCGGGCACACCGCCCCGAAGACGAAGGAGATCCTGAAGAAGGCGATGGGCGGCGTCCTCTTCATCGACGAGGCCTACTACCTCTATCGCCAGGAGAACGAGCGCGACTACGGCCAGGAAGCGATCGAGATCCTGCTTCAGGTGATGGAGACCCAGCGCGAGGACCTGGTGGTAATCCTCGCCGGCTACGCTGAGCGGATGGACAGGTTCTTCAAGAGCAATCCCGGCTTCCGCTCGCGCATCGCCCACCACATCGACTTCCCGGACTACTCGGACGAAGAGCTCTACCGCATCGCGGAGATGATGCTGGCCAAGCAGAGCTATCGCCTGAGCCCTGCAGCACAGAAGGCACTCAAGACTTACATCGCAGCCCGCAAGCGGCAGCCGCTGTTCGCCAACGCGCGCTCGATCCGCAACGCCCTCGACCGCGCCCGGCTGCGCCAGGCCAATCGCCATTTTGCTTCCGGGCGCGAGGTCACGGCGGACGAGCTCATGACCATCGATGCCCCGGACATACTCGCCAGCCGCGTGTTGAAAGCCGCTGACGAGCTCGCAGCACCGGGCCGCTGTTCGCCCGATGGATGTTGACTTCGCGCCATTGCCGGTCGCCTTGTGCCGGCCGCGCATCCGCTCCCCTCCCGGAACTGGCAAGCCCCTGGAACCGCAAGGCTCCAGGGGCTTTCATTTGCCGATCACCGAATGTCGGGCGGAATAACGCGCGCGTCAACGCAGCGCTCGCCGTTCCAGTATCTGAACTCGCCACAGCTCAAAGGGCGCACTGGGACGACGGCGGGAGAATCGCTCCGGTACCGATAAACGGGCGGAGCGGATTCAACCGACTCCTCGTAATAGGGACCATCGTCCGGTTGAGCCTCGATGACACGTTGAGCGAAAGCACCGCTGGCGCCACCGAGGGATACCGATGCCAACGACGCGACGAGTACGACTAGACGCACGCGTGGTCCTCCTGTCTTGCATGATGAAAACGCACCGGATCTGCAATACGACGCCCTTCCGAGCTCGGCGTCAGTCAGGTCTGTGCTCGCCCTGTCCATGGCCACCTCCGTTCGGATCGCTCTTACCTTCCCGGCCACGGTCAGGCGTGCTGCGTTCTGCGCGTCCATCCGCATTGCCGCCGCCTTGGTGCATTCCACGGTTCAATTCTCGATGAGGTGCGGGGTTGACCTGGGGGTTGTAACCTCTGGTCTCGCCGCGATCGCGCCAATCCCCGCGTCCGGTGCGGACGTCGGGCCGCTCATCCCGGCTGCCTCGTCGATCGAGGCGGCGTTCGTTCTTGTCGCCTTGCTGCCGCTCGGCTTCTCGACGGCCCTGCTCCCGTGTACGATCCGTGCGCTCTGACAGGGGGCGCTCAGTTCGGCTCTCTTTTCCGCTTTCGGGTCGCTCCCCGATGCGGTTGCGGGCGCTACTTTTGTCTCGTTCGCGCCAGACGGTGCGCCAGCGCTCGCGCTCGCCGTACCAAGACCGACCTCTGTAATAGCGGTCCCAGTACGTGTCGAAGGAGAACACGACGACGGGTAGGCCGATGCGCGGTCCGTACTCCACAATGGTCGCACGCCGCCCATTATAGAGGTAGGACAGCTCGTCTCCCGGCACCCAGCCCCGCGCATCGCGCCAGCTCACGTCGCACCATCGATAGGCGCGAAGGCAGCCGTGGACGTTCACTCGCACGTCGGAGGGGATGCTGTCGACGACAGGAAAGTCGAACGCCGGCCCTGCCCGCAGGTTGGCGGGCTCCGTGGTTACAGCTGAAAGTGCCAACGCAAGATTCGGCGCGATGGCAAGCCCGGTCACGAGGGCGCTCAATCCAACGGCTAAGCGTTTCATGACTTGCTCCGTTTGCGCAGCGCAGAGCGTGCGCGTTGTCTCGCAGCCTCAGTTAGAAGCGCAAAACGCATTGCCGCCGTGGATCGTTCCGCAACGATCAGCATGCAGGCTTATGGATCGGAGGAGCAATACTTGCTTGCGCGAATATTCAGCGCATTGCGACATGGGGGCGGCGAGCTTGGCATTCCGCGTCAGCGAACGGCGCAATACTCATAGGATGCCTGGGTCACCGAGGCGCGTGCAGATGGAGCGGCGCAGTGTCCGAGTTCGTCCGATCCCGCAACGTGAGGGCGACGTTCATCTCGCGTTCACGGAACCGCGCACTGAGGGCGGGCGTTCACAACCGCGCCGGGGTGTTCCGCAATAATCAAAGGAGACGAAGATGAAGACCCTAGGTAGCTTGGCAGCCACGGTCCTTCTGGCGCTCGCCGTTCCCGCACTTGCTCAAAACACTACAACCACCCCTAAGAGCAGCGCGACGAAGACGAGCCAGGCCGATTGCACGGCGGCCTGGAGCAAGGCCGACACCACAAAGTCGGGAAGCCTGTCGCAGAGCCAGGCGCGAGGCATCGTGACCGACTTCAAGGCGGCCGACACCAACAATGACGGCAAGCTTTCGCGGACCGAGTTCACAGCGGCTTGCGACAAGGGCCTCGTCATGGCGTCCGGCGCCACTGGCAGCGGTGGCCGTGGCATGACCGGCAACGACGAGCCAAGCTCGACAACGAAACCGGGTGGTAAGGGACCCGCGAAGTAGTTGACTTGCTACGGGGTCCGGCGGCTTGGCCGACGGGCCCCATTCGATGGGTACGCAATACTGGAGCGACGCCCTCCCTTGGGCGCTCGTTCTCGAATCGAGCGGCGTCCTCACGGTCCACCGTGCGTCTATTCGCCGCGCGGATCGCAGCACCCCGATCCGAGGAGCGGACGTTTATTCGAGGAGCGGGCGTACAGCGGACAGATCCGGACAAGTTCCGTGGACGTTGCCCGCGGCGTGAAGCTGCTGATCGAGCGGGTAGACCTTGGGCGCCGCCGAAACAGGAAGAGGGCGATGGCACGCACAGCGGTTGTCACGGGCGGCGTAACGGGCATCGGCGCCGCCACCTGCAAAGCCCTGAAGAGGGCTGGCAATCAAGTGGTGGCCACGTTCTACGGCAATGCGCCGGACGCGCGGAAATTCCACCAGGAAACGGGAATTCCCGTCTACGAGTGGAGCGTCGCCGATTTCGAAGCCTGCCAGCGCGGCGTCGCCGAGATCGTCAAGGCCGTCGCCCCAATCGACATCCTCATCAACAATGCCGGCATCACGCGCGACGCGACCCTGCACAAGATGACAAACGAGCAGTGGCGCGCGGTGATCGATGTCGATCTCGGCGGCTGTTTCAACATGTGCAGATCGGTCATCGCAGGGATGCGTGAGCGGCGGTTCGGAAGAATCGTGAATATCAGTTCGATCAACG
>DATBHB010000177.1:0-6071 GCA_036557705.1 Xanthobacteraceae bacterium
TGCTGGAACTCGATCAACGAGCGGGGAAAATCGATCATCCGCGTCACCAGAGGCTATCAGGTTCGTGATCTGTTCTAACACAAACCTACCTCCGTCGCTCCAACATTTTGTCGCCCCGGACGCAGCGGGATAAGCCTTAGCGAGCTAAAGCCGTATTCTCAGACACCAAGGATGTTAGCGGCCAAGTGGCGGCGCCGCCTTGCATGATCGGTGCTGTACGATCACGCGTCCCAGTGCGCTGGGAGAACGTCATGCGCAAATGGTTCACCCGTCGGCAATTCTCGAAACTTGCGAGCGTCGCGGCGCTGGCTGCATCGATCAAGGTCTCTTCTACCTTCGCGCAGACAGCATCGGCGCCGCCCAAACCCGCTGGTCCTTCGCCGGACGAGCGGGCGGGCGCAACCGAAGGGCAGATGACCGATGAGGAGCGCTTCTCGCTGATCGTCAGCCTGCTGGGGCCAGCCTCGATTGTCCCGCGCGACCCTCGCATTCCGGCGGATGTGAAGAATGTGAGCGCGGGCTACACGCCCGGCGTCCCGCGGCTCGGCATCCCGGCATTGCAGTCGAGCGACGCCAGCATAGCCGTCACCAATCCCGGCTACCGGCCCGACGACAAGGGCGCCACGACCTTTCCTGCATCGATCCTGGTCGGCTCGAGCTTCAATCCGCAGCTCGCACGCGTCGGAGGCGTGGCGATCGGCCGCGAGGCGCGCATCCGCGGCTTCAGCATCATGCTGGCGGGCGGCATGAACCTGACCCGCGACGTGCGCAACGGCCGCAACTACGAATACTATTCTGAGGATCCGTGGCTGAGCGCGGTGATGGCCGCCGAGGCGGTCAACGGCATCCAGAGCCAGAACGTCATCTCGACGCTCAAGCACTACACGCTCAACTGCAACGAGACCAACCGGCACTGGCTGGACGCGATCATCGATCCAGCGGCGCATCGCGAATCCGATCTGCTCGCCTTCCAGATCGCGATCGAGCGGTCGCAGCCGGGTTCGATCATGAGCGGCTACAACAAGATCAACGGCATCTATGCGAGCGGCAATCCGCACCTGCTCAACGACGTGCTCAAGGGGGCGTGGGGCTACAAGGGCTATGTGATGTCGGATTGGGGCGCGGTGCCCGAGTGGGAATACGCACTTAAAGGACTGGATCAGGAATCCGGCATCCAGTTGGATGTGAAGCAATGGGGTGCGGAGGCCTTCACCGACAAGCTCAAGGCAGCCTATCGCGACGGCAAATTCCCGAAAGAGCGGCTCTCCGACATGGTGCGCCGGATATTGCGCTCGGCTTACGCGGTGGGCATCGACAAATGGGGGCCGGCACCCGCCGTCGATATGGCCGAGCACAACGATATCGCGCTTGAGATCGCGCGCCAGGGCATCGTGCTCTTGAAAAACGACGGCGCATTGCCGCTCGCGGCCGATAAGCCGCTAAGGATCGCCGTGGTCGGCGGCTATGCCCAGCAGGGCGTGATCAGCGGCACCGGGTCCGGCGCGGTCAGCCCGGTTGGGCGGCTTTGCCGGCGTCGTCAAGATCGGCGGCGCGGGCATCATGGGGAACCTTCGCAATCTTTTCCTGTTCCCGCCCTCTCCGGTGGATGAGCTGAAGAAGGCTCTGCCACAGGCGCAGATCGAGTTCGATCCCGGCTACACACCGGCCGAAGCGGCACTGACGGCGAAGCGCTCGGACATGGTCGTCGCTTCGGCATTCGCGTCGAGGGCGAGGGCTTCGACCTGCCGGATTTGAGCCTGCCGTGGGGCCAGGATGCGGTGATCGACGCGGCCGCGTCGGCCAATCCGAACACGATCGTCGTGCTGGAGACCGGCAATCCGGTCTCGATGCCGTGGCGCGACAACGTGAAGGCGATTGTCCAGGCCTGGTATCCGGGACAGGCGGGCGCACGGGCGATTGCCGACATTCTTACCGGCAGAGTGAACCCATCGGGACGTTTGCCGATCACATTCCCCGCGAGCCTTGCGCAGACGCCGCGGCCGGAACTTCCCGGCCTCGGCACGCCCTGGGGCACGCCCGTCACGATCCGCTACGACGAGGGTGCCGAGGTCGGCTATCGCTGGTATGTGCAGAAGAACCAGAGGCCGCTCTATGCTTTCGGTTACGGCCTGAGCTACACGGCCTTTTCCTACGGCGACCTGAAAATCAGCGGCGGCGACACGGTTACCGCGACCTCCACCGTCACGAACATGGGCAAGATCGCGGGCGCGGACGTGCCGCAACTCTATTTGATCAACGCGGCCGGAGAAAAACGCACGCGCCTGCTCGGTTTCGAGCGTGTCGAACTTGCCCCGGGCGCGTCCCGCAGCGTGACCGTCATGGCCGATCCGCGATTGCTCGCGCGCTTCGACGGTCAAGCCAACCAGTGGCGCATTGTCGACGGCATACATACGGTTGCGGTCGGAAAATCCGCAAACGACCTCGTGCTGACAGGGAACACAAATCTCTCAGCACGAAATTTTGGACCATGACCTTGGGTCAGGCGCCACATCATTCCTGCTTCCGGGGCGACCGTGCTCTTTGCCGCGGAAATATAAGCTCTCCATGCCGCCTCGCAGTTTTATGTTCTGGAAAGGATGATCGTGGCCAGGGTCTTTACGCGTGAGCAATTCTACGAACTCGTCTGGTCCAAGCCGATGACGCACTTGGCGAAAGAGTTCGCGATCTCCGATGTCGCGCTTCACAAAATTTGCAAAAAGCACGGCATCCCCAATCCCCCACTCGGCTGGTGGGCGAAAAAGGCCGCAGGAAAGAGGGTGAAGCAGATACCGTTGCCGGAAGCCAAGGCCGGGACCGCTGACAGAATCACAATAGCAAACGCTGACCTCAGCCGCGAATCTTTGGCACTCGCCAACGTTCGCGAGCAGGCGCGCATCCTTGCATCTGAAAGCAGTGACGATCAAGCTGTGCCCACACACCCGATCGTCGATCGTACAGTCGCAAAACTCAGGAAGGCGAAGCCTTCCGATATCGGCATCGTCGCTGCCGACGGCGTCGGGCTCGTCAAGTGCGAGGTTGCATCACCATCGATCGACCGTCTCGCGGTCATCCTGCCGCGGATTGTGCGCGCTGCATCGTTGCAGGGGTTCGAACTGGTGGCGGGAAACGGATCCGCACAGTTTGAATCCGCAACTGAAGCCATTGCATTCTCGGTCACCGAGACGATCAGGCGCGAGAAGCACGTTCTGACTGATGCCAAGCGTGCCAAGGAGGAAGCCTGGCAACGAAAGCGGGACCGGGCAGCGCGGCGGAATCCTTGGAACCATATATTCTTCGACAAACCGCAATTTTCCGAGTGGGACTACCATCCGACGGGTCGACTCTCATTCGAGCTCGAGCAGGTCTACGTCTTTGGAAGAGGAAGCTCACCCCGGCGCAGCTTCCGCGACGCCAAGGTCCAGCGGCTTGAGAACATGGCCAGTGATATTGCTGTGGGCCTTGCAGTGCTAGCCGCGGCAAAGACGGAACAACGCCTCGAGCGCGAGGCGGAGCAGCGAAGGATCGAGGAGGAGCGGCGGCGACGCGAACTGGCGGCGCGCGCCAAGCACATCGAAGCCCGTCGAACTGCCGGACTTGCGGCAATCCTGACCGAACTCGACGAACTTGATCGGCTGCGCCGCCTCTTCCTCATGCTCGACGCGGAGGTTTCGGCCGAACCGACGCCGCGCCTTTTGACCTTCCTCGCCTGGGCGAAAGAGCATCTGGCAAAGCGCGAAACGCGCTTTTCGGCACAAGCGCTTGAGGGCCGGTTTGCAGCCGAACGGCTATTCGGTGATACGGATGATCACGCTTTCGTTCCGTCCGGGTGGTATTAATGGTCCCAACGCCGGGTTGCCATTGCGCGCGCAAGGCGCGCTCTGGAGAGCGCCATCGCGGCGGCGCGCGGCAAGATTCCGCTGGAGCGCGCGGAATCCAAAGTGGCCATCGTATTGGCGCGGCTCTTCTCGTCGATGGCGGCCAACGCGGATGTCTCGGTAGCCCCCCGGTACTCGCTTGCAGCGCAGATGACGCCCCCGGCATTAACGATGAAATCCGGCAATACGAGGATGCCGCGTGCGGCGAGCGCCGCCTCCGCCTCCGGGGTGCAGGGGATGTTGGCACCCTCCGCCACCAGCCTTGTCTGCAGCCTCGCCGCATTCCCGTTATGGATCACGTCGGGCCGCGCCGCCGGGATCCAGATGTCGCAACGGGTATCGATAATGGCGTCGCTGTCGAGCTTCTGGCCGTGCGGATAATTGTGAAGCGGCCGGCCCTCGGCTTTCAGCGCGATCAACGCGGCGATGTCGAGCCCGTCCTGGTCGGCGATTGTGCCTTGAGTATCGCTGGCGCCGACCAAGATCGCCCCCTTTTCGGCCAAAAACCGGGCGGCATGTTTGCCGACCGAGCCGAAACCTTGGATCGCCACGCGCGCATCCCTTAGCGATAGGCCAATGTGTTCAGCAGCAATATCGATCGCGGCCGCGAGGCCAAAGCCGGTGGCGCCGATCTCGTCGAGCGGGATGCCGCCCAACTCACGCGGCAGACCGACGGCGCGCCCGGTTTCATCCCGGATCCAGGCCATCGCCCGCTCGTCGGTGCCCATGTCCGGGCCCGGAACGTAGTCGACCAGATCGGCGATCGCCGCCGCAAAGGCACGAATTACTTTCTCTTTCTCGGTTGGCGGCATTTTCGGATCGCCAATCACGACGGCTTTGCCGCCGCCATGCACCAGACCGGCGGCGGCATTCTTCAACGTCATCGCGCGCGCGAGGCGGAAGGCCTCCTCGGTGCTGACATCGGGGGCCATCCGCACACCGCCGATAGCCGGACCACAGGCGATGTTGTCGATCGCGACGACTGCCTTGAGCCCGATCGCGGGCCGCCAGATATGAACAAGCTTCAGCGGCCCCAGCTCGTCGCTAAAGCGGAACGGATCATGCATCGCGCCCTCGCCACTCCATTCAGACAAGGCTCTCGGATCCCGCGTCTAGTTCGCGGATGTGGTGCTCGTGCCATCAGCCGGTCATTCAGTTTTCGCCTCTTCGTTTCCCTTTGTGGCTGTTGGCCATTTCGGTTGATTTGAAATCTCGCCGGCGGAGCGATCCTTGATGCAGATCAAGACCCGGGCCCGAGGAATCGCGGAAGGTTGACCTGAATCAACGCGTGGCGAAGTTAAGCCCGGTAAAAGGGCAGGGTTGCGAGGCGGGATGATGATTCGTACCATTTTCGTGCCACTCGCCGAGGGGCTTTCGACCGAGCTGCTTCTTGATGCCGCGTTGCAGGTGGCGAAACTGACGCAGGCGCACATCCGCGCGATGTTCATCCGCCCGGAGCCGGAAGCCGCCCTTGCCGATATGCCGGGCACCATCATTGGCGCCGGCGCAGGCGAGGCTGTCGAACGCGAAAGCCGGCGAGCTGCGGCTGTCGAGAAGACACATTTCGAAACCTGGCAGGCGCGCAACAGCCTCGAGGGAGGCGCGGGGATCGACACTTGGTTTGCAACATGGGCCGCCACGGTCGGCGAAATCGAGAACGTCGTGGCACTCCACGGTCGTGTCAGCGACCTGATCGTTGTGCCGCATGTCGCGTCGGGCTCGTTCAGCGCTCAGCGATGCTTCGACACCGCAGTTTTCGAAACCGGCCGTCCGGTATTGCTGGTCCCGGAAGCCCTGCCCTTCGATATCACCGATCATCTGCTGATCGCCTGGGACGGCAGCCTCGAGGCGAGCCGCGCGGTATTTGGCGCCATCCCGCTGCTGCGCCTCGCCAAGCGCGTGACAGTTTTCACGGCACGCCAGCACGACGCCGAGCACGCCGATCAGAATAACCTCGCCGATGCGCTCTCATTGCACGATATTCGGGTCCACATCATGGCGACCCCGAAGTCGCGAATGTCTACCGGGGAGGCCCTCGTTAATGCCGCGACCATACAAAAAGCCACGCTGATCGTCATGGGAGCCTACACGCACAGCCGCCTGCGACAGAGCTTTCTCGGCGGGGTAACACGGCATCTTCTCACTCATGCGCCGGTGCCGCTGCTGATGAGCCACTAACCGGCGGCACTCGCTTGG
>DATBHB010000178.1:0-8965 GCA_036557705.1 Xanthobacteraceae bacterium
GCTTGCCGTTCGCGCCGGCGCCGGCGTGCCCGATGTGCGGGTCGCGCGCGCCGCGCAGGAGGCCGGCATTGCCGGCCTGGCCTTCATGTGCGGCATTCCGGGCGGCGTTGGCGGCGCGCTGCGCATGAACGGCGGCGCCTATGGGCGCGAGACCAAGGACGCGCTCATTGAAGCGCGCGCCGTCGACTGTTCCGGCCGCGTCCACGTGCTCAAGAACGCCGACATGCACTACGCCTACCGGCACTGCGGCGTGCCCGACGATTACATCTTCACCCAGGCCCTATACGCCGGCGAACGCGGCGAGCCGGCCGTGATCGCCGCCGACATGGAACGCATCACCACGTCGCGCGGCGCGACCCAGCCGGTGAAAAGCCGCACCGGCGGCTCGACCTTCAAGAATCCGCCGGGCCAAAAGGCCTGGCAATTGATCGACGCCGCCGGCTGCCGCGGGCTTCGTATCGGCGACGCCCAGGTTTCGCCGATGCACTGCAATTTTCTGATCAATCTCGGCAACGCCACAGCCGCCGATATCGAGACGCTCGGCGAAACCGTGCGCCAGCGCGTCAAAGCCAATTCCGGCGTCGAGGTTGAATGGGAGATCAAGCGGATCGGCGTGGCGAAGACGTAATGCGGCGCAACGCGGTGCGCGCGTTCGTCGCGCCCGTAGTTGTCTGGTCTTTCAAGTCTCGGGGAGGCCGGCGGCCCGGAGCCCCTGCACCATTCGGTCGAAGTACTCGCCCATTTCGCGAAATCCGGGGATCGCCAAATAGCGACGGATCGTGAAATCGGGATTGGCGGCGAGCAGCTTGCGTGCCGCCGAACGAGCGGTCTCCAAGTCGCCGGCCATCCCCGCCCACGCGGCGAGCTGCCGATTGGCCCACGTCACGTCAGGATGCCGCTTCGTGACGTCCCTCGCGATCGCGACGGCGTCTGCAGGGCGCCCCGAGCAAGCCAACGCGCTGGCCATGCCCATCCGGGTATTGAACGCAAACGGGTCGAGCGGGCTGAGCTTCATCGCCTTCTCGAACCGTTCCAGCGCCTGCTGCGGCTGTGCGCGGTAAACGCCTGTCCATCCCCATCGCGCCCATGCCCAGGCGTTGTTAGGATCGAGGGCGAGCGCCTGTTCCAGCAAAACGGATGCGCCTTCCTGGTCACCACAGAAGCCGGTGGCCGCGCCGGCCGCCGTCAATGCGGTCGGGTCATCGTCGATCAAGCCCTTCGTTGCATCGACCGCGCGTCGCGCGGCCTCGATATCGCATTCGGGATCAGCGGTCCAGAGATAGGTCGCATTGAGCGCATGGCACCACGCGAGCAGGGCATGCGCGCGGCCGTATTGCGGATCGATCCGAAGGGCGTCCCGCAAAATCGGGATCGCTTCGTTGATGGCAGAGGCATTCTGTCCCCATAGCTTCGGAAAGGCACGCATCACCTGGTCGTAGGCCTTGAGGCTCGTTGGGGGTTTGCGCTGTGCAGCCTCGATCTCCGCGTGCCGAATCGCCGGTTTAAGGGCTCCCGCCACCTGGGCGGCAATTTGGTCCTGGAATGCGAAGATCTCGGTGGCCGCGCCCTCGTAGCGGTCAGACCACAATTGCGCGCGGGTGACGGCGTCGACGAGCTGCACGGAGATTCTCAGGCGGTCACCACCGCGCCGCACCGTGCCTTCGACCACGTAGGCGGCGCCAAGCTCACGCCCGACTTCCCTCACATCCACGAACCGTCCCTTGAACGTGAAGGTGGATTGCCGCGCGATGACAAAGAAATCGCGGATGCGCGAGAGCGTCGACGTGATCTCTTCGACCACGCCGTCCGCAAAATACGCGTCGGGGGCGTCGCCGAGATTGTCGAATGGCATGATCGCGATCGAGGGGTATACGCCGGCGCCGTTCGCTACAGCGGGCCTGTCGGCTGGCAGTGCCCCTTCGTCACTGTCAGATGACTGAATGGAGTTAAAGAGCCGCCGGCTCTCCACATCCGGCTCGGTCCGTAGCTCCCGCCGCAGGGCCTCTTTGCACTGCGCGAACTGCCGTAGCGCGGCATTGGTCCGGCCGCGCCGAAGGTGGATACGCATCAGCGCGCGATGCGCCTCCTCGGATGCTGGATTAGACTGAAGCAACCGCCCTGCGAGGGCCTGCGCGCAGTCAAGCATTTCATCATCGGCATCGTCGTGTTTGCTCAAACGCTCAGCGAGTACCTGGGCCTGATCGCTAAGGCTCCGCCGATGTGACGTCACGAACTGCTCGACGTCGTCCGGAACCTCGACGCCGGACAAAAGCTCGCCGCGGTAGGCGTTCGCAGCCGCGATCAGACCGTCGCGACTGCCTTGCACTCCATGACGGAAAGCATGAACGTCGATCGTCCCTGCCCCGGCCGACAATCTCACAACCTCCAGATCGCTGTGCAGCAACATCGCGTTGGCGCCGCCTGAAAGCGCTTTTTTGATGGCGACAAGAGCTTGGCGCAAGCTGTTGCGCGCGAGCGCCGACGGGCGGTCGGGCCAGAATAGTGCGCAGAGTTCGCCACGGGTCAGTCCTTTCGGGCCGGCCAAAGCGAGGCACGCCAACATGTGCCGGGTCTGCCGTGTCACGTCAGGCGCGGGTTCGCCGGACGCCGAAGTCAGGTCCAATCCGCCCAAAATTTGCAATTGCATCAAGTACCTCGCGGCTGTCGAGGCACGGCCATGGCGTGACAAGTCAGGGACGATTTAATGCGGATTTGACGCCCCTGCCAAGGCCGCGCAGTTCACCCAGGCATCCAATTCGGTTCAAGCAACAATTTGTGCCGTGGGAGTCGACCGCGAGATGGCCATCTCCTCGTCATTCATGTCGGCGGGGATATCGGTAAACAACGGCGTGCTGAGATAGCGCTCTCCCGTATCAGGCAGCATGCAGAGCACCGTCGCTCCCTCCGGCGCCTCGGCACAGACTTTGAGCGCGCCGGCGAACGTCGCGCCCGCACTGATGCCGACAAGGATCCCTTCCTGTTGTGCCAAGTCTCGGCTGCAGCGCAGCGCGTCGGCATTGTCGATCGGAATAATGCGGCTGATGACGTGCATATCCAACGCGTCTTTGGTCAGTTTTGGAATGAAATCGGGCGTCCACCCCTGCACGACATGCGGTCTGAAGGCGGGATGCGGTGCCGCCGCTGAACCATCCGGATTGCGCGATTGCGGCGAGCCGCTGCCGAGCAAAGGCGCGTCGGCGGGCTCGCATACGACGATCTTTGTATCGGGCCGCTCTTTCGCCAGGACACGAGCAACCCCCTTGAGTGTGCCGCCAGTGCCATAGCCGGTGACCCAATAGTCGAGCCGCTCGCCGGCAAAGTCCGCAATGATCTCCCGCGCGGTCGTTCGCGAATGGGTGTCGGGATTGGCCTCGTTCTCGAACTGACGCGTCAGGAACCAGCCGTGAGTCTTGGCAAGCTCGATCGCCTTGGCGACTGCGGCCAGGCTGCGCTGACTCGCCGGCGTGAGCACCACCTTGGCGCCGAGAAAGCGCATGAGCCGGCGCCGCTCGACGCTAAAACTCTCCGGCATCGTGACGACCAGCGGATAGCCCTTTTGGGCGCAGACCATGGCGAGGCCGATCCCGGTATTGCCGCTCGTCACCTCGATCACGGTCTGTCCGGGCTTGAGCTCGCCCGAGCGTTCGGCCGCCTCGATCACGCCGAGCGCAAGGCGATCCTTGACCGATCCGAGCGGATTGAAGGCCTCGACCTTGACGTAGAGATTCACGTGGGAGGGCGCCAGCCGGTTGATCCTCACGATCGGCGTGTCGCCGATAGTCTCGAGGATATTTTGAAATCGCCCCATCGGTCGTCTGCTCTCTCGCCCGTCGAGTGCCGATGAGCATGAAGCACCTCGCGGCATCGCAATCGAGCAACACGTCTGTGCCGATTTAACAGCGATTTAACGCCTTGGCCATCCCGCCGCGCACATATTTCACGCCAACCCGAACGGTGTCCAAGCGCCTCAGTGTCACGATCGGTGGCGCTTTCAATACTACTTGGGGAGATCACTTGATGAGAACTCTAATGGCGAGTGCCGGTCTAGCGCTGTTGTTGGCCTCGGCAACGGGAGCAAGCGTCAGCGCTCAGGAGGCCCCTGCATGGATGAAACAGACACTTCCGGACCAGGCACTGAAGCCGCTATGGGACGAATACCGGGCCGTGATGAATCCGGCGGGAGCTTTGGACGGGAAAACCAAGCAACTCATCGGCCTCGCTGTGGCAGCACAAATTCCCTGCACGTATTGCGTTTTCGCTCACACCAAATTTGCAAAAGCCGCCGGTGCGACCGATGCTCAAATAAAGGAGGCCATTGCGACCGCCGCGCTCGTCCGTTTCAACAGCACAATGCTGAATGGTTCGGACGGCGGCCGCGATGTCGGCACGGTCTTCACTTCAAAATGAGTGAGCCCGCCGACTGAAGGCGGCCTACTTTCACGTTCGTCCAAAAGCTTCCCGGTGTCGCATTGAATACGGCCTCATCGCCGCCGGGATCGCCGTTGCTATCGTCACCCTCAACGCCTATCCGAGAAGGAAAGATCGGAATGTACAATTGCACCGCAGTTGCAAAGGTCTTCGCGACGGCTGCATCCACACTGGCCATCGCCTTATTGATCGTTGGAATAGGCATCGATTCCACGTACGCCGGCTCGGACCGGCCACCCACTTTCAATTACTCTCAGATACCGGGCACCATCACAGACCAAACCCTGCCGTCCCGCGCACTACACAACCGCACCACACGCCAAAAGACCGCCCAATCGTGCGGGCAAGCATGCGGCTCCGGCAACCAGCCGCTCTGCCCCAGCGGGTGTCATTGCCATGCTTCCGACGAACCACAAAGGCATTGCAGGCCGTAGTTCAATACGTTTCTGAGATGGAGAGATCACAATGGGCAATCACACCTCAGTTGCCAAGGTCGTCGCTGCCGCCACATACTTCAAAGATGAACTGCTATGAAGTTCCGACCTCACCTCGCCTTAATCGTTTTATCTGTTGTCGTATCCTCTCCGGCCATACCCGCACCTGCACCGTCGTCCGACTCCTCCTCTGCGCCCGCTCTTGCACCGGGCGCCCCCCACAAGCATCTCCTTTATGCCGGACCAGTTGAGGATTGCCGCAGACGCTGTGCAGGAGACTTTGCGGGTTGTAATACGAACCACCCAGACCAGACAGCCCAATGCAAGCACGACTACATTCAATGCTTGGCCAAATGTACATCCCATAATGGATAAACGAACCTACCGCGACCAAATCCGGCCTCCACACCAACGCAAGGAGGAACGACCGTGTCAACCACGCCTCTCGGCGTCAGAGCAATTCACTTTTTGACTGTAGTCGCTTTTGCCCCGTTCATTGTACTCACATCAGGAACAAGCAGCTTCGCTCAAGTCTACACCTGCGCACAATGCATAGCTTATTATACCAATACCTGCATGGAGGATCATCGTTACTCCCGCACCGACTACAAAGCCCTTAATATTTGCCAGAGGATCGCGATCAGGCAATGCAGCCACCTTTGCCGGTAAATGCAAATCGGTGCAGGCGTCACCGCCGCACGTCAACCAAATCATAGGACTATGGCGCCGCCGCGCTCATGCGAGCGAATGAAGGGGGGAAATGCAAATGATAGTTCGCCAACTGGTGCTTGCGCTAGCTCTTATAGTCGGGTCGGGTATAGCAACGGCCGAAGAACATAGTGGCAAACAGCCAATTATCCAGCAACATTTGAGCTTAAATAAAGCCCATAAACCATTCACACGCATTACCCAAGTTCACGGATGTCCGGCCAGTGAACCCTGCTGCTGTCGGTTCCCCGGCGGCAGCCATAATTGTGCCACTGGCCCTCGGCCTTGCGCCGTTAACCAGGGGGTATGTGTGGCAATGAGCGAATGCGACTAACCTTGCGGGGCTTCCTTCGGGAGTAGCGTGGCGCGATTCGTCGCGCTTGCCAGGCCGATGACGACGAGGATGGCGCCCGAACGAAGAATTCGGCACTCGCGTCTCGGTAGCTCAGCACAGCGCTCGTGCCGACGAGTGGCACTAATTGCTGCATCTGCTCAGGTCGGCTTGTGGCACCTTTCGGCCGATCTCAATGTCCGCTGCTACGGCAGATATCGGGAGCAAAGCCGACATGGCACCAGAGCGCGCAAGACGACGCTGATGACCCTGAGCGTCATTTCGTGATGGCTGATTGATGCACTGCGAAGGGCTCATTCCAACTTCGTTGTTGACCAGCACCCGCAGCCGAGAGGCGCCTAACGGCGTGTCATGGAAGTCGCTCAAATCACTCTGGTTTGATGTTGGCGAACTTCACCACCTTGGCCCACTTGTCGGTTTCCTCGGCGATTAGACGCCCGAAGTCGGCGGGCGAGCCCGGCAGTACGGTATTGCCAAGCGCCGCAAGCTGCGCCTTGATCTTCGGATCGGCGAGCGCGCTGTTGGTTTCCTTGTTGATGATGGCGATGATCTCGGCAGACGTGTTGCGCGGCGCGCCGAGGCCGGTCAGCAGGCTACGCCTCGTAGCCAGGCAGATACTCGGCCATGGCCGGCACCTCGGGCAGTTCCTCGAAAACGGGCCGGCGAGGTCACCGCCAGTGCCCGCAGTTTGCCAGCTTTGATGTATCCGAATCGAATCAAGTCCATATTGTCTGCACCGCACTTCGGTGCGAATGGAGGATGACCATGTCGCTTGTCGACCTCATTTGGCTCGCAGTCGCGTGCTACGCGCTGCACATCCTCGAAGAGTATCAGCTTGACTGGCGCGATTGGGCGCGCGCTGTGATCAAGCTACCGGTCGAGTGGGGCGACTTCTATGTTGTGAACGCCTTGGTGATCGTGTTCGGCATCGTCGCCGCCAATCTTGCGGTCCATTGGCCACTGCTCGCGCTGACATTCCCGGCATTGATGCTGATTAATGCGACCTTGTTTCACATCCTTCCGACGCTTCGGACGCGCGGTCGTTTTTCGCCAGGACTCTTTACGGCAGTGGTGCTGTTCCTTCCCGTGGGCATCGCCTGCTATTGGCGCGCGGCGGCTGACGGCGCAATCGACGCCGGCGCCTTGATCGGCTCACTTGTCCTCGGTGCTTTGTTGATGGCCAGTCCCATCGTTCTCCTTAAGATCAAAGATCGGCCCTATTTCCGCCAGGACCGATGATCTTCAAAGCCCAAAATATCGCTTCCCTCGGCATTGGAACGACCAGTACACGTATCGCTAAGCTTGCGCGGAACGAAAAGAGGAAGTGACTCTTCTGGCAGCGCCGCACTTTGTCCGTTCCTGGCACCTTTCGACCGATCTCAATGTCCGCTGCTACGGCAGATATCGGGAGCAAAGCCGACATGGCACCAGAGCGCGCAAGACGACGCTGATGACCCAAAACCGCGCTGTGCTCTTGGTCATAAAGCCGAGACTTCACCCTTGTCTGCTTTGCCACCCTCTGCGCCCTAGCGTGACTGACGAAATGGTAGCCGAAGCCGCGTTCAATCCGGCCGATGAGCATCTTGGCTCGCTGCGGAGAAAATTGCTGCGATTGCTCACGGCAGTTCCTGGCACTAAGCCGACCTCGCGCAATGTCCGTTGTTCGGTCGCTTTCCGGGGCAAGCCGACATCAAGCCGGATTTAGGAGTACGCACCCTAGCGCTTTTGCTCGGGAGCCCTCAGAATCAAATTGCGCTCCTTCAGCCACGGGTCGATGGCGAGCGCGCGTTTGAGCGGCGCCTGCGCTTCGTCGATCTTGCCCTGCTGGTAGAGGATAATGCCTTGGCCGGCGAGGGCGGCGTAGTGCATCGGTTCGAGCGCGAGGACGTGTGCGATGGCGGTAAGCGACTCGTCGTATTTGCCGGCCAGGAAATAGACGTAGCCGAGCTGGTTCCAGCCTTCGGCGAAGTTGGGCGCATGCCTCACGAGAGCCTTCATATAGATGAGCGCTTCGTCGTAATCGAAACGCAACTGCGCTTGGCGCGATGCATCGAGGAATTCGCGCGATTGCGCGTCGGCAAAGCTGCGCCAGAACGTCCAGATGCGGTCCTCGACGGCGCGGGCTTCGACGTCGTTCTTGGTGGCGGCAAGCTCGGCAAATAGTGCCGTGCGCTCCTTGGTCTCCGCTTCGCTCAAACCGACCGCCGCCGGCAGCGCTGCGGGTTCGGCGGCCCGCACGGCGGCTCCCGCCAGCATGAGCAGCATGGTCGCGGCGAAAATCCCTGCTCTCATGTCACGAACGTCCGAAGTGTCCGATACGAAACAATCATAATCGCGCCGGCATGTCCCTCAATTTTGCGCCAGCACTCGACGTTTTGCCATTTGTCGATTCTATTGGGGCAGGCGCGAATCAGTCGCCCCCGAAAGGTGACGACCTCGTATGGCCAAGCATGTCGCGGTTCTGATGGGAGGCTGGTCGGCCGAGCGCGACGTGTCGCTGCGCTCGGGGGCCGCCTGCGCCGCCGCGCTGACGCGGGTCGGCTATCGGGTCACCAGCATCGATGTCACGCCGCAGATCGCCGCCGCGCTCGAAGCGGCCAAGCCCGATGTGGCGCTCAACGTGCTGCACGGCCGTCCCGGCGAGGACGGCACGCTGCAGGGACTCCTGGAAATTCTCAGCATTCCCTACAGCCATTCCGGCGTCATGGCTTCGGCGCTGGCCATGCGCAAGGATTTTGCCAAGACGCTGTTCCGCGGCGCCGGCGTGCCGGTCGCCGACGGCTTGATCGCCTCGCGCGCCGAGGCGGCACAGCGGCACCTCCTGCCGCCGCCTTATGTCATCAAGCCGATCGCCGAGGGCTCGAGCGTCGGCGTCTTTATCGTCACGCCCGAACACCCGCACCCGCCGCAGGAGCTTTACCGCGACGACTGGCCGTTTGGCGAAATGGTGATGCTCGAGCGCTACGTGCCGGGCAAGGAACTCACGTGCGCGGTGCTGGGCGACCGCGTCCTCGACGTCATCGAGATCGTGCCGGCGACCCGG
>DATBHB010000179.1:0-18902 GCA_036557705.1 Xanthobacteraceae bacterium
GTGACCGTGAAAAAGTATAGTCCGCCTTCGATGCTGGCACGCCGATAGTGGGACATCAGCGCCTCGGACGCGTGGGCACGGCGCGCAAGCGCGCCTTTGCCCACCCTACAGAATATCCACCGTCGCGCGCAATGTCGGCACGGTCAGAAACGGCGGCCTGGACCGGGGCCAGGGCGGGCTCTTGTCCGCTGTTATCCAGAGAGCTTCCGATTGTGACGCCAAACGTAATACTGCGGCCAAAAAGCGCCATGTTCCATACGCGGACCATGGCGAAGTTCAACCGAGAAGACCGTTATTCATTGCCTTCCCACGGCCGCCGGCGTGCGTCACGAATATGGAGGATCCGCACCTCGCCGTCCTCAATGGTCCAATAAATAAGCATGGATAGCGCCCTGCTGGTAGCACTCGAGTCGCTTGCTCGCCCGACGGCCGTCCGCTTTCTGGAAATTCGCCAATGATCTCAATTGTCTTCTGAATGGCGCGTTTGACCTTTCGCGCACCAACCGGGCTTCGCTGGTCGATGTATTGAAGAATGGCTTCAAGATCGCTACGCGCACGAGGCGTATAGCGAACTCTCATAGACCGTGCCGCTTCCAGAGGGCTTCAATTTCCACATCCGGCACGAACTCGCCCCGACGGGCTTGCTCAAGTCCTTCGCGGATCGCCGCTCGTGTCTCCTCATCGAGGGCCAACACAGGAATTTCATCAGCCATCGACAGCATAGCAACCGCAACAGCATCTTGGTCTTCCGCAGGCAGCTCACGCGCCGTCGCAATCGCCTTTTCCAGCAGTTTCGTCATCGTATCACATTCGCTTTTTTAGCCTGTTGCAAGTAGCCGAGGTGACATCTCGAAGCGCGCCTTTGCCTACGCCCGTTCACCCCCGGAACGCCCGCACGGCGTCGCCGATGAGCGCGCCGCGCTGGCGCCTTGGCTCGCGTCGTCCGCCAAGCCGGCGATGCAGCCGATCGAGCAGGAGATAGATCACCGGCGTGGTGTAGAGGGTCAGTATCTGCGACACCAGGAGACCGCCCACGATGGTGATGCCCAGCGGACGGCGCAATTCCGAACCTGGGCCGGTCGCGATTACCAGCGGCAGCGCGCCGAGCATCGCCGCAAGGGTCGTCATCATGATCGGGCGGAAGCGGGCGAGACAGGCCTCGAAGATAGCGTCCTCCGGCGAGAGGGCGTGGTTGCGCTCGCCCTCAAGCGCGAAGTCGACCATCATGATGCCGTTCTTCTTCACGATCCCGATCAACAGAATGATGCCGATGAAGGCGATCAGCGTCAGTTCGCTGCCGAACAGCTGCAACGCAAGGAGCGCGCCGAGGCCCGCCGACGGCAGAGTGGAAATAATCGTCAACGGGTGAGCGAGGCTCTCGTAGAGCACGCCCAGCACGATATAGACTGCGATCAGCGCCGCCAGGATCAGCAGCGGCTGGGCGCCGATCGACCGCCGATACGCCTTCGCATCGCCGGCATAGTCGGCATGAAGCGTATCGGGCATGTGCAGTTCGGCCATGGCGCGATCGACGGCCGCAGTCGCCTCTCCGAGAGTAATGCCCTCGGCAAGATTGAAGCTTAGCGTGGCCGACGGAAACTGTCCCTGATGCGGGATCACCTGCGGCTGCACCCCCCGCTGCACCTTGGTCACCGCCGACAGCGGCACCTGCGTTTTCTTGGCGCCGTCCACATAGACGCGACTGAGATCGGTGGGATCGCGCTGATAGCGAGGATCGATTTCGAGCACCACCCGATATTGGTTGCGCTGGGTATAAAGCGTCGAGATTTGCCGCTGCGCGAAGGCGTCATTGAGCGCATTGTCGATATCCTGAACCCGGACGCCGAGCCGTGCCGCCTCCACCCGATCGATGACCACGTTGCTCTGCAACCCGCCCGGCCGCCTGTCGATGCTGGGATCGACGATTTCCGGCACCGTCTTTAGCTTGTCGAAGGCGCGCGGGGCCCAATAGAGGAGCTCCTGGTAGTCGGGATCCCACAGTGTGTACTGGTAGGTCGAATCGGTCGATCGGGCGCCCGAGCGCACGTCCTGCATTACACCCATGAACACGCCGACCGGAACTTTATCCAGCTTCGGACGCAGCCGATTGATCACTTGCTGCACGCCGACGCGCCGCTCGGAGAGCGGTTTCAGGCTGACAAACAGGGTCCCGTAATTCACCGACGCGTTGTAGCCCGAAGTGCCGATCGAGGAGCCCACGCCGGATACCGCGGGATCAGCCAATACGATGTCGGCGACCTGCTGCTGCAGCTCGTACATCGCGTGATATGAAATTTCCGGCGATGCATAGACGCCGGTGTAGATCAGACCGGTATCGTCCTCCGGAAAATATCCCTTCGGAATCCTCACATAAAGCACGCCGGTGAGAACGAGCGTCGCCGCCATGACCAGGAGCATCAACCCGCGGTGGTGCAGCACAGCGCGCAACGTGCGGCCGTAGAAGGCGACTGCCAACCGCAATACCCATTCGACGATCCGGTCGAGCCGGGTCGCATCGGGGCTCGACGGCGATTGCAGAAAATGCGCGCAGATCATCGGCGTCAGCGTGAGCGAAATCGCCGTGGAAATTGCGATTGCGAAAGCGACCGTCACCGAGAATTCGCGAAACACACGCCCGACCACGCCGCTCATGAACAGGAGGGGAATGAAGGCTGCGACCAGCGAAATGCTGATCGACACCACCGTGAATCCGATCTGGCGGGCCCCTTCCAACGCCGCCTGCACCGGCCCCATCCCTTTTTCCAGGTTCCGGAAGCAATTCTCGATCATCACGATGGCGTCATCGACCACGAAGCCAACCGAAATCGCCAGCGCCATCAGCGAGAGGTTGTCGATGGAGAAGCCTGCCAACCACATCGCCGCACATGTGCCGGCGAGCGCGAGCGGTACGGTGACGCCTGCCGCGATAGTCGCAGCGGCGCGCCGCAGGAACACGAATACGACCAGCATGACGAGCGCAATGGTCGCCATGAGCGTGAGCTGCATATCATGGATGCTGGCGCGGATCGTTCCCGTACGGTTGGTAAGGACGGAAATGTCGATGTCATTCGGGATGTAGCGCTTGATGTCGGGCAGCACCTCGAAGATTCGATCTACGGTCTCGATTACATTGGAATTTGAATCCTTGGTGACCACCAGAAGCACCGAAGGTTGCCGGTTATACCAGCCGAAGGATCGGCTGTTGCGCACGCCGGGTTCGATCGATGCGACCGCCGACAGCCTGACCACGGTTCCGTTTGCGCTCCGCACCACGACGGGGTCGTATTGCGTCGCATCCCGCAGCTGATCGTTGATGCCGATCGTCACTGCGCGCTTCTCCCCGTCGAAGACCCCGATCGGACCCGCTGCATTGGAATTGGCGATGGCGGTGCGCACGTCCTCCATGGACAAGCCCATGGAGGCGAGCGCGATGGGGTTGACGCGCACCCGCACCGCCGGCTGCTCGGCGCCATTGACGGTGACTTCGGCCACGCCACGGACCTGAGACAACCGCTGGGCGATGACCGTATCGGCGGCGTCGTAGATTGCGCTGGGCGGAACTGTTTTCGAGGTCAGCGCCAGGATAAGGATCGGTATCGCGGTCGGATTGGATTTGCGGAACGTGGGGGTCGCTTGCAGATCGCCCGGCAGATCGGCCACTGCCGCATTGATGGCGCCCTGCACGTCGCGCGCAGCGCCGTCGATGTTGCGGGTAAGGTCGAACTGGACGGCAATCCTGGTCGAGCCAAGCGAGCTGCGGGAAGTCAGCTCGACCACGCCGGGTATTTCTCCAAGCCGGCGCTCGAGCGGCGCCGCAACCGTCGCCGCCATGGTTTCGGGATCGGCGCCCGGCCGGCTGGCGCTCACCGTGATCGTGGGAAAATCCACCGTCGGCATGCTCGCGACCGGAAGGAACTGATACGCGACCGCGCCGATCAGAAACAATCCGATAGCAAGGAGCGAAGTGCCGACCGGCCGGCGAATGGCGGGTTCGCTGATGTTCATGCGGCTCTACTCCGCCGGGTGCTGCGACGGCTCCGGCCGCAGCGGCAGATCGAGCTCCTGCTGCACCTCGCGTCGCTCGGTGCCGAAGAAGCGCGCACGGACGCGCTCCATCTGCAGGTAGATCACTGGCGTGGTGTAGAGAGTTAGCAGTTGGCTGAGCAGCAAGCCGCCTATGATGGTAATGCCGAGCGGATTGCGCAGCTCTGAGCCGGTGCCGCTTTCGAGAGCGAGCGGCAATGCGCCGAAAAGGGCCGCGAGACTCGTCATCATGATCGGCCGAAACCGCAGCAGCGAGGCCTGCATGATCGAGTCGCGCGGGGGCAAGCCTTGCACCCGTTCGGCCTCAAGCGCGAAATCGATCATCATAATGGCGTTCTTCTTCACGATGCCCATCAACAGCACGATGCCGATGAGCGCCACCACCGAGAGGTCGTAGCCGCCGATCATTAACGCGAGCAGCGCGCCGACACCCGCCGACGGCAGGGTCGAAAGAATCGTGAGCGGGTGGATGAAACTCTCGTAGAGCACGCCGAGGACGATGTAGATCGTGACCGCAGCGGCCAAGATCAGCCACGGCTCCCCGGCAAGCGATTTGCCGAACTCGGCGGCATCGCCCGCATAGCTTCCGATCACGGACGACGGCACGCCGATCTCCTGCTCAGCCGCCGAGATGGCCGAAACCGCGTCGCTGAGCGCCGCCTCAGGCCTGAGATCGAAACTGATCGTAACTGCCGGAAACTGCTCCTGGTGCGATATGACGAGCGGCGCGGTCGTGTACCGGAACCGCGCGAAAGCGCTGAGCGGTACTTGCGTCGCCCCGGCGGTCGCAAGCAGCGGAGCCGGCGACGCCCCGGCGGTGAGGGAGGTTTGGGCGGCGACCGCCTGGTTGCCGGCGGCGGGAACGTAGAGCTTCGACAGCGAGTTCGGATCGTTCTGGTATTGCGGCATCGCCTCCAGGATGACGCGGTACTGATTGGATTGGCCGTAGATGGTCGAAATTTGCCGCTGGCCGAAAGCATCGTTGAGCGTGTCGAGCACGACCTGCATCGAGATGCCGAGCCGGCCCGCGGTCTCGCGGTCGACGTCAACGTCGAGGCGCAGGCCATTGTCCTGAGCTTCCGAGACGACGTTGCGAAGAACCGGTGAGGTTTGGAGCTTGCCGGCGAGGCGGGTCGCCCAGTCGCGAACTTCATCGGCATTGGTGCCGGTCAAGGTGTATTGGAACTGCGCCCGGCTCAATCGGGTGGAAATCTGGATGTCCTGCACCGGCTGAAAATAGACGACGAGGCCCGGGATTGCGGCGACGTTCTCCTTGAGCCGCTCGATGACGGCGGCAATGTTCGTCTTGCGCTCGTCGCGCGGGCGAAGCGTGATCGCAAGGCGGCCGGCATTCGGCGTCGCATTGAGCGGCGTGACGCCGATCACGGAAACGACCCCGGTGACCTCGGGATCGCGGCGGATCGCATCCTCGGTCACCGCGCGCAGCCGCTGCATCTCCGCGAAGGACGCGTCCTGTCCGCCTTGCATCACCGCATAGATGAGCCCGCTGTCCTGCTGCGGCAGGAATCCTTTTGGGACGATCACATAGAGCCAGATCGTGGCGGCAAGCGTGCCGATCGTTACCAGCAGCGTGAGCAGCTGATGGCGCAGCACCCATTCGAGACTCGCCCGATAGAGCTCGACCGAGCCATCGACCAGGGCGTGAAATCGACGCGTGAGGAAACCACCGGCGGCTTCGACGTGAGGCCGCAGGAGCCGGCTGCACATCATCGGGGTGAGCGTCAGCGAGACGACCGCCGAGGTGACGACCGCAATGGTGAGAGTAAGTGCGAATTCCCGAAACATGCGGCCCACGATCCCGGTCATGAACAGCAGCGGGATGAACACCGCGATCAGCGACAGAGTCAGCGAAATCACCGTAAAGCCGATTTCGCGAGCACCTTCGAGAGCGGCTTCGAAACCGCCTTCGCCCTCCTCCATGTGACGCACGATGTTCTCGATCATGACGATCGCATCGTCGACCACGAACCCGGTCCCGATGGTGAGCGCCATCAGCGACAGGTTGTCGAGGCTGAAGCCGCAGAACCACATGATGCCGAAGGTCGCGATCAGCGAGAGCGGGAGCGCCACGCCGGCGATGATCGTGGCGCGCACGGTGCGCAGGAAGATCAGCACGACCAGGATGACGAGCCCGACGCTCAGGAGAAGCGTGATGTGCACGTCACGGATCGACGCGCGGATCATCGTGGTGCTGTCGTGCACGACGGCAAGCTCGGCGCCGGCCGGAACGGCGCGCCGAAGACGGGGCAGTTCGGCCGCAATGCGCTTGACCGTATCGATGACGTTGGCGCCCGGTTGCCGTTGGACGTCGACGATGACCGCGGGCGAGCCGCGATACCAGCCGCCCACCTTGCTGTTCTCGAGCCCGTCGACGACAACCGCCACGTCCTTGAGGAGGAGCGGTGCGCCATTCCCGTTGTTATAGGACACGACGATGTTGCGGTAGGCCTCGGCCGCGGTAAGCTGGTCGTTCGCCGCAATCGTGTAGGACTGGTGGGTGCCGTCGAGCGAGCCCTTCGCGCCGGCGACATTGGCGCCTGCGATGACATTGCGCACGTCTTCGAGCGAAATGCCGTAATTCGCGAGCCGCGCCAGATCCGCCTGGATTCGAACGGCAGGACGCAAGTTGCCTTCCACCGTAACGCGGCCCACTCCGGTAACCTCGCTCAGCCGTTGGGCGAGCAGACTGTCGGCGAGATCGCTCAGCGCACGCATCGAGACCGTCTTCGACGTGAGCGCAAGCGTTACGATCGGCGCATCGGCGGGATTCACCTTGGAGTAGACCGGCGGGTAGGGAAGATTTCTCGGCAACGTGGATCCGGCGGCATTGATGGCGGCCTGGACATCCTGCGCCGCAGGATCGATGTCACGGTTGAGATCGAACTGCAGCGTGATCTGGCTGACCCCGAACGAGCTCGACGAGGTCATGATCGAGAGCGCCGGAATCTGTCCGAATTGACGCTCGAGCGGCGCCGTAACCAGCGAGGCCATCACGTCCGGGCTCGCGCCTGGCAGCTGCGTCGTCACCTGAATCGTCGGAAAATCAACCTGCGGCAGCGATGAGACCGGAAGCCACAGGTAACCGAGGAGGCCGCCGAGCATCACCGCGACGCCAAGGAGTGAGGTCGCGATCGGGCGATGAATGAAGGGCGACGAAACGCTCATGCGCGGCGGCTCGGCTCAGGGCGTAGTGGTCGTTGTGTCCCCCGAAGCCTGCACGCGCTTTGCCTTGCCGTTCCCCTTCCCGTTACCTTGGCCCACCGGAGTCGATTCATCCGGACTACTCACCGAGACCGTCGTTCCCTCCGACAGGCGGGCAAAACCGCTGGTCACGACGATTTCGCCGGGGTCAAGACCGCTGGCGATCACCGCCTGGCGGTCGTCCTGTTGGGCCACGCTGATCGGGCGCACAGCCACGGTGGAGTCGTCCTTGACAAAGTAGACATACGGCCCGGTCGGGCCGCGCTGGACTGCAGCGGTCGGGACGACCACGACCTGCCGAAGCGTGTCGATCAGGACGCGCACATTGATGAACTGGCCGGGCCACAGCTGGAGATGCTCGTTTGGGAACTCGGCTTTGAGCTTGACGGTGCCGGTTGCCTGATCGACCTGATTGTCGAGCACCAGCACCTTGCCGCTGTCGATGGGATTGCCATCGGCCCCGAGCGCCTCGATTGGCAGCGTGCCACCCGTGAGAGCCGTGGTCAGTTCCGGCAGGTTCTGCTGCGGCAGGCTGAAGAACACCGAGATCGGGTGGATTTGGGTTATGACCACGATGCCGGTGGCATCCGAAGCGTGCACAATGTTGCCGGCGTCCACCATCCGGATACCGGTGCGCCCGGCGAGCGGCGCTACGATATCGGTGTAGGAGAGGACGGCCTCGGCATTCTCGATCGAGGCCTGGTCGATTTTGACCTGGGCTTGGAGCTGAGCGACCATCGCGCGCTGGGTATCGAGCTGCTGTTTGTTGACCGCATTGGTCTGCGCGAGCCGCGCGTAGCGTTCGAGATCGAGCTGGGCATTGCCGAGCTGCGCTTCGTCCTGCGCCTTCTTGCCCACTGCCTGATCGTATTGCGCCTGGTATGTGGTCGGATCGATCTTGGCGAGGACGAAGCCTTTCGCCACATCCTGACCCTCGGTGAAGGACATGGAAATGAGCTTGCCGTCCACCTGCGGCCGCACCAGGACGGTATTGAGCGCCTTGGCGGTGCCGACGCCGTCGAGATAGACCGGCACGTCCGCGTTCCGCGCATCCAGCGCGAGCACCGGTACGATGTCATTGCGACTGCCGCGGGCAGCCCGGAAACCTCTCCCGCCTTTGCCCTTGCCTTTGCCCTTGCTGGCCTGATCCGACAACTGCGATATCGGCAGCGGCCACCAGTAATACGAAACCACGCCAGCCACCAGGACGAGGCTGACCAGGGCAACGCCGATCCTTCCTCCACGCGTCATCGGGCTTCCGCTACATCCCTCGCCGAGGGGCGCGGTTCCAGGAGAACCTCGTCAACCGTGCGCCCATCGTCCGCCCCCACCGGTGTTGCAATATTGCCCAAACCCGGCGGTGACGCCAGCAGAACCTCGTCGATTGTGCGCCCGCCGTCGGCCACGTGCCTCGCGCGATCGGGCACGTGGGGCGGGGCCGGATACCAGCCTCCGCCCAGCGCCTGGAACAGGCTGAGCACGGCGTTGAGGCGCGCCAACCGGTCCTGGACCAGAAGATCTTGCGCGGTGAACAGCGTTTCCTGCGTTTGCAGCAGGGTCACGAGATCGATGGTCCCTTCCCGCAACTGCATTTCGCTAAGATCGAATGCACGCTGCGATGCTGCCACCGCTTGGCGCTGCAGCCGTTCGGTCTGCGTCGTATCGGCAACCGCGATCAGGGCCTGCTCCACGTCGGTGAAGCCGGCCACGATGGATTTGCGATAGTCGGCAAGCAATTCATTTTGCCGCCCCTTGGCGTTCTCCAGCTGGCCTTCCAGCAGAAAGCCGTCGAACAGCGGCTGCGTGAGAGTGGCGGCGACCTGATAGAAGATTTGCTGTGGCGTGAACAGGTTCTTCAACGCCATGCTCATGAACCCGTACTGCCCGGTCAGGGCAATCTGCGGATAAAAGGCCTCACGCGCGGCTTCCACGTTCGCGCCGGCCATGGCGAGCAGCTCTTCGGCCTCGCGCACATCGGGCCGTTGTCGCAGCAGTTCGGAAGGCAGACCCGGATTCACCTGCGGAATGCCGATGCTGTAAAGCGCGGTGCCGCGTATATTGGTGAGCGCCGGGGCGCGGCCGATGAGCAGCGCCAGAGCCGCCTTGTTCTGCCGGATCACCTCGTCGAGCGGCGGGATGTTGGCCCGTATCTGGTCGACCAGAGCTTCCTGCTGCGCCACGTTGAGCGCGGAGGCGGTCCCCGCCGCGAACCGCTGTTTGATCAGGGTAAGGATGCGGTCGGACGCGGCCAGGTTCTGTCGTGCCACCCGCAGTCGCTCCTGGTCGGTCGCCACCAGGAAATATGCGGTCGCGACGCTTACCAGCGTCGTGAGATTCACCACGTCGCGGTCGAACCGCACCGCAACCGCGTTGTACTGAGCAGCACGCGAGAGCGCGCGGTTGCGGCCCCACAGATCGACCTGATAGCTGGCGCTGGATACCGGTGCGACCGTGTAGGTCACGTGCTCGTGCTGTGCCGTGTTGGGTCCCGCCGTGCGGGTGCGCACTGCGCTCGCGTCCGCCGTAACGCTGGGAAACAATGGTGCGCTTGCGATCTTGGCCTGGGCATCCGCCTCGACAATGCGCGCGATCGCCGCTTCGATGTCGAAATTTGCGGTCTGCGCCTCTTCCATCAGCTCGATCAACTCCTTGGTACGAAATCCGCGCCACCAGTCGAGCGCCGGCGGCGGGGAGCGATCAACCTTCGGAGCATCGCGATAGCGGAGCGGAATACCGACGTCGAGCGTGAATTGTTCGCTTATGCATCCGGACAGCACGAGGAGGAGGGCCGGCGCCGCGAATGCGATGCGGCGCCGCCGAAAGCCGGTTGCTTCGACGCTGGAGAGAAGCCCGCCCAACCGCGTGAACATATGCATCGCCTTCGAGCACAGCAGAGGACAACGCGACCATTCGAGGGCAAGCCGAAACTCCGTGCGGGGCCCCCCGGCTTCGATCAGGCCTCCAGCCTATCAGGCCCGCCGCGCTCGACCCATTAACTTCCGATTAAATATCGGAAAGGTTTCACCTGATACCTCACTCGCCCTATCCGTACGCGGCGGGCGGAGAAAGTACTGGGATAACAAGTACAAATGCTCGTCGAGCCGAAGCGATCGCCTGCAGGTGAGTACCACCCCAGTCACCAACATCACGCGTAACGGCAAACGCGAGACCCGCCCTGCATGCTCGCGGGCTGCAAGGCTAATTGAGCGAAATATGGTTAACCGATTGTAAACGCGTTAGCGCGGGCAAGATACCAATCGAGGATTTCCGCATCGTTGCGCGCCTCGAGGATGACAGTCCGAGCCCGCCGGGAAGCGCCGCAATTGCGGAACTGGCCATTACGGATCAGTACCGAGAGATTGCAAATGCTGCGGTTTACAAGTGTGACAAGCTCCTTCACGCCGTCTGACGGAGACGCCTCGGCCGTCGGCCGCGTTCCCAGAAAGGCATGCGCGACGCAGCCTCACCATTTCGCCATCAGTTCGCTCGCCAAGGCTTGCTGCCACGGCACGTCGCCGGCGATCACGGCATCGTAGGGCCGGATGTGGCGATGCTGGCGCGGGTCGAGGCCCGGCGGGTCCTCGCCGCGCTCGACCGCGCGAATGGCATCGAGCAGAAGGCGCCGCAACACCACGATTGCTTTGTCGGAAGTGCCGAGATGCTCCTTCGAGCGATCTACAATTGGGCCCATTCCTTCCTGCAACGCGTAGTCCTGAGTGTTGACACCCTCGATCCCGGTGAAGGTTCTTGTCTTCTGCACCGCGCGGTCGATCAGGTAGTCGTTGCGCAGATTGCGTTTGAGCCGGTAGGTTCCGGGCACGAGGTCGTCCTTGCCGCGCCCGGCGTGGGTCTCCCATTCGGCGATGAATTCCGCTGTCAACGGCACCGACCGATCGCGACCGCAGGTCCAGTTATAGACCCAGGTGTGCTCGTCATCGATCGGCACCCAGATGTGACCATCGGATTTGGGGACGCGATGCACGTCCTTGTCGTCCTTGTAGGTGAACCAGGACTCGAAAGCGCCGCGCATCTGCTGTGCCGGCATCGCGTAATGGTAGACGCGCACATAACGCCGATCTTCGTCGATCGTCCGCGTTGAAATGTACCGATAGCCGTAGTCGGTCGTTTCGACGTCGATGCGCGGTGCGGTGTCGATGTTGCGCAGCACCCGCTTGTTGCCGAGATAATTGTTATGCGCAAAGGACGCATGCGAAGTGTCGAGCCCGCCCTCGAGCGCCTGGAGATAATTGCATTCCTCATAAGTCTTGGAGACGAAAGCGTGCGTTGGAGGCGCGCGCGTCCATTCGAAATCCGGCGGTTCGGGCATGCGTTCGCGCGGACCCATATAGGCCCACACCACCCGGCCCCGTTCGACCGCCGGGTAGGCCTTGAGCTTGACGTTATGTTTCATCGGCGTACCGGCCGGCTCCGACGGCATGTCGACGCAGTTGCCGTCGATATCGTATTTCCAGCCGTGGTAGGCGCAGCGCAGTCCGCATTCCTCATTGCGTCCGAAGAACAGCGCGGCGCGTCGGTGCGCACAATAGGCATCGACAATGCCGATGCGCCCGTTCGTATCGCGGAACGCGACCAGGTCTTCGCCCAACAGGCGCAGGCGCACCGGCGGACCGTCGTTCTCCGGCAGTTCCTCGGAAAGGAGCGCCGGCTGCCAGTAACGGCGCATCAATTCGCCGGCGGGTCTGCCGGGACCGACCCGCACCAGGCGCTCGTTGTCTTCCGGCTTGAGCATTCAAGTTCCAAGGATTGGTCAGCTGAGTAGGGTGGGCAAAGGCGCAACGCGCTTAGCGCGTGAGCCGTGCCCACGCGGGCGCACGCGTGGGCACGGCGCTCTTTTTTACGTGTGACCTAGCTCGTGCTTGTGGACCGCGCCTTTGCCCACCCTACCGAAACTCTCCTGATACAGTAGTACTAAGCCGGTAGATTCTCCAGCAGCGTGCCGTAACCCTTGACCGGCTGGCGCACGTGCAGGCGCCGCTGAATTTCCCAGACCCGCGCCGCAATCGGCTGCACGACCGGGACGCCGAGGTCCTGTTCGAGCGGCGCTACGACGCCGAGCGCATCGAGCCCCGATCCCAAGATGTAGATCGCGTCCGCGCCCGGGTGTTCGAGAAATGTCTTCTTGATGAACGAGTAGATCGCTTCCGCTGGCACATCGTTCACAGTGCGGAAACTCGCGCCGATGCCCTCCATGGCGACGACGTTGATGCCTGAATCCTCGAAATATTTGGCGAACATCTTGTTGAGATCGGGCCCGAACGACCCGGTAATGCCGAGAATCTTCTTGATCTTCATGGCGCGCAGCACGTTCACCTGATTTTGCGACGAGGTGAACATGTCGGTCTTGTATTTCTGCTTCCAGCCGTCGATGAGTTTGACTTCCCCGTCGGGGCCGAGCAGCATGAAAGGCGGCGCACCCTCGATGCTGATCAGGTTGCAGCCCTCCGAGGCGAGATAAGCGACGTTCTTCTCGTAAGCCGGATAGCTGTTCTGCAATTCCTCGCGGCTCCCTTCCGTGAAGTTCACATACACCGGGACAACGTCTATGCCCGGAGGCAAGAGCCTGATCATTTCCACGAGCGAAGAGCCTCTCGCCCGCGGCTTGATTGAACCGACAAGCCCGCGCCAGCTCGTGGCCTTGGCCGGGCCGGCGAGCAGTTGCAGCGCCGGCGCAGCGGCGCATAAGGGCGCCCATGCGGCACCCCGGAGCAAAGAACGGCGCTCAAACAGTCCGGCAGCAAGTTGCGATGCAGGCTTTGACATTTGGACCTCCCATGCTCGCGATGCGTTTGCCGGCTAGCGTAGCAGATTGCAGCTGCCTGGGGAGGCAAATCATCTTTGCCGTAGAACGGTCGCACCACAAGCGATTCGGGATCAGAGATCAGAATGAGCATCAGAGCTTCAGCATCGGGTCTTCGAGGCTCTGATCCCTGATTGCTGATCGCTGATACCTGCTCAGTGCGACATCAGCACCGGGACCGGCATCGACTTGAGGATGCCGCGGGTGACGCCGCCCAGAATGAACTCACGCAGGCGGGAGTGGCCGTAGCCGCCCATGACCATGAAGGTCGCGCCGCTCGCAGCCGCATGCGCCAGAATGGCATTCTGCGCCACGCCGCCGCTGGCCACGATGTGCTTGATCTCGGTCTCGATCCCGTGCCGAACGAGGTGACGGCGCATGTTCGTGCCGGTGAGTTCGCCGCTCTTGTCGCGCTCCCCGATCACCACCACGATCTCGACCGTCTTGGCGCGGGCGAGCAGCGGAATGGCGTCGGCAATGGCGCGGGCAGCCGGGCGGCTGCCGTCCCAGCAGATCAGGACACGGTCAAGCTTGAGGCCTTCCTTGTGGGTATAAGGGACGACGACGATCGGTCGCCCGGAACCAAACAGCGCACCTTCGATGAGCAATTCCTCGGAAGCCCCTTGCTCCCGGCGCGCCTGCCCGACGACGGCGATATCGTATCGCCGCGCGATACGGCCGAAAAGATCGGGGGCGCCGGCGAGACTGGCATCGAGGATGCGCGTTTCAGCCGAAATCGAGCCAGCTTTTGCGGCCGCCTCAAATCGCGACGCGGCGACTTCGGCTGCCTTGCGATTTTCCTCGCGCTGCACGTCGATAAGGTCGGTCGGGATGCCGCCGAGCATGTCGCCGGGAATGACCGGTTCGTAAATGAAACCGACGCCCAGGGCATGTGCGGCGTAGCTCGCTGCCATTGAAAGCGCGAAGTCGGCCGCAAAGTCCTGCGGGTGCCCGCCGGTCAGGTTGACGACAAGGTCCTTGACCATGGCTTGAACTCCTCAAGCGCTCGCCAGAAAGGATGACGAGCGCATTGGCCGGTCCAAGTCGGCAAAGGCCGTGGCGTCGAAGCGCCACGGCAAGGGAAAGCGCCCCTCCCACATGCAGGGAGGGTAGGAAGGGGGCGCCCCATCAACAACGGCCGCACTTATTTCTTTTTACCTTCCTTGTCGAACTGGCTCAGGTAAGCCCAGATGTCGTTTCTATCCTTCGCATCCTTGAGCCCGACGAAGGCCATCCGGGTGCCGGGAATCTTCATCTGCGGATTTTCGATGTATTCCTTGAACTGCGCTTCGTTCCAGGTGATCCCGGAATTCTTGACGTTGTCGGAGTAGTTGTAGCCTTCCCAGGTGCCGGCTTTGCGACCGTTGAGCCCATTGAGCGGAGGACCGAGCTTGATCTTTGCCCCTTCGCCCGCATCGTGGCAGGGCAGGCAGAATCTCATGAACACCTGCTGGCCGGCGGCCGCATCCTGCGCCAGTGCGAGTCCGGCAGACGCGACCACCATCAATCCTGCCAAAATGACTGTCCTCATCTCATTTCCTCCATCCCGATGCCGCTGCGCGGCTGCTGTGCCGATGGACTGCCGCTTGGGCCTTGTCCACCGCCTTCGAATGGCGTTTGCCGCGCAGACTGTCAACGGTCCCGCCGCGGATAACCAGCCCGGAATTGATTGAGAGGCCGAGTAATTTTGGTTGAATGAGCGCCAATTCATCACGATTTTACCATGGCGAAAGATCACGAGAGGGCGTCCCATGGGCGTGACAATGCCCGAACCCGACAGCGCGATTCTCGCGCGCCGCGACCGTATCGCGACGGTGCTGCGCAGCATCGTGCCCGGCGAAGGCGTGATCGCGACCGAGCCGGGAATGCGTCCCTATGAATCCGACGGGCTTACGGCGTACCGGCAGCTTCCGATGATTGTGGCGCTGCCGGATACAACCCGCCAGGTGAGCCGGATCCTGCGCTACTGCCATTCGGAGGGCATCAAGGTGGTGCCGCGCGGCGCCGGCACATCCCTCTCTGGCGGGGCGCTGCCGCTCGCTGACGGCGTGCTCCTCGGCATGGCCAAGTTCAACCGCATCCGAGAAATCGATCTCGACAACCGCGCAGTGGTGGCGGAGCCGGGGGTGACCAATCTCGCGGTCACCCAGGCGGTCGAGCATGCCGGGTTCTATTACGCGCCCGATCCGTCCTCGCAGATCGCCTGCACCATCGGCGGCAACGTGGCGGAAAATTCGGGCGGCGTGCATTGCCTCAAATACGGCATGACATCGAACAACGTCCTTGGCTGCGAAATGGTGCTCATGAGCGGGGAAGTCGTGCGGATCGGCGGCAAGCATCTCGATCCCGGCGGCTACGATCTCCTCGGCATCGTCAACGGCTCGGAGGGCTTGCTCGGCGTCGTGACCGAAGTGACGGTTCGCATCCTCAAGAAACCGGAATGCGCGCGCGCACTGCTCCTGGGATTTGCCTCCTCGGAGGATGCCGGTGAATGCGTCAGCCGGATCATCGGCGCCGGCATCATCCCCGGCGGCATGGAAATGATGGACCGGCCGGCAATCGAGGCCGCCGAGGAATTCATCCATGCCGGATATCCGCTCGACGTCGACGCGCTGCTCATCGTCGAACTCGATGGGCCGCTTCCCGAGGTCGATCATCTGATCGGGCGCGTGGAGGCGATCGCGCGGGAGTGCCGCGCCGCCACCTGCCGAAGCTCCGGCTCCGAGGAGGAACGGCTGCTGTTCTGGGCCGGCCGCAAGGCGGCCTTTCCGGCCGTCGGTCGCATCTCTCCCGATTACTACTGCATGGACGGCACCATACCGCGCGCCAAGCTGCCGGTCGTGCTCGCGCGGATGCGCGAGCTGTCGGCGCAGTACCGGCTACGGGTCGCAAACGTATTCCATGCCGGGGACGGCAATCTTCACCCGCTCATCCTCTATGATGCCAATCAGCCGGGCGAATTGGAGCGGGCCGAAGAATTCGGCGCGGCAATCTTGCGCCTGTGCGTCGAGGTGGGCGGCGTGCTCACGGGCGAGCACGGGGTCGGCGTCGAGAAGCGCGACCTGATGCCGGAAATGTTCAACGAGAAAGACCTCGAGCAGCAGCAGCGGCTCAAATGCGCTTTCGACGACAAGGGCCTGCTCAATCCCGGCAAGGTGTTTCCGACGCTGCACCGCTGCGCCGAACTCGGGCGCATCCATGTGCACGCGGGCAGGCTGGCGTTTCCCGACCTGCCGCGCTTCTGACCTCCCGCCGATGGCCGACGTCCTCACGCCGCACAGCGCCAAAGATATCGAGGCCAGCGTTCAATGGGCGCTCGCGCACGGCAAAACGATTGAGATCCTCGGTCACGGCTCCAAACGCGCTATCGGGCGCCCGCTGAAAACCGACCTTGTCCTCGACATGTCGGGCCTTTCGGGCGTGACCCTCTATGAGCCGCAAGAACTGGTGCTCTCGGCCAAGGCAGGCACGTCGATTGCCGAGATCGATGCGCTTCTCGCCTCGGAGGGCCAGCAACTCGCCTTTGAACCGATGGATGTCGGGCCGCTATTTGGCGCCTCGGCCGGGCGCGGCACGCTTGGCGGGACTGTTGCCGCCAATCTTTCCGGTCCGCGGAGAATCAAGATCGGTGCCGCACGGGACCACGTGCTGGGGTTCTCGGCTGTCTCAGGGATGGGCGAGGCCTTCAAATCGGGCGGGCGGGTCGTGAAAAACGTTACCGGCTACGATCTCTCCAAGCTGATGGCCGGTTCATGGGGGACCCTCGCTGCCCTTACGGATCTCACCATCAAGGTGCTGCCAAGGCCGGAAACTGAATCAACAGTGCTGCTGTTCGGCTGCGATGAATCGTCTGCGGTGCACGCCATGGTGGCCGCGACGAGGTCGTCCTGCGATGTCTCGGGGGCGGCGCACCTGCCGGCCGCGGCGGCCGCAGCGATCGGGATCGACGAGGTCGCATCGGCAAGCCGCGCGATCACCGCGTTCCGAATCGAAGGGGTTGCGCCGTCGGTTGCTCATCGCAAGGCTGCCCTGCAATCACTATCAGGGTCATTCGGAGAAATTGGGGTGCTCGATGAAGCGCTCTCCAGCGAGCTGTGGCGCAATATTCGAGACGCCATTCCCTTCGCCGCTGCGCGCACCGGGGCCGAGCGTCCGCTTTGGCGAGTCTCGACCGCGCCGGCCAGGGGGGCCGAGGCCGCGGCACTGGTTGGGCAGACCTCCGGCGCCGAGGTGATGTTCGACTGGGCGGGCGGGCTGCTGTGGGTTCTGCTTCCTTCGTGCGAGGATAGTGGCGCCGCGCTGGTGCGGCGCGCCGTGGCGGCCGTAGGCGGACACGCGACGCTGATCCGCGCTCCAGCCGACGCACGCGCCGCGATCGACGTATTCGAGCCGCAGGATCCGCCCCTCGCCGCCTTGACCAGACGCGTCAAGGAAGGCTTTGACCCAAACCGGACTTTCAATCCGAGGCGGATGTGGGCGGGCCAGTGATCAGGGATCAGGCATCAGGAATCAGAAATCAGAAAGCTCGCGGGCTGGCCGAGACAGCATGGGCTGGCTACTGATACCTGATCTCTGATCCCTGGTTACTGATATGCGTACCTCCTTCACCCTCGCGCAGCTCGCCGATCCACAGCTTGCCGAATGCGAAAAAATCCTGCGCAGCTGCGTGCATTGCGGCTTTTGTACCGCGACCTGTCCGACCTATGTGCTCGGCGGCGACGAGCGCGATTCGCCGCGCGGGCGCATCTACCTGATCAAGGACATGATCGAGAACGACCGCCCGGCCAGCACCGAGGTGGTCACCCACATCGACCGCTGCCTCTCCTGCCTCGCCTGCATGACGACCTGCCCGTCGGGCGTCCATTACATGCACCTGGTCGATTACGCGCGAGCGCGCATCGAGCGATCCTACCGACGATCACTGGGCGAACGCCTGACGCGCGCCGCTTTGGCTTGGCTGTTGCCGCAGAATGAGCGCCTGCGGTGGGCGCTGCGGCTGGCGCGGCCGCTGCGGCCGCTGGCGCCGCTGCTCGGCGCAATCGGCGCCAAGCCTGCCGCCGAAATGCTCCGGCTCGCGCCCCGCCGGGTGCCCGAGAAGGTCGCGCTCGGCGATGGTCAAGTCTACCGGGCCGCTGGCGAGCGCAAGGGCAGAGTCGCCTTGATGGTGGGATGCGTCACGCCGGTAATTGCGCCTTCGATCCTGCGGGCTGCGATCGGGGTCCTGACGCGGCACGGCATCGAAGTCGTGCTGCCGAAGGGGCAGGGTTGCTGCGGCAGCATTGCGCACCACCTGGGCCGGGAGGAGGAGGCACAAGCCGCCGCCCGCCGCAACGTAACGGCCTGGAGCGCCGAACTTGCCATGCAGGGACTCGATGCCATCCTGGTGACAGCGTCGGGCTGCGGCACCACCGTGAAAGATTACGGCTTCATGCTCCGCACTGATTCGCGTTTTGCCCAAACGGGCGCACGGGTGGCGGCGCAAGCGATGGACATCTGTGAATATCTCACGCGCGTCGCACTGCCGATCGAGGCCCCGACGAAGCCGCTGATCATCGCGTATCACGCCGCCTGCTCGCTCCAGCATGGACAGAAAATCACGCGGGCGCCGAAGGAATTACTGTCTCGAACAGGGTTCGTGGTGAAGGATATACCGGAGGGACATCTGTGCTGCGGCTCTGCAGGTACCTACAACATTCTTCAATCAAACATCGCGAAAATGTTGCGCGCGCGCAAAGTCAGTTATATCGAGAAGCTTGAGCCCGATGTGGTCGCTGCCGGCAATGTCGGTTGCATCACGCAGATCGCGGCGGGTACGGCG
>DATBHB010000180.1:0-10012 GCA_036557705.1 Xanthobacteraceae bacterium
GCCCGCGCCTTCGGTGGACAAGCTGGAGCGAGCGCTCGTATCGAGAATTATCTCGGTTTCCCAACCGGCATTTCTGGCCAGGCGCTCACTGGCCGCGCCTATGTCCAGGCGCAGAAATTCGGTGCCAGGATGATGATACCCACCGAAGCGGTGCGCCTCGATGCGGCGGAAACTCCGGTTGCACTTTGCTTAGGCGATGGCCGGCGCGTGAAGGCCTCGACAGTGGTCGTTGCGACCGGCGCTCGCTACCGGCGCCTCGACGTTCCGAACCTCGGCGACTTCGAGGGTCGGGGAGTCTGGTACTGGGCTTCGCCCATCGAGGCGCGCCTGTGTCGGAACGAGGAGATTGTTCTGGTCGGGGGTGGCAACTCGGCGGGTCAAGCCGCCGTCTTCCTGCGTGGCCTCGCTGCAAGAATTTGGATGCTGGTGCGTGGGCCAAGTCTTGCCGAGAGCATGTCGCAGTACCTCATCGACCGCATCGAGGCGGCCGAAAATATCGAAGTATTGACCCAGACGGAAATCGTTGCCTTGTACGGCAGTCCGGAAAAGCAGCTGGAGCGCGTACGCTGGCGCAACAATGTGACTGGCGAGCAAACGGAGAAGCTGGTCCACCACGTCTTCCTCTTCATCGGCGCGGATCCGGCAACGAGTTGGCTCGCGGGGAGCGGGCTCGCGTTCGACACCAAGAATTTCATCCTGACGGGCTCGGATGTCCCAACCGATGTCCGCCCTTCAAACAACCGATTCGGTCGTCCGCTGCCGTTGGAAACGAGCGTTCGTGGCGTGTTCGCCATCGGTGATGTTCGATCCGGATCAGTCAAGCGGGTGGGCGCGGCGATCGGCGAGGGGGCGGTCGTCGTGACGGAACTGCATGCCATTTTAACAAATGGCGCCCGTATGTCGCGATAGTTCGAGCATCGTCGATCAGCAGTCGCGCGTGGTTCACGTCACGCCCCGATGCCCTCTGCGGCCCTCGGCGAATTCAACCGTATAGCCGTCAGGATCATGTGCTCTCATCGAACGCTCCCAGGGCTCTTCGTGCGGAGGTTCGAAAAAAACTACTCCTCTGGCTTTCAGATGTTCATACAGGATGTCGAGATTATCCGTTGTCAGCTCAACATGAATCCCTGCTCGCTGCCCTGGCGTCATGCTGATCGATCCCAAAGGATTTGCGCTATCGTGCGCGAGCAGTCCAATCGTCCCGCCCGTCGGACCCTCCCACACGGATCATCACAAATTGAGGGGCTTTGTCGATCTCCACGCGGAGACCAAGCTTGTCACCATAGAATTCCATCGAGCCTTTCACGTTGGCGACGCGCAGCGTGAGCCCCTCCAGTCGAACTTCCGGCATGGGCGCTTTCTCTAGTGATGGCCCCGTTTTGGAGGCAATTCGATATCCTGTAGCTTATCCGCTGTTCTTTGTGAAAATTTCCCTGATGGATGTTGGAAAATTCCCTGATCCTGCACGCAAGGAATTTAGTCCCAAATTATTGAATAGGCTGGATGAATGGCCGTCTAACTGGCAACAGAGAGCCTGTTTTCGCCAAATTCCCTGTTCTTTTCCCTGTTTGCAGGGAATTTGCAGTGGAGACTGGTTGGCAACGGACTACATCCGCAGGGTGGCAGGATTCGAACTTCCGTGTCACGAACTCAGGCGATCCGAAATCCTGCGACGATGCGCGCATAAACGTTGGCCGCACTCACAGTGGTCGCGCGGTTGTAGTGCTCCTCGGTCACCCGGGGATCCGTGTGGTTCAGCAACGCGCTCGCGAGGTGCGGGGTGTTCCCCCCGTGCGCCGCCGCGGTCGAGGCAGCCGCAGTGCGGAACAGGTGGGGGGAAACGTCTACGCCAACGGTTTCAAGAGTGATTTTGGAGATCAGCGTCCCAAGGTTTTTTGTGGTCAGCCGTTGACCGGTCGTGGAGGAGATCCAGAGCGCATTCGTCGGCAGCCTCGATCCCAGCAGGATGGGTCGCGACTGGTTCAGATACACCTCGATGAGGCGGTTCAACCATGCTGGCACAGGACGCTCGTCCCGCCGGCGAGATTTCGTGGTTATGCTGGGCAAGGCGATCCACCAGTTTCCCTGAACCTCCTTGAACGTCTGTCCGATCTCCAGGGTGGCAAAATTCTTGAGCCTGATTGGGCAGAGTGCAAGAAGCGCAATCATGAGGCCATTGCGCACGCCCCGGGCGCGGGCGGGATCGGTGCTGGCGAAGGTCTGAGCCTCCGCCACCCAGGTCAGGCCAGCCTCCACCAGCCGCTCGGTGAGCACCAGCCGATCGAGCTTTGACCTCGGCTCCATTACTAGGGCGAGGTCCTTCTCGATCTCAGCGAGCCAGGAGAAGTCGGCGGTGGGCGCGAGCAACTGCGCGGCACGGCGCAGCTTGTAGACGCAGTTCCAGATTGTGACCGAGCGCACTCGGGGGGTGAGGTCGGCGACGTACGCCTCGACATTTCGCAATGTGACCTGGGCGGCGGCCGCCGCGCCGCGCTCGAGGCGCCCACTGCGCTGCAGGAAGCCCAGGAACGCACCATACCGGCGGGCAAAATCGTCACGGCTTACTTGCGCGAGATAGCTTGCGGCACCTCCCGGCTTGAGCCGGGCTCCAGGTCGACAGGCATCGTCCCAGGCTCGGCGATCGGCGTCGGGCCATTCGTGAACTGGCAACGATCGCGGGTGTGGGCGTCCAGATTCGCTGGGCGGGCAATCGGATTCGGCGCGGGGCTTCATTCCGCCGCTTCCAACTGCGGATCATTCATCTGCTCCATGACAATCTGGCTGAAGATCTCGCTCGCGCGGATGTTCTCCAAGCCGATGTAGCAATTGATCGTGGTCTGCACATTGCGGTGACCGAGGAGCTGGCGGACGAGCTCGTACTCGCCCGGCCGGCGCATCAGGATGAGGGCGCCGGCGGCGTGCCGGAACTGATGCACTGTCATTCGCAGGCCCGTCGCCTTGTATATGCGTTCCGTGATCTGGCCGCTGAACGAGATCTTGCCCTTGGCGCCTCCGCATTGCCCCGGAAACAGCCAGTCTTCGTTCCTGCCTCGTAGCAGGGTGGGCCGGAAGTCGTGGACGTACTCATCGATCAGCCCGGTGACGTACGGGTTAAAGGGATAATTCAGGCTGACCCGGTTTTTGACGTCGTAGTCCGGGAAGACGAGCCAGTAGTTGAAGCCGGGCCCGCCAGGCTTGATCAGGTTTGTGCCCAGCCTGATCGCGGTCAGGTTTGCAAGGCGCACCGGCGCCACGGACAAGATCGCGATGGCGACCGCGAGCTGGGCCGTGATGGCAGCCCCGTTGGGGGCATGCGCCTGCTGCGAGCGGGCGATCGCCATCATCTCAACCGGCAGCTTGACCACCCGTTTCCAAACCCCCGGGGTGATGACCTGCCGGATGAACGCCATGTTCTTGTCGGTGAGGCCGCCCTGGCGGTGCTCCTCGAGGTCTTGCCGCATCTCGTCGAGGCGCGCGCAAGCCGCATCATCCAGGCACTTGGTCTCTTTCGCGATTGCCAAGAATCTGCGGGCTAAGTCGATCGTGAACAGCTTCGGCTTGTCGCCGTTGCACTGCCAATAGCTGTCCAACACCTTCTCCACCACCTCCGGCGCCAGCAGCGCCGATAACGACGTCAAGGCGCCGATCTCAACCCCGGTCTTCACCGCCATGCGGGCGGCGGCTGCCAGCTCGGCCCGCCGAGTACGGATCGTGGAGGACTTCAACGGTCGGATGCGTTGTCCAATTCGATTTCGACGGACGCGGGTCAGACTCTCCAGGTATCGATCAACGTCCTGCCGAAGGCCTTCGGGGAAGTGTTCCCAGGGCACTTCCACAGCCGGCTTCACCGGTGGCTCCAGAAGCCTCTGCGCGGGCCAGCCCGGGACCTTGCCGGCATTCGCGTTCCACGCCCGGGCCAGCAAGCGCCGGAAGGCATCGTCGACTGGCCTCCCGGCCTGGGCACGATAAGCGATGAAGCGCTCAACCGCGGCCTCGTCCACGGCGGTCGGCGCGATGATATTCGCCGAGCAGAACCTCATGAAGGCCGAGAGCCTCGAGCGCACGAGGGAATCCCCGATCTCCGTCCGCAACCGGTCCCAGGCCGGCGTCAACGGTGCCCCGTGCTCGGGGATGCCTTTTTCCCGCGCCAGCCAAAGCAAGGCGCCCTTGGCGTTGCTCTTGTGGTTCTGCAGCGTCTTGGCGGTCAGAGCAGCGGGCGCATGGTGCAGTTGCGCGAGATCAGCTCGCACCGCGCTGTAGCGCGCCGGGATCACCTCCAGGGGCTTGTCCAGCGCCTTGGCGATCTGCCGCAACGACGTCGTCCAATGTCGCCGGGTCTGCGGGGGGAGCTCGTCGGCCGCGCCGATGATGCCGATGGCATCGGCGAAAGACGTCTCGATCAGGAGGGGGGCCTGGGTCATTGGGATCGCCTCGATTGCGTCCGCGATGGATGGGGATTGCTGCAAGTATATCCTATGTCTTTTTGGGAATTCGTCAACGCAATACTGCGCGCATGTACTTCGATATTCGTTCCTAACCTCAATTCTACTTGATATTGATGTATACTGATGTACGGAAATGGATCATTATTACGGAACTAATGCTGATGACCTCGGCGAAGCTGGCGGTCTTTTCTCCGCACAACTTCGGCTTGGTCGAGCTACCCGGCGAACTACTGCTCGCTCGTCGACAGGCGCTGGCGACTCTTGATGTATTCCTGCACCGCCGACAGAGCGTATCGAACCGCCCTGCCGATTTTCACGAACCGGGGTCCGGTGCCGTTCATCCGGGACTTGGCCAACCACGACAGCGACACGCCGACGAGCTTGGCGACCTGCACCGGGTGAAGCAGGGGATCGAGTTCGTTGGTCTTCGCGGGGGCGCCCATTGCCCACCTCCTTTCGTGCCTGGAGATGGACCGAAGATGCGTTTGGGTCTTCCGCTAAAAGAGTGCTGTGTTACGCCAAATTCCTTGTCGACTAAGGGGGATCGGGTGTTCGTCCACACGGCCTTGCATGAAACCGCCGAACTGGTGGAGTACAAGACAGCGTGAAAACATGGACTTCGAAACTTACGCGCGATCGAAATTTGCCGACTACGCCGCCTTGGCAGAGACGGTTGCGGCGATTCTGCGGGCAGCGATCGTCGCCTATCCGGAGACCTTCCGGCTCCAGCAGGTTCAGCACCGGTTGAAAGACCCGGAATCCCTTCGCAAGAAGCTGGAAGACCGCGGCATCCTCGCGACCACGGCGCTCGAAGACCAGATCAAGGATTTGGCCGGCTGCCGGCTGATTTTCTACACCAACTCCGACGTAGCGCGATTCCTGCAAAGCGGCATCATTCAGGATAACTTCGATGTCGATTGGGACCGGACCAAGATTCATCACCCGGTGCCGGGACAGACGGAGCCGGACACTCTCTTCATATCGAACAATTACGTGGTGAAGTTGAAGGCCGATCGCACGGCCCTGCCCGAATATGCGCGCTTCGGCGACCTGTGGTGCGAGGTGCAGGTCCAGACGACGCTGAACCACGCCTGGTCGGAGATGGAGCACGACATTATTTACAAGAAGCCCGTCCTGAGGGGCTTCGGCGGCAAGCTGTTGGAGGCGATCGAGCAACGCCTGCAGAAAATCATGAAAGCCCACTTACTGCCTGCGGGCTATGAGTTTCAAAAAGTGCTGGATGACTACGAGCGGCTCTTGAGCGGCAAGGAGCTGTTCGACCGCGGCGCGCTCAAAGCGCTCGCGGAATGCAACGACAACAACGCGCGCTACGAATTGCTGGAACGATTTCGCGACTACGTTCTGCCGAATTACGACGACCCGACAAGCGTCTATCCCGAGATCAGGGAGCGCCTTGTCGCGGCGGTGAAGGCGGCAAGGCTTACGAAACCGCGCCCTTTTGAGACGCCCTTCGGCACCTACAGGGAACAACGCATCGGCGAGTTCGTGGGAGAGGTCAACGAGCGGAACGCGGAAGAATGGTTCGCGATCATTCAACGCTGTGCACAAACGGAATCCGACGACCTCATGATGTTTCCGAGTTTCGGCCAGTTTCTTCAAAAACTGAGCCAGGCTAAGCCGCAGGTCGTGCTCGGGTTCATCGATAGGCTGGACGAACGCCTGACCGGCTTTCTCGGTGTCATGCTGAGCGGCCTTGCCCAAAGCGACCGGCGCGCCGATTTTGACGCCAAAATTGGGAAATGGCTGGCGCAAGAGAAGCATTTGGCCGAAATGGCTCACTACGTCCAGCTCGCGTCGGAGTTCGACCCGGCCCTGCTCCGCAAGATTCTGGCGCTCGGGATCAAGAGGAAGGAAGATCCGGTTCTGGTGCAGGTGATGGCGGCCTTCGGCAGGCGCTATGGCGATGCCCCGGAGGGCCTGATCGAGGCGATCTTCCTGCCGGCGATCGAATATTTCACGGGACGGCGCGATGCGCGCTGGGTCAACCTCCTGTGGTTCCTTCCGCAAGAACGCTCCCCGCTCTGCGCCCTGACGGCCGAGCAAACAGACGTTGTTCTCAGGAGCCTCGTGCATCTGCGACGGATCGAATCCCATGCGGAGCGCGTGTTGGGCTTGATGGCAAAAAGCCAGCCGGAGAAAGTGTTCAATTTCTTCGGTGAGCGGCTGGCCTATGCGGCGTTACAGAAAGATGAAGACAGCTACGAGGCAATACCGTTCCAATTTCACGGCCTCGAAAAAACCTTCGCGAACATCGCGAATCATGCGGCCGGGACGGTACGGCAATGGTTTGTGAGCGGCGATGCGATGTTCCAGTTTCGCGGCGGGCGATTCCTGGCGAACAGTTTTCCGAATTTTCCGGAGGTTTTCAGCCGGAAGCTTCTTTCTTACGTTCGGAATGGCAACCGCGACGATATCGAATTCGTGATCTGTGTCATGCCGAGTTACCACGGCGAAGCCTTTCTAAACGAGACATGCAAGGCGGTGGTGCGCGCGCTCCCTGTCGGCGACCCGCTGCTGCCGAACGTGGAAATCATTTTGCAGAGCACCGGCGTCGTCGCTGGCGAGTTCGGATTCGTGGAGGCGTACACGAAGAAGAAACAGGAAATGGCCGCTTGGCTTACGGACCAGGACGCTCATGTGCGGGCCTTTGCCGAGAGTTATATCCGCCTTCTCGACCGGCAGATCGCCGCGGAACAGCGGCGCAGCGAGGAGAACCTCGAAATGCGTAAGCGGATGTATGATGACCCCCGTGGGATCGGCGAAAGCCAAACTTGATGTCTGGTTTGAATATTGTCCCTCCTTTCGGGGACTAGCCCGGTCTCGATGACTGTCGGATGTGGCGAACTCGCTCAAATCGCCGGTCGTGATTTTGTTCATGAAGGGCGTCGAGTGCGCGGGTCACGGTGTCTTGACTCACTTGCTCCGGCCATTTTCCAGCGCGATTGACCTCTCTAGTTAACGCCTTCATTCCCATTGTTGGCTTCCATCTTCTCCGGGTTATCAGATCACTAATTACTGGTTGAATAATCGGAACGCGGGGTGGTCGACCGCGGAGCTTCTTTTGCCCCTCCGTCTTTTGCGCGGTTCGACGCGCTCTCATCAGTCTGCGTGCTAGTTTTCGAATCTCTGTCTCCCGGAAGGCCAGGGTGATGTTGGAGAGATCGTGACCAAACCATCCCGCCAGTTGGTGAAAGGCGGGATTCGATGGCCGTAGAAACGTGAATCCTCGACCCCTAGGACTTCGCAAAGTCGGAATCTGTTTTGTGATCTCAGGATTGAGCCTGACAATCCGCCGCCGTCGACCCCCAATAGCCATTGGCCGTACAAGGCCCGAGTCGACTGCTTTCCAGATTTCAGCGATGGCACGGTCCGTCGCGAGTCCGTCACTCACGTTCACGCCCATTTGACGGAGTCTTATGACAGCCGCCTGATCTGGTACTCCCGCGAACATTGACGGCTGCAACATCTCGGCCGCCTGCAAGAGCGTCACGTACCCGATGGAGAGGACGTCGGTCACGCGGCCCTCTGAAGATTGGGCCGACGTTCGCCTCCCACCTCACTTACAATCCTGGCCACGTGGGCTCCCCATCGTTCGAGTGCCTCTTGGCGCTCCGCGAGGAATTCGTGTCGCTGGTAGACAGCCGCAACTCCTGAGATCGTGCCAGATTGGTGGTTAAGAATCTTGTCGGCAACATGAGGTGCAATCCCAAGCCGCGCCATTCCGGATACACAGGTCCGGCGCAGATCATGAAGTCGCCATCCGGTGACGCCGGACAGCTGATCCAGCCGGCGTTTGGCTCGGCTAAACTCCTGGAAGGGCTTGGTTCCCAGCAACGAGAAGACTAGTGGCCCTCGCTTGTCTGCCCGCTTTACGACGGCCAGCGCCTGCTCGGAAAGGTGCGCTACATGCGTCTTGGCATTCTTCGTCCGTGATTTGGGGATTGTCCAAATTCGGCGCGCAAGGTCGAGTTCTTCCCACTGCAGACGGGCCACCTCTTCGCGGCGCTGGCCGGTGAGCGCCAGGACTTCAACGATGCCACCATATGCACCGCCGATCTCTCGAGCGGCGAGGATGACCTGGGCGAGTTCCTCGTCATCGAGCACTCGGTCTCGAGCAACCTCCTTCGTGGGCAATGGCACGCCTTCGGCTGGCGATTGATCGAGGACAGCGCGACCGACGCACCAACGCAGGAACGTCTTGATCGACTTCAAAGCTTTGTTGGCGGCGACCGGTGCCCCCCGCTGCTCGATGGCGGTAACCACCTCGACCACGTCTCGCTTCGTCATCTCATGAATGCTCTTGCCGGCCCAAGACCTGCCCCCCTCACGACGAAGGAGCCGGGAAATCTCGCCTCCGGAGCGGTTCTGTGACAGGCGTTGGGCAATGAACGTCTCCAGCAGGTCCTCGACCCGATCTGCGACGACCCGCCGCTTCGCCTCCCGCTTCTCGGCTGCTGGATCGCGACCATCGAGCTTCGCTGCAAACACCTTCTGCGCCGCCACGCGCGCCTGGTGAAGGGTCACGCGACCGTACGGGCCGATGGTGTACTTGCGCAGCCTCGAGCCCGCGCCGCCGGTGCGGTAGAGAACGATGAACACCTTGCGGCCTTTAGGGGTGACCTTGACGCCGAAGCCCGCGCAACCGGCGTCCCAGTAGACCACGTCGGATTTTGGAGTCGGTAGTGCGTCGATCGCGCTCTTCGTCAGTCGAATGCGTGGCATGGAAGGCACCTGTCCGGCGGTGCTACCTTCACTTCACATAGGTAGCATCGCAAATGGAATGACAGGACCGAACGTGATACGCCGTCCGCATTCGCGCAAGAAAAATCAATGTGTTATGAACCGCCAGCCATCAACTTCCATCTCGGGGAAACATCACCCCGAGAACGCGAGGGGAGAGGGTTTCTTCGCTACATCGATACCGTGCTCGCCTCCGGTGCTACGGCGCGAGCGGCGTCGGGTTGGCGGCCGGCGGGTCGATGCCGAAGGTGGCCGCGGTCATGCAGGTCATCGAGAAGCTGCCGGTCGCCGCCACCAGCGCCACCAGGCTCTCGAGCCCCATGGTCTTTTCCGCCGCGGCGTAGCTCGCGTCGCTCAGCCCCTTGTCGGCGAGCAGCTCCTTCGCCACCGCGAAGCAGGTCCGCTCGCGCGCATCGGGGAGGCTCGGGGTCTTGCGCGCGTTGATCGCGTCGATGGTCGCCTGGTCGATGCCGGCGGCGAGCGAGGCGCGCACCTGCGCGAACCAGGGGTAGCGCGCGTTCCAGTGCCGAGCGACGACGAGGTTGACGATCTGGTGCTCGCGCCGCGACAGCGGGCTGGCCGCCAACGCGGCGCGCAGGCCCTGGCAGGCCTCGAACAGCTTGGGCAGGCGGATATAGGCGAAGTACGGGCCGCCCACGATGCCGCTCGTTTGCTTGGCGGCGTCGTAGACGCGCGCCTGCTCGGCATTCATGTCGGCGCGGTCGATGATGGCGATGCGCGTCATGCGATGTCCTCGTGTGGTTGGTCTTACTACTTACTCAATTCCGGTTCGGCTGGCCGATGAA
>DATBHB010000181.1:0-23812 GCA_036557705.1 Xanthobacteraceae bacterium
GTCGCCTTTTATAGCGAAAGAGCCGCGGGCTATGCGCGGCTCTTTCGGGCTTGTTGGACTCTGAACTGGTCCAGAAGATCAGCTCACCCCTGGAGCAGTTGGACCCGCTCTTTCCAACACTTGGATTGGTGCCCCTGGCCGGACTCGAACCAGCACGGGTGTAACCCCACCTGATTTTGAGTCAGGCGCGTCTACCGATTCCGCCACAGGGGCACAGCCGCCATCCTTCGAGGCTCGCATGCAGTTAGCGCGTCGAAGACGCGAGTGACCGCGCTGATGCTGGCCGCATGCTCGCACCTCAGGATGACGATCCGGCGCGGATCATAGCGGCCGATGGCGGAGGGTCAACGGCCGCCCTATATCGCGGTCACGCGCGAGGCTTTCGCACGGGCGCGGCTCGATTCGACACCGCATTCCGGCCCCAGTATGGGAGCAGGAAAGAGGAACTCCAGAGATCAGGATGGCGAGATGACTGAGACCTTCATCCCGACGCTGAGCTATGCGCACAAGACTGCGCGCACCCGGCCGATCGTCGCGAGCGCAACCATCATCGTCATCGTCGGTGCCCTGACGATTCTGGGCGCCTGGTTCTTCCAGTATGGGTTGGGCCTCAAGCCCTGCCCGCTCTGCCTCGAAGAGCGCTATCCCTATTACTTTGCGATTCCGCTTGCCGTTCTCGTTCTCATGGGCGAGTCGGTCGGCTCCTCGCGCAAGGTGCTGATCGCGGCCCTGGTCGCAATCGCCGCGGGCATGCTCTGGAACGCCGGCCTCGGTGCCTATCACGCGGGGATCGAATGGAAACTGTGGGCCGGCCCGCGCGACTGCTCCGGCACACTTGAGGATCTGGGATCCGCCGGAAACCTTCTCGATCAACTCAAGACCATGAGCGTTGTCCGCTGCGATGAAGCAGCCTGGCGGTTTCTGGGCGTTTCGCTCGCCGGCTACAATATGCTGATCTCGCTGGCGCTGGCGGCAGTTGCCGGCTGGGGAGCTGTGGCCGCGCTCCGGCAGAAGCGCGGCGGCTGAGGTTGGGCCGCGCCGGGCCGCGGCCGGCCACGCCCGCAGCTTCGTGGGGTGGGCAACGGCGCATTTCTCGATAGCGACCGCGTGGGCAAAATCGCGCCGCGCCCATAGCGCGTCAAAGATGCGCGTGGACGCGCTGATGGCGCATGCTGTCCGGTCGTGCCAAGCGATTTTGCCCACCCTACAGAGCTCAAACCAGTCAGCCGGCTTGATCCAAGCATTTGGAACAGCGCATCATCGCCCCGCGTTGACGCCGCGCAGCGAGAGGTGGTCGGATGGCTGCAATTGACAGTCAAGCAAGCCACGCAGGTCTTGCCGAAGAGCCCGGGCAGCAGAAGGATTCCAACGTTATCCTTGTCGGCCAGGTCCTGGCGATCCTCGTTCCCATCGCGATCTGGTTTTCGCCGATTCCGATCGAGCCGCAGACCAAGCATGCCTTCGCCATCGTGGGCTTCATGGTCATCTGCTGGATTACCCAGTGCATCGATTATGCGCTGGCGGGATTCATCGGCTGTTTCCTGTTCTGGGTACTTCAGATCGCGCGATTCCCAGTCGCCTGGAGCGGTTTTGCCAATGACACGCCGTGGTTTCTATTCGGCGCTTTCCTGATCGGCGCTGTCGCCACCCGATCGGGGATCGCGCGCCGGATCGCCTACACGGTCATGCTGCGCATCGGCATCACCTATCCGCGAATTCTGCTCGGACTCATCGTCACCGATTTCCTGCTCACGTTCCTGGTCCCGTCGGGCATCGCCCGCATCGTCATCATGGCGGCCATCGCGCTCGGCCTGGTCGAGGCCTTCGGGGCGGCGCGCGGCAGCAACGTGGCGCGGGGCATGTTCCTGATCCTCACCTACACGGCGAATATCTTCGACAAGATGATCATTGCCGGTGCCGGCTCGATCACGGCGCGCGGCTTTATCGAGAAGGACGGCGGCGTCGAGGTTCTCTACAGCCAGTGGTTCCTCGCGTTCCTGCCGTGCAGCATCATCACCCTGATTGCGGCCTGGCTGCTCACGCTTTGGCTCTACCCGCCGGAGACGGTTCGCCTCGAAGGCGGCTATGCGTTCCTGCAAAAAGAGCTAAGGAAGATGGGACCGCTCACCCCACAGGAGCGAAAGGCGGCTCTGCTGATAGCTGCCGCAATCCTGCTCTGGCTTACCGATTTCCTGCACCACATTTCGGCTTCCGCCATCGGCATCGGAGTCGGACTTTTTGCCCTGCTTCCGTATGTTGGGATTCTTCCCATCGAGGAATTGCGGCGAGTCAATTACGGACCCGTCTTCTTCACTGCCGCGGCGGTGAGCATGGGCAACGTCATGGAGCAGACAAAAGCAATCGAGGTGCTCACCCAAGGGATCTTCGCCTGGATCGAGCCCTTGCTCGGCAACATCGTCATCACCACCGCCGTGATGTACTGGGCGGCATTTCTCTATCACTTCTTGTTGGCGAGCGAGATTTCCATGCTCGGCACGTCGATTCCCGTGGTGATGCAGCTCGCCAAGGCGAACGGCATGAATCCGCTCCAACTTGGCCTGATTTGGACCTTTGCAGCCGGGGGCAAATTGTTCGCCTACCAATCGGGTGTGCTGATTGTCGGTTATTCCTACGGCTATTTCGAAGCCCGCGACCTCGTGCGCATGGGCGCCTGGCTAACGATCGTGGAATTCGTGGTGCTGATGCTGCTGGTGCCGTTCTGGTGGCCGCTGATCGGAATTCATTGAACGTCAAATTGTAGGGTGGCAAAGGCGCGGCGCCGGACCGTGCCAATCGCGCAGAGTCTCGGTGCGCCTTTGCCCACGCCGTCCCACGTCGAGAGCTGACCGCGTGGGCAAAATCGCGTCAACGTTTCGTCGTGTGGAGGTACCTCAAGCGCGATTTTGCCCACCCTACGCAGTAAGCCTAACCTTACTGCGTCAAAAGAGGCTTCGTAGGGTGGGCAACGGCGCCTTCTCCAATGCCGACGGCGTGGGCAAAATCGCGCCGCGCCGTTGCCCACGCGGTCAGGTGGTGCCACGCGATTTTGCCCACCCTCGCAGGAAGCCTAACCCGCCCTACGACTACGGATCCAACTCGGTATCCCAATAGAGATAATCGAGCCAGCTGTCATGCAGGTAATTCGGCGGGAATAACCGGCCATTGCGGTGGAGGTGATGCACCGTCGGCTGAAACGGCATTTGCGAGGGCCACATTCGGGCTTCTTCCATTGTCATGTTGCCCTTTTTCAGATTGCAGGGCGAACAGGCCGCGACGACGTTGATCCAGGTGGTGTGGCCGCCGCGCGAGCGCGGCAGCAGGTGGTCGAAGGTGAGGTCATCGCGCGAGCCGCAGAATTGACAGGAGAACTTGTCGCGCAAGAACACGTTGAATCGCGTGAACGCCGGTTGCGTGGCAGGCTTCACATAGGTCTTGAGCGAGACCACGCTGGGCAGCTTCATTTCCAGACTGGGGCTGCGTACCGCGCGGTCGTACTGCGCGACAATGTTCACCCGCTCGAGGAATACCGCCTTGATGGCGTCCTGCCACGACCACAGCGACAGCGGGTAGTAACTCAGCGGACGGAAATCCGCGTTGAGAACAAGCGCGGGCCAGCCCGTCGGCGATACGTGCGCGTTCACGGCATCCGTCCTTTCGACCCGCCCCCGCGGCTGCACGAGCAGTTGTGGTCACAGTCTATAGGGCAGCGTGACAGGATTGTGAAGCATAGTCCGAGGCTTACCGGAGGCTCCGTAGCCCGGATTGAAGCGCGCCCACAAATCCTCGGCGGGCGGGTTCCAGTTGCTACAAGCGCGCTTCAATCCGGGCTACAAGCTCTACAAGTCAGGCAGCCGTCGCAGTCCGGGCCGTGACGGCGGCGCTGCTGCGATCGAGCCGCAGCGTGAGACAGAAGGCGCTGCCGCCGCTGCGCAGAAACGAATCGAGCGCTGTCGCAATCACCCGGTAACCGCGTTCTTCCAGGCGGCGGCGGAGATCCTCGGTGCAGGAAGAGAGCACGAGGGCGCGATCGAGGCACACCGCATTGGCGGCGAAGCGGGCGCTGTCCTCGCTCGTAAGCTCGATCCGCCGATCGGGGTCGATCCGGTCGCGAATTGCCGCCAAGCCCGCCGGCGTGAAAGCTTCCGGCACATACATCACCTCACCGCCGGTGAGCGGCACCAGCGCCGTGTCCATGTGATAGAAGCGCCGATCGACGAGTTCGAGCGCAACCACGTCGGTGCCAAACGTATCCGCAACGGCATCGCGGGCGGCGGCATCGGAGCGGGGGCCGTAGCCCATCCAGAACAGGTTGCGGGTATCGTCCCAGACGCAGTCGCCGGCGCCTTCGAGGACGACATCATCAGGAAGCTTGCGGATCGCATTGACGAACCCGCAGGCCTGCAGCTTGCGGAACGCGGCCTCGTAATGCGGCTCTTCGCCGGTTCGCTCGGCATGGCGAAAACGCGCCAGCAGCGCCACTCCATTGAGCACCACCGCGGCATTCGCGGTGAACACCAGATCGGGAAGTCCCGGCACGGGAGTGACGAGATCGATCTCGGCGCCGAGCCGGATCAGCTTGCGGTAAAGGCGCGTCCATTCCTTCTGCGATTGGAGCGAGAGTGCGCCATCCTGCTGCGCCCAGCTCCGCGGATCCATCCACGGATTGATCGTGTAGGCCACCGCAAAATGCCGCGGCCGGCACATCAGAAAACGGGCAGTCGGGAGGGAGCGCGCCTTCATGGCAGACCTCATGCGGCCATCGGGTGCTGCGGGAGACGAACGAGTTCGTCGATGACGTCTTCGACACAGTCGAGAGCGCGGTCGAGGTCCTCGCGCGCGATCACCAGCGGCGGCGCGAGCCGAACCACCGTCCCGTGTGTCTCTTTCGAGAGCACGCCTTTGGCAAGCAGGCGCTCGCAGGCTTCGCGCGCGCTCGCGAAAATCGGATTGATCTCGGCGGCTGCCCAGAGTCCGCGGCCGCGCACCGCCTTCAAGGCGGGGCTGCGGATTGCGCGAAGCCGGCCAATCATGTGCGCCCCAAGCTCGCGGCTGCGCTCGACGAGCCGCTCATCGCGCATGACTTGCAGCGCCTCGATCCCGACCGCTGCGGCGAGCGGATTGCCGCCGAATGTCGAGCCGTGGGAGCCGGGCGTGAACACGTCCATCAGTTCGCGCGTCCCCACGAACGCGGAGACCGGGAGCACGCCGCCGCCGAGCGCCTTGCCGAGAATTAGTCCGTCCGGGCGGATGTGCTCGTGTTCGAATGCGAACCAGGCGCCGGTGCGGCCGAGACCCGACTGGACTTCATCCAGGATGAGCAGGACGCCGTGGGCGTCGCACAGCGAGCGCAGCGCGGCCAGATATCCCGGAGGCGGCACGATCACGCCGGCCTCGCCCTGGATGGGTTCGATGAGCACGGCAGCCGTTTCCGGCCGTATCGCCCGCTCGATCGCTGCGATGTCGCCGAAAGGCACAGCACGAAAACCGGGCGCGAAGGGTCCGAACCCGTCGCGGTATTCCGGCTCCGAAGAGAACCCGACGATGGTCGTGGTGCGGCCGTGGAAATTGCCTTCGGCCACAATGATCTCGGCACGGTCGTGCGGGACGCCTTTGGCGCGATAGCCGAAGCGGCGCGCGCCCTTGATCGCGGTCTCGACCGCCTCCGCGCCGGTGTTCATCGGCAGCGCAGCGTCGAGCCCGGAAAGCTCGCAGATTTCCTTCAGGAACGGTCCCAGGCGGTCGTTGTAATAGGCGCGCGAGGGCACCGCCAGGCGCTGGGCCTGCTCGGTGAGCGCCGCGAGAATGCGTGGATGACCGTGACCGTGGCTCGCCGCCGAATAGGCGCCCATCATGTCGATATAGCGCCGGCCATCGACGTCCCACAGGTAAGCACCCTTGCCGCGCGCAAGCACGACCGGAAGCGGTTCGTAGTTGTGCGCCGCGTATTTGTTTTCGAGCTCGATCAGGTTCATGCGAATCACTCCTACACACCGTAAATATGGCGCAGGAACGCGACTCTTGTTGCGGAAGTTGTGGTCGTCCCCAGCGAATTTGGTTGAAGTTGGAAGGGGGTACGGCGGAATCGGCGGCGGGCGATCCTTTCAAAAAAGCGCCATCAATGTGGCGCGTGTGTTGGCGGCCGGATGAAGGCTGACCGCGCGGCGTATACGAGACGCGCCTGACCTTGTGGAGGTTGCTTCGCCCGACCGCTCGACGATGATTGGCAGCGAGCGTCGGCCAATAGCAAGCGCTGCACGCGAGAGGAGACCTATGACCAATTTGTCTTTGGCTGTCCCGAGCTTTGCCGAACGCGAGTTTCGCGTCGGCAGCGCGATGACCAAGACCACGACGGTGCTTGCACGCAACCTGCTGAAATTCAGCATCGTGACGGCTATCGCCAGCCTACCCACCGTTCTGCTGTTTGGCAGCAGGACTCTGTTTATCCGCAGCCCAACCGCCTTCGCCTGGAGCTTCGCGGGGTTCGCGCTATGGCCCGTCCTTTATGCGCTGAGCCAGGCGATCGTGCTCTACGGCGCGTTCGAGAACATTCGCGGCCGCCCGGTAGACCTCGTGGCGTCCTTTGTTCAGGCTTCGCGGCGATTTCTTCCAGTCATCGGGGTTGGACTCGTGACGGGCCTTCTGGGCGGCCTTGGCATTCTCCTGCTGATCATTCCGGGTCTCTTCCTGCTCACGATCTGGTATGTCGCGACGCCGGTTTGTGTGGTGGAGCGGATTGGCCCATGGAAAAGCCTGCGCCGCAGCGAAGCTTTGACCAAAGGCAGCCGTTGGAAAATATTCGGCATGATGGTTCTCGTGGTCATCATCACGCTGATCGGCAAGGGGCTGATCGTCAAATTAACGCTGATGACCGGGGCTACCGTCGGGCTCTTGGCAAATCTCATCTGGAGCGCTCTCATCGGCGCCTTTTCGGCGATCCTGGGAGTGGTCACCTATCGCGACTTGCGCGTCGCCAAGGAAGGGATCGATACCGACCAAATCGCTGCCGTGTTTGACTGAGGCGTTTTACGATTACGCTGAATCGCCTCCAGCATGTTCCACCGTCATCCTGAGGTGCGAGCATGCAGCCGTTTGGCTGCATGCGAGCCTCGAAGGATGGCGGCTGCGGCCTGACCGCAGAGTGCATGGCTCGAATGCGCGAAACGGCTCAGCCGGGCGGCCCCGGTTTGGAATACTTGTCGGCGCGGCCCTTGCCGTAGAGCTGCTCGCGTTCGAGAAAAGCTCGTTGAGCCGTGTAGAAATCGTGCAAAAAAGGCAAGACTTGGTTTTGCGGCACCGGGGCGGTCCAGCCGATCTTGCGGCAGATCTTTTCGCAGACATCCTCGAGCACACGCGTTCCCTCCGGCGTGCCCGGACGGCGCAGCAGTTCTTCGAGCACCTGCAGTTCGAAGGCGCCGTAGGCGCGCAGCTGCTGTTCGGTGAATGAAAATAAAACGCTGCCTTCGACAAGATCGCCCAACAGTATCAATTTGGGCACTGCGATCACTATCGTGCCTGCAATCAGGTCGCCCCCGCGCATCCTATCGCGGTTGATCAGCGGCAACGCTGCAAAGAACATGAGCCAGACCGCGATCGAAAGCTGCCCCCAGCCCCCGGCAGACCTGGCTCCCACTATGAGAATGCCGAGGGGAATGAACATTTCGACTTCGCGCGTCAAATTGCGCGCAATCACCGCCGATGGCAGCAGCGGTCCTCCGGCGCGGTCGATCACACGAATGCCGACGATTCGCTTGCCCGGCGTAGCCCCGCGCCAGGCAATCTCGAAATAAATGAAGTAAAGATTACGGATGAGAAAGATGATGAACAGCGCAACCGAAACCGCGATCAGCGAGAGGCTGCTGCGTAACGTGAGCACGATCGCGAGGAAGATCGTCACCAGGAGCACAAACCAAAGCAACCAATCTAGAAAGAACGCCGTCACGCGCTCGCCGTAATCGGCCAGAGCGACCGGGATCGGCACCCCTTCCGGTGTGATGATGTTGCGCCTTTCCCGTCGCCGCGTTTCGAAGAATTCCGACGTGCGTTCATGGGCGAGGCTCATCGTCTCGCCTCCCGGCCGCCCAGCGCGTAATAGCCGATCCAGAACGCCGCGAACCCGACACCGATCGCCAAGCGCAATGCCGTGCTTTGCACGAGCTGGCGGAAGCCTCCCTCCAGGATTGCAGCGATGAACAGCATGAGGACGGCGCCGGCGGCGATCAACGCCGCCTGCCGGCCGTGTAGCGCGAGATTTTCCACGCGCGTGTAGGGCCCGGGAAAGAGTATTCTGTCGGCGATCACCAGTCCGGCCGCCGCGAACAGAATGAGCGCTCCGATTTCGGTCGTGCCGTGGATGGAAACCCAGCCCAGGAAGTCGAGCGTCAGGCCGCGGTCGTAATGAAGCGCCAGAAATGCGCCGAGCCCCAGCCCGTTGTAGACCAATAGCAGCACGGTCGGAACACCGAGAGCCAATCCCAGGCCGAAACACAAGATACCGATCAGCGTATTGTGGCTGAACAGGACGTTGGCGAAGATGCCGAACGCCGCTGCCGCTCCCGGCCAGGGGGCGAAAATCTCACGGTTATAGAGATCCGCGCGCGTGCTTGAGGGCCCGCGGCCGCCCGCGAGCCCGTTAGGAACCAGCGAGGTCAGCCAACCTTCGTCCTGCAATGTCAACATAAACCCTGCGGCGGCGCCGACAAGCAAAGCGCAAGCCGCTATGGCGATCTTCCAGCGCGCCGCCCGCACCGCGCCCGGCAGATCGCGCCGGAAGAAATCGCGCAACCCCTCCAGAGGGTTTATGCGCGGCCCGTAGATCGCCAGAAAGGCACGCAGCGCAAGGTTCTCAAGGTAGAGCAGAAGGGCGCGGTCGAGTGCGATTGTGCGAGCGACTGAGAGCGACGACAGCGCCGCGCGGTAGAGGATCGGCAGGCGCTGTAACTCGTCGAGCGAGAGAGAGCGTGCGCCGCGGCGCTCAAATCGCAGCACCAGAGATTCGAGATCGCGCCACCCCTCCTCGCGGCCTTTACGAAACTCGTTGCTCTTGAGAACGATGGGCGGCCTTGCGGGGGTGGCCGCCGGCCGTTCCGCCGTCGCTTCAGTGGTGGCCGTCATATCAGTCCGCGCTGTTTGATCATGAGATAGCGGTTGATGAGCGCGCTGGCCAAGCTTCGGATCGGCACATCAATGCAGTGCACACCGAGGCGCTCCAGGCGTTCGAACACTATCCTGCGTTCGCGCAGAAAATTCTGCGCCACGACGGCCTGCGCCACATCGAGGAAGCGGGTCGGTGCCGCCTCGACGGCATTTTCCAGAACCGAGCCCCGCTGAGTCACGAAGACCACGACGTGGCGATTCGCGAGGCGCTGCATGCTCTCGATAAGCAACTCGGCCGTAATCGTATCGACGAAATCGGTAAACAGGATTACCAAGGCGCGCCGCTTGAGCCGCAGATTAAGTTCGGCAAGGCCGAGGGTAAAATTCGTCTCCTGATGATGGTAGGCAAGCTCCGCGGTGGCACGCTCGATGCGCGCAAGACTCGTTAAGCCGCGGCTCGGACCCACATACTGCCGAACAGCAGCATCGAACCCGAAGCTGCCTACGAGGTCGCCGGCCTGCAGCGACACCCATGCCAGCGCCAGTCCGGCGTTGATGGCGTGGTCGAGCCGGGTGATGCCCTCGATCGGTTCAAGCATCAGATAGCCGGTATCGAATGCCATCATCACGTGGTGATTGCGTTCAGTCCTGAACTCCTTGCACAGAAGTCTGCGGTGGCGCGCCGAATGCTTCCAGTCGATGAAGCGGCTGTCGAAGCCCGGCATGAATTCGCGCAAGGCGTCGAATTCCGTTCCCTCGCCTCCCTGTAATTGTGTCTTGATCCCGTGGATCGCTTCCCGGAGAAAAAACTGCAAGGCGGTTCCGTGTACGCCCCGCACGTTCGGCAGCACGTCGATCTCGCGATCGAGCGGGATTCGCCGGACGAATTCCATGAGGCCGAGAGGGCCCCGCCATCGGATCCAGAGCCGGTCGACATGCACACGGCCGCGGCGTCGCGGCAGCACCGCGAGGGTCACCTCCACCTTCTGCCCGGCGGGAATTGTCGCCGAAACCGGACCGACAGGCTCGACCTCTCCGCGCTGGTCGGCGAGCACATCCAAGTCGACTGAACGGCGATATCGCAGCGGCGCAATTTCGGCAGTCACCGCGCCCCGCTCTCCGATATGGAGCTTTCCGGGTATCGTCGTCTTGATGTCGAGCATGCCGGGTTGAACAGCGAGCACGAGGTCAAAAGCCGCAGCAAGAAGAACCAGGACGGCGTAGCTTCCCGCCATCGGCCACAAGCCGGGATCGTAGATGACGGCAATGAGAGCGAGCGGGATTCCGCCCGCGAATATCAGAACTGTGCGAATCGTCGGCCTGATCATCGCGGCGCCGGCGTGCGGTCGAGGACCTCGCGCAGCACCCGATCTGGAGTAAGCCCTTCGATCTCCGCGCTCGGCGACATGACGAGACGATGGCGCAGGACCGGCAGTGCCAGGAATTTCACGTCGTCGGGTATGACGAAATCGCGGCCTTGCAGAACCGCGTAGGCCCGCACCGCCGCTGCGAGCATGTTGGCTGCACGCGTCGATGCACCGACTTCGAGGGAAGAATGCTCGCGGGTGGCGCGAACCACGTCGACGATGTAATCGATGAGCGGATCGGAAAGGTGAATGTAAGTCACCATATCGCGAATGATGGCGAGAACGGCCGAGTCGGCGACCGGCTCGAGCTTGAAATCCTCCAGCCGCGGCATGGCGGAACGGTGACCGTGGCGGCGCACGACTTCCCGCTCCTCATCGCGGCCGGGATGATCGATGAGGACCTTGAACAGAAAGCGGTCGAGCTGGGCCTCGGGAAGCGGATAGGTGCCCTGCTGCTCGATCGGATTCTGGGTGGCGACGACCATGAAGTCCTCGCCGAGCGGATAGTCCTTTCCGTCGATCGTCACCACGCGTTCGTTCATTGCCTGGAGCAGCGCGGCTTGCGTTTTCGGCGGGCTGCGGTTGATTTCGTCGGCCAGCAGCAGCTGTGTGAAAATCGGACCCTTGGTAAGCACGAACGCGTTGGTCTGGAAATTGAAAAGATTCGTCCCCAGCACATCACCGGGCATCAGGTCGGGTGTAAACTGAATTCGGCCGAACTGCAGCGACAGGCCGGCCGCGAACGCGCGAGTCATCAAGGTTTTCGCAGTCCCGGGGACGCCCTCGATCAGCACGTGACCGCCGACCAGCAGGCTGGTGAGCAGGAGGTCGATGACCGCGTCCTGCCCAACCACAGCCTTGCAGATTTCACCGCGGACGCGTTCAGTGACCGCGCGGATGCCCGTCACGTCCATCGATGAGTTCCCCCTTCCAGTGATGAATTTGGCGGGCCAGCCGCAGCAGGATCGATATATTCCGCCGCCGCCCAGCGGTCACTCCTGCGAGCTGGCTCATTGCGGCCTCGACATCTATTTTGGCTCCGCGCGCAGAGCCCACCCGCTGTAGCCAATTCACCAGGCGATCGCCGGAAACTTCGCGCGGAGCATGGAGCTGGCGTCCGACATCGCGAACGGTGTCCTCGACGTAACGCCGGACGATCGGCTCTTGCTGGCCGGTGTCTTCGATAAGAGCCGCCATGTTCGACAAAAGGCCGCTCCGTCCGGCGCTCAAACCGGGCGGCTTGACTTGCGGGGCCCCGAAGCGGGCGAGCGTCGCCCAGAGCAGCAGGGCTACGGCGATCAGGCCCTGGGCGGTGGCCATCACGAATGGAAACTGAAACAGCATCAGGAGAGGGTTCGCCGGAGCCGCCCCAATTCCGTGGACCGTCTCGTCGAACACGACGCTGCCGCTGCGCCCGCGCAGCCGTTCGAGTGCGGCTAGCGCCAATGCTGCATTGTCCCCCCGTCCGAATCCACGATTTGCAATCACGTCGGGATCCGAAAGCACCCATATGCGGCGACCACGCTCGATGATCTCGCCGATCAGGATGCCTTGAAAGCCGCCAAGGATCGCCCGCATCGGCGGCCTCCGGTTCGGGGGAACTTGCAGTTCCCGAATTAATTGCATCGGCGCCTGGATATTGGGTGCGAGGCCCAGTTCATTGACCGTCCATACTACGGCGCCGCGTTCGCGCGATACGGTCGCGCGGGCGGCTATGAGCGCAAGTATTCGCTGTGCATCCGCATTGGGGCGCTCGCCGAGCGAGCTTAGCCAGCCCGGATGGTCCTCGCTCGGCTGCCCAGCCCACTTGGGCAGCACCACGAGGATGTCAGGAGCCGTGAGCAGCGTTCGAATGCTCGCTTCGGATTGCGTGCTCAGCCTCGGTTCGGCAATTACCAGCACGCTTCCGGGCGAGAGCTTTTCCAGCGAGTTATATCGGCTCTTGACGACCGGAATGCCGCGCCGTTGCAGCACCTCGGCAATGCCGGCATAGCCGATTGCCGATGGCGAAAACGCGCTCGGTCCGCTGCGGTCGGACAAGCTGGTTTCGCGGCTTCCCATGAAATAAAGCGACACGGCGAACAGTGCGACCCCGGCGCTGATCCAGCCGATCAGGATACGTGGCGGGAATATCGATTCGTCGTTCACGCCGCCGCGCTCCCGTGCAGGGCCCGTTCAATTGCGAAAAAGCTCGTGCGGCAGGCTTGGTAATCCTCGTGCTCGGCCGGATGCTCGCCGAAATAAGCCCATTCCACCCGGCCGACCACGTCGCACAGCGGCTCGCGGGCGGTTTTCGGTAGCCGCGCGCTGCGCAGAATTTCGCGGCTGGTAAGCGAATCCGCAAATGGCTCCTCAAGACGGACCCGTAACTGCGCCAGGCTGCGGAGCAGCAGGAGGTGCATGGCATCGCCGTAGCGGCCTTGACGCGCAAGCTCGTCGGCAGCCGCGAGCGCGACTTCCGGGTCGCTTCCCATCGCGCCGGCAGAGATCACATCCGCTTCGGGCAATTCGCCGCCGCGAGGACGAAGTAGCGGGATCAAGTCACGGAACGAATATAGCAAAATGATCACCGCGAGAGCGACGATGAACCACAGTAATTCGGGAGGAAACGAGAGCGGAAAATGCACCGGCTTCGGGGCATCAGGAATTTCCGTCTGCAGGTCGAGGCGACGGATGGCATCTTGAGCCATCCTTTGCACCTCGCTTGGCGTTTGTCCGGCAACTGACCGGATCTGGACAAAGAGAGTGCTCAGAGCGGCAATTGTGACCAATCCCGCTTCGACGGCTCCATGATATGCCGCTCTCGTGAGCGTCATGAATTCTCCTTTGGCGTCACTCGATCCTGCGCGAGAGCAGCGACTCCGGATAACCGGCGAAACGGCGGACCGGCCGCAGCGCGATGAGGCTGACGATCCGGGCGACACCGAACTTCGGATCGCCCGCGAGCAGGTTGGTGAGCACTTCATAGCGGGCGAGATCGGCGCAGACGAAGCGCGCGAGGTAATCGAACGTCCCGCTTACTTCCCAGCACTCGACCAGTTCTTCGATCGCGTTGAGGCCCTGCTCGAATCGCTGCTGGCTCCCCAGCCGCTCCAGCGTGATCTCGGCGAACACGGTGACCGGCTTCGAAAGCAAGGCGAGGTCGATCATGGCCTGATAGCCGATGATGATGCCGGCGGCTTCGAGACGCCGCACCCGTTCGAGGCAGGCGCGCGGCGACAGCGCCACGGCGGCGGCGAGCTTTTCGTTGGTCGAGCGGCCGTCGCGTTGCAGGGCTGCCAGTATCTTGACGTCGATGCGATCGAGCGCAGGCGGACGCTTGCCGGCCATCGGCGCCTCAATCGGTATCCGTGACCGGAACCGTATAGTTGAGACCGAGCCGGCCGCCGTCCGCATAGATGGTCTGCCCGGTGATATAGCTCGCCTCATCGGATGCCAGGAACAGCGCGATCGAGGCGACCTCCTCCGGTTCGCCGATGCGTCCGAGCGGGGTTCGCGCAAGCAGCCTGCGCCGGGCCTCCTTGTCGGTCGCGACCGATTTGAGGATATCGGTCATGATCGAGCCCGGCCCGATGGCGTTGACCCGGATGCCGTAAGGCGCAAGCGACAGCGACATGACTTTCGTCAGCTGATCGAGGCCGCCTTTGGAGACGCAATAGGGAACCTGATTGGGAATAGCCACGACCGCGTTTATTGAGCTCATATTGATGATCGACCCTTCGCCTTGCCGGGCCTTGACCTGCGCCACCATCTGTTTCGCCGCAGCCTGACCGACCAGGAAGGCGCCCTTGAGATTGACGCGCAGCACGCGATCGAAATCGGCCTCTTCGATTTCGAGGAAATCGGCTGCGTGGACAATTCCGGCATTGTTGACGAGGACATCGAGCCGGCCGAAGGCGCCGCAAGTCTCGGCAACGGCATTACGGGCGCTCTCGGCGTCTCCGACATCGGTCGCTACGAACCGACAATCGGCATGACCGAGCGCGACGGCGCAAGCGGGGCCCGCCTCGCGATCGTTGTCGGCAATCACGACCTTGGCGCCCTCGGCCACGTAGCGGCGCGCAATCGCGAGCCCGATTCCGCGTGCGCCCCCGGTCACCAGGGCGACCTTATTGGTAAGCTTCATGACTGGGCTCCGGTACTCATCGCTTCGTAGGGTGGGCAAACGCGCGCAGCCATGCCTCACGGAACGTACTGCTCTGTCGCGCGCGTTTGCCCACGCGGTCCCGTCTCGCAGCAGCTGACCGCGTGGGCAAAATCGCGGGTAGGACCGTGCGCGTGGAAGACATCGGGGACGCGATTTTGCCCACCCTACGAAGCTCATTTCGCGCCAACGGACACAGGCGCCCCCGCTCGCGCGATTGCCCGGCTAAGAAATTCGCCGCCATGACGGAGTCCTTCCTGGTCGATGCCGTGCCCAATACCGGAGGAGAGGTGCCATTCCACCGGAATGCCAAGTTCGGCAAGCCCACTCGACGCCAGGAATAACGCCTCGACCGGGATAAGATCGTCACGCTCACCGTGCACCAGCAGGATCGGCGGTCGCGATCTTATTTCCGCGGCGATCTTGGCGATATCCCCCTCCGACGGGACGACCAGAAGCCCGGAATAACCGACGATTGCGAGCGGGGCCACGGCCCGGCGAAGCCCGACATGCAAGGCCATCATTGTCCCCTGGCTGAACCCCACCAATGCAAGCGCAGAGGGGGGCAGTTTGCGGCGCTCGAGCTCGGCATCGAGAAAACGCTCGAGCACCGGAGCCGCCCCGTTGACGCCTCTCCAGCGCTCATCAGGATCGCGGAACGTAAGCGGAAACCACTGCCGGCCCATCGGCGCCTGCCCGCACGGCTCAGGCGCGTGCGGGGAGACAAATGCGGCGTCCGGCATCAGCGGCTGCCAGGCGCGGCCGATCTCGATGAGATCATTACCGTCGGCGCCATAGCCGTGCAGGAACACGACAAGCTGGCGTGGCGGCCCGCTCCCTCGCGGTTCGAGCCGCGGGCCGTTGATTTCACCGGCCATCGAGTCTCCGCTCAGGGCTGGTTTCCAGCGGCGTGGCACGCCGTTTGGCCGCGCGATAGTAGCACCACAGCACGCAAGCGGCGGCTCCCCGCCACGGCCGCCACGGTTCGGCGAGCGATACCATCTCTTTGCTGGTCGGACGTGCCGCCAGCCCGAGAAGCAGCCGCATCGCTTCTTGCAGAGCCAAATCGGCCGCCGGCCAAGCGTCGGCGTGGCCAAGGCAGAAGAGGAGATAAATGTCGGCGGTCCAGGGTCCGATGCCGTGAATGGCCGTCAAGCCGCGGTGGGCTTCATCCGCTGAGCGATGCACAAGATCTGCGAGATTGAGATCGCCGTGTTCGATTGCTCTCGCAATCGCCTTGAGCGTCCGAATCTTCGGCCGGGAGAGCCCGAGCCGGGCGAGTGTGTCGGTACGGGCGCGCAAGATGGCTTGGTGTTCCAGTGGGTCCAGGGCCGCGCGCAGTCGCTCCCAAATGGCATTCGCGCTCGCGGTCGAAAGCTGCTGCGACACGACGATTGACGCGAGTCCGGCAAATCCGTCGGAGCGCCGGCGCAGCGGCGGCCGTCCCCCTAACGACACTGCGCGACAGAGACGCGGATCCGCATCGAGCAGCGCAGCCAGCGCAACATCGAGATCGGCATCAGTGTCAATTCGCCGGTTCATCGCCGGCACTGATACACTAAAGACCTTCGAACCGTCACGCTTCGGCGTTTTGCGATGCCGCACTCCGTCTTCCGTTTCGCCCCCAGTCCGAACGGGTATCTCCATCTCGGTCATGCGCTCTCCGCGTTCATCAATTTCGACATGGCGCGGGCGGCGCGCGGACAGCTGCTGCTGCGCATCGAGGATATCGACGCGACGCGCTGCCGGGAGGACTACGAGCAGGCGATTTATGAAGACCTCGGATGGCTGGGCATCGGCTGGGAACGGCCGGTCCGGCGGCAAAGCGAGCACTTCGTGGATTATCGCGCCGCGCTTGCGCGCCTGGAGCGCGAAGGCCTCATCTATGCGAGCTTCGAAAGCCGGGTTGAGATTGCGGCGCTCGTCGCCGCCCGGGACGCAAAAGGCGGTTGGCCGCGCGACCCGGATGGGATCCCGCTCTATCCAGGGGGCGCGGCCGCCGTTTCTCCCGCCCAACGCGAGCGGCGAATGGCGGCGGGCGAACCCTATGCGCTGCGGCTCGATATGCAGGCTGCGATTGCCCGCTGCGGCCCGCTCTTCTGGACCGAGACTGGAACCACGGGTGCAGCCGAGGCCGTTCCGGCGCATCCGGCTATATGGGGCGATGTTGTGCTGGCGCGCAAAGACACGCCGGCGAGTTACCATCTTGCGGTGGTCGTCGACGACGCGCTCCAGGGCGTCACGCAGGTGGTGCGCGGCCGCGACCTGATGGAGGCGACGAGCATCCACCGGCTGTTGCAGACGCTGCTCGGACTGCCGGCGCCGATCTATCATCATCACCGTCTCGTGCTTGATCGGGATGGCCGAAAACTGTCGAAATCGACCGATGCCACCTCGCTGCGGGAGCTGCGCCGCCGCGGCGCCACGCCGGCCGAGATCCGTCACAGGGTCGGCCTTTAAGCTGATGGCCATGGGTCGCGATCCGTGGCAAGCTGGGCCGGGAATGGGGCAATGAAGGGCACAAGGGGATCGAGCAAGCGGAGTCGGCCGCGCGGCACCGGTGTGGCGCGGCAGCGCGCGCGCACGACGTCGCGCGATCGCACTATTGACGCAACGCTTGCCGCGCTGGCGCACGACATCCGCACGCCGCTCAGCGGCATTCTGGCAATGAGCGAGCTGTTGTTGACCAGCGGGCTTCCCGAGCGCGAGCGCGGCTGGGCGGCAGCAATCAAGAGCACTGCCGAGCATCTTGAAATGCTGACTTCGCTGATCGTCGACTCGGCGCGAGCCGAAGCCAAAGGTCTCATCCTGCGTCACATGCGCTTTGACCCGCGGCAACTCGCGCAAACGCTCGGAGCCGCGCTTGCAGCGCGTTGCCGGGCCAAGGACCTCGCGTGCGAAATCACGATCGCCGACGACCTGCCCCAGACCGCAATCGGCGATCCGCTGCGGCTGCGGGCAGCGCTCGAAAACCTGATCGACAACGCGGTCAAATTCACGGAGCACGGCAGCGTTCGGCTGCAGGCGGGATGGGTGAAGGCGCCGCGCGGCCGCGTCCGCCTTACCTTTGCGGTGTCCGACAGCGGAATCGGGCTTGCTACAATCGAGATCAAGCGTCTGTTCCGGCCCTTTGCGCAGGCCAATGCGGAGATCGCCGGCCGGTTCGGCGGCGCCGGTCTCGGTCTCGCCTCCATCAAACGGATCGCCCGCGCCATGGACGGCGATCTCACCGTCGCGAGCAAGGCCGGCCACGGCAGCACCTTCCGCCTCACCGTCACCGTCGCCTTGGCGTCGGAATCGGACTTTACAAAAGCCGACGCCATAACGCCCGCTCACGGCAACGCGCCGCCGCGTCCGCTCAATATCCTCTGTGCCGAGGACAATCCGTACGGCCGGATCGTGCTCAACACCATGCTGGCCGAACTCGGTCACCGCGCCGATTTCGTCGGCAGCGGCGAGGCGGCGGTCGAGGCCGCCAAGGCCGGCACCTATGATGCCGTCCTGATGGACGTGGTGTTGTCGGGCCTTGACGGCATCGAAGCCACGCGGCGCATTCGTGCGCTGCCCGGCAAGCGGTTGCCGATTATCGGAGTGTCAGGCCGCAGCAGCAGTGACGAGGAGGCATACGCTCGCGCGGCCGGCATGGATGATTACCTGGCAAAGCCGGTCGGTCCCACCACGCTCGCTCGCGCGCTCGCGCCAGTCGCGGCGCGGCGGTGAACCGGCATCGTGTGTCCCGGGCGCCATAAGCGCGTTTACGCGCGTCGGCGACGCGCTATGGCAGGGCGGCCAACGCTGCACGCGATTGAGCACAAAACAAGCGCCGCGCTACGCTGCAGACCCGGGACCGCCAAGAACACGGCTTTTGAGGCGGTGCCGGATCAGCGGTGCACCACTCGCGCGCGATGAGAGCAGGCGCGGAGGGTGCAGCTGTGCGGTCGCGCGCTCGCGCTCCACCGCGTCCGGGACACGCGGTCGTCATTCATTTTCGGCCCGCCGACTCATCGGCGTCCGGCTCACGGCGCAACCGGGCGATCACCGCGTTCAGCTCGCCGCCGAAAATGAAAATGCACGCGGTCCAGTAAAGAAACACCAGCGCGATCATCACCGAAGCCAGCCCCGCATAATAACTCACATAGGAAGAGGAGAAGTTCGCAAGATAGCGCGCGAAGCCGAAACCGGCAGCAAGCCACAGGATAAGCGTCACCACGATGCCCACGAGTATTTCCCCGAATGAGCGCCGGCCGGCCGGTAGCCATTTGTGCGCGATGACAAGCGCAACAATGAGGATCAGGCTTGCGACGGTGTAGCGTGCGACCGTGAAATTCCATTCCAAGGGGGCAAGCCCTGGCGCATATCTTGTAGCGGTTGCAAAGATGAGCGGTCCGAGCACGACCAGGAACGATAGCGCGAGCAGCGCCAAGGCGGCGATCAGCACATAGGCGATCGATTCGAGCCGCAGCAGCAGCCAGTTGCGGGCCTCGACCATATCGTAGGCGCGATTGAGCCCGATGCGGAGGCTTTCGATTCCGCTCGATGCGAAATAGAGCGACAGCACGGCGCCGATGGTGAGAATGTCGCCGCGCGCCTGGGTCAGCACATTGTGAATTTCCGTCTCGATGGGACCGGAGACCTGCGGCGGCCAAGCTTCGAGAAGAAGCGTGGCGACTTCGTCGGCGAGGTTCCTCGACCCGAACAATGTGGCGCCGAGCGCTGTCACCAGGATGAGAAATGGAAAGAGCGCCATCAGGGCCGAAAGCGCAATGTGGCTCGCGATGGCCCAGCCGTCGTCGGCCAGAAAGTCTCGATAGGCCTCGATGACGATGCGGACCGGGTGGCGAAATGTGCGCAGCATGCGAAGCCGAGATTCGATGGTCCCACCGGGCGGTTGGGTCATAGGTTCCAGGAGCCCGCTTTAATCAGGGGGCGCTTCGCGCCAAAGTCAACGTGCAAAGGTCGGAACACCACAATGTCCGCGTCCCCCGAGCAACCCGCCATCACGGCGCCCGCGCTGCTCGCGCTGGCGCGGGAGGCGGTCGTTGCGGCCGATGCGGTGTTGCGCAAGGCGACAGCGGCGGTGCGCGGGCGCCTTGCGGCCGCCGAAGTCGAGCGCCTGCGCGAACGCGAGCAGCGCGCCGCCCATGGGCTCGCTTGGCTCGCGACTTACGTCGAATCTCTTCGCCAAGTCTGCACCTATGCGGAGCGGCTGGATGCGGCCGCGCAATTCGGCGAGACCGAGCAGCTCGCTCTCCGGCTCGGCTTGAGCGAATATCTTGGGCAGATTCTCGGCGGCATTCCGATGAATCAGACCGAGATCGTGCGCCTGGCCGATCTCGGTCTTTCGGCGGCCGAAGTTGCGCAGCGCCTCTCTGGCCCGATTCAACGCTTGGCGCTTGATGCCCCAAGCCGCGCGCAACTTGTCGCGCTTATGAGTGCAGGTCTGCAGCCAATTGCTCGCGAGTTCGGGGCCAACGAAATTCTCGCCTCGTTCCGCGGCCAGATGCGTAAGTTCGCCGAGACAGAAGTCATTCCGCAGGCGCAGACTTGGCATCGTTTTAACCGCAGCATCCCGCTCGATCTCATCGGCCAGTTGGGCAAGCTCGGCGTCTTCGCCCTCACCATCCCGGAAAGGTGGGGAGGGCTCGGCCTCGGCAGGGAGGCCATGTGCGTGGTCGCGGAGGAGCTTTCGCGCGGTTACATCGGAGTGGGATCGCTCGCTACGCGTTCCGATATCGCTGCCGAATTGATCGTCGACGCCGGCACGCCGGAGCAGAAGCGGCGCTGGCTGCCGCAGATCGCCAGCGGCGAAATTCTCCCGACCGCTGCTTTCACCGAACCCGGCAGCGGGTCCGATCTTGCCTCGCTGAGAACGCGTGCGGTGCGGCATGGCGAAGTGTATCGCGTCTTTGGGAGCAAAGTCTGGATTAGCCACGCGGCGCGCGCCGACCTGATGGTTCTGCTTGCGCGCACCGATCCCGAGGACACCAGCCGCCGCGGCCTTTCCATCCTGCTCGCCGAGAAACCGCGCGGCACGGACCAGGAGCCGTTTCCAGTCAAAGGACTGTCGGGATCGGAAATCGAGGTGCTCGGCTATCGCGGGATGAAGGAATACGAAATCGCCTTCGACGGTTTTGAAATAGGCGCGGAGAATCTGCTTGGTGGAATCGAAGGCCGCGGTTTCAAACAACTGATGCGCACGTTCGAGTCTTCACGGATTCAGACGGCCGCACGCGCCGTCGGGGTGGCACAGGCGGCGCTCGATCAGGCGCTCGCCTATGCGCAGGCGCGCCGGCAATTCGGCAAACCGATCGTGCGCTTTGCGCGCATCTCGGACAAGATCGCCCTTCTGGCCGCCGAGGTCATGATTGCCCGCCAACTTACTTATTTCGCGGCGCGCCAAAAGGATTCAGGGCAGCGGTGCGATCTCGAAGCCGGCATGGCCAAGCTTCTCGCCGCACGCATCGCCTGGGCGGCAGCCGACGCGGCGGTCCAGATTCATGGCGGCAATGGCTATTCGCTCGAATTGCCGGTTTCGCGTCTCCTTTGCGACGCGCGGGTCTTTTCGATTTTCGAGGGAACGGCCGAGATCCAGGCCGAGGTCATTGCCCGGCGACTGCTCAGCGGTGCGGAAGCATCGTAGGGTGGGCAAAATCGCGCCCACGATGCTTCGACTGCGCGCTGGCCGTAGCGCGATTTTGCCCACGCGGTCGACCCTCTGCGACTCACGACCGCGTGGGCAAAGGCGTCCGCGATCTGTGCGCAATGGTCATGTGATGAGCAAGGCGCCTTTGCCCACCCTACGGCGCTCCGTGATCAGGCGTGGCCGGCTTCGCTCGACAGCATACCAAGATCGATTCCGATCTTCTTGAGCGCCCGCTCGTATTTCGCCTCGGTGTCTTGGCCGAAGATGAGATCGAGATCGGCGGTGCAATGCAGCCATCCGTTCTGGTGAATCTCGTTTTCAAGCTGGCCGGGCGCCCAGCCGGCGTAACCGAGCGCGAGCAATGCGCTGCGCGGTCCCTCGCCGCGCGCAATTGCCTTGAGAATGTCGAGCGTGGCGGTGAGGCAGACGCCCTCATCGATCGGCAACGTCGAATTCTCGATAAAGAAATCGCTTGAGTGCAGCACGAAACCGCGGCTGGTCTCGACCGGCCCACCCTTGAGCACCTTGACCCGGTTCGCGGGCGGCGGCAGCTGAATCTTGTCGGAATCCTTGACCACTTCGAGCTGTACCAGGAGATCGTGGAATGTGATGTGGGCAGCCGGATGATTGAGGATGATGCCCATCGCGCCTTCCGAGGAATGGGCGCAGATGTAGATGACGCTGCGCGCGAATCGCTCGTCGCCCATGGTCGGCATCGCGATCAACATCTGGCCGTCGAGGTAGCCGCGTTTGCCGCCTTTGTTGCCGGCGCTCGATTTGCTGGCTCGGGTGCGAACAAGTTTCGAGGGATCGGGCGTGCTGCTCGGCATATCGGCGTCGCCACCGGGATGCTTCCCGTTGTCGCCCTGCGTTCCTGGTTTGCGGCCGAACTTCATGTCGAAATGCTACCTGATTGGCGGCGATTTGCAAACGTGCGGTGCACAGAGAGTTGATGCATCATTGCGCCACAATTGGACAGCGGCAGCTTGCCTCGATTCAACGCAAATCGGCCTCATTGACAGCATCTTTTCCACCATCGCGCGACGACGTGCCGCAATCACGGGCATCCTCACGATGAATTGCGTGGCAGGCAAAAGGTTTCCTTCGTAAGAAAATCTCCGATGTCGATTCCCTTCGGTCCGCTGCGGCTTGGCGCCGCTGTATTGCTGTTTTGTACCGGCGCCGCACTGGCGGACGATATCTCCTTTTGGGACGGCGACACTCGCAGTGCTGCGCGGTTGATTGCGGGATCGCGCTCGAATCCCGCCGCAACGGCGTTGCGCGCCGGGATCGAAATCAGGCTCAAGCAAGGCTGGCACACTTATTGGCGCTACCCGGGCGATGCCGGCGTGCCGCCGAAATTCGATTTTCAGGATTCCAGGAACGTGAAGTTGGTGGAAGTGCTGTGGCCGGCGCCGCAGCGCCTTGCAGAAGCTGACGGCGTTTCGATTGGATACATAGGTGATGTGATCTTTCCGTTGCGCGTCGTGCCACAAAATCCGGGAAAGCCGGTCGCGCTCGCGCTCAGGCTCGATTACGCGATTTGCGAAAAGCTCTGCGTGCCGGCGCAAGCGCGTGCTGAGCTTGCCTTGCCTTCGGGACTGGCTTCGCAGAACGGCCGCCTCGTTGCCGCCGAGGCGCGTGTTCCGCAGCGGCGCACGCTGGGCGAGGCAGGCGATCTTGCAATCGCCTCGGCGCACCGAGAACCCGGTCCGTCACACCCTCGCGTTATTGTTGACGTTGTGGTGCCGGCGCAGAGTGCCGTCGAGCTTTTCGCAGAGGGGCCGACTGCCCAATGGGCGCTGCCGCTACCGGAGCCGGTCGCCGGCGCACTTCCCGGCCACAAGCGGTTCGCCTTCGAACTCGACGGGCTGCCGCCGGGAGCGAGTGAGGAGGGCGCGCCGCTCACGCTCACGGCGGTGACGCCGGAGCACGCAATCGAGGTTGTGGTCCGTCTCGACTAATCTGCTGGGCGCGCTATTTTGCACGCCGGAACAACCCGCCGCTGGTCCGCTAGGGGCGAGGCTGCGGATTTCGAGCGATTGCCAATTTCAAAGGAGAGGATCAGCGTCATGCCAATCAAGGTCGGGGAGCGTCTGCCCAGCACCAAGTTCAGAGTGATGTCTTCGGAGGGGCCGGTCTGGAAAACGACCGACGAGATATTCAAGGGCAAGAAGGTCGCCTTGTTCGCCGTGCCGGGCGCCTTCACCGGCACCTGTCACAAGATGCACGTGCCTTCGATCCTCCAGAATGCGGATGCCATCAAGGCGAAGGGTGTGGACACGATCGCGGTCACCGGCGTCAACGACGTGTTTGTGATGGATGCCTGGAAGAAAGCCTGCGCGGCAGAGAAGCTTGAATTCCTGGCCGACGGCAACGGCGACTTCGCCAAGGCGATCGATCTCGCTTTCGACGGCTCCGGCAACGGGCTCGGCATGCGCTCGCGGCGCTATTCGATGCTGGTCGACGACGGCGTGGTGAAGAAATTCAACATCGAACCGGCGCCTGGCAAGGTCGAAGTTTCCGGCGGCGATACCCTGCTTGGGCAGCTTTGATTTTCGTCAT
>DATBHB010000182.1:0-36529 GCA_036557705.1 Xanthobacteraceae bacterium
AGCAGCCGTCCAGCGCCGCCGGCGCTCGGGACCCGAATGAATTGTCATCGTGGCCATGTGTGCCCTTTAATTTGCAACTTAGCGGGCACATCATCTCACGCGCGAAGGGATCAGCAAGACGGCCTAGACCGGAGGGATACATTTCTGCCGAGTCCATGAGACGCTAAAGACAACTCCTGCCATCGCAGTTGGCCTAACAGACCATGTGTGGTCCATTGGCGAGTTAATGGAAGCCGCATTGAAGGCCGTCCCGCCATGGCCTACCGAAACTGCGCCAGAGCGGCGGCGCCGGTTCCGGGTAATTCAAGGGGGGCGCGCTTAACGCGCGGACTGCCCATGAAATTGACTTTTATGCGCTTTGCTTGGAGTGCCCTTAATCGTCTCCACGATCAATTGACATATTGCCATACCAGAGCGCAATTTAATTGGTAACGGGCCATGATTAACCAACTCAAGCTGAATGGTTCCAGGAAATCCTGCATGAATGGTGGGTGCCGTCACATGCACCCCAAGCCCGATTCTTGCGAGCCCACTCTTTCCCTCGACACGAGCCGCTACTTTTCCTTTGTAATCCAAATTAACACGCTCAATAGTCCATCCAAGAACGAGTTGGCCGCGTGGCAAATCCCACCCATGCTCCCCAATCGTAACTGGATCAGTGGCACTACGAATAAGGTCCTTAGCTTGATATCCTGGCGCTCCTGGATCAATTATCAGTCCCGGACTATTAGTGCGGAATACCCGAATAAGAGGATCAAGCGTGAGATCGACAGCCGTAGAATCATACGCCTCAAGTGCTGGTCGAGGCTCGATTGAAATTAATTTGCTTTTTAGTAGCTTTTGAATTTCACGGTCGGTCAGTATCATGCTGTCTTACGTGTCGTTTTATCCGGTAATAATTCCTCTTTCTTGACCCAAACTCGCCGAGCGCCATTAACAGTTGGTCTCGGCAACTCAACCAATAGAAACTCCCCTTTCTTCCCTACCGGCCACCCAACCGGCAATGACCCATTCTGAAGGGACTTAGGGTCAACAGCAACTTCCTGGACGCCGCCCTCAGTTCTTATCGTCACAAAAATCTCGCTTGGATGCAGGCCCTCTCCAGCCCGCTCGATCTTCAAGCGCATGTCGCCCCCCGCCCGCCAGTCCCGAGTCGGGAGCATGTTTCGATTTTAGGTGAGTCGGAATGCGTTTTTGAGTTATACATGACGTTTACCGACAAGTGTTGTTTTTCTGCAACACCATCGTCTTTCTCCCTGTGGAACGTTTAGCGAACAATCCGAGCGTAATAAAGGTTTTTCTGCTGCGACCCTCCGTCCGGAGGGGGTTGGCCCCTTTTTCTGGGGCAAGTGGCCCGTTTAGGGCCTAAAGGGGCCAGTACCCGGAAAAGGGCCGTGTGCAGCTCCCCAATTTCACCATTCTTTATGACACATAAGTCATGTTGTTGGCGGCCCGAGGGCCGATCGACAGAAGAGAACCTCCAAAAATCCAATCCTTCGCCCCGGTCCCCCGGGGCTTCTTTTTTGGCGTCTCAGTTGGCGGCTGCGGATTCCGATGCGCATTCCGATGAAGTCGCAACGGCCTCACAGGTCTACCCCGAAAAGGTGCTGCCCCTTTTTCCGTCCGCCTAATTTGATTGCAGAACGAAAATTTATGTGCCATAAATCCGCCGTATCCTTCAACTTCAGAAGAAACTGACTCGCCCCGGTCCCACTCCGGGGCGCTTCTTTTTAGGCCGGCCTGATTCGGGGGCCTCTCCAGGCGTCCTAATTCGACCAAAATTTATGAGACATAACCACGTTGTCGATCGACTAAGAGAACCTCCAAAATCCAATCCCTTGCCCCGGTCCCCCGGGGCTTTCTCTTTTTGCGACTGTCTTCGCCAGCATCCCTCTTCCCCGAAAAAAAGCCCCGCTCAAGAGCGGGGCAGGTGAATCAGAATGGGGATGTTCCCACGAGAAGCAGTCTGTTTATACAAAATTTACGGGCGATGTCCAGCCCTATTTTTCTCTGCTTTGGCCCATTTAACGGCTTTGTGAAGGTTGGGCGCAGGCTGGGCGGTAGCGGCTGCATTGTTCAGCTTTGGCCGCTGTGGCTCAATGCAAAAGGGTCCGGGCCGGCGCGGCCACGACCTCGATCTATTCGCCTGTGTGGCAACCATGTCGAATCCCGTTGCTGTCATTACCGGGGCATCGGCCGGAATCGGCGAAGCGCTCGCGGGCGTTTTCGCTGCCCGCGGTCATGCGACCGTCCTGGTCGCGCGACGGCAAGACCAACTCGAGGCAGTGGCGCAACGCATCGGTTCGGCGGGCGGGCCTGTGCCGCACGTACTGGCGATCGATCTCGCGCAGCCGGGGGGCACTGACGAGCTTGCCCGCAGGCTTGCGGAGCGCGGGCTTGATCCCGCTATCCTCGTCAATAATGCCGGTTTTGGCCTGCGGGGTGCTGCCGCCAACCTCGATCGGCTTGAGCAGCTCGCCATGATCGATCTCAACGTTCGGGTGCTCACCGACCTTTCTTTGCGGTTCGTCGAGAGTCTTGGGCGTCACCGCGGCGGCATTATCAATCTTGCATCGGTGGCGAGCTATTTTCCCGGTCCGGGCATGGCGGTTTATTACGCCACCAAAGCCTATGTGCTTTCGTTCACCGAGGCGCTTTCGCGGGAACTTGCGCCGGTCGGCATCCGAGTCACTGCCGTGTGCCCCGGACCGGTTCCTACCGAATTCCAGGCGCGCGCCGGCCTAGATCGGCGCCTGCCGCCGCTCATTACCGTTTCCACCGAACAAGTCGCGCGCGAGGCCTATGAGGGTTTCATGCGCGGAAAACGGGTCGTGATTCCCGGCTTGCTCAACAAGTTCATCGTAACGACGCCGCGGCTCATTCCGCGCGCTTTGCTCCTGCGGCTCATGGAAGCCAACCAGATGCGACCTGCAAGACGTAGCGAGACGTAGAGCGGACTCAGCATTACTGCGTCAGAAACTTCGTAGGGTGGGCAACGGCACCTTCTCCAATGCCGACCGCCTGGCCAAAATCGCGCCGGGCGCCCATAGCGCGTCGAAGACGCGCGTAAACGCGCTGAGGGCCCACGCCGTCAGGCGGTGCCACGCGATTTTGCCACCCTACAAAGGTTATGACGCAGCTGTACCGTTGCGTGTCGGCGTCGCTCCGCGCGTAATCCGCCGCAGGGCACGGCGGGTTTACGGCGCGCCTCATGCGAACGAGCGCGGAGCGGGCGTCGAATGGCGCACCTAACCTAACCTAACCTGCCCTACGCGCCCCTACAGCTTCATCAGCCTGAGCGCCGCCCGGCCCAGAAGCCCGAACGGGCTTGCCAGCGTTTCCAGCATTTCGAAATGATTGTAGCTTTCGCCGACCAGCAGTTCGACCGGTTTGCCCGCGGCTTTGACGGCAGCGGCAAAATCGCGCGTCTGGCGCTGAAATTCGGGCGTCTCCAGCGTGCCGTAAGCGGCCACGATTGGGCAATTAAGCCGGTCGAGGTGACGTTGGGCGCTGAGCTCCTCTTCGATCTCGTCGGTGAAGTTGACGTATTTCGACCGTTTCGAGAGCCGCACCGGCTTGAGATCGTACATGCCCGAGGCCAGCACCGCTCCCTTCACCACGTCCTTCGGCAGGGCGAAATCGCGCTGCCAGTCGGCGGTAACGACGCAACCACCAAGATGCCCGCCCGAGGAATGGCCGAACACAAACAATCGGCCCGCATCGCCACCGAAACACGCAGCATTCTTGTGGACCCAAGCGACGGCGTTTCGCACCTGACGGGCCATGATCATGAGGTTGCCGCCGACCTCGTCGATGTTATTGAAATCCGCGATGACGCTGTGCGCTCCCGCATTGACGAACAGTTCGGCCAGATAGGCGAACTCACGCGCACGTCCACTACGCCAGGCGCCGCCGTGAACATAGATCGCCACCGGCGCATTGGGGCTTTTGGTACGGTAGACGTCGAGGCCTTCAATCTCACTTGCCCCGTACTGGAGCCGCAGGGGCTCTCCGAGGACCGCACGCGCGACCGCGCTGTTGGCTTGGCGGCGGGCATGGACCTGCTCGCGGTTGGGCGCGTACACGGCCTGATCGTAAGCATCGTCGAGTTCCTGCTGGTCCATGTCGAGCCATACCCGCGGTCCCTTGGTGCGGGATGAGCGGCCAGTCACGGTTTCGGTGAGTGCCACGGCTTTTCTCCTGTTCCTGCTCTCCTGTTCCTGCTCCAGGCCTCAATTATCACTGGCAGAGGAGGACATTCCAGGCCGGAGGGCATCTGGAACAGTCGTGGTTGCCACGGCCGCAGAGCCGCCGCATTATCGCGCCGCTGGAGCGAGGCTGGTCCCAGGACATCGCTCACAGCCTTTGACCAGGAGAAAGATCCCATGAGCAGCTGGATTCACAGAGCGCTGGAAATCTCCGCAGTGGCGGCCCTAATGGCCGCATTCGCCTGCGGCGGCGTGACCGCGCAGGAGACCAAACAGGGCGAGCAGAAAGCGGCAGCATGCCGGACGATCAAGGACGAAACCGCATGCACCGGGCGCGAGGATTGCAGCTGGGTTAATGCGTCGGCGAAACGCCGGGCGTTCTGCCGGGCGAAACCGAAATCGAGGACTCGGCCGAAGCAGGGATAGATCCATCGCCGCAGGAGGAAACCATGCGCGACAAACCATGCCTGACCTCTGCCGACGTCGAGAAGGCAATGGCGGCCTGCAAGGCCGAAGCACAGCGCAACAAGTGGAATGTCGCCATTGCCATTGTCGATGACGGCGGGTTCCTTCTTGCGTTCGAGCGCATGGAAGGCGTGGCTGGCATTTCGGCCGAGGTTGCAATCGGCAAGGCACGTACGGCCGCACTCACGCGGCGGCCAAGCAAGGTCTTCGAGGAGCGGGTCAAGGAACGACCCGCCTTCCTGAATTTTCCCGCCGGCGTTCTCATCCAGGGCGGATTGCCGATTACTGCACGCAACGAATGCGTCGGCGCTATCGGAGTTTCGGGCGTCCAATCGCACCAGGACGAGCACATCGCGCAGGCTGGGGTGGGGGCGATCTCGTAAGCGGACCGGCGACGCGTGACTGGAGCCTCCAGAGCGGGGCAGGAGCACGGGCACGGATCTTGCGACACTGCGCCCGTTGATCCGACCTGTGGACGCGCCCAAGAGTTCAAGAGTGAGCGGGATAACGAACATTGCAGAATTCCTCTCCGCCGAGCGCTCGCTGGGGATCTTTCTGCTCGCGAGCGTGCTCTTGGGCGGCGGCGCGGCTTTCCTTAGCGGACGCGCCATCGCGACGGCTTGGAGGCCCTGGTGGCACGTCGTCCCGAGCATGCTGATCCTGGGTGTCGCGGTGCGCTTTCTGCACTTTGCCGTTTTCGGAAGCGCGTTCCTGTCGCTGCACTATTATGCGATCGATACGGCGGTGTGCCTCGCCTCGGGTCTCTTAAGCTTCCGGTTGACGCGGGTGCGTCAGATGATCACGAGCTACGGCTGGATCAACGCACGCGCGAGCCCATTCGGCTGGCGGTCGCGTGCGCGACTGCTTAGGATGCGCGATTGAGGCGTGTCGCCACCGGAGCAGGCTGCCGCTACCGATGCGCGCGCCTCAATCCATTCGACGGGGAGATATCGATGCGCAAATTCACCATGCTCGGCCTTGTTTTAGCGGTTGGCCTCATTCTTGCCGGGTGCAGCGGCGGCGGCGGTAGCGATACGACCCAGTTTGGGATCGGCGTTCCAGTCACCGGTTCCAATGCGGCTTTTGGCTCGCAGATCAAGCAGGGCGCCGAGCAGGCTATCGCCGACATCAATGAAGCCGGGGGCATTCTCGGCAAGAAGCTCAGTTCCGTGGTCGGCGACGACGTGAGCGATCCCAAACAGGGCGTCTCGGTCGCCAATAATTTTGCCGCCAGCGGCGTGAAATTCGTTATTGGTCATTTTAACTCCGGCGTGACCATTCCGGCCTCGGAAGTCTATCAGGAGAACAACATTCTGGAGATCACGCCCGGCTCGACCAATCCGAAGGTCACCGACCGCAATATGTGGAACATCTTCCGCACCTGCGGTCGCGATGATCAGCAGGGGCAGGTCGCCGGCGAATTCATCGCCACCCATTTCAAAGACAAGAAAGTCGCGATCGTTCACGACAAGACCACCTATGGCCAGGGTCTCGCCGACGAGACGAAGAAGACGATGAACGCCAAGGGCGTGACCGAAGTGCTTTACGAAGGCATCAATCTCGGCGACAAGGATTTTTCCGCTCTCGTCTCCAAGATCAAGGCTTCAGGAGCGGAGCTTGTCTACTGGGGCGGCCTGTTTACCGAAGGCGGGCTCCTCGTGCGGCAGATGCGCGATCAGGGGGTCAATGCCGTGCTGATGGGCGGCGACGGCATCACCTCAGACGAGTTTGCAGCGATAGGCGGGCCGGGCGTCGAAGGCACGCTGATGACCTACGGGCCGGACCCGCGCAAACGGCCGGAAGCAAAGGCGATCGTGGACAAGTTCCGCGCCAAGAATTTCGAGCCCGAGGCTTATACGCTCTACAGCTATGCGGCCGTGCAGATCATCAAAGCCGCGGCCGAGGCGGCCAATTCATTGGACCCCAAGAAAGTCGCTGAGGAGATGCACTCCGGACGGAAATTCTCGACCGTGATCGGCGACATCAGCTACGACCAGAAGGGCGACGTTACGCGGCTCGATTACGTGATGTATGTCTGGAAGAAGGACGCCAACGGCAACATTACTTACACCGAGCTCGAGCAGTAGGGAAACCCTAATGACCAAGGAAGAGATCACCCGTGTTCTCGAAAAAGTGCGCTCGTGGCCCGCGGAGGACCAGGAGGAAATCGCCGAGGTGGCTCGCGAAATTGAAGCGAGGCGATCTGGTGTTTACGTTTTGACCGATGACGAGCGGACTGCAATCGAGCAATCGAGGAAGGGACCGTTTGCTTCCGAGGATGAAGTCGACGCATTCTGGCAGCGGCACGGCGTTAAATGAGAATTCGCTATCGCGCGCAGGCGCTTGGCGATATTGACGAGATCAGCCGATAGCGGCACACATCAAGGGACCATGGCGAGGCAGCCGTTAGATTACCCGATGCGTTGGAGCGCCGGGAAAGTCTCGATCAGCCAGGTGTTAAGCTCGGTGAAGAAGCCGAACAAAAACGCCAAGCCGGTCAGGACCAGGAGCCCGCCCACCACTTTTTCCATGTGTGCGAGCTGGCCGCGAAAGCGCACCAGGAATTGGGCGAACGGCTCGACTGCAAACGCGGCGATGATGAACGGCACGCCAAGGCCCAATGAATAGATCGCGAGCAGGCCGGCGCCTTTCGTAACCGTGGCCTCGGAAGCGGCTACGGCAAGTATCGTCGCCAGGATGGGGCCGATGCACGGGGTCCAGCCGAGCGCAAAACAAAGCCCCATCACATAAGCTCCCCACAGCCCGACCGGCTTTCGCACGTCGAGACGGGCGTGCCGATGGAGCAGCGCTATGGGCGTCACTCCGAGAAAATGCAGGCCCATGATGATGATGGCGATGCCGGCTGCAATTGCCAGTTCGTGCGAGTAGAAGCGCATGACGGCGCCGATGACGGTAGCACCTGCGCCGAGCGCCACGAACACTGTTGAGAAGCCGAGCACGAACAGCAGTGCAGCAAAGATCGTCTCGCGCCGCACCTTGAGCTTGGTCTCAGCATCCGCAAGGCGCTCGATTGAGGCGCCGGCAAGGAAAGCGAGGTAGGGCGGAACCAGCGGCAGCACGCAGGGTGACAAGAAACTGACCACACCCGCAAACAGCGCAGCGAAGATGGAGACATTGGCAGGCATGACGCTACATGCGACAGGGGGCGCACGCGACGCAAGCGGGTGGCAATAATGTCGCTGCGATGTGATTGCCGGTGATAATCTGCGGCCATGCTCGTCAAAAACCTGATTACCGATGTTCCCGGCGTCCTGGTTGGACACGCCGAGGATGCACGGCTCGGCTCCGGCGTTACCGCGATCATCTTCGAGGAACCCGCCGTCGCATCGCTGGACGTGCGCGGGGGCGGGCCGGGGACGCGGGAGACGGACCTTCTTGAGCCGGCAATGACCGTCGCGCATGTTGATGGCCTCGCATTCTCGGGCGGATCTGCATTCGGGCTCGAAGCCGGCGGCGGGGTTCAGGCTTGGCTGCACGAGCGCGGGCGCGGTTTTGTCGTGCGTAGCGCGCGGGTGCCGATCGTACCGGGTGCAATCCTCTTCGACCTCCTCGCCGGCGGCGACAAGGACTGGGGCCGCTTCGCGCCCTATCGCGATCTCGGCTATGCGGCGGCCGTCGCGGCGGGAACAGATTTTGCGCTCGGCAGCGCCGGCGCCGGGCTCGGCGCCACCACTGCCAATCTCAAGGGCGGCGTGGGCTCGGCCTCAGCGGTGACCAAGGACGGCCTCACGGTTGGCGCTCTCGTCGTCGTCAATGCGGCAGGCTCGACGGTTGTCGGCGAAGGACCATGGTTCTGGGCGGCCCCCTTCGAGCACGACAGAGAGTTCGGGGGACTGGGTCTACCCTCGCCGATCCCGCCTGAGGCGTTGGCTGCGCGAACCAAGGCGGGCGAGCGCGAAAGCACAACATTGGTCGTGGCGGCGACCGACGCGATGCTTACCAAATCGGAAGCCAAGCGATTTGCCGTAATGGCGCAAACGGGACTTGCGCGCGCCATTTACCCCGTCCACACGCCGCTTGATGGCGATGTCGTATTTGCCGCAGCGACCGGCCGCAGGCCGCTTGGGGATCCGCTGCCCCGACTGTCCCAATTGGGAAGCCTGGCAGCAAATGTGGTGGCGCGCGCAGTGGCGCGCGCGGTTTACGAGGCAAAACGGCTCCCCTTTACGAGTGCGCTCCCTTGCTGGCGCGACAATTTCGCACCACGTTTTTGACATTGATCGCGCGTAAACTGCTTTTCGGATATAGGTTTTGCACTGACAGTCTTGACTTCCTGGCGAATTGGACCGCTATGGTCCCTTCCGGGGGCGAGAAGTAGCGTAATTGGGGGCTCGCATGCGCAAGGCAGCGGCAGGGTTGACGGTTGTTGTGGGGATTGTGGCCGTGGGGGGGGCGGTTCTCGCGCTCAAACCGACCGCGCCAACGGAGGCCGCGTATACAATTGCCAAGAGTGCTGCCCAAGGGGGCACTGAGCTCGCGAGTATAGTCGCATCAGTCTTGCCGGGCGGGCGCAACGCCCCAACGCCCGAGCCAGCGGCCACAACTGGCGAATCGGCCGGTTCGCCGCCTGCGGCAGAGCCGAGTCCAGTAATCGCCCAGATACCGCGGCCTGCAACGCCGCCCCCGGTTCCAGCTCCGACGACGGTTGCGCCAACCGTGGCCGCGCCGACAATGGCTGCACCAACAATGGCGGCCCCACACAAGGCAGCGCCCGCTCCGGCAGCGTCGCTGCCGATAGCGTCGGTGACCGCGACATCATCCTGCCCAAGCAATCCCAATGCGCTGGGAATCTCCCGGGTGGTGGAAGTAGATACCACCGGCGGCCCGGGCTTCGGTTCCGAGCAGTTCAAGACCCATGATTTCCTGCGGCCGGGAGAAGTCGTGTTGACCTTCGACGATGGTCCCTGGCCGCGTAACACACCGGCGGTGCTGGCGGCGCTCGCAGCTCACTGCACGAAGGCGCTCTTCTTCCCTATCGGGCTCCATGCCACTTACGAGCCTGGCCTGCTCAAGCAGGTCTACGAAGCCGGACATGCGGTTGGGTCACACACTTGGTGCCATCAGGACTTGACCAAAACCAAAGGCAAGTGCCGCGAGAATGGCAACAAGGTCGAGGCGGTCCAATACGATCCCAAGGACGAGATCGAGAAGGCCATCAGTGCCGTGCATTGGGCGGTCGGCGGGCAGGCTGCTCCTTATTTCCGCTTCCCCGATTTGCGGCAGCCGCCGGAAATGGTCGAGTATCTGGGCAAGCGCAATATCGCGATTTTTTCCGCCGACATCGACTCCTTCGACTTCAAGATGCGCAAGCCCGAGCAGGTTCGGAAATCGGTGATGGCGAAGTTGGCGAAGGCCGGAAAAGGCATTGTCCTCATGCATGACTTCCAACATGCAACCGCTGAGGCCATGCCGGACCTGCTCAACGACCTCAAGGCCGGTGGCTATCACATCGTATTCATGAAGCCCAAGAATGCGGTAACGACAATCGCCTCCTATGACCAGTTCATCCTCGACCGAATGAAGACGGCCGGCGGGGGCGACCAACGGCCGACCGAAGACGTGATACGCACGATCAGCGAATGAAGCGTTGCGCGGCGTAGGGCGCCGGATCGCAGAACGGCGCCTCACCGGTCATCATCTCGGCAATAAGGCGCCCGGTCGCAGGACCGAGCGTCAGTCCCCAATGGGCATGCCCATAGGCGAGCCACAGTCCCCCGATGCCGGGAGCACGCCCGATAACCGGCCGAGAATCCGCAAAGCATGGCCGGCTGCCCATCCATGGGAACGCTTCGAGCGGCTTTCCTAACGGAAACAGCTGGCAAGCGGCAGGCATAAGCCGCTGAAACTGCGCCGGGCTTGGCGGCGAGTCGCGGGCCGCGATCTCGGCCCCGGTTGTGAGCCGAATCCCTTCTTCCATTGGGGCCAGACAGTAGCCGACCTCTGGATCGACGACTGGGCGCGCAAGGGAGACATTGCCGGCGGGCCGAAAGTGATGGTGGTAACCGCGCTTGATGCCGAGCGGCAGCTTGACGCCGAGGGGGCGAAGCACATCGGGCGCAAACGGTCCCAGCGCCACGACGACCTCTTCGGCATCGAGCGACCCCTCGGCGGTATCGACCCGCCAGTGACCATTCGAGCGATGGAGCGAACGCGCATCCCCGGTCAGAAGGACACCGCCGCGCGCGCCGAAGCGCGCCGCGTAAGCCTTAGTCACCGCCCATGGATTGCTGAGGCTGGCGGCGTTCGGCCAATAGACGGCGTGGCGAAACACGGAAGCGAGATTCGGCTCGAGCGCCTGGGCAGCGTCAGGATCGAGCCGTTGATGAGGAACGCCGAACTCTTCGGCAAGCGCGAGTTCGCGCCCGACCGCCGCGAAGCCGGTATCGGAGCGATAGACCTTGAGCCAGCCGTTCTTGCGCAGATAGCGGGTGGCGCCGGCCTCGATAAGCAATGTCTCGTGCTCGATGACTGCACGTTTGAACAGCGGGCGCATGGCGCGGGCGGTCTCGAGGAGTTTTGGCGGACGCGAGGCTCGCCGGAACGCCAGCAGCCATGGGGTGGCCCAGGGCAGAAAGGAGAGATGATAATTCGCTTCCGGCGCGCGCTTGAGCAGGATGCGGAGCAGCGCCCGGAACTCCGACGGGAACGCTGGCGGAAAAAGGACATTGCCCTCGATGACGCCAGCATTGCCGTAGGAGGTTTCCTCGCCCGGCCCACGGCGGTCGACAAGAGCGACCGAAAGCCCTCGCTTGACGAGGTGAAGCGCAACCGAGGTGCCGACTATGCCGGCGCCCAGCACAATGGCATCGGTGCGAACCATGCGGTTCCCGCCCCCAAGATTGCCGCCTCTCGGGGTCCGTGTTAGGCGAGCGCGCGCGCCGGAGCAAATCGATGCATCGCCGTCTGCTGATCGCCCCCTCCATATTCGCCGCCGATTTCGCCCGGCTGGGCGAAGAGGTGCGCGCCGTCGACGAAGCCGGCGCCGACTGGATCCATGTCGATGTCATGGACGGCCACTTCGTGCCCAATATCTCGCTCGGCCCCGACGCGGTGAAAGCACTTCGCGCGCACACCGCAAAGCCGCTCGATGTCCACCTGATGATCGCTCCCTGCGATCCCTACCTCGAAGCCTTCGCGCGGGCGGGCGCCGACCACATGATCGTGCATGTGGAAGCCGGCCCTCACGTGCATCGCTCGCTGCAGGCTATTCGGGCGCTCGGAAAAAGAGCCGGAGTGACTCTCAATCCCGGTACGCCGGTCGAAACAATCGAGCCGGTCATCGACCTTGTCGACCTCATCCTCGTCATGTCGGTCAATCCGGGCTTCAGCGGACAGGCTTTCATTCCTTACGCCGTGGACAAGATCGCACGGATCGCGGCCATGGTGGGTGGCCGCCCCATCGACATCGAAGTTGACGGGGGTATCACCGCCGAGAATGCCGCGATGGTGGCTGCCGCCGGCGCCAATGTGCTCGTGGCAGGCTCGGCCGTGTTCAAGGACGTCAGCGCCGCCGGTTATCGGACGAATATAGCGGCCATTCGCAACCCCGCTGCGCTCGCGCGCGGAGAAGCGGCGTAGGACAACCTTCCGACGAGGTCTCGATGATTCCGCGCTACACCCGGCCTGCGATGGCCGCAATCTGGGATGCGCAGACGCGCTATCGCATCTGGTTCGAAATCGAAGCGCATGCAGCCGATGCCATGGCTGAACTCGGCACTATCCCGAAAGCCGCGGCCGCAACAATTTGGGAAAAAGGCAAAGGTGCAAAGTTCAACATCGCGCGGATCGATGAAATCGAACGCGAGGTCAAGCACGACGTCATCGCCTTTCTGACTCACCTTGCCGAGATCGTCGGGCCGGACGCGCGCTTCCTGCACGCGGGCATGACGTCCTCCGACGTGCTCGATACCTGTTTCAACATCCAGCTGATGCGCGCCGCCGACATTTTGGCCGCCGATCTTGACCGGCTCCTCGCCGCGCTCAAGCGCCGCGCCCATGCGCATAAGCGCACGCCGGCCATCGGCCGCTCGCATGGGGTTCATGCCGAGCCGACGACCTTCGGCCTCAAGCTTGCCTATGCCTATGCCGAATTCTCCCGCGCCCGCGCGCGGCTCATGGCGGCGCGCGACGAGGTCGCGACCTGCGCGATTTCGGGCGCGGTCGGCACCTTCGCGCAGGTCGATCCGCGGGTCGAAGCCCATGTCGCCAAGGCCCTGGGGCTTCGGATCGAGCCGATCTCGACTCAGATCATTCCGCGCGATCGTCACGCCATGTATTTTGCCACGCTCGGCGTCATCGCCTCTTCGGCCGAGCGCCTCGCTACCGAGATCCGTCATCTCCAGCGCACCGAAGTGCTGGAGGCCGAGGAGTTCTTTTCCGAAGGTCAGAAAGGCTCCTCGGCAATGCCGCACAAACGCAACCCGGTGCTCTCCGAAAACGTAACAGGCTTAGCCCGCATGGTGAGGGCTTACGTCATCCCGGCCCTGGAGGATGTTGTGCTCTGGCACGAGCGCGACATTTCGCATTCGTCGGTGGAGCGGATGATTGGACCTGACGCCACCGCGACGCTCGATTTCCTGCTCTGGCGACTCGCGGAGATCATCGACAAGCTTGTGGTCTACCCCGAAGCGATGGGTAAAAATCTCAATCGACTGGGAGGCCTTGTTCATTCACAACGCGTTCTCATCGCACTCACGCAGAAAGGAGTTCGACGCGAGGACGCCTATCGGATCGTGCAGAACAACGCGATGAAGGTCTGGCGCGGCGAAGGTGATTTCCGCACGCTGCTGCAGCGCGACGAGGCGGTTCGGAAACATCTAAGCGAAACGGAGATCGATGCATGCTTCGATCTCGAATACCATTTAAAGCATGTCGACACGGTGTTTGCTCGGGTATTCGGGGATACGGAGTCCGCGCAAGGCAAGCGCTGATCGCGACCGGCTTTCCTTTTTTGGCCGCTACATGGAGTTTCCGTGAACTGCTGTCTTGGGCCTTTGCGCCGGTTGCACCGCAGGCCAAGCTTTGCTTACCAGAGGTCGTGGTTACAGCGCCGACGATTCTCGTCTTCGATTCCGGGCTCGGCGGCCTCACCGTTTTCCGTGAGGTCGTCAAGGCTCGCCCCGATGCGCATTTCCTCTATATCGCCGACGATGCTTTCTTTCCCTACGGCAACCATGGCGAAGCTGAGCTGATCGGTCGCGTGACCGCTTTGATCGGCGATCTCATCGAAGCGTACCGGCCCGACATCATCGTCATTGCCTGCAATACCGCCTCGACGCTGGTGTTGCCGCAGTTGCGGGCGCGGTTTTCCGTCCCTTTCATCGGGACGGTCCCGGCGATAAAGCCGGCTTGTGCAGCCTCGCTCAGCCGGCTCGTTTCCGTTCTCGGTACCGAGGCGACGGTGCGGCGCGAATACACGCATGCACTGATCCGCGATTTCAGCAACGGCACTGAGGTCACGCTCGTCGGGGCGGCGCGGCTCGCCGCTTTCGCCGAGGCAGAACTCAACGGCGTGCCGGTTAAGGATGCGGCGATCGCGCAGGAGATCGCGCCGTGCTTCGTCGAGCGCAATGGCCGGCGCACTGACACAATCGTGCTTGCCTGTACGCATTATCCGCTGCTGCTCCATCGCCTCACGCGGCTGGCGCCCTGGGCGGTTGCCTTCATCGATCCCGCGGCGGCGATCGCCCGCCGCCTGCTCGATCTCGCCGGGCTGCCGGGCGATGAACGATCGAGTCCCTCCCGTATCCTGTTTACCTCCGGCCGCACGCCCTCGCCTGCGCTGATGGCCGCGCTGGCGCGATTTGGAATCGGCTCGTACCATTCCGAAAATGCGAATCGCGCCGACAGCAAGATGACAGGCCCACCGGGATGACGAACAGCTCTTCGACGGTCCGGCGCACCCTGCAGTTCAAATTCACCCTGCCGACCGGGGATGCGGCTCATCTCATCTCGATGCTGCGCGCCGCCGAACCTTTTTTTCAGGCCTGGGGCAGCACCCGCAGCCGGCTGCTGCAGAACGTGGACGACCCGACCCGCTTCGTCCACGAGATCGAGTACGAAACGCACGAGGCGATCGAGCTCAATCGCCAGCGCATCGCCAGCGATCCGCGGGTTCAGGCTTATCTCGCTACCTGGCGCGCGCTGCTGCAAGGCACGATTGAGGTCGATGTGTACCAGGAGGCGGGATAGTCTACGTGCCCGCATGAGCGGCGCGCCAACTGCGCTCGCTATCTCCGGCGGTAGCTTCTGCGCGGCGATATGCGCGTGCCGCATCTCGCTCTGGGTCGCGTCGGGGGCGCGACCCATCGTTCATGCGGACTAGAAAAACGGTGCGGTTTGACTCAATCGCCCCCACGCCCTAGATAGCCCCCGCTCCGCGGGCCGACGGGCCCGCGCAGCGTTTCGCGACCCGCGGTTCCTGGCCGGCGCTTCGGCCGGAAACCTGTCGGTCCCGGCATCGGGCCGGGGCAAAGGAGGGCGCGTCACTCGATCCAAGATCCAAGAGGACGCGATGACCAAGCGCCACGAGGCGAAGTACAAGATCGACCGCCGGCTCGGCCAGAATGTCTGGGGCCGCCCCAAGAGCCCGGTGAACCGCCGCGAATACGGCCCCGGCCAGCACGGACAGCGCCGCAAGGGCAAGCTTTCCGACTACGGCGTGCAATTGCGCGCGAAGCAGAAGCTGCGCGGCTATTACGGCAACGTTTCAGAGAAGCAGTTCCACGGCCTTTACGAAGAGGCGATCCGGCTCAAGGGCGATTCCGGCGAGCATCTGATCGGGCTTCTCGAACGGCGTCTCGATGCGGTCATTTACCGAGCAAAGTTCGTTCCCACTGTATTCGCGGCGCGGCAATTCATCAGCCACGGCCACATTCTGGTGAACGGCCGGCGCGTGACCATTCCGAGTTACAGCGTCAAGGTTGGGGATGCGATCGAGGTCAAGGAGAAGTCGAAGCAGTTGGCGCTAGTGCTCGAAGCAACCCAGCTCGCCGAGCGGGACGTGCCCGATTACGTCGAGGTCGATCACTCCAAAATGACGGCGAAGCTGGCGCGCGTGCCGCACCTCAATGAGGTGCCCTATCCGGTGCAGATGGAGCCGCACCTCGTCGTCGAATATTATTCGCGCTGATCGCATTTGTTACGCTTGAATGTGTAAGCGCGGTTTTAAACCCGCCCCTACCCACACGTTTGCCTTTAGTACGAAAGTGATTGTCGTCCCCGCCGAGCGCTCCAGAGCGGTGCATGGCGCCGCTCTGGAGGCGAGAGCCGGGACCCATCGCCACACGAGTCCGGACGCCCTCGCCAGACATCAGGTCTTGGCGAGGCATCGGGGGCGACATGCCAGTGAAAATCGGTTCCCATGTAATCCGGTGCGCGATAGAGTGACCACAGATCGACTGCTGGAAGTTTCATGCGTCGGCGTGCATTCATCGTTGCGCTTGGGAGCGCGGCGGCTTGGCCACTGGCGTCGAGGGCACAGCCGGGCACACAGGTACGGCGGGTCGGGGTGCTCGCCGCCACAGCCGAGGTATTCGAACAAGGCGTCAAAGTATTCCAAACAACGCTCCAGTCTCTGGGTTGGATCGAAGGGCGCAATCTGGAATTGCACAAGCGCTTCATTGGCCCTCTCGGAGGCGATGCTCCGCAACGTGCGAAGGAATTAATCGGGCTGAGGCCGGACGTGCTTCTGGCGGCTCCGACGGTCGCAGTGCTTGCGCTCAGCCGGATGACGCGCACCCTTCCAATCGTCTTCGTCGGTGTTTCCGACGCGGTTGAGCAAGGGATTGTACCGAGCTTGTCCCGACCCGGCGGCAATCTCACGGGATTTTCCAGCCCTACATTTCAGATTGTTGGCAAAGGACTTCAATTGTTCAAGGAGATTGCGCCTGGTGTCACCCGCCTGGAAGCTCTGTTCAGTCCAACAAGCCCCGTGGGGCGTAGGTATGTTGCGAATGCCGAAACGGCGGGGCAGTCCCTTTTCATCGGGGTGACATCCAATCCCGTTCAAAGTCGTGCCGAGATCGAGCACTCCGTGCTTGAATTTGCGCGCGAGCCCAATGGTGGTTTGTATCTGCCCCCCGATACCTTCACTTACAATAATGGTGATTTGATCGTTGATTTGGCGACGCGATACAAACTTCCAACCGTCCATGGCCGGCGCGCTATGGTCGATGCAGGGGGGTTGATGTCGTATGACCGCGCCAATCCCGCCCAGGAGTACCGAGGCGCGGCGTCGTATGTTGATCGCATTCTGCGCGGCGAAAAGGCCGGCGATCTTCCGGTGCAGCAGCCGACCCGTTTCGAATTTGTGCTCAACCTCAAGACCGCGAAGACCCTTGGGCTTGCAGTCCCGCCTGGCATTCTTGCTATTGCCGACGAGGTGATCGAGTAGTTTCGCAACGTTTCCAGGTTTCGATTTGGCCTGCGGCCAACGCGGCCCTCCGATAGACTTCCGGCGTGGCCGGGGCGCCGATTTGCGGCCTCGGCAACCCGCGATAGTGGCGCGACACCCGAGGAGCTTCGGTGGGAGAGCATCGAAGCCATTCTCGGGGCGCCTTCCGCGGCAGCGGCGATGGATGCCAGGCGCGGAGCGATCAACGTCAACGACGGCTGTGGGCCAATCGTTTTTGCTTTGCTCGAGCCCGCACACGCTCTGATGGAGCATTGTTCGATTCGTCCGCTTCATCTGTTCCGAGCGCGGACAATGTAGCCACGCCGTCTCGGAACTGAACAACAAGTTTTAGAGAGCCGCCCATCGCCTCTACGTAATGACGCAACGTAGAAATGAGCAGATCGGTGCGGCTCTCGATGCGCGAGACGCTGTCCTGGCCGATGTGCAGCAACTCGGCCATTCTTCGCTGAGTGAGACGCCGCGCCTTGCGCAGGTGCTTAAGGGCCATCTCCTCTCCGATCAATTCGTCGGCTCGCGCCATGACTTTCGCGCGATCCTCGGCTGGAAGCTCGCTGATCACTTGATCGAGTGTTTTCATGGTTCTTTCCTGGACTGTCTTTTCAGACCTGCAATGTGATCACCAAATCTCTTGTCCGCGGTATCGATAAGCTGCGTGTAGAATGCCGTCTGATCGACGCCGCGCTTATCGCCTCCGCACAACACAACGGCAGCGCGTTGCGGATTGATGCGAATGCAAATCTCCAAACTCCACCGGCTCCTTGAAAGCGAAGCTCCTTCATGTTTGCGAATGACGACCCCGCCAGCGTGTCAACCGTCGGCCGGCCGAGTTGCGGCCCTTTTAATTCCAGCACTTTCAGTCGCGCCAAAAGCTCAAGCCGGACCTGCCTCGGGAGCGCATCGAACTCAGCCTGAAAGTCCGAATGGAAAAGGACGCTCCATGGCATGACTCAGTATGGTCCTTTCGCCATATGGATTCAAGGCCATATCGTTGTGCTTGATGCGAACTGTGCTTTGGTGCCCCCTTCAACCGATTGAGGCGCGCCTCTTCGGCAGCACATGCCGAGCCCACCGCTGGCGCACATTAAGCCACCAACCTCGGCTTAAATATAAACTTCTTACATCGTCACCCTCTCTAAAAGAATAATTTTATTTATTAGAGCCTCCACTTGCGGTGCAACTGAAATAATATTCTATTTGGCCTCGACCCATGTCGGGGACCCTCTAATGCCTCTTGCGACCATCCCAAAGACGGCGCCTTTTGCCGAGGACGAGATCGAGGCGCTCAACCGCATCGTCGGTCCGGCGACCGCGACGCAGCGCGCCTGGCTCGCCGGATTCCTTGCTGGCGTCGAAGCTTCGACCGCGCCGCCACTGGAGCCGGCCACCCTCCCCCAGGCCGCAGAGCCGTTGACGATCCTCTACGCGACAGAATCGGGCAATGCGGAAAAGCTCGCCGGCGACTTGGCCAAGGTTGCACGCAAGAACGGGCTGAAACCTACGCTTCTCGACATGGCCGATTTCGAATTGACGTCGCTTGCCTCCGCACGGCGCCTCGTGGTGATCGCCTCGACCTGGGGCGAAGGCGAGGCGCCGTCGCGCGCCGTGCGCGGTTATGCCGACCTGATGGGCGATACTGCACCGAGACTCGATGGGGTCGAGTTCGGCGTGCTGGCGCTCGGCGATACCGCGTACGCGGAATTCTGTGCCATCGGCAAGGCGATCGACGAACGGCTCGCCGCGCTTGGGGCCAAACGGATGACCGAGCGCGCCGATTGCGATCTCGATTTCGCGGAGCCCGCGGCAAAATGGATCGACGGCGCGGTCAAGGCGCTGGCGCCGCCGCAGCCGGCGCGCAGCACGGTCATCGCGGTCGATTTCGGCGCAAAAACTGGAAGCAGTGCCGATGCAGGACCGATCGAGGCCGAGGTCGCTGAGCATATCAACCTCAATTCCTCGCGCTCGGCAAAAACGACGATTCACCTCGCGCTCGCCTTCGAGGGCGCTGCTCCGCCCTACAAGCCCGGCGACTCGCTCGATATCTATCCGGAAAACGATCCGGCCTATGTCGATGCCCTGCTCAACGCCGCCGGGCATTCTTCTGAAGCGCCGCTGCGAGCCGAACTCATCAAATCTCGCGACGTGACCACTCTTTCGATGAAAACCGTCGAGGCGGCCGCAACCGGCCAGCAACAGGTCAGAGACCTGCTCCATTCGGGGCAGGCCAAGGCCTGGATTGCCGGCCGGCAACTGATCGATCTCATCGAGCAGTTTCCGATTGCCCTTTCGGCCGAAGGTCTCCGCGCGCTCACTCGCCCGCTGGCGCCGCGCGCCTATTCGATCGCCTCGTCGCGTCGCGAGGTGGGCGAGGAGGCGCACCTTCTCGTCTCGGCCGTGCGCTACGAAACCCATGGGCGCGAACGCAAGGGCGTTGCTTCGAACCACGTCGTCGAGCGGCTGCGGAAAGGGAGCCGCTTGCGGGTGAAGCTGCGGCCGAACCGGCATTTCGCGCTGCCCGAGGACGGCGGCGATATCATCATGGTCGGGCCGGGCACCGGGATTGCGCCATTCCGCGCCTTCGTGCAGGAACGCCGCGCGACCGGCGCCAAGGGGCGCAGCTGGCTCTTTTTCGGCGAGCGCACTTTTACCCATGATTTCCTCTATCAGCTGGAATGGCAGGAGGCGCTGCGCGACGGCGTCCTCACGCGCATGGATGTCGCCTTCTCACGCGACCAGCCGGAAAAAATCTACGTCCAGCATCGCATCTGGGAGCAGCGCCGCGATGTCGTGGACTGGCTCGAAGACGGCGCGCATTTCTATGTCTGCGGCGACGGCAATGCCATGGCGAAGGATGTGCGATCGGCGCTCGTGCGCGCATATGCAGACGTGAAGGCGCTCGAACCGGAAGCGGCCGAGCAGGCGGTGCGTACGCTCGAACGCGGCAAGCGCTATTTGCAGGACGTCTACTGAGCGAACCACCCAGAAGACTCGTAGGGTGGGCAACGGCGCTGGACGAACGATTGAATAGTGCACGGTCTCGCGCGTCGTTGCCCACGCGGTCTGCCTTCGCCGGGTACCGCGTGGGCAAAATTCCGCGCCTCATCGTAGCGCGCGATTTTGCCCACCCTACGGGAGACAGTCATGTCGAAAGAGCCCTCCCGCAACGAACGCATCAAGGAAGCGAGCGATTACCTGCGCGGCACGCTCGCGGAAGGAATGCGCGATGGGATAACTGGCGCGATCATCGAGGACGATGCGCAGCTCCTCAAATTTCACGGCATGTATCTCCAGGACGATCGCGATCTGCGCGCCGAGCGCACGCGCAAGAAAATGGAGAAGGCCTTTGCGTTCATGCTCCGCGTCCGCATTCCGGGCGGGGTGCTCACGCCCGCACAATGGCTCACGCTCGATGAGATCGGCCGGCACTACGGCAACGGCACGCTGCGGATCACGACCCGGCAGACGATTCAGCTGCACGGTGTGATCAAGTCGAACGTGAAGCAGGCGCTCCGCCGTATAGATGCTGCCTTGCTCACGACCATAGCGGCCTGCGGCGACGTCAATCGCAACGTGATCTGCAATCCGAATCCCCAGTCCCGGGCGCAAGCCGACGTGATGAAAACTGCCCGCGCTGTCTCCGATCATCTGCTGCCGCGCACGCCCGCCTACCGCGAAATCTGGCTCGATGGCGAGAAGATTGCCGGCGGCGAAGAAAGCGTCATTGAGCCGATCTATGGATCGACCTATCTGCCGCGCAAATTCAAGGTCGCATTTGCAGTGCCGCCGTCGAACGACGTCGATATCTTCGCCCATGATCTGGGTTTCATCGCCATTGTTGAAAAGAATGGCAGAGTCGCCGGTTATAACGTAACGGTCGGCGGCGGAATGGGGATGACTCACGGCCAGCCGGAAACCTATCCGCGCACTGCCGATGTGATGGGCTTCTGCCGGCCAGAGGATGCGGTAACCGTTGCCGAGGCGGTCGTGACCGTGCAGCGCGACTGGGGCGACCGCTCCGATCGCCAGCATGCACGGCTCAAATACACGATCGACGATAGAGGGCTCGACGCGTTCCGTGCCGAAGTCGAACGTCGCAGCGGGATCAAGCTGAAGAAGGCGAGACCGTTTGCATTCTCCTCGACCGGCGACTGCTTCGGCTGGATCGAGGGAGAGGACGGCCGCGCTCATCTCACGTTATTCGTCGAGAACGGCCGCGTGAAGGACGACGCCCGCGTTCGCGCGCTGACCGCCTTGCGCCATATCGCCGAGAGTCACGACGGCGATCTTCGGCTCACTACCAACCAGAACGTCATTATTGCCAACGTGGCGCAACAGAACCGAACTGCGATCGACGCAGTTGTGAGCGAACACGGGCTTGCTCAAAGCGCGTCGCCGCTGCGCCGCAACGCCATGGCCTGCGTTGCGCTACCCACCTGCGGACTCGCGCTTGCCGAAAGCGAGCGTTACTTGCCCGGTCTCATTACCGCGCTCGAGCAACGGCTCGCGACTCATGGGCTGACCGAGGACGGAATCGTGATCCGCATGACCGGCTGTCCGAACGGCTGCGCCCGCCCGTATCTCGCCGAAATCGGACTCGTGGGCAAAGGCCCTGGCCGGTATAACCTCTATCTTGGCGCAGCCTTCGACGGCTCAAGACTGTCGAAGCTCTATGCGGAAGACCTCGACCACGATGGGATTGTCGCGGCGCTTGACCCGCTGTTTGCCGCCTTTGCGGCCGGCCGCGAGCGCGGCGAACATTTCAGCGATTTTGTCATCCGCAAAGGCTTGATAGCACCCACGACGAACGGGCGAGACTTCCACGCGAATGTCGGCCCGCGGCACCCATAAATCCGCAGCGTCCCCTATGCCTGCCTTTTATTGTGCGCCGCACAATTTGTGGGCTTGCTGCGCGCGAATCGCGCAGCAGCGGTCCTCATCATCATCCAGGAAGCTCTCTAACGCCTTGAAACCAAATCAGACCTGGACGCCGGCCGCACTGGCACGCGTTTTGAAGTGGGCCCATCGCCAATGCAACAAGAGCCGCTCAAGATCGTCATCGTCGACGAAAGCACGCCCCGTGCCGCCGTCCTCGAGCAAGGCCTGCGGGATGCCGGCTTTACACGTATTGAGCGGGTGCAGGAGACCACGAACATTCTTGCGCAGATCTGCACCATCGATCCAGACGTGATCCTGATCGACCTGGAGAACCCCAGCCGCGACATGCTTGAAAGAATGTTCCAGCTCAGCCGGGTGGTGAAACGGCCGATCGCCATGTTCGTCGACCAGAGCGACAGCGGCTCGATCCAGGCTTCCATCGATGCCGGCGTTTCCGCCTACGTCGTCGATGGCCTCAGAAGGGAGCGGGTCAAACCGATCCTCGATCTCTGCATCTCGCGGTTCAATGCTTTCTCGCGTTTGCAAGCCGAGCTTGAGCAGACAAAAACTGCGCTTGAAGAGCGCAAGGCAGTCGATCGGGCCAAAGGCATTCTCATGAAGGCGAAAAATCTCTCAGAGCAGTCCGCTTATGCGCTGCTGCGCAAAACCGCCATGGACGAGCAGAAGAGAATTGCCGATGTGGCTCAGGCGGTGATCACCACCGTCGGGCTGCTCAAGGGAGCGCCGCACGGGATTGATCAGGAGTAATTGTCGATGACAAAGCCCCGCGCCCCCACAGAGTCGCGCCCGCCGCGCATGGAGCCGCTGGCGCGACTGCCGATCTTTCTCTTACTCACGGGCAAACGGGTCGTGGTTGCCGGCGGCACCGCAGCAGCAGCCTGGAAAGCCGAGTTGTTGGCGGCGGCGGGCGCAACGGTCGATGTGCTGGCAAGCGATCCGTGTGACGAAATGATCGCGCTCGCTGCCGATGCGCCGCAGGGCGCCATCGTGCTGCACCGCCGCGCATGGCGGCCCGAAGACCTGAACGATGGCGCCACAATCGCAGTCGGCGCTTTCGAGGACAATCGTGAAGCCGCACGGTTCGCCGCGGCAGCCCGCGGTGCCGGCATCCCGGTCAATGTGGTCGATAAGCCTCAATTCTGCGATTTCTCCTTTGGGTCGATCGTCAACCGGTCCCCGCTCGTGGTCGGCATCTCCACCGATGGCGGGGCACCGGTATTCGCGCAGGCGATCCGCTCCCGAATCGAAGCCATGATCCCGCGCGGCTTTTCCTCCTGGGCGGCGGCGGCGCAGCGCTGGCGCAATGCGGTCAAGGCGTCGAGGCTAAGCTTCACAGCCCGCCGCCGCTTCTGGCAGATGTTCACCGCGCATGCGGTGACCCATCCCGATGTCGAGCCCGCGCCAGCCGATTTCGACCATTTCCTGGCAGCCATCCGCGACGAGGGCACCGCCATCGAGCAAGGATCGGTAACGCTGGTCGGCGCCGGTCCCGGCGATCCGGAACTGCTGACAATGCGGGCTGTGCGCGCGCTGCAATCGGCGGACGTGATTTTGATCGACGATCTGGTAGCGCCGGCCATTCTCGACTTTGCGCGGCGCGAGGCAAAGAAAATGCTGGTCGGCAAAACCGGCTTCGAGCCCTCGTGCAAGCAGGACGAAATCAACAGCCTGATGATATCGCTCGCCAAGGCCGGCCGCCGCGTCGTGCGCCTCAAGGGGGGCGACCCTATGATCTTCGGCCGCGCCGGCGAGGAAATCGCAGCTTGCCGGCAAGCGGGAATCGCGGTCGAGGTCGTGCCCGGCATCAGCGCTGCGCAGGGCGCCGCCAGCCGGCTCGGCCTCTCGCTGACCCACCGCAAGTTCGCGCGCCGGCTGCAATATGTCACGGCGCATGGCGCCCACGGGCGCCTGCCGGCCGATCTCGATTGGGCCAGCCTCGCCGATCCCGCGACAACGACAGTTGTTTACATGGGACGGCGCACGATGGCCGAACTGGCCGAGACCGGGATACGACATGGTCTCCATCCCTCCACTCCAGCGGTCGCAGTGATCCAAGCAACCCGGCCTTCGCAGCGAGTGGTGCGCGGGTCCATTGCCGATATCGCGGCACGCCTCGACGATGCGGAGCCCGACGGTCCCGTTCTGGTCATGATCGGCCGCGCACTGGCGCCGCGAAGCCTTGACCTTCCGCCGATAGCGGAACAGGCTGTGAGGCAAAGCCCTCGGATTAGCTCTGCCGACGCTTAGGCTTGCCATGACACTGGATCAAACCGGGCTGGAAGGCGTGCGGCCCTTCAGGGTTTCGGTTCGCGACCATTGGAAGCTGTTCCTGGTCGAGGGCATTGTCCTTGTGATCCTCGGCTGTCTTGCAGTCGCGGTGCCGCCGCTTGCCTCGCTGGCGGTCGAGATCGTCATCGGATGGATATTTCTGGTCAGCGGGCTCGTGGGCCTGTTCACGACCGTCGTGATGCGCAGCCTGCCGGGGTTCTGGTGGTCGCTGCTCTCGGCCGTGCTGGCAATTGCCGCCGGCGTGGTCCTGCTCGCCTGGCCCTTGACCGGGATTCTCTCGCTCACGCTGGTGCTGATCGTTTTCTTCATTATTGAAGGCATCGCCTCGATCATGTACGCGCTCGAACACCGCAGCGGGCTCACCGGCCGTTGGGGTTGGATGCTGGCGAGCGGCATCGTCGATCTCGTCCTGGCCGCCATCATCCTCGCCGGTCTGCCGGCGAGTGCCGCCTGGGCGCTCGGCATCATTGTTGGAGTCAACATGTTGCTCGGCGGAGTTGCATTGATTGCAATGGCGCTCCATGGGCGTTCAAGCGAACCGGCCGGTACCGGATCGCCATGACCGCGCAGGACGGCCGTTTCCTCGCCTATCCTCCCGCCAATGCCGCGGAGGGCAAGGAGGCGCCCGCAAGGCCTGCCGGCGCAGCGATCGATCTCGACGAAGAACTCCGCCTCAGGGCGCGGCGACGGGATCGGCTGATCAGCATTGCCTCGCCCGTCGGGCTGTTGCTGGCGTGGGAGGCGGCGGCGCGGTTCGGCTTGATCGACGTGCGCTTTTTTCCAGCTCCGAGCGCAATCCTTCTGGCTCTGATTGGAATGCTCACCTCCGGCGAACTGATGGAACACCTGCTGATCAGCATTCAGCGGATTGCGCTCGGTTTCCTGTTGGGTGCAATCCCGGCAATCGCGATCGGCATCGCGATGGGAATTTCGCGGCCGGTGCGGGCGCTGATCGATCCCTTGATCATTGCGACCTATCCGATTCCCAAAAGCGCGATCCTGCCGTTCATCCTGCTCATTTTCGGACTGGGCGAAATGTCGAAGGTGGTGATGGTGGCTATCGGGGTCTTCTTTCCGGTGGCGATCAATGCGACCGCGGGCGTGCTGGCGATCAACCCGATTTATCTCGACGTCGGCAAGAGCTTCAAGGCGAGCCGTTTCGATACTTTCCGTACCATTGCGCTTCCCGGCGCGCTTCCGTTCATCATGACCGGCATAAAACTTGGTGCCGGCCTTGCCCTCATTCTCATCGCGATTGCCGAAATGGTCGGCGCGAAGAGCGGGATCGGTTATATGATCTGGAGCGCATGGGAAACCTTTGCGGTCGAGAAAATGTATGTGGGACTGTTCGTGATCGCGCTGATCGGTTTTGGAGTGAGTTTCCTGCTGCGCGAGATCGAGCGTTGGGTCATCCGATGGAAACCGGAGGATTGACAGCCGAAGCGGTCGGCGGAGCGGCGAGCAACCGGCCAATCAAGATTCGCGTCGGTCATCTGGTCAAGCGATTCCGCAGCTTGCTTGCGATCGACGATCTGTCGCTTGATATCGAGGAAGGCACATTCTTCGCGATCGTCGGCCCCTCGGGCTGCGGCAAGACTACATTGCTGCGCATCCTCGGCGGACTGGAAACGCAGACCAGCGGGGAGGTCGAGATGCGCAAGGGAGCGTCCGGCCGCCCGCAATCTTCGATGATCTTTCAGGGCGACTCGATCTTCCCGTGGATGACGGTGTGGGACAATGCCGCCTACGGTCTGCGAATGCGCAAGGCCCCGCGCGCCGAGATCGAGGCTTCGGTTTCGCACTGGCTCGAGCGCACGGGCCTCGCCCGATTTGCTCGGCTTTACCCGCACCAGCTCTCGGGCGGCATGCGCCAGCGGGTATCGATCGCGCGCGCATTCGCCAACGATCCCGAAGTGCTGCTGATGGATGAGCCGTTCTCGGCTCTCGACGAGCAGAACCGCACAATCCTCCACCAGGAGTTGCTGCGGATCTGGGAGACCGACAGGAAAACCGTGGTGTTCATCACGCACAGCGTCGACGAGGCGGTCACGCTTGCCGACCGGATCATGGTCATGAGCGCGAGCCCGGGCCGCGCCAAGTCGATGATCGACGTCACGCTGGAGCGCCCGCGCAACGTGCTCGAGCTTCGCAATGACCCGCGCTATGGCCGGATCGTCTATGGCATCTGGGGTCACCTCAAGGACGAAGTCGAGCGGGCGAGGTCATAAGTCCACAACCCGGCTGGTATCGCGGGCAGGATGATTGTAGATTCACCGGCCGGCCTGTGAATTGGGATTCGCCATGCGCCAACGCAAAACCTGCTTCGAGCGTGCAAGATGGTCAAAATTCATCGCTATTGCTGTTTTTGCTTTCGCTGCATCCACCGCGCGCGCCGAGCCGGCCGCCACCCTAGATGAACTGATCGGGGCCGTGGTCAAGATCAAGACCCAGATCAATCCGGAGGGGACCACCGTCCGACGGCTCGGTCGCGAGCGCGATGGCAGCGGCATCCTCATTGACGCCGGCGGCCTCGTGCTAACGATCGGCTATCTGATGGTTGAGGCCTATGCGGCCGAAATTATCACCAATGACGGCCATACCGTGCCGGCGACTGTCGTCGGTTACGATAACGACACCGGTTTCGGCCTTTTGCGTGCCATCGAGCCGCTCCGGGCGAAACCACTGCCGCTCGGCCGAGCGGCCGATGTGAAGGTCCACGACGTTGCGGTGGTGGCAAGCGGCGGCGGACCCAACATGGTCTCGGCGGTGACGATCGTCTCGAAACGAGAATTCGCTGCCGACTGGGAGTATCTGCTCGATGAGGCGCTGTTCACCGCGCCGCCCCACCCCGAATGGAGCGGGGCTGCGCTGATCAGCCACGAGGGCAAGCTCGTGGGCGTGGGCTCCCTGATGGTCGGCGATGCGGCCGGAAACAAGGACGGCACGCCCGGCAACATGTTCGTGCCGATCGATGCGCTGCTCCCGATCCTCGGTGACCTGATTGCCGATGGGAGGCCGACGGGTCCGGGCCATCCTTGGCTCGGAATGAATACCGAGGAGACGCGGGGTCAGTTGGTGGTGAGCCGAACGACCCGCGGCGGCCCGGCCGAGAAGGCCGGCATCAACCGCGGCGACGTCATCGTGACCGTCAACGGCGAGGCGCCCAAAGGGCTTGCCGATTTCTATCATAAAATGTGGTCGAAAGGAAATGCCGGCGACGTGGTGGCGATCGAGCTTCTCCACCGGCACAGTCTGGAGAAGCTCGAAATCAAATCCATGAGCCGGCTCGATCACCTGAAGCTGAAATCGAGCTTCTGATGCGGCTAAAGGCCGGAGAGCCAGTCTGAAGAGAACTTGTAGTTGAAGCCGAGCTTCGTGGTGTGGACGCCTTCGAGGGTGTGATTGGCGCAGAAGTTCGCGCCGAGGCCGCCTACAGCACCCCGCCCGCACACCGCGTAAGTATCGTTCAAACCGAGATACAGGTATTCCATTTTCAGCGTCCAATTGCCGGTCCAGGCCCACTCGATGCCCCCGCCCGCGACCCAGAATGCGCGCGTGCTGCTGTAGCTGGCATTCAACGAGCGATCTCCGCACGGCGCTGTGAAGCAAAACGTGGTGATGCTTGAGCTGACATCGGTGAAGCCGACACCGACCTTGCCGTAGAACAGCGCGCGGGCGGCGGCCCAGCCGGCACGGCCCGCCACTGCGCCATACCAATTGCCGATGACGGCATTATCCAGCACCCCGGTGTGGTCGTTAAACAAAGTGCTGTAGGGATCGATCGCCCACGCATGCAGCCGCATGAAACCGGCTTCGCCCTCGGCGCCATAGGTGAAGCCCGATCTCATGTCCTCCCGCACGCAGCCAAGCGTGCCGCCGCCGATGACAAACTCCTTGAAAGGCAAGCGGTAATAACCTCCATCGGTCACATTCGGTGAGTCGAAGAAGGTTCCGGCCGGGATGGCGCCGCCGGTCGAACGCGGGTCCGTGGTCTGGATATCGGGCGCAAAGGTCCCGCCAACGTAATCTCCCACATAACAGCCGGTAAAATTATACACCGTCACCGGAGACGATTTGCTTTCCGCTTCTTTCTTCTTCGGCGCCTTGGTGATCATCCCCATTTTCTTCGCACCGGTGCTCTTCGACTCCTCTTCCGGCGAGTCGAACAGATTCGTGGTGACCATGAGCTTGGTGATCCAGCGGTCCGAGCCCGGGTTGGTCAACCCATAGCCGATGCCGGTTTCGACATCCCAGCGACCCACCTTGAAGTCGACAACGCCCCAGATGTTGTGTTGCTGCTGGTTGAGGGGCAGAAAGTCCCCGATCGGGCCAAGGCCTGAGTAATACTCGACCGCAAGCGCAAAATCCTCGCCCCAGTTGCGGGCAAAACGCATTGCCGGATTGAACGTCACTTCACCGTTGCTGCCGAAGCCGACGTCCACGATCGGATTGACGATGAATTCGTAGTCGCTGAAGTGCCACCCAATGATCGGCCGAATTTCCATGCCGAACCGCGTTTGTTCGAATTTCGGCATGAAATAATCGTATTCGAAATTGATTCCGTAGAAGAACTCCCGGTTCTTCGCGTCGGGCGTGACGAACAGTGTTCGCAGCTTGGCGCCGTCGGACTCATAGCCATTCTTGTCGATGGCCCACGGCACGTAGAATCCGAACTCGAACCACGGAGTCACGCCATAGGCGAATTCCGGCGTCGCATTGAGGGTGTGGTTCGGTACCAGCCCGCCCGGAAAATCGGGGTCGGTGCGGCCCTGGATCGCGTAGTTGAAGTGATGCTGGAAGGTCCATTCCCCCTCCTCGGCAATCTCGGCGTTGTAAACCTGAATCTCGTCGTCGGCGCGGGCCGGCCCCCCAAAACCAGTAAGACTTGCGGCGGCGAACACCGCGCTGGCGATGCCGCTCAGGAGGCGCAGTCGAAGCGAACCGCGCCTATTATGAGTGATGTTAACTGAGGCGAAAGTCGCCTCAGGAAAGCGTGCCCACCGGCTACAGACCGTTTGCATGCTGGTATTGCCCCACCGTTGACCGTCCGTCCCCTTACAATTGAATTACTCTAATTCTAAATAGTCAACCGCCAGTTACGAAAGCGAAACGAATCAATCAGCGCGACCGAACAGTGGTTTGGGCGGAGCCCAAGCTCATTGCCAGGACGCGCGCGGCGTGCAGAGCTTCCCGCCCGGTGCCGTCTCGAATCTGATGCCGGCAGGAAGTGCCGTCGGCGACAATGATGGTATCGGGCGCTGCCTTGCGCACGGCCGGCAAGAGCGACAGCTCGCCCATCTTAAGCGACACGTCGGTCGTATCGGCGCCGTAGCCGAAGGCCCCGGCCATCCCGCAGCAGCTCGATTGGACGGTCTCGACCGCGAGATCGGGCACCAGCTTGAGAGTGGCTTCAACCGAGCCCATGACGGCAAAGGATTTCTGATGGCAATGCCCGTGCAGCAGCGCCTGTTTTGCGATCGGCGCCAAGGGTAAGGAGCGCGATTCCAGTTCACGGACGACGAATTCCTCGAAGGTGAAAGCGCGCGGCGCAAGCCGGCGCGCCTCCTCGCTGCGCAGGAGTGCCGGGATCTCGTCGCGAAACCCAAGGAGGCAGCTGGGTTCGAGCCCCACGACCGGGACGCCTCGATCCACGTGAGGCGCAAATGCTTCCATGCAGCGCTGCGCCTCGCGGCGGGCCTCATCGACCAAGCCGGCCGCGAGGAAGGTGCGCCCGCAGCAGAGCGGCCGTCCGGCCGGCCGCAGCAGGTGCACGCGGCATCCAGCTGCCTTGAGAACCTCGATGGCAGCGACGATATTCTCCGGCTCGAAGTAACGATTGAACGTATCGACGAACAGCACGATTTCGCGACCATCGCGCGGCCCGACCGACTCGGACTGCAGCGTGAACGGCTTGCGCCAGCGCGGCAGTTTCCGCCGCGCGGCGAAGCCCGTCGTCGCCTCCGACCATCGTGCCAAAGCCGGGCAATCGTTGCGAAGATTAAAAAGCCAGCGCAGCTTTGCCGCCATCGGGGCATAGTGCGGGAGATAGGCAACCAGCCGGTCATGAAGTGAAATCCCGAGCTTCGCCGCGCGGGCTGCCTGCACTTCGATCTTCATCCGCGCCATATCGACGCCGGTCGGGCATTCACGCCTGCACGCCTTGCAGGAGACGCAGAGTTTGAGCGTCTCGGCCATTTCGTCGGAGAGAAACGCGTCCGGCCCGAGTTGCCCGGTTATGGCAAGCCGCAGCGAATTGGCGCGCCCTCGGGTCACGTCTTTTTCGTCCCGCGTGACACGGTAGCTCGGGCACATCACGCCGCCCGCGAGCGCCCGGCAGGCGCCGTTATTGTTGCACATCTCGACCGCGCCCTGGAACCCGCCGCCGGCGCCCGGATAGGACGACCAGTCAAGGTGTGTCGCGATCGCTTCCGCCCGGTAATCCGGCGCGTAACGCAACAGCGAGCGATCGTCGAACTTCGGAGCGCGCACGATCTTGCCCGGATTGAACAGGCCCGCGGGATCGAAACGGTCCTTGACCTCCTGGAACGCCCGAACGAGCCGGGGCCCGAACATGAATTCGTGAAATTCCGAACGCACGATGCCGTCGCCGTGCTCGCCGGAATGCGAGCCCTTGTAGGCTCGCACCATCGCGAACGCTTCCTCCGCGATTGCGCGCATCGCCTTGACGTCCATTTCGAGTCGAAGGTTGAGCACCGGCCGTACGTGCAGGCAGCCAACCGACGCGTGGGCATACCAGGTGCCGCGCGTGCCGTGCCGCTCGAACACTTCGGTCAGCCGTGCGGTGTATTCGGCAAGGTGGTCGAGCGGCACGGCGCAATCCTCCACGAAAGAGACCGGCTTTCCCTCCTCCTTCATCGACATCATGATGTTGAGGCCGGCAGTGCGCACTTCAGTGATGGCGGCCTGCAGCTCCGGATCGAGCACCTCGACCACCCCGCCCCACTCTGCTCCAGCCTTGTCCCAGGCAAATCCGAGGTCCCCCATCAGCTCGTTGAGCCGCAGCAGCCGGCGAAGGTTTTCGTCCTCGCTTTCTCCAAATTCGACAAACAGCATCGCCTCCGGATCGCCGCGCACGACCGCAGCGATGGTCGGCTCGAACATCGCGATCTCGCGGGCAAGCGAAAGCATCGTGCGGTCGATCAATTCGACTGCGATGGGCGCAAGCTTGACCATGTGCTGCGCGGCGCCCATCGCGGCATGAAAGCTGCCGAAATGGCAGACGCCGACGGCGCGCCGGCCGAGGAGCGGCGCGAGCTTGAGCTCGATTGCGGTCGAGAAGGCTAGAGTGCCCTCGGATCCGATCAGGATATGGGCGAGGTTGATCTCGTTGTGCCCCGGCATCAGCGCGTCGAGATTGTAGCCTCCCACGCGGCGCTGCACCTGCGGAAACCGGGCCGCGACCGCGGCGGCTTCGCGGGCGCCAAGCGCAAGGAGGTCGCGCGCAAGCGGCTTGAGCGGGGAACCTTCGTCAACGTCGGACAGGTCGGGCGCTACCATGCCGAAATGGGCTGCGGCTCCATTGGCAAGAACCGCATCGATCGAGAGCACATTCTCGCGCGTATTGCCGTAGCGCAGCGAGCGGGCGCCGCAGGAATTGTTGGCGGCCATTCCGCCGATCGTGGCGCGCGAGGCGGTCGAGATGTCGACTGGAAACCACAACCCGTGCGGCTTGAGCCTGCGATTGAGCTCGTCGAGGACGAGCCCAGGCTCGACCACGCAGCGGCGGCCGGCGACATCAAGGTTGAGAATTTTATCGAGGTATTTCGAGCAGTCGATGACGAGAGAGGAATTGACGGTCTGTCCCGCCTGGGACGTCCCGCCGCCGCGGGCCAGCACGCTCACGCCCTCTTCCCTCGCAATCGCGATCGCGCGCTTTGCTTCTTCGATCGTGCTCGGCGCCACGACGCCGAGCGGCTCGATCTGATAATGCGAGGCATCAGTCGCGTAGCGGCCGCGGCTGAAGAGGTCGAACATGACCTCGCCGGCCAGCTCCGATTTGAGCCTACGCTCAATCCCGAGTGCCACCGTTTCAGCCATTATCAAACGACCTCGAAACCGTCATGCCCGGACTTGTTCAGACTTGTTCCGAACATCCACGTTGTTACCGGCAGAAGCAAAGAAGTAAAGGCGTGGATGGCCCGGCCAATCGCCCGGCCATGACGGAACCGCAAGAGGCTTGACTGACTGTCGCATTCGTCATTGATGGCGGCAAGCTGCGGCTCAAGGCTCTAACGTTCGAACCAAGTAGCAGACAAGGCGGGTAGCGAGATGTCCAAGAATTCGTCGCGTGCGGTCGGCCGCCATTTCCTCCATATCCCGGGGCCTACTCCGCTGCCGGACCGTATTCTGCGGGCGATGGATACGCCGATCATCGACCATCGCGGTCCGGAATTCGCAAGGCTTTCCAAGCGCTGCCTGGACGGCATCAAAACCATTTTCAAGACCGCCAATCCGGTCATCATCTACACTGCGACCGGCACCGGCGCCTGGGAAGCGGCGCTGGTCAATACGCTCTCGCCCGGCGATCGCGTGCTCATGGTCGAAACCGGCCAGTTCGCATTTCAGTGGAGCGCGATGGCGAAGCGCCTCGGACTGGCGGTCGAGCTCATCAAGACGGACTGGCGCACCGGCGCCGATCCGAAAGTAATCGAAGCCAGGCTGCGCGAAGACAAAAGCAAGGAGATCAAGGCAGTCTGCGTGCTGCACAACGAGACCGCCACCGGTTGCCTCTCGCCAATCGCCGAGATTCGCAAGGCGGTCGATGCCGCCGGTCATCCGGCGCTGTTCATGGTGGACACGATTTCCTCGCTCGCCTCGACCGACTACCGCCACGACGAATGGGGCGTGGACGTCACCGTCGGCGGTGCGCAGAAGGGTCTGATGCTGCCGCCCGGCATGGCGTTCAACGCCGTAAGCGACAAGGCGCTCGCGGCGAGCGCCAAGGCAAAGCTGCCGCGCTCGTTCTTTGCCTGGGACGACATGCTCAACATGAACAAGCTCGGCTTCTTTCCCTACACGCCGGCGACGCAGATGCTCCAGGGGCTCGCGGTCGCAATCGACATGCTGCACGAGGAAGGGCTCGAAAACGTGTTCGCCCGCCACGCGCGGCTCGCCGAGGCGACGCGACGCGCGGTCCGCGCCTGGGGCCTCGAAATCGTCTGTCGCGATCCGAAATACTATTCTCCAACCGTTACGGCGGTGATGATGCCCGAAGGGCACGACGGCGATGCCTTCCGGGCGCTCGCGCTCGAACATTTCAATATTTCCTACGGGGCGAGCTTTGGGCCGTTTGCCGGCAAGATGTTCCGCATCGGCCACCTTGGCGATATCAACGAACTGATGCTGCTTGGCGCTCTCGCCGGCACCGAGATGGCGCTCAAGCTTGCGGGCGTTCCCCACCAGAAGGGCGGCGTCCAGGCAGCCATGGATTACCTCGGCTCGGTCCACGACCGGGATATACGGGTCGCTGCGGAGTAGACCGGCTACCCGAATGAGCTCCACACTCGCCAGAGTCAAAAATCTGGCGGAACAGCGTGCTGTCCGGATTTCTAATCACGCTTATGATGAGCTTCGCAACGATGATATCCGCGCTGGGGACCTGCTTCTCGGTCTTGCGAATGCGCAGGCTGTGGAGGATTATCCCGACTACGCTTTAGGGCCATGCGTCCTGGCGTTGCAGAGGGATCGCGATAGCCGCCCCGTCCATGTGGTATGGGGAATTCCGAAAGGGGAGCCAGGGCCGGCCGTGTTGGTCACAGCATATCGTCCCACTCTCTCGTTGTGGTCAGCGGACTTTCTGGAACGGAAGAAACCATGACTCGAAAGACCAAAAAGCTCATTCAAGAGGGCAAGTACCTGGCCGAGGTGCCAGTTGAACTAATTGATGAGCCAGGCGGCTGGTCGCCCTACTTGTCACTTGAAGATGTCGAAAAGCTTGAAACAGTGGCAGATGCGCTACGGCAAGGCGACTTGGTGACCGCCGCTAAATATGGCCGCGTCTATGAATTGCATCCCGTCTCGATCTGACCCGTACCCGATCCACAAAATGCGGTTGCTCATCGCGTGCGTGCTCTTCATCGGAGCGACCGGACTCTGTTCCGCCGGCCCCGCCTTCGCGCAATCCTATCCGAGTCGGCCGATCCACGTCGTCGTCCCGTTCGCGGCGGGCGGCGCGGTGGACACGCTCGCGCGCATCATCGGCGCCAAGATCCAGGATTCATTCGGCCAGCCCATCATCATCGAGAATCGCGCAGGTGCCGGCGGCACCACCGGGGCCGATGTGGTCGCCAAGGCGCCGCCGGATGGTTACACCATCCTGCAGAACACGAACGGACAGGCGATTGCGCCCGCGCTCTACCGTTCTCTCCCCTACAATCCCATGAAGGATTTTGCGCCGGTGACCCAGTTGGTCACCACGTCGACCGTGCTCGTCGCCAACACGAAATTTCCTGCGCGATCCCTGAAGGAATTGATTGCACTCGCAAAAGCGAAACCCGGCCAATTGAATTACGGTATGACGGGCGTCGGGAATGGGCTTCACCTCACAATGGAGCTTTTCAAGCGGACGGCCGGCATCGACCTCCAGGCCGTGCCTTATCGCGGCGACGCGCCGCTAAACATTGCCCTGATGGCGGGTGAGATCGATGTCGCGATCGTGCCGCTTACGACCATCATACCGCATATCCAGGCAGGCTCTGTACGCGCGCTGGCGGTAACCAGCGCCGGCCGATCGCCGCTTCTGCCTGAGGTGCCGACTATATCCGAAGCCGCCTTCCCGGGATTCGAGGCTTCCGGCTGGATCGGCTATTTCGTGCCGGCGCGAACCCCAGGCGAAATCATCCGCTTGATCCAGCGCGAGACCGCGAAAGTGCTGATGGTGCCCGAGGTGCACCAACGGCTGGAAGCGTTGGGAAACGAGCCGGTCGGCTCCACGCCCGAGGAATTCGAAGCAAAGGTCAGGGCCGACGCGGCGAGGTTTGCCACAATCGTGAAGGAAGCAGGAATTCCGCGCCAGGACTAAGCGTCCCGATGCGTTGGGCAGATTTGACCCGCCGCTTTCAACAGAGCCGCCGCGATGCTTCGCTCTAAGTGAATGGTCCGGTATCTGATCTGATCCGCCCTCATGGTGAGTTTCCCACTGGCTGGGGCGGATTAGCTGCGGGTGAACCCAAATGCTGTCGTCCCGGCCAAGGGAGCCCGGATCCAATCCGGGCGAGCGCGAGCCGGGACCCAGCTATCCGCAAGGGCTCGTTGCCAGATGGGTCTCGACTCCCGCGTCTACAACGGTGCACGGCACCGCTGCCGAGCGCTCGGCCGAGACGACAGCGAGTTTCGTATTAGGAGGCGCCCGCCAAGAGCACGGCGCTATTTGATGTAGCCGACCTCGCGATAGTATCGCTCGGCGCCGGAGTGCAGCGGCACCGGCGGCAGCTGGGTCACGAGCCGACTGTCATAGGTGAACGGCACATGCGTCCAGCGGAAAAGATCGCGGTTGGCGTCGAGGGATCTTGCCACCGTGTAGGTGAAGTCGGCAGACAAGTCCTCCTTCGCGTAAATCGCCCGCGCGGATGTACCGACGCTGGGAACCGGAGCGTCCACACCGCGGAACAGTGCAGTCGGGATGTCAACGAGCCGCCCGCCCACTTCCTTCACCATGCTCTCGCGCAGGTCCTGCGGCATCGGCAGGAAGCGCATGTCGTTCTTCGCGGTGATCAGATAGTACGGCCGCATCTCCGGCGCGCCGCCGAGATAGAGATTGTTCATGATGATGACGTCAAAGGCATCTGGATCTTCCGGCAAGGTGCCGACGAAATGCACGTAGGAACCGCCCCACGATTCCAGTTCCTTCTTGGTGATGCCGTAATATTTCAGGATCGGCATGTTTCCGGTACTCTCAGTGGTAATGATGCGCACCGGTAAGCGTTTTTCCCTGATCTGCCGGAGATCGGTGATACCGGTCGAAGCCTTCACCATCGTCACGGCGTAGTTTGCGACATCGACTCGAGCAATCAGCCGAAGCTCCTTATGCCCGCCGTCTTTGGCATAATCGTGCAATCCCTCGTACATCCATTGGACGCTGGAACCCGAGGTAATGCCGAATTCAACCGGATGATTGGGGGGGTGGCGGCGAGCCTTCCGGATCAGTTTGCGGCGGCGTCATCGTACCGACTACGTAGCGCGGGTTGTTGCCGCGCGAGCAGGTGTAGCAAATTTGCAG
>DATBHB010000183.1:0-14893 GCA_036557705.1 Xanthobacteraceae bacterium
AGCAGCCGTCCAGCGCCGCCGGCGCTCGGGACCCGAATGAATTGTCATCGTGGCCATGTGTGCCCTTTAATTCGCAAGTTAACGGGCACATCATCTCACGCGCGAAGGGATCAGCAAGACGGCCTAGACCGGAGGGATACAGCTTACCTACAAGCTCGGGCCGGTGCAGCTCACGAGCGATGATCAACAAACGATCGAGCACGCTCGCGCCAACGCGGACAATTAAAGCTCAGCGGTGTGGCGGGCCTCCCTTCACTGGACGCCCGCCACCTACTGCAGGGTAATCGCGTCATAGCGAAGGACCTCGAATTGACTCTGCCCTCTTCGACGCTGAGCGGGCTTAAGACCGCCCACATCCGGCCATGCGCAGCGGTTGGAGCCGATCTTTCCGGGAGATCATCCGCTCGGATCTCGCGCGGTTTGAGCGGGTGGCAGTTCCTGTCGGCGTCCTGGAACGTGTTACCGACGCCGCCTAGAATGGCCGCGGGAGATGCGAATGAGGCGATGGAGCGCAGTGCTGATCGCGGCGTGGCTGTTGACGCCTGCGGCCGATAACAGCCTGCGCGCGCAGGACCTCGTGCCCTGGCGGCAGGGGGTGGTTCGACCCAGGGCCGACGCAGGATTCTGGTGGATGGCTGCCGAGGGCGGCTTTGCAAAATCGCAGAATCTCAATCTGCGGATGGTTCCGTTCGACACCGACCTTGAACTGGTCAAGGCGCTCCGGGCCGGAGAGATCGACAGCTTCGAAGGCAGCCCGATCAATCCCATGATCGCGACCAGCATGGGCGGCGATCTCAAAATCATCGGCTGTACCTGGCCGAAGCTTACCTTCTCCTTCTTTGCCCAGCGCGGGATAGCCTCCCTCGCCGACCTCGCCGGAAAAACCGTCGGAACATCGCCTGCGGGAGCCCTGCCTGACCTGGTGGCTCGCGCCATGCTCGGGCGGGTTGCGATCGAGCCGCAGGACGTGAATTTCGTCGCGGTTGGCGGCGAAGCCGAGCGTGTTCGTGCGCTCGCGGGCCGAAGCATCGATGCCGCGGTGGCCGGGACCGAATTGGCGGTGCGGGCCGATGTCGACCTCAGGATGCTGGCGAGGGCAAACGATATCCTGCCGAGCTTCGTGCGTGCCTGTGTCATTACGCGCGGCGATGTCTGGCGCAAACGCCCCGAGGATCTGGAGCGGCTGCTGGCCGCGACCAGCAACGGCTACGCGCATGCGCTCGCCAACCGCGGAGAAACCCTGGCGCTGACGCGGCGGATCGCAAAGCTTCCTCCCGGCGACCCGACTGCCGAGGCGGCTTACGAAGAGGTGGTCGCTAACCGTTCGCTGTCACCAAGCCTTGAGATCGACATCGGCAAGCTTCAATGGCTGCGGGACTTCCTGGCCGAGGACGGCCGCATCGACCAGGATTTCGAACCCGGCACGATGACCGACAGCGCGATGCGCGTCCGCTCGCTCGCTCGGGCGAAGGCCGCGCAGTGAGCCGCGCGGGGCACGCCCCCGCCATATCAGCTACCCGACTACAGGACGGCCGCGCCTTTCCCGAACGCGTGTGTTCATTGAATAACGCTTTGGCCCTCGCCGCCATATTTCAGAATCACCTGTCGTGATACTTTATTGGCGAATCAGCGATGGGGGGTCGCTCAGATGAACGTCATCGTCTTCGCTTCCCGCAAGGGAGGCTCGGGCAAGAGCACGCTCGCGGCGCATCTTGCCATAGAGGCGCACAAGCCCTCCAGCCCCGTCCTGATGGTAGATGCCGACCCCCAGGGATCGCTGAGTCTCTGGCATCAGCTGCGGGGCACTGGAGAGCCGCCGCTTGCGGGCAGCAGCGAAGGGGTTCGGGAGCTGGTCCAATCGGCCAAGCGCGCCGGATACGAATGGGTCTTCATCGACACGCCGCCGAACATGTCAGCCGTCGTAACCGACGCCGTTTCGGTCGCGACGCTGATCATTATTCCGGCGCGGCTGACGCTGTTCGATCTTGCGGCGATCAAGGAGACGATGGTTCTCGCCCGGCAGCTGAACAAGCCCTATGCGGTCGTCATTAACGGCGTGCCGCCGCGGCGCGACAATGCCGAGTCGCCTTTCGTCCGCGAGGCGCGCGCCGTGCTCACCGGCCTCAACGTTCCGGTCTGGTCCGGCCAGATCACCCAGCGCAACAATTATTCGCTGGCGCTGGCGGAAGGCGAGGGCGCCTCCGAATATGACGGCCGCTCCGAGGCTGCGGTGGAAATTGCCGCGCTATGGTCGGCGATCGAGAAATCGGTGCGCGCCATCCACGGCGCCCATGAGGGACACGCCATGCACAAGGTCGCGGCGTAGCTGAACCTGTCGACGGTATCATCGCGTGAATCGCTGCGCTCTGACCGTCCGACCCCCACCATTTGCCCCCTATCGCACGTACTCGAATTGTCGCACCAAGCGGCGGTGTTCGGGCGCGGTAATCCATGCTAGAGCAAGCACAAAATCAGGGAGAAAGGTGATGACCCAGAGAGCTCTCATTCGTTCCGCGCTGCTGGCATTCGCAGCTCTGATCGCGGCGAGTTCGACATTTGTTGGCGTCTCCGCCCAGAACGCACCGGATTATGCCGCAATAGTTGCCGCACCAGACCGCAGCGATGCCGATCGCAATACCGACAAACGGCGCAATCCGCTGCCGCTGCTGGCCTTCACCGGCGTGCGCCCCGGGATGAAGGTGCTCGATATGGGAGCAGGCGGGGGCTACAGCACTGAGCTGATGGCACGCGCCGTCGGTCCGACCGGAGTGGTCTATGGACAGAATCCGCCTGACTTCAGTCCGCGCGCCAAGGCGGCCTTTGAGGCGCGTACCAAGACGCCGGCGGGCAAGAACATCGTCACGGTGTCACGCCCGTTCGATGACCCGGTCCCTCCGGACGTGACCGGCCTCGATCTCATTACCTTCCTGTTCTTCTATCACGATACCACCTACATGCCGGTCGACCGCGCCGCGATGAACCGCAAGCTTTTTGCCGCGCTCAAGCCGGGCTCGTCGCTAATCATCGCCGACCACTCGGCCAAGCCGGGGCAGGGCGTTTCCGTGGGCAAGACGCTGCATCGCGTCGAGGAGAGCGTGCTGCGCCGGGAAGTCGAGGCAGCGGGATTCAAATTTGCGGCCGAAGGCGATTTCTGGCGCCATCCGGAAGATACCCGCGACTTTACCACCCAGCCTCCGACCAAGCCTGCGGACGAGTTTGTGCTCCGCTTCGAGAAACCTCGGTAGGCAATAGTCGGTTTTTACGGTCGGCAAAATCGCGTGTGATATTTCTCTACGCAGATAGCAGCTGACGCGATTTTGCCCACGCGGACCGCATCGGAAATGCCGAGGTTCACGATCACCTTCTGCGCATCGATGCGCATGCACCCCCGCGCATTACGATGGGAACACGCGCGTCACATCCCCGTTTATTGTCCGGGTAAAACAGGGCCAAGTGTCCAGTAAACGACGATCCGGAATTATCGCCCAGGGGTCGTCAGGAAAAGGAGATGCCCATGTGCGATTATAGCCTGCAACACGTTGCGTCCCGGCCGGCGGCGGTCGGCGAAACGCTCGTATCGACGCGCTTTGGCGAATCGATCACGCGCGGCTTTGCGTCCCCGGATCAACCGGGTGTTGCCGTGTGTCTGCTTCCCGGCACAGAGCTTACGTTCGAGCGCGACGTTGAATTCGATGACTTGTTTGGCAATGGCCGCCGGACGATTGCGGCACGCGTCGCGCGCTTCCGCCAGGTGGATAAAGATCAAAGGCACATGCACCATGACGCCCTGGAATTTCCGGGCGGCGAGGTCATGCTGGTGACGCGCCTCGTGGAAGGCCAACGCGCCACCGTACTGCAACTCCCAGCGACGGGGCGCGCCGTTGAGGAAGCCGAGCCGCAACACGAGCGCACCGGCGCTCTCGTTTAATTACCTCGGGAGCGAACCGATGCTCGCGCTCGCGCCTCGTTAGCGGCATCAGAGTGCGTCCGGCGCGAACGGCGATACGGGTTCGGGTAACCGGGCATTAACCATTGCGCCCCAGGTTACCCGAACGAGGGGGCGCTGCCATGAAGGTTATCACGGTAGCTTCACGCAAAGGCGGTGCCGGCAAGACGACGATAACAGCGCACTTGGCCGGGTTCGCCCATCGTCAAGGGCACCGCTGCCTCATCATCGATGCCGACCCGCAAGGATCGCTCGCGCTGTGCAATTCGCTCCGTGGGCCACACGCGCTTCCGCTGGTGACCGCTGAGCGCGGAATTGACCGCCAAGTCGCGCTCGCTTCAACTGCAGGTTACGAGTGGATTTTCATCGACACCGCGCCGACGATGTGGGTCGTGGTTCAGGAGGCGATCCGCGCCGCCACGCTGGTGGTCATTCCGGCGCGTCCGGGCTTTCTCGATCTCGCGGCCGTTCGCGAAACCGTCAAGGCGGCGCGCGAGCGCAACAAGCCCTATGCGGTAGTGCTCAACGCCTGCCCGGTGAAGCGAGGCGACAAGGAAGCGCCTGCAGTCGCGCACTCGCGCGCGTGGCTCGACCGTAGCGGCATTCCTGTCTGGGGAGGGCAGATCAGCCAGCGCACCGGTTTTGTCGTCTCGCTCGCCGCCGGAGACAGCGCCGCGGATGAGGCTGCCGAGTCGCTTGCCGGAGTTGAAATCACGCGGTTGTGGAGCGCAGTCGAGCGCTCGGTTGCGGCGATCAACGGCGCCCATGCGGAGGCAGCCACAATGCACGGCCGCGCAGCGTGATTACGCGTGACGCAAGTGCCCCGGTTCCATTGCCTCACAGAGCGAATTCGCGTGACGCGATATCCGCGAACGAATAGCCGCAGGTCTCTGGAAAGGATGTCTCGTCGAGGCGCGTTTCCTTGGCTGCCTGGATGCGCGCTTTGCGATAGGCCCGGCCCACAGCTTCTTCGATACGAGACTTGAGGCCGGGGTTGTCGTCAAGCAAGTCCTGAAGCTCAAGCCGTTGGGCTTTGATGGAAAGCAGCCAACTGCGCGAGCGCTTACTTGGCTGGTGATCCCACTTGAGAAAATGGATGAGCAGCACGCGTAACGCGCTCTCCAGCTTGTTGAACTGCTCGCGGCCCAATGACTCGATTTCCTCGGCCAGATTCTCGCGGTCGATGCAATCCCAGCGGCCGGCGCGCACATGGCACGCCTGCTCCATCAGCCATGAATAGAAATCGCGATTGTAATCGGCTGGGACCGGTTCGGCGGGAGTAACCAACCCAACCTTCTGTTTCGCGTGCGATGCCATGAACTCACCTTGAACTTTGTCGCTGCCTCACCTATTCCACAGCTTCAACCTTTCCGCCGAATGGAATCGCGGCAATTAGCGCGTCTCGCGCATCTTGCTGAAAGAGAGAGTCCGCGCGCAGTTCATCGATCGTACGCGGAGCGGCCGGACCATTTCTCGGCAGCGAATTCGAGTACCTCCGTGGCATTGCGTATCGCTTCGTCTATCGTATCGCCAGCCGTTACGACGCCGGGCACATCCGGAAATGATACGCCATGGCAGCTGTCAGGGTCCTTGTGGATCAAAGCGATGTAATTGGCCATCGCACAACTCAACCGAAATCTCCCTACAGCAAAGCCTTCGAGTTAAGCTCTTTGGACGAATGTGTCGACGGCTCGCTTTTCGCCGGCCTTGTCGAACTGGATCGTGAGCTTGTTGCCCTCGATGGCGACGACATTGCCGTAACCGAATTTCTGATGGAACACACGGTCACCGGTGGCGAATTCGGAAACGGCGCCTGTCGACTTGGCCACCAGTTCACCCTCGATCATGACGGGCGAGACGGGGCGGCGCTTGCCTTGACCTCCGGCGCGCTTGGGCGAGGCGAAAGCAGGGTCTGACGAGGAAAAACCGGTTGCGCTGGTGTTCTCAGATCTGCGCATCGATGTGCCGATGCCCCCGATTTCGGAATCGCTTTCGTAGTCCTGCGAGTAATCCTGCGAAATATCCTCGAATCCGCCTGCGCGCCGCTGAGCGCGCTGCCAGCCGGGCGTGCCGTAGGAGGACCCGAAAGCGGCAGCCTCATCGAATCGCGATGCGCCATAGCCCCCATAGCCGCCGAACGCGCCCTTCGCCTCCTTCACTTCAACATGCTCCTCTGGCAGCTCATCGAGAAAACGCGACGGTACGCCCGCCTGCCATAGGCCATGCATGCGCCGGTTCGCCGCGAAATAGATGTGCACGCGTTGCCGCGCGCGCGTCAGTGCGACATGAGCGAGGCGGCGCTCCTCTTCCAGTCCGGCGCGGCCGGCTTCATCGAGCGCGCGCTGATGCGGAAACAGGCCCTCCTCCCACCCGGGCAGGAACACGGTATCGAATTCAAGCCCCTTGGCGGAATGCATGGTCATGATCGAGACGGCGTCGGCCTCGGCGCCGCCGTCCGCATCCATGACCAGCGACACGTGTTCGAGAAATCCCTGAAGGTTCTCGAATTCCTCCATCGAGCGGACGAACTCCTTGAGGTTTTCAAGGCGGCCGGCGGCATCGGCGCTGCGATCCTTCTGCCACATCTCGGTATAGCCGGATTCATCGAGCACGATCCGGGCAATCTCGGTATGGGCAAGATTATCCTTGCGGGCGCGCCAAGTATCGAAACTGGCGACGAACTCGCGCAGCGCGCAGCGCGGGCGCGATTTGAGGACATCGGTCTCGATCAGATCCCGAGTTGCTTCGAGGAGCGGAATTCGGCGCTTGCGCGCGTAATCGTGCAGCAGTTTGATCGTCGCGTCGCCCAGCCCCCGCTTGGGAACGTTCACGATGCGCTCGAATGCGAGATCGTCGGCGGGCTGATTGACTAGACGCAGATAGGCAAGCGCATCGCGGATCTCCATGCGCTCGTAGAAGCGCGGTCCGCCGATGACCCGATAATTGAGCCCCAGTGTTACGAACCGGTCCTCGAATTCGCGCATCTGAAACGAGGCGCGCACCAGGATCGCGATTTCATCGAGCGAATGGCGGTCTCGTTGCAAAGCCTCGATCTCATCCCCGATCGCCCGCGCTTCTTCTTCGGAGTCCCAGGCCGCGGTCACCTCGACTTTTTCGCCGGGCTCCTTGTCGGTGCGCAGCGTCTTGCCGAGGCGGCCCTTGTTATGGGCGATGAGATGCGAGGCGGCGGCAAGGATATGGCCGGTCGAGCGATAATTGCATTCGAGCCGGATCACCTTGGCGCCCGGAAAATCATGTTCGAAGCGAAGAATGTTGTCGACCTCTGCTCCACGCCAGCCATAGATCGACTGATCATCATCGCCGACGCAGCAGATGTTCTTCGCCGTACCCTGTGCAAGCAGCCGCAGCCAAAGATACTGCGCCACGTTCGTATCCTGGTACTCGTCAACCAGGATGTATTTGAAGCGCGTCTGATACTGCCGCAGGACTTCCGGCTGCTCACGAAAAAGGCGAATGGATTCGATGAGCAGGTCGCCGAAATCGGCGGCGTTGAGCACTTTCAGGCGCTCCTGATAGGCGAGATAGAGCTTCTTGCCCTTGCCGGCGAAACTTGCGCTCTCTCCGGCCGGAATCTGGTCCGGAGCGAGGCCTCGATTTTTCCAGCCGTCGATCAACTGCCCGAGCACGCGTGCCGGCCAGCGCTTCTCGTCGATATCCTCCGCGCTTAGCACCTGGCGCAGGAGCCGTACTTGATCGTCCGTATCGAGGATCGTGAATGCAGGTTTGAGTCCGATCAGTTCGGCATGCCGGCGCAGGATTTTGACCCCGATCGAATGAAATGTTCCCAACCATGGCATTCCCTCGACGACCTCTCCGATCATGGCGCCGACGCGAGCCTTCATCTCCCGCGCGGCCTTGTTGGTGAAGGTCACCGCAAGGATTTCGAAAGGCCGGGCATGCCCGCCGGCAAGGATGTGCGCCACCCGGGTCGTGAGGACCCTGGTCTTGCCGGTGCCGGCCCCGGCGAGCACCAGGACAGGTCCGCTCAGCGTCTCAACTGCCTCGCGTTGTTCGGGATTGAGCCCTTCCAGATAGGATGTAAACCGAGCTGCCCGGGCGCGCGCCGCAATACCGCCCGGCATGGGCACCGGTTGCTCGGTTGAGCCGTGCTGCAGCGGGTCAGCCAAGGAAATCCTCGCGCGATTCTCGACCCGGCTAAGATGGCATTGTGCATGCGAATTTGCGAGGCAAACGATGCCGGCTGGGGACGCGTTGCCGAAATGGTGGGCGCCATTAGATAAGGCGATGGGCAGAAATCACGGCCACAATCCATGTCAAACATCAGCTGGCTGCCGGCGGCCGTCGCGCAAGCATCGGAGCGATTCCTTCAATCGCTGAAGTCTTTGGATTTTACCGACTCCCACACCTGGCTGGCGGTAACCGGTTTGACGCGTTCGGGCAAGACGGTCTTCATTAGCAGCCTTATCCACAATCTCCTGAGCTCGTTTCAGAATCCGAACCGCATGCCGCTGCTGCGCGTCGCCGGCGACGGCCGGCTGATCGCGGCCAAACTGGAAGGCGCCAAGGCCCACCGACTGCCGCGATTTCCCTACCGCGATAATATCGAGGCCATGGCCGGCACCGTCCCGGATTGGCCGCACCGAACGCAAGACATCAGCGAGATCGGAATCGATGTGCACTTTGTGCCCGCGGGGGCGCTGGGCAAGCTCATCGGCCAGATCGGCGGCAGCCCGGCCAAGCTCTCGGTCCGGATCGTCGATTACCCGGGCGAATGGCTGCTCGACCTGCCACTGCTATCGCAGAGCTACGCCCAATGGTCGCGCAGCGCGCTTCGCTTGTATCGGCGCGGGCTACGCGCGCAAGCTGCCGCCCCATTTCTTGCGTTCCTTGGGGATCACCCTCATGACGGGCCGGCGAGCGAGGAGACGGCAAAAAGGGCGCACGACTTTTACTGCGGCTTTCTGCGCCAAGCCCGCGACCAGCATGGATTGAGTTACCTGCAGCCCGGCCGCTTTCTGTGTCGCGGCAGCATCGGCGAGGTGCCCTATCTCTGGTTCGCGCCGCTCGACTGTCCAGATCATATGGACGAGCCAAAGCCCAACAGCTTGGCTGCGCTGATGGCGGAGCGCTACGAGGTCTACAAGCGTGAACTGGTGAGGCGCTTCTATGAGGATCATTTCCGGCGCTACTCGCGCCAGATCGTTCTCGTCGACGTGCTTCATGCACTGCTCGCCGGTCGTGAGGCGTTCGAAGATTCGAGGCTTGCGCTAGAGTCGATCCTGCAGAGTTTCCGGTATGGCAGCGGCAGCATCCTGGCAAAGCTGTTGCACGGCTCCCACATCGACAGGGTGCTGTTCGCGGCGACGAAGGCGGACCATGTCCCCGACGTCCAGCGCGATCACCTTGCGGAGCTTCTTCGGCACATGGCGGCTTTCCCAGCCATCGAAGTCAAAAGCAGTAATGCAAAGATCGACGTTGTCGCGCTCGCTTCCGTTGTTTCGACGACAGAAGACGTGCAGGAGATCGATGGGCAAACTGTGCCGGTGGTGGTGGGACGGCCAGTCGGCGCCAGAAAACAGGCGCGGTTCTTCGTCGGCACCGTGCCAATCCGCCCGCCAAGATCGGAGGCCTGGGCGGCGCCATTCCTCAATGTGCCGCCATTCGAACCGCCCCCGATCGATCCCTCGCCAGTCGACGGCATTCCGCACATCAATCTCGATTACGCCCTCGAATTCCTGCTCGGAGACCTCCTGCGATGACGATTGATGCCCTGCACACAGCTTCATTGCGGCCACGCGTCCTTGAATTGGATATCGCGCAGGAAAATGCGTCGCGCGTCGAACGCCCGCAGGTGACTCTGACTGAACTCACCGAGCGTGTTCACCCAAGTCAGCCGACCGGATCGTCCGTTGCCGTACAACCGGCCGCAAGCCGCCGCGACGGAGTCGTCGGATTCGGGCTCGCGGGGCTTGGCGTCTTCGTTTCATTGTGGCTCGCGGTAGACGCGATCAGCTGGATTTCGGCCGCCTTCGAACACAGCTCCGCGTTGGGTGCGCTCGCCGCCGTCGCGGTCGCGGCAGGCATGCTTGGTGCCGGCGCCGTAATCGCACGTGAAGTCACCAGTTTGTTTCGGTTGAAAAGCGTCGAGGCCGTCCAGGGGCGTTTGCGGGCGCTCGATCGGCTTCGGCCGATGGAAGCAAGGGGAGCGATTGGAGAGATCCTTGCGGTGGTGCCACGCGATGGCACGATCGCGCAGGCGATTGAATCCTTTCAGCGACAGGCGCAGGCCCATCACACGGCGGTTCAGCAGATCGACATTCTTGCCCGTACTGTTGTTGGGCCGCTCGATCGCCGCGCGGAGACACACATACAGACTGCCGTGCTGCGCGCCTTCAGCATAACGGCGATCAGTCCAACGGCGCTGAGCGATGCTGCTTTCTTCCTCGCCTGCGGCGTGCGGATGGTACGCGCGATCGCGGCCTCTTACGGTCACCGGCCCACAGCAGCGGCGACCATCCATTTATTGCGGCGGCTGGTGCTTGAAGCCGGGAAGCTCGGCGTCGTAGACATTGCCTCCGCGAGCTTGGTGCAGCACCTCGGCGGTGCGGTCACGGAGCGCGTTGCAACGAGTGCTGCGGACGCGCTCTATGCGGCTTATCGAATGGCGCGCCTCGGCGTCGTCGTAATGGAACTCTGCCGGCCCATCCCGTTTCGTGACGAGGATGTGCCGAGCGTGACCTCGCTCGTCGCCAAGGTGGCGCGCCGGCGGAGCAACGAGCACGCGACATAGAATTGCCGCCAATGCCGCCCAGGGGGCAGAGGCGTCCCGACAAGTCGCATGGTCGGGGGGCGGAAATTGTGCTCAAAGTAATGGCGCGTTAGTCGGCGCGGAACTCATGCCCGGAACCCGCGCCCGCCCGATGGCATAGCCCATCAGAAATCCCGGCTCTGGTGACCGCGTGCAGACGACGCTACTTGGCATTGCCATCGCCATCATTCTGGCGCTGATCGCGGCGCTGGCCGGACCTTATTTCATAGATTGGAATCAGTATCGCACCGAATTCGACATACAGGCGAGCCGGGTTGCAGGCGCTAAAATTCATATCCACGGTCCGATCGAAGCAAGGCTGCTGCCCATACCGGTGTTGAAGCTTCGGGATATCGAAATCGACGCGCCGAGCAGCGGCGCCCCTTTGCGTGCGCGCAGCCTGGACCTCGAATTCGCACTTGGTGCTCTAATCCGCGGAGAGTGGCGGGTGAGCGATGCGCGTCTGGACGGACCGGAAATCACGCTCGGACTGGATCCTGATGGTCGCGTCGAGTGGCCGCTGCACACAACTTCTATCAATCTCGATGCGGTCTCAATCGAACAGCTCGAAGTCAGCGACGGCCGCCTCATTCTCGACGATGCGGCGACCGGTTCACATTTCACCATTGAGGACTTCGAGTTCCGGGGCGAGCTACGATCGCTCGCTGGCCCGGTCAAAGGTGAGGGGGCGTTCGTCGTCTCCGGCGAGCATTATCCGTATCGGATCGCGGCTAGCCGCGCGGGCGATGATGGCGGTCTGCGCCTGCACCTGAACCTCGAGGCGATCGATCAGCCCTTGGTCGCCGACATCGATACTGTCGTGTCCGTCGAACAGGGAATACCGCGGTTGGAGGGCAATCTGCAGTTGGCGAGGCCGGTCGGGCACTCGCCGGACGGCATCATCGAGCCGTGGCGCCTGTCCAGTCGGATCAAAGCTGACAGAACAGCTGCGACATTCGATCAGCTCGAATTTCAATACGGGCCCGATGATCGTGCGGTCAAGTTCCGCGGCAGAGCCAACCTTGCCCTCGGCAGTGTTCCCGAAGGCGTAATCGATCTGCGGGCGGCACAGATCAATCTCGATCGATTGCTCGCCTTGCCTGAGCCGATGGGCCGTCGCCCGCTGAGCGCCATCAAACCGCTGGCTGATTACCTTGCTGGAGCGCCCCAGCTCCCCTTTCCGGTCCGGCTCCGGGTCAGCATCGAAAATGTGATCTTCGCCGGCTCGGCGCTTCAGCGCCTGAATAGCGAGCTCAAGAGAGAGGCCGGGTCCTGGCACGTCGAAAGCCTGGAATTTCGCGCCCCCGGTGCGGCTCAAATTCGCCTTAACGGTCGGTTGGACCTCGATCCAAAGGAACTCGCATTTGTCGGACTAACGGAGGTCGAGACGCCCGAAAGCGGTGCCCTGATCGGCTGGCTTACGGGTCGCAGTGACGCACAGCTTTCGCAATCGGGCCCCTTGCATGCAAAGGGCAACGTGAAAATTGACGGCCAGGCGGTCGCGTTCGAGGCGCTCAAAGTCGACCTCGACCGGGTGCAACTTGAGGGACAGTTTGCCTATCGGCGTGCGATAAATGGCGAGCCGGCGCGAATTGATGCCGCCTTCAATGCATCGGAGCTGGACTTCGATCGCATGTATGCGCTGGCGCAAACGCTGTCTGGCGAAAACGGCTTCGAGCGACCACGGGCGGGATCGATATCGGCCAATATCGGGCATGTGTCGATTGCCGGGGTTGAAGCCAAAGACGCGCAGATCGATGCAAGGTTGAACAACGAGGGACTTGAGATCGAGCGGCTCTCAGTCGGCGACCTTGGGGGCGCGGCGGTTTCGGTCAAAGGACGAATCAATCCGTCTGCGTCGAGCCCGCGTGGAACGATAGCCATTGATGTCGATGCGCGCGCTCTCGAAGGCGTCGCGGCCGTTGTGGAGAAATTCGCACCGTCGGCGGCGGCGGATTTCCGCCGGCGCATGGCGTTTTTTGTCCCAGCGAAAGTGCATGCCACGCTCTCTCTCGCGGCGGATCCGGGCCAACAAGTCGCCTCTCCTGCAGTTGTTGCGCTCAGTCTCGACGGGAGTGCCGGGACATTTCGTGCCAGTCTGCAAGCCAAGGTCGGCGTCAACGACGTATCCATCGCTGCGGATCCGGCGTGGCTGGCCGAGGCGAAAGTTGCGGTCTCTGGGCGCATCGGGGCTGCGGATGGCAGCGCTCTCGTCGAATTGCTCGGGCTAGATTCTTGGCTGGCCGTGGATAGAGGGGCGGCTGAGTTGAGGTTCAACTCGAACGGTCCGTTGAACGGTGACATAGCCATTGAAGGCAAGCTTACCGCCGGCGGGCTTGATGTTGCCGCGCAGGGAACTTGGCGGATACCCGGCGATAAGGGTCCGGCAGCCGATCTCGCAGTAAAGGTTGCGAGTGCTCGCCTACGCAATCCGCGGCCCGGGAGCCCAACTGCAACATTGCCGGCTACATTCAGAGGGCGTGTCGCCTTGTCGCGAGAAAGCGCAGCGGTGACGGACCTTCTTGGTAGTGTTGACGGAACAAACCTCGCGGGAGACCTCCAGATCGGCTGGGTAAAGCCGATCACAATGGATGGAGATATTGATCTGGGTGAGGTCAACCTTCCGGCCATCATTGCCGCCGTGGGCGGGGTGACGCCCCAAGCTCCGACTGCCGCAACAGTCTGGTCGGCAGAACCTTTCGAGCACGGATTGCTAGGCCAACTTACCGGGCAACTCAGGGTAAAGGCGGCGCATGTTTCGCTGACGCCGATGCTCGCTGCTAAGCAGGTCCGTGCCTTGGCGCGTTTCGATGATTCGACTGTAACCTTAGACGGCATAGACGGTACCCTTGCGGGTGGCCGGCTCCAGGGGGATCTGGGCGTGAGGAGGGGATCGGACGGGATCATCACAGTCCATAGCCGGCTCGCTGTTGCCGATGCCGATTTCACCGAGATCATCCGCGGAAGCCCGCCGCCGCTCTCCGGTCGTTTTGGTTTTGAGGCTACTCTGGAAGGCAGTGGCCGCAGTCCCGTTGCAGTGATCGGGTCATTAAATGGCGCTGGTAGGTTCAAGTTGCAGGGCGGAAGCATTCGTCACCTGGATCCGACCGCGTCCGAGGCGGTGATTCGGAGCGTCGATCAGGGATTACCTATTGACGCAACGCGAATCAGGGATCGCTTGGAGCAAGCGCTTGCAAAGGGGGCAGCAGCAATCTCGGCCGCGGAAGGCGAGATCATTATCTCGGCCGGCGAGGCACAAGCGAGTAAGCTCGCGCTGAAAACCCAGGGTGCCGACCTCGCGATCGCCGGTCACTTGGCGCTGGCGGAAAATCTCGTCGACGTCAAACTCACGTTCTCCGGACCCGAGCGTGCTGACGCGCCTCGTGGGGCTCGTCCTGTGGTGGATATCGTCCTGAAAGGCTCGCTGCCGAGCCCCACGCGGTCCATCGACGCGAGGGAATTCGTCAATTGGCTCGCGCTGCGTGCGGTCGAACAACAAGCAAAACGCCTCGACGCGCTCGATTCCAGCCACGACAACATTCCGCCGGCATCACCGTCGCAAGCCGCCACTGCGGCTACACCGGACCGCGAGACTCTTTCGGAGGTACCTTCGGCCGCCGCGCCTCGTCCGATCGTCCGCAGCCCCGTGGCCGCGCCGCCGCGAGTTCGTCCGGCGATGCAACCAACTGTACCCGCTCAGCGTCCGTTGGACATCCGGCCTCCCGCGGCGGTGCAGCCGCCGGGATGAGCGAGCGTCTAATGTTGCAGGTTTACCGAACGCTGAAACCTACGAAGCTGGACGCGCCGCCATCAGTTCGCGCGTAGGAGCAGGCTTGGCGATGTCCACGCTGATCTGGCTTCGATAATAATCGAGCACGAATAGTCGGATGGCCGATGACAGATTGCCGTGCTGGCGGTCGGAGTCGATCGATGCAACAAGCTCCGAGAGGGTCATGTTGCGCTCTAAAGCGATTTCCTTCAACCCCTTCCAGAAGGCATCTTCAAGACTGACGCTGGTTTTGTGCCCCGCGATGACGATTGAACGTTTGACTACCGGCGATTTCATCGCTCGTCTCCCGCTTCGATCCGATGCTGATCAAGACCGCGACAGACCTTCGCCTCGTGGGCGCGTTCGAGTTCGCGCTTGGCTTTACTGC
>DATBHB010000184.1:0-8512 GCA_036557705.1 Xanthobacteraceae bacterium
CGACGTAATGTTTGAAGCTGCTGTACGGCCAATCGGACACACGCCGCACCAGCCCGTGCTTCACGGGATTGTAGTGAATGGACGATCAATGTATCGCACCAACAGATCGCTTGACCGGTCGGCGAGCGTGACCGTGAAAAAGTATAGTCCGCCTTCAATGCTGGCACGCCGATAGTGGGACATCAGCGCCTCGGAGCGTGGGCACGGCGCGCAAGCGCGCCTTTGCCCACCCTACAGAATATCTACCGTCGTGCGCAATGTCGGCACCGGGTCATAAATGGCGTACCCAATCGGTACCAGCCCCGCCGCTTATGTCCGTTATTCTCCTGAGGCTACCATAAATCCCGGCTGCATTTCGCAGCCCCCGCTTTCATCCTTCAGAGGCGCATGAGCGCGCGCATCTCATCCACGAACCTGGCGGCATCGGCGATAAGCTTGTCGACCTCGTCCGGCTCGAATTCGCCAACCACCAGATAGTCAGCCCGCTGTCGGCTTTCGAACAAGCGGTCAAATGCGCGCCCCCATTCAGGGTCAACGTGGCCTGATTTGATCAACTCGCGATGAATCGCCGCGCGCAGGCCCCGTGCCGGGTGAAGCTTTGCCCGCGGTGCAGAAGTGCCGCGCTCGCAGCGTAGAACGCAGCGTAATACGCACGGTTGACGGCGAAATCGATCCGCCCGGCTGTACGTTCGGCAAGGGCGGAAGCAAGGGCGGCATCGGCCTTATCGAACCAGGAGGCAACCACCTTGGCGGCTTCGTCCTCGCTCACACCGCCACCCCATCCCGCTCCACCTCCGCATGGATCGGCAGCGCCGAATATGGCCCATGCTGCCAAGCGTCACGCATCACAATCAATGGGCTAAGCACCACATCGTAAGTGAGCTCGATTTCGAACAGGGCATCGATGAGCGCCTGTCGCTCGCGCCAGTCGAGCGGTCGTGCCGTGAGGACCAGGAGATCGAGATCGGATTCGGCATCGCCCTCGCCGCGGGCGCGCGAGCCGAACAGCACGACCTCAAGCGCTGCGAAGCGCTCGCGCAGGAGTCGTGCTGCCGCCTCAATGGCGGTGCGCTCGTGGTTCTCAAGCGCAGATTGGCCTAGCGTTCGCATCGCGTATCCTAAAACCCATTGTACCGTCGAGGCGATCAACTGCGAACCGCGAGCATAGCGCGCAAATCGCCCGGCCAAGCTCAAGAATCATCGTAGGACGGGTTAGCGCGGCCGAGATGATGGCCGGCGCGCGGCATCGCAGGCCCGCGCGTAACCCGCCGCCCGCGGCGGATTACGGCGCGCCGTTCGGCGGAGCACGTTGCGGCGCGGTTCGTGAACCGCGCGCCTAATCCGCCCTACGATGGCGGCAAAACAAAACCCGCCCGGCTCGTTGGAGCCGGGCGGGCGTAGCGCTTTAGACTGATGGGGAACCGCCTTAGTGGGCGAGCGGATCCGGACGCAGCTGGAATTTGGTCAGCGTCGGCTGATTGCCCTTGCCGCCTTCGACGTGGAACGGGGTGCGGTTGCCGGCCGAGGCCCACACGCCGCGGCCTTTCCAGCCGCCATTCGGGTCGTCGATGCGCCCGTCGAAGGTCTTCGCGTAGAAGCCCATCGGATAGGGCACGACGAAGTTGAGCATCTTGCCGTCCTTGAGCGCAATCAGCGACTCGTTTTCGTTGCCGGTTGCGAACGGGACGTCATTGCCCAGCCCCAGCGTATTGTGCTGGTCGACCCAGGTGTAATAGCTCGCCTCGGCCGATCCGTTACCGGCGTCGCCAACAAGCTTCGGTCCCGGCAATGGATAGAGCGTCCAGCCTTCCGGGCAATGGCGGCCGTCCCGGATCGTCGGCCCGTTGAGGACCTTGCATTTGGTCCTGTCGAATGAGGCCATGTGTCCGCTCGCCAGCGGCACCCACACGACGTTGTGGCTGTCGATGTCCATGCCGCGCGGGCCATAGCCTGGAGCTGGTACTTCGTAGATTTCCGCAAGCGCCGTCGCCGACGGATTGGGCTTGGTCGGATCGAGTCGCACCACGTAGCCCGGGAACCCGAGCGAGGTGCCCCAGACCGTGCCGTCAACCGGGCTCGGCGCCACGCCATAGAACGCCACGTTGACGCGGCGATCCTTGCTGGGATCGAACGGTTGATTCGGCTCAGTGTACTCGTCACGCTTGCCGTTGCCGTTGGTGTCGAGGATGAACGGAGTCCAGCCTTGCGCCTTCTGCTCGTCGCCGGTCTGCTCCAACACTTTCATATCGACCCAGCCGGCAACACCGCTCGCCGGCCCGCCTGCGCTCGCCCAGGCCGTGTTATCGGCGTCAAAGCCGAACTGCACGTGATGGGTCGGGAAGCAGGTATTGATCAGCGTGAACTTCTGTGTCTTGGGATCGTAGAGTTCAAGCTGACGGCCCGATGTATTAAGCGGGAATTCCTTGGCGGAAGGATGATTTGAGCCCTTCTTGCAGAAGTCGGGGTTGGCTGGCGGACGGATTCTCGCCGTGTACATCACCCGGCCGTTCTGGTCGAAGTACAGGCTGTGGGGAACGGTCCGCGCGTCCCACGGAGCATCAGTCCCGAAATAGGCCGAGGACGCCAGCATGGGCGTATCGGCTTCGGACGGGGTCTTGGGATCGCGTACCTGGAGCTTGATCTCGTAGGCGGTGTTCTTCACCGGATCGAACACCGGCACATTGTCGGTGCTGTTCTCGGTCGCTCCAAACACGAGACCGTTGGCGTTGACCGTCGGGTTGCGCTTATCGCTGGCGGTTGCGTCATGCAGGTAGGCCTTGGGATTCGACCAGTTCCACACAGTGATTACTGCATTGCGCTCGATGCCCTGCGGGCGCTGCGGCTTGGATGTCGGCAAGTCGCCTTTCGCCACCCGGTCGGTCCAGTCGCCGAACATCTTCAGACCGGCCTGAGTGCCCATCCGCTCCATATTGTTGACCATCTGGAGCCCGGCCTGGCCAGACTGAATGCGCCGCGTCCAGGCCTCATAGCCAGTCTTGAAGTCCTTGCTGAACTCCTCCGGGATCGTGCGGGTGGCCTTGCTGCCCAGCTGATGGCAAGTGACGCAGCCGTTGGTCTTCACGATGTCCAGGAACTGGCCCTGGCTTTTGATGTTCGTGTTGATGCCGTTGCCGTTCGGGCCGGTGCCGGGGAACTGATCTTGCCCCGGCACTTTGAGCATCGAGTACCAGTAGATGGCAGGATAATATTGAGCTGCGGCCGCGTCATCGGGCGCATTGACGGCGGTCAAATTGATGATCTTGCCGGGCTCGGCATCGACTTTTTGCGAATCGATGAGACCGTAACCGCGGACCCAAACCTTGTAGTGGGCTTTCGGCAGGTCGGGGAGCACATAGCGGCCCTGGTCGTCAGTGACGACCATTTTGGCCATCTTGGTGCCAAGCTCGGCCGTCTCGGCAATCACCCACACGCCGGCTTCCGGCCCGTTCGGACCGGTGACGACGCCGCCGATGTCGTCATTATCGATGGCCACCGTCTGAGCCTTCAGGCTCACCGGTGCGGCAGCCAACAAGAGCGCGAGGGCCGCCACGCCAAGGTACAATCCGCGCTTGGATCTCATGAGTCATTCCTCCTGACAGACATTGCTTGCTAGAATTAATAGCTTCATCGCCTTCAAGGCCAAACCTGCTGCACACGCGCAGCAGACTAAGGCCCTTCAGGGCGAGTGCAGCCGTTATAGATCATTTCGAACCGTTTGTCTGCGGCTACTTGCAACCCCTGCCTGTGTGCGCCGCATGGGCTCCGGAGCCGGGTGCATTCAAACGGACCCGCCCGGCTTTGGAAGCCGGGCGGGCAGAACCACAATGGCGACCGATCCGCTAGTGGGCGAGCGGATCCGGCCGCAGCTGGATCTTGGTCAGCTTCGGCCGATTGCCCTTGCCGCCTTCCACGTGGAACGGCGTGCGGTTCCCGGCCGAAGCCCATATGCCGCGCCCTTTCCAGCCGCCGTTCGGATCGTCGATGCGCCCATCGAAGGTCTTGGCGAAGAAGCCCATTGGATAGGGCACGACAAGATTGACCATCTTGCCGTCCTTGAGCGCGATCAGCGATTCGTTCTGGTTGCCGGTGGCAAAGGGGGTGTCCTTGCCAAGGCCCAGGATGTCGTGCTGATCGACCCAGGTGTAGTAGCTCGCTTCGGCCGATCCGTTTCCGGCATCGCCGTCGAGCTTGGGGCCGGGGAACGGATAAAGCGTCCAACCCTCAGGACAGTGCCGGCCGTTCGCGATTGTGGGTCCATTGAGGACTTTGCACTTGCGGCGATCGAACGACGCCATGTGACCGCTCGACAGCGGCACCCAGACGACGTTGTGGCTGTCGATGTCCATGCCGCGCGGGCCGTAGCCGGGCGCCGGGACTTCGTAGATCTCCGCCAGCGCGGTCTCCGACGGATTGGGCTTAGTCGGATCGAGTCGCACAACGTAGCCTGGGAATCCGAGGGAACTCCCCCACACCGTGCCGTCAACCGGGCTCGGCGCCACGCCGTAGAACGCCACATTCACGCGGCGGTCCTTGGTGGGATCGAGCGGCTGATTGGGTTCGGTGTACTCGTCACGCTTGCCGTTGCCGTTGGTGTCGAGGACGAAGGGAGTCCAGCCCTGCGACTTGGCCTCGTCGCCCGTCTCCTCGAACATTTTCATATTGACCCAGCCGGCCGCAGCACTTTGGGGGCCGCCGGCGCTCGCCCACAGCGTGTCGTTGGCGTCAAACCCGAATTGCAGGTGGTGCGTCGGGAAGCAGGTATTGATCAGAGTAAACTTCTGCGTCTTCGGATCGTACATTTCGAGCTGCCGGCCCGACGTTGCGAGCGGGAACACCTTGGCCGATGGATGATCCGATCCCTTTTTGCAGAAGTCGGGATTGGCCGCCGGCCGGATTCGGGCCGTATACCAGATGCGTGCCTTCTCATCGAAATAGAGACTGTGAGGGACGGTGTGCGCATCCCACAGCTTATCCTCACCGGAATAGGGCGACGCCGCAAACATCGGCAGGTCGGCCTCCGACGGCGTCTTCGGGTCGCGCACCTGGAGCTTGATCTCATAGGCGACGTTCTTCACCGGATCGAGCACCGGCACCAAATCCGTGCTGGCTTCGGTAGCTCCAAAGATCAATCCGTTCGCATTCACGGTCGGATTGCGCTTGTCGCTCGCCGCGGCGTCGTGCAGATAGGCACGCGGGTTCGACCAGTCCCATACCGTAATGACGGCATTGCGCTCGATGCCCTGCGGCCGCTGCGGCTTCGATGCGGGCAGGGCGCCTGCCGCTACGCGGTCGGTCCAGCCGCCGAACATTTTGAGACCTGCCTGCGTGCCCATCCGCTCCATGTTGTTGACCATGATGGACGAGGCCTGGCCGGATTGGATACGGCGCGCCCAGGCCTCATAACCTGACTGGAAATGGCCGAGCGCCTCGGGGATGGTGCGCGTTGCCTTGTTGCCCAGCTGATGGCAGCCGACGCAGCCGTTGGTCTTGACGATATCCAGGAATTGGCCCTGACTCTTGATGTTCGTGTTGATGCCGTTGCCGTTCGGGCCGGTGCCCGGGAAATCGCCCGGTCCAGGCACTTTGAGCATCGAATACCAATAGATGGCCGGATAGTACTGCGCTGCAGCGGCCTCGTCGGGCGCCTTCACGGCGGTGAGATTGATGATTTTGCCAGGCTCGCCATCGACCTTCGCCGAATCGACCAGACCATAGCCGCGGACCCAGACCTTATAGTGCGCCTTCGGCAGGTCGGGCAGCACGTAGCGGCCTTGGTCGTCGGTGACGACCATTTTGGCCATCTTGGTGCCAAGCTCGGTCGTCTCTGCGATGACCCACACGCCCGCTTCCGGCCCGTTCGGGCCGGTGACCAAGCCGCCGATATCATCGTTGTCGATGGCGACCGTCGTTTGCGCATTCAGCCCCAAGGGTGCAGCAGCGAGCAGCAGGGCGACCGCTGCCACGCCGAGATATAATGCCTGTTTGCATTTCATGAGTTTATTTCCTCCTGACTGGTATCGTTTCGTTAAGATTCTATCGTCCGGGCGCGTAGACCGTTTCAATGTGCAGAGCGGGACCCGCCGTGAGGCGAGTCCCGCCGATTATGCACGACTTTCGGTGCAGTGTCTGCCGAAACAGACGCTTACTTCGCCAGCGGGTTCGGCCGAAGCTGGAAGTGCACCGCCATCGGCGTGTTGCCCTTGCCGCCTTCGGTCTGCCACGGCGCGCGGTCTCCGCTGGAGACCCACAAGCCGCGCCCTTTCCAGCCGGCATTCGGATCGTCAATGCGTCCGTCGAGCCCCTTGGCGTAGAAACCCATGGGGTACGGTACGCGGACCGTAACCATCTTGCCGTCCTTGTTAAGCGCGGCGAGGCCATCCGTCAGGTTGGCGGTCGAGATCGGGACGTCGTTGCCGAGACCGAAAGTATTATGCTGGTCGACCCAGCTGTAGTAGCTCGACTCGGCGCTGTTATCGCCGATGCCCTCGAAGCCCGGACCGGGGTACTTGTAGAAAGACCAGCCCTCGGGACAGTGATTACCCGTGGCGGTCGGCCCACTGAGCGGCCCCTTGCACTTGCTGCGATCGAAGCTGCCCATATGCCCGCTTCCGAGCGATACCCACACCACGCCCTTGCTGTCGACGTCGCCGCCGCGCGGACCGAAGCCCGGCATCGGCACGTTGTAGATTTCCGAAATCGCGGTCTCCGGCGGATTGGGCCCCGGATTGATGCGCACGATCGAGCCGGGATTGCGCCTGATCGTGCCCCAGACCGAGCCGTCGACCGGGCTCACCGACACGGCATAGAACACTTGGTTAACCCGCATGTCCTTGCCGTCGAGCGGCTTGCCTTCATCGACATATTCGCCGCGCTTGCCGTCGCCACTGGTGTCGACGATCAGTGCCGTCCAGCCTTGCGATTGTGCGGGGTCGTGAGTCTCATCCCATTTCTTCGTGTTGACCCAGCCGACCACGCCGCCGCCGCCGCCGCTCGACGTCCACAGCGTGTCGTTGGCGTCGGAGGCGAAGTTCAGGTGGTGGGTGGTGAAGCAGGTATCGACGAACTCGAATTTATCGGTCTTCGGATCGTACAGGATCAGCATGCGCGAGCTCTGGTTGAGCGGCGCAAGCTTCGCGGAAGGATGATTTGATCCCTGCTTGCAGAACGCCGGCTCATTCTTCTGGTCGCGGAATGCCGCGGTCATCCAGACCCGGCCCTTGCTGTCGAACGTGGCGTTGTGATTGTTGAAATGAGCCGTCCAGATCTTTTGATCGCCCCAATAAGCGGAAGGCCCGAGCGGCTTTTCCATCGCGGCGTGACCCGGTCCGAGCATCTCATGCATGTCGGCGTCGCGCCTGGGCGCCGGATGCTCAATCGCGGTATTCTTGACCGGATCGACAACCGGGAACGCATCCATGCTGTATTCGGGCTGGCCGAACAGCGGACCATGGGCGTTGACGGTAGGATTGCGCTTATCGCTCGCGGCGAGGTCGTGCAGATAATGCTGCTGGTCCGACCAATCCCAGGTGGTCGCCACGATGTTGCGCTCGATACCTTCCGGCCGCTTCGGTTTCGAATGCGGCAGTTCGCCCCTGGCGATCCGGTCGGTCCAGTCGGTGAGATAAGCGAGCGGCTCAGCGGCAAGCTGGCCGGCGATGATGTTGACCATCAGCTCGCCGGCCTGTCCGGCCTGAATGCGGCGCATCCAGGCTTCCTTCGATGAATTTCCGAAGACCGTCGGGATCGTGCGTGTCGCCTGCGTGCCGAGCTGGTGGCAGCCGACGCAGCCGTTGTTCTTCATCAGGTTGATCCAGTCGACCTGTTTGACATTCGCCGGAATGGCGCTCTTGCCGCCGAACAGGCTGGCATCCGGAATCTTGAGCATCGAATACCAGTAGATCGCCGGATAGTATGCCGCAGCGGCGGCATCCGAGGGCGCCGGTACGGCGGTCAGATTGAGCTGCTTGCCGCGTTCGCCGTCCACCTTTGGCGAATCGACGAGCCCATAGCCCCGCACCCACACTTTGTACTTGGCCGGCGGAAGATCCGGCACGACATAGCGACCCTGGTCGTCGGTCACCACGATTTTGGCGTAACGGGTCGGGAGGTCGTGGGTCTCGGCGATAACCCACACGCCTGCTTCCGGACCGTTCGGCCCGGTGACAACGCCGCCGATGTCGTCGTTGTCAATAGCGACGGTCTGGGCTTTGAGTTCGCTTGGCGCAAACGCCATGAAGCCGCCGAGCGCACCCAGCGCCACGCCGAGGTACAATGCTGGCTTGATGCTCATCAGGTCCTCTCCTGTCTTGGTTTTTGCCGCCGGTCATCCGAATCCGTGGGCTTTCAACAAGGGCAGGGACCAGCGGCGAGGCAAATTCCTCTGGGGAGAGATTACATGGTCCCCTTGTCTCATTGCAATGCGGCCCAGGCAGTACTTCTTGCAATGTGGACCAGGCAGGACTTCCATTTACCATCCGATCTTGTCGGCCAAGGACCTCCACTGCTTCGCCCT
>DATBHB010000185.1:0-14760 GCA_036557705.1 Xanthobacteraceae bacterium
CCGCCGTGAAGCTGGAGGCAGCCGTTGACGATGTCGAAGCCGGTATCGGTCGCAAGCCGTTTGGCGGCGGCGGCAAGCCGCGTCGCATCTTCCTCCCGTTTGTCGAGGGAGACGGCGGCCCAGCGAAGAAGAAGGCGCGCCGCCTCAAGGTCGGTTGCATAATCCGCGACCTGGAACGCGAGCGCCTGGAAATCGGCAAGCCGTGAACCGAACTGCTTGCGCTGCTGCATATACGAGATGGTGCGGTCGAGGCAGAATTGCGCGCCGCCGAGCGAGCACGCCGCAATATTGAGCCGACCGCCATCGAGCGCCGCCATTGCGATCCTAAACCCGTCGCCCTCCATCCCGACACGGTTCTCAGCCGGCACACGGCATCCTTCAAAGATCACCATGGCGGTCGGCTGCGAGTGCCACCCAAGCTTCTTTTCCTGAGTACCGAATGAGAGCCCCGGCGTGCCCTTCTCGACGACGAAGCAGGAAATCCCTTGCGGCCCTTCCGCGCCGGTGCGCGCCATGACCAGATAGATGTCAGAAGCGCCACCCCCGGAAATGAATGCCTTTGTCCCATCAAGAATATATTCATCGAAGCGGCGGACCGCCCTCGTTCGCAGGCTCGCGGCGTCGGAACCGGATTCCGGCTCAGTTAGGCAGTAACTCGATAACCTTTCCATCGTGCAAAGACTTGGCAGCAGCCGTTCGCGCTGCTCGTCGCTGCCGAAACTGTCGATCATCCAGCCCACCATGTTGTGAATAGACACATAGGCAGCGGTCGAGGTGCAGCCCTGGGCCAGTTCCTCGAAGATGATGGTTGCATCGAGCCGGCTAAGGGATGAGCCCCCAACGTCGCTGCGGATGCAAATGCCTCCGAAACCGAGCGCTGCGGCTTTGCGAAGCGTACCGACGGGGAATACCTCATCCTCGTCCCAGTCGCGGGCGAACGGCATCATTTCGGCACGGGCGAAGTCACGCGCCGTCGCTTGGAAGGCGCGCTGCTCCTCGGAAAGCTCGAAGTCCATTGCTTCGCCTCGTGGGCTTGACCCGAACGCAGGTCGGAACGAAGACTTGAAGGTGGCAGGATGATGCTTGAGCCGCACGGGCCCGGCAATGCTGGCAGGTGAAACGTCATGGCAATCAAATACGGTCGGCCGATTGAGCCGCGCATGACTCCCGTCGAGGCGGGGCTTCCAGCCAACGCCACGAGCGGCCTCGAACTCACTGTCCGGCCGCGCCGCAACCGCAAGGCGGAGTGGGCGCGCCGGATGGTACGCGAGCACGTGCTTACTGCCGATGATCTGATCTGGCCGCTGTTCCTGGTAGACGGCAACAGGACCCGCGCGCCGGTCCCCTCGATGCCCGGCGTGGAGCGGCTTTCGGTCGACGAGGCGGTGCGCGAGGCCGAACGCGCCGCAACCCTGTCAATCCCCTGTCTGGCCGTATTCCCCTACACCGACCCCGGTCTGCGAAATGAGGAAGGCAGCGAGTCCTGCAATCCTGAAAATCTGGTCTGCCGGGCCATCAGGGCAATCAAGAAAGAGGTCCCGGAAATCGGCGTCCTTAGCGACGTGGCGCTCGACCCGTATACCAGCCACGGCCATGATGGCCTCCTTCGCGACGGCATCATCCTCAATGACGCGACCGTTGAATTGCTGGTGCGTCAGGCACTGGTGGAGGCGCAAGCCGGAGCGGACATCATCGCGCCGTCGGACATGATGGATGGACGCGTGGGTGCGATCCGGGCAGCACTCGATCGAGCCAATTTTACGGACGTCTCGATCATGGCCTACGCGGCCAAATATGCCTCCGCCTTTTATGGCCCGTTCCGCGACGCAGTCGGCTCATCGAAGACTCTCGCCGGCGACAAGCGCACCTATCAGATGGACCCGGCGAATACCGACGAAGCGCTCCGCGAGGTCGAGCTCGACATCATTGAAGGCGCAGATATGGTGATGGTGAAGCCGGGCATGCCCTACCTCGATGTGCTCAGCCGCGTGAAAGAGACATTTGGCATGCCCACCTTCGCCTATCAGGTTTCCGGAGAATTCGCGATGATCATGGCCGCAGCGCAGAACGGCTGGCTCGACGGTGAGCGCGCCATGACCGAGAGCCTGATCGCCTTCAAGCGCGCGGGAGCTTCCGGCGTGCTCACCTATTTTGCGCCACGTATGGCGGAGATGTTGCGCCAATCAGGTAGATGATGCTCGCCTAGTGTGGCGTTGGAAAGCAGTGCTTTCTGCGCTATATGCTTACCTATGACGAACGGCGAGCTTGAGGCTCTACGGGCACTGATGCGCGAGGAACTGGCGCCGCTTCGGGCCAGACACGATACCCTTGAGGGCGAGGTTGCCGGAATGCGCGCCGAGGTTGTTGGAATGCGCGCCGAGGTTGCCGGAATGCGCGCCGACCTTACGGCCATACGCCCGAACGTCGAGGGTATCCCGTTGATCCAGCGAGCAATCAGCACGATCCACCAGGAGCAACGGATGATGAAGGCAGCGATCAACGAGATCGCACGCACCCAATTCACCAGCGGCGAAGTCGAAGCGCTGCATTCGGATGTCAACTCGGTCCAAGCCACGCACCTGGAATTGGAAACGCGCATTCTCGCGCTAGAGCGGCAAGTCAAAGAGCTGCGCGACAAGCGGTGAGCGGCATTTCGCGGTCCGTGTTTGTCGCGCCAGGGCGGGTTTGAAACCCCCCTACATGCATCCCGGTCTGTGCGCAATCAGACGGCCTTGTTTGCTGCCAGTCTGAGCCTGACCCGCTGAGGTCCGGAACTGGCACATCCCCCTGGTTCCATCCTGCCGTAGCAGCCGGGACATTAGCGGATATCACAGAGATTCGCACTGTGCGGACGGGACACCCCGCTACTTCTTTGCCCCCGAGGAGGCCATCTGCGCCACGGCTCGGCGGAGCGCGGCGATCAAGTCATTGCTTTGCGGAAGATGCTTCTCCTCGGCATCGAGGACCTGCATGAAGGCTCGGCTCTTAAGCGCTGACAAATCGAGCGTGGAAGTGGCCTCCGGCCCTGCAGCATCGCACACAATGTCAATCAGCCGATCGATCGCGTGCAGCCTGCCAAGCAGATAGTCATTTTCGCGATAAGCGCGCGAGAAAAACGCCGCAAAATGCCCGAACCCGACACCTTTCAGACTCTCGATCCCCACGAATCCCTTGAGCGCGCGCGCATCCTGAGGGCTGATGCGGTCAACCAGGATTTCCTTGAGCTCGCCAAGCTCCTGCGTGCCGGTCAGCGGGAACGTCAAGACATCCCAGAATGGAAACCCAAGATAGTTGACCAGGACCTCGCGCCGGGCCTTGGAATGCCATTCGGCCGGATCCAGCGCCGACAATAGCTGGTCGAGCTCTCGAGTCGATCGATCAAGATCGATCTCTCTTGCCATCTGCTCGACCAGCCGGTCGATGCTGCTGTACTCACGCTCTACGAAATCGCGCGCGTAGGTGCGCACGCTCTTCAATACGCTTGCTGACGGCGAGGCTGGTAATAATTGTTCGACCAGTTCGCGTACGCTCCGGCTGTAATAGGCGGGGTCCTCACGCCGGCGAAGATCTTCCAGCCGGCCGTAAAACGCCCGCTTCAATCTATCCACCCCCTGAGGGTCGAGCCCCGCAAAGCGGTCCTGATCAAGCATGTCATAGAGCCGATTCTGCCCTTCGATGAGAAAGTGCAGCCGCCGCTCGCGATATTTGAGATCGAACGCAAGCAGATATTTCACCCATACGGGAGGTTTTCCGGCGGCTTCGGTCTCGAACTCGACGGATTCGGTGCCAGCAACCTTGTAGGCGACGCCTCTCTTGATAGCCCAGGCGTCGATGATCTCGGTCACCAGTCGTGAGAGCGGCGACTGCTCCGGCGCCCCCCGCAGTTTGCCGATCAGCCCAGCCGCAAAGGTCCGGACCGATGCCAATTTCAGTCGAACGTAGGCCTGATAAGCGAAGCCGGCATCTTGCGCCACCTGAGCATTGACCCCTTCACGCCATCGGCGCAGTTCGCTCTCCGCAATGACTCCCTCTATTTGCGCCGGGATGACCTTGGCGACCAGTTCATTTATCTGCGGCCGGGCACTGGCGATGATCGCTCGCAATCGCCTCACCCGCTCGTTGAACTCGATTACCCGGTTCAACTCGTCCGTGACCGGCTGCGAACTCGGTATATCGGACATTGCGCCGCGCAGCATCGCAAAAAAACCGGGCGGTCGGCGGCGGGCCCCCATCAGCGGCGCGACAGGATGCGGTTCGATATAGATCAGCCGCCGATCCACCTGGCGATAGGCCGGTCGGCCGTGGATTGCCGGAATCGCCTGCTGAAACGGCCGGTTGTTGAGCACCGCGCCATCGATGAACGAGGCGGTCGTCGGGTTGATCCCAGCCGCCAGATGATGCGGGAAGGCTCGCGCAATGAAGGCGTCGCGCTTGGGCCACTCCGCGTGTCTGTGCGCCATCAGCTCATCGATCTCGACGATCCTCGCCGGCGGGAAGGCGCCCGGAAATGACGCCGTAGCCCGACACGCGAAGGTCAAAGCGGGGGCATTATCGAGATCGAAATCGCTTTCCACCTCGCCGTTGGAACGCCGCCGATAACTGAAGCGGAGCACGTGATGATGATCGAGTTCATGGATCACCGGCGGGTCGTGGATCTGCACCAACTGGTGGTAGCCGTGATAGTCGGTCAGCGTCACGAACAAATCCAGCGTGTGCCCGGGCGGAAGCAGTGAGGCGGTGGGGCGGTTCGGGGCGCCCATCGCGGTCACTGCATCGTAGAGCAGGCCGGCCATGATGCGTCCGCCGAGCGGCGGGCGAAACCACCGTGAGCGCACGAACAGCGATACCTTCTGGCGGACCTCGAAATCGCGGATGGAGCGCAGCAGGCCGGTTACGGCTGCCGCCCAAAAGAACGGCTTGAGGAACCACTTGCTCCAGAAGCCGGCACGGCTGTCGGGAGCAAGCAGGACAGTAACATCCGCATTCTCCAGCCACAGGTCGCGTATGCGCCCCAGCGGCAGATCATGACTGAGCGCTCGGGCCAGCAGCACCCCATTGATCCCGCCCGCGGAGGCGCCCGAGACGATGTCGACGATCACCCGCAGATCGACACTGCGCCCAATGACGCGCAGAAGATCGAAATAGAGGGCCTCGGTATCGTATTCGGGATCCCCGCGCTCCCTTTGATCGAAGAACAGAGCCTCCGAGCGCTGCTTGCGGTCCGCTATGGCGTGGAGCGCGCTCGAGGCGCGCACGAGCTTGAGAATTTCCTTGCTGACGCCATGAATATAGACGGCAAGCGAGATGCCGCCGAAGCACACGAGCCCTATGCGAAGTTCCTTTTCGCGCATGAGTCGTCCGTCGCTTTCGTCCTCCTACGGCTCTGCGCCACAGGAATCTTGACACATTTGCATCGCCGTTGGTTACTCAAGGGAAAACGCCAGGAAAAGCCATGACCGACAGCGGCCCCCGACGCCTCGGCGTATCGATCGAGCTCAAGCCGCACGCCTATGACCCGATCGCCAATCCCGAACTGTTCGAAGGCGTGCCGGCTCGGCGGGTGATCGCCTTTGTGATCGATCTTATAATCATCGCGATCCTGCCGGTGTTCGCCGCGCTATTCATCTTCGTGATCGGGCTGGTCACGCTCGGGCTTGGCTGGATCCTGTTCTGGATCTGGTGGCCGGCAACGGTGATCTGGGCTGTATGCTATTACGGGATCACCTTCGGAGGGGCCGCCTCCGCCACCTTGGGAATGCGAGCCATGGACCTGGAAATGCGCACCTGGTATGGGGCGCCCGCCTATTTCGTGCTCGGCGCTGTACATGCCATCGTATACTGGATCACCATCTCGTTTCTCACACCGCTCATCCTCCTCGTCGGGTTATTCAACGAGCGGCGCCGTCTGCTGCATGACATTTTGGTCGGAACCGTCGTAATCAATAATCCATTCCGGGCGCAAATGCTGCGTCAGCGCGGCCTCTGATCTGGCCTCCCTCGAACGCGTTTGACTGGAAGCGCGCCTCGCGCAATCCTACCGTCCTACCCGGCAGGCAGCTGTGACTCAGCATTCGCGCAACACCCCGCAATTCTACCTGACTGCTCCCTCCCCTTGCCCGTACCTGCCGGGTCAGGAGGAGCGCAAGGTATTCACCCATCTGGTCGGCGAACGCGCAGCCGAACTCAACGACGTTCTCACCCATGGAGGGTTTCGCCGCAGCCAGTCGATCGCTTACCGACCCGCCTGCGAGAACTGCCGGGCTTGCGTTTCGGTGCGGGTGATAACCAGGGACTTTCGCCCGACACGAAGCATGCGGCGCATCCTCGACCGGAACGAGGACGTGATCGGAGACATGCGAATTCCCGTCCCGACTTCGGAACAATACTCCGTTTTTCGATCATATCTCGACCTGCGTCACCGCGACGGCGGCATGGCCGATATGACGGTGCTCGACTATGCCATGATGGTCGAAGACAGCCACGTCCAGACTCGCATTATCGAGTACCGTCGACGGGGACCCGACAGCGGTATCAACAGGCGGGGTAGCGGCCCGTTACTCGCAGTAGCACTAACGGACGTCCTCAGTGACGGGCTTTCGATGGTCTATTCATTCTTCGAAGGCAGCGAGGCCGCCCGCTCGCTCGGCACGTTGATGATTCTCGACCACATTGCCCGCGCTCGGCAAATGGGTCTTGCCTACGTTTATCTCGGATATTGGGTGCAGGGCTCGCGCAAGATGGACTACAAGGGCCGCTTTCTCCCACAGGAGCGGCTCACGCCGGACGGTTGGCAGCGCGTGGACCGCTAGCCGGCTGGCTGAACCGATTGGTCCGGGGAAACCCCTTTGGCGCAAGCCGTCCGGCATCGGCGCGATTGCCGCGCCAGTCGGCAAGATCCTTCATGGCCAACGAGAAGATGCGGCCGGCCGCATCGGTCCAGGACAGGCCTTCCGCAGCCTTGAAGGTCTTGATGTCGGAGAGCCCGCCGTCGCGATAGCGCTGGAGGCGGACGCCTCGCCCGCGGCCCATCTCCGGCACCTGCGCGATTGGAAAAATCACCATCTTTCGGTTCTCGCCCATCGAAGCCACAAGCTCGCCATCGACCACGGCGAGCGCGCGGGCGGCGTCCGGTGTGCTGACATTGAGCACCTGCCTGCCTTTGCGGGTATTGGCCAGGCACTCCTCCTCGGCCACGACAAATCCCCGTCCGTCTCGGCTGGCGAGAAGAAATTTGCGCCCGCCCTGATGGCGCAATACCGCGACCAGGTCGGCATCCTGTTCGAGATCGATGAAGAGGCGGATCGGCTCCCCGTGGCCGCGACCGCCAGGCAGTTTTGCCGCATCGAGCGTGTAGAAGCGCCCGTTGCTGGCGAATACCAGGCATTTCGACGTGGTCTCGGCCGGAAAAGCGAACTTCAGCGTATCGTCGGTCTTGAAGGCGATGCCCGAAAGATCGGATACCGTACCCCGCAAGGCGCGGATCCAGCCCTTCTCGGAAACCACCACCGTAATCGGTTCGCGCTCGAGGAGCGCCTGCTCGATTGCGGCCTCATCATGTTCCGGAGCGTCGGCAAAACCGGTACGGCGCTTGCCGAGCGGCGTCTTCGGCCCGAATCGCTCGCGAACCGATTTGATCTCTTCGGCAATCTTGGCCCACTGCAATTTATCGGAGGCCATCAGCGCCTGGATCTGCTTGCGCTCGGCGCGCAGCGTCTTGTCCTCCTGCCTGATTTCCATTTCCTCGAGCTTGCGCAAATTGCGCAGCCGCATGTTGAGGATGGCATCCGCCTGGACCTCGGACAGCTTGAAGGTCCGCATCAGCACCGGTTTCGGTTCATCCTCGTTACGGATGATCTTGATGACCTTGTCGAGGTTGAGGTAAGCGACCAGATAACCGCCCAGCACTTCGAGCCGGTGCTCGATCTGGTTCAGGCGGAAACGCGACCGCCGCAGCAGCACTTCCCGCCGGTGAGCGAGCCATTCGCTCAATGCTTCCGCGAGGCCGACGACCTTCGGAATCCGCCCTTTGATCAGGACGTTCATGTTGAGCGGAATCCGGCTCTCCAGCTCGGTGAGCTTGAACAGCGACTCCATGAGGAGTGCGGGATCGACTGTGCGCGCGCGCGGCTCGACAACAATGCGGATGTCCTCGGCCGACTCGTCGTGCATTTCGGCGATCAGGGGGAGCTTTCTTTCGTTGATCAGCTCCGCCATCCGCTCGACAAGCCGGCTTTTTTGGACGAGCCATGGAATTTCGGTGATGACGATGATGTAGCCGCCGCGCCCAGTCTCTTCCTTGTGCCAGCGGGCGCGCACCCGAAACGATCCGCGACCCGTCGTATAGGCATCCGCAATCGTCTCGCGCGAATCGACGATCAATCCACCGGTCGGAAAATCCGGGCCCGGCACAAATTTGAGAAGCGTTCGACTGCGCGCGTTCGGATTATCGATCAGGAAGAGAGCGGCATCGCAGAGCTCGGCAGCATTATGCGGCGGGATCGCTGTGGCCATCCCAACAGCAATCCCTTGCGCTCCGTTGGCGAGCAGGTTGGGAAACGCGCCCGGCAACACGACCGGCTCCTGCTCCGAGCCGTCATAGGTGGGGCGAAAGTCGATCGCGTCCTCGTCGATCCCCTCGATAAGAAGGCGCGCGACCTCCGTGAGCCGCGCCTCCGTGTAGCGCATGGCCGCCGGATTATCCCCGTCGACATTGCCGAAATTGCCCTGACCGTCGACTAGTGGGTAACGTTGGGCGAAATCCTGCGCTAGGCGCACGAGAGCGTCATAGACGGCCTGATCGCCATGCGGGTGGAATTTGCCGATTACGTCACCGACCACGCGGGCGCATTTCTTGAACGCCGCCCCCGGGTCGAGACGCAGCTGGTCCATCGCATAAAGCAGCCTGCGGTGGACGGGCTTCAATCCATCGCGGGCATCCGGCAATGCCCGATGCATGATAGTCGAGAGCGCATAAGCGAGATAGCGTTCCTCCAGCGCATCGCGCAGAGAAACCTCCTCGACGTCGCCGGGAGGCGGGGGAATCAGTTCTTTGCCCATGCCCTGATGCCTAGTGGCTGTTGCGGCGGCGGACAAGCTCCGAGGTACTGCGCGGTTATCACTCGCTTTGGCAATCGATCCGACCCAAGGAGGAGAGGATGAAACAGCTGCTGTTCGCCCTGGGAGTGCTGATCGCCCAGATCGACACCGCCATTCCGGCAAGCCGCACCAATGAAATGACGATTCCCACGGCGGCGCGGGTTGTCACGGCCGACGGCTCGGCACTCAACGCACAGGCATGGGTCCCGTTACGACATCAGTGGGGCTGGCGCTATTATCGCCGGCGCTGGCCGCCTGAATGCGTGGTTGGGTGGGAACACTTCTATTGGTGGGGTCACCGATACAGCTGCTACCGCCCGCGCGTTAAGCGGTACGTCCATTTCGATAGGCGTGCAGAACCGCATTGATAAAGCTGCTTCGGGCGGCCGGAAGCGCGATCCCACGCGGCTCGAAGACATGCCGCAGAAGAAACAGGCCCGTGAGCGCGAAACCGTCGCTCAGATCGGCCGCATCCACCGTAGAACCGACCTCCGGTGCCCCCAGAAAGGCCGGAAGGCGCAGGAGCCTGTCTTGCCAAGGCCGGCCCGCTTCGCGGGACACGGCGCGACCGGATTTTGGCGATACATAGGCAAGCTCCGAGGTAGAGCCGGTCGCCGCACACCGTTCGAGGTCAAGGCCGAAACCAAGCTCGGAAAGGAGGTGCAGTTCGAAGCGAACCACGTCCGGGCCCGCCCGGTGCGGATCGAGCAGATGGGCAAGCACCTCGACGAGCGCCGCGTGGATCAGCGGGTGAGGGTCGCGTTCAGGCAGTAATCGGCAGAGCGCGCCAAGATGAGTGACGCCGTAAACCGCGTGCGAGACCGGTAGGAAGGAAGCTGCCGGCAATTCGAGCCCTTCAACCGCATAGGTGCCGAGATGCTCGTCGAGCCGGGCGCGCCAGATGGCGGTTACGCGATTGCCAGGCTGCAGGATGGGGCGCATGCGCCGCCCGGCCCCGCCGTAGACCAAGCCGAGATGGCGGCCATGCATGGGCGTCATCAGTTCGAGAATGGCGTTGGCCTCCCCATGCCGCCGCGCCCCCAGAACGATGCCTTCATCGCTCCACTGCATTGCGCTGCTTAGTCCCTGGGGAAGTCCAATCCCATCTCGCGATAGCGCTCCGGATCGTCGCCCCAGCCCTCGCGAACTTTCACAAACAGAAACAGATGCACCGGCTTCTCGCAGATGTTCGCGATCTCACGCCGTGCCTCCGCGCCGATGACCTTGATGGTCCGGCCGCCCTTGCCAAGCACGATCTTTCGCTGGCTCTCACGCTCGACAAAGATGATCTGCTCGATGCGGAGCGAGCCGTCCGCGAGCTCTTTCCATTGGCTGGTCTCGACCGTCGACTGATATGGCAGTTCCTGGTGCAGCCGGAAATAGAGCTTCTCGCGCGTGATTTCGGCCGCCAGCTGACGCAGGGGCGCATCGGTGATCTGATCCTCCGGGTAAAGCCACGGTCCTGGGGGCAGGTAGGCGGAGAGCCAGTGCTTGAGATCGGCGACCCCGTCCCCAGTCAGCGCCGAAATCATGAACGTTGCCGCAAACTCGGCACGATCGTTCGCCGCTTTGGCGAGAATAAGCAGCTTCGGTTTGTCGACGATGTCAATTTTATTGAGCAGCAATAATTTGGGCTGCGCCACTTCTGCGAGCCGAGCAAGGAGAATGCAGGTCTCTTCGTCAAGACCCCGCTTGGTATCGACGATAACGCCTGCCACATCGGCGTCGTGTGCTCCGCTCCAAGCGGCCGAAACCATCGCCCGGTCGAGCCGCCGCTTGGGAGCAAAAATCCCTGGGGTATCGACGAAGACCAATTGGGCGGCGCCATCGATCGCGATGCCCCGAACGAGGGTGCGCGTGGTTTGAACTTTGTGCGACACGATCGCGACCTTGGAGCCCACGAGTATATTGAGGAGCGTGGACTTCCCGGCGTTGGGGACGCCAATCAGCGCAACAAAGCCGCAGCGGGAGCCGGTGGGAGCGCCCGAGACCGGTTCAGCCATCCGCCCGTTCCGCGATGACCCCCTCGCGCATCAACATAGCAGCGGCCGCAGCCTGCTCGGCGGCGCGCTTTGAGCGGCCAAGGCCTTCTGCCGGGGCGCGGTTGGGAAGCTGCACGCTCACCCGGAATTCCGGGTTATGGTCCGGCCCCCTTCTCTCGACTTCCCGATAGGACGGGGTTGGCAAGCCGCGCCCCTGCGCCCATTCCTGGAGAACGGTCTTGGCGTCGCGCAGCGGCCGAACTGGAGCGCGCATGCGCGCTTCCCAAAGTCGCCTGATCAATTCGGCTGCCCCAGCATAGCCTCCGTCCAGGAAAACCGCACCCACGAGAGCCTCGCAGACATCCGCCAAGATGGCGGTGCGATGACGGCCCCCGGCATGCTCCTCAGAGGAGCCGAGCCTGATCACCGCGCCCAGCCCGATCGAGCGCGCTACGTCCGCGCATGCCTCTCGCCGGACCAACTCGGCAAGCCGCCGCGACAATTCCCCTTCGTCGGCCCGCGGAAAGCTGGCGAACAGCATGTCGGAAATGACCAAGCCCAATACGTGATCGCCCAGGAACTCAAGCCGCTGATAGCTGGCGGCTCGGTTGCGCGCTCCCGCCAGAGCCGAGATGTGGGTGAGCGCCTGTTCGAGCAGCGCCGGGTCTTTAAATTCGTACCCGATGCGCTCCGCAAGTTCTTTAGTCGAGCGGCGGCGACGTTTCGCGGGCTTGTTTTCGGGGCCTTCTGCAACCAGAACCGGCTCAGATGTCGGCGCAACGGGGGGCTGCGGGTCGGACGGCGGCTCCGGTCCGAAGTCGGCTGCGGCTGGTTTGGCTTTCGGTTTTCGGCTCATCGGGAGGTCGCATAAAACACGCCCTGCCGCCGCGACGCCGCGGGCCCATGACTCCGGCAGTCAACCGACGCGCCCGGCGACCGAGAGCTGGTCGTCAGCGTACGAATGTAAGCAGGCGATTCCACCGCACGGTCCAGGGCCAGCGCCATATCTGCCAAGCATACTCGCCCTCGCCGATCGAAAAAAAGATCAGTTGGGCGCGGCCCACAATGTTTTCGAGCGGCACATAGCCGACTTGGCTCAACACCCGGCTGTCCGTGGAATTGTCGCGATTGTCACCCATCATGAAATAATGGCCAGGCGGGACCGTGTAGACGGGCGTATTGTCGTAAAAGCCGTTATCGATCAAATCGAGCGTCGTGTAGCTCACGCCGTTGGGGAGAGTCTCGCGCCAGCGCTTGACACGCGTTGTATGGCCATCCTCGGTGTCGATGAAATCGTCGATTCGCTCGCGGTTGACCGGAACCTCATTGATGTGGAGCACGCCATCGATCATCTGAATCCGGTCGCCGGGCAGCCCGATTACCCGTTTGATATAATCGGTGGTGTCGTCCTTCGGAAGCCGAAACACGACGACATCGCCGCGTTCCGGGGTCCCCGACCAGATCCGGCCTGAAAACAACGGCGGCGAGAAGGGAAGCGAATAATGGCTATACCCATAGGAGAATTTCGAAACGAACAGATAGTCGCCGACCAGCAGCGTTTCCTTCATCGATCCCGAGGGGATATTGAACGGCTGAAACAGAAACGTGCGAATCACCAGGGCAATGATGAGGGCATGAAAAATTACGCGGACAGTCTCGGTGATGCCGCCCTCCCGCCTTTTTGCACCTGGAATCGCTGTCATCGGCCTTTTTCCCTCGTAACGTTTGGCGCGCCCTTCTACCGTCTGCCACAGTAAGGCGCAACGAAAGCCGCGGAATTTTGGCTACATGGCGCAATGGCGTCTCGCCTCGTGGTTCCAGTCGGTCCGGCAAGCAACAAATGCCGCTTCACGGCAGTTTGGGCCACCACCAGCATCGTTTCAGGACGATCTTCCCGGGATTGCCGAGATTATGACTAGAGCCTGAGCGATGGGCCCCTCATCGGTTATCGTTATATCGATCCGTGCCTCGCAGCCCGCTGGCGTAATCGCCGCGAGGCGGCTGCGCGCGCCGCCCGTGAGCGTCATCGTCGGCCGCCCGGACGACAGATTGACGACGCCCATGTCGCGCCAGAACACACCGGCGGCCAACCCGGTGCCAAGCGCCTTCGCACAGGCTTCTTTGGCGGCGAAGCGCTTGGCATAAGTTGCAAAGCGGTTGGCACGGCGCTCCGCCCGACTCCGTTCGGCTGCAGTGAAGACGCGCGCAAGAAATCGCTCCCCGTGGCGCACGATGATGCGCTCGATGCGCCGGACATCGACCAGATCAGATCCGATGCCGATGATCATGACGCCTTCCCGGCGCGTCCGCGTTCCATCGCGGCGCGCATGGTCTTCACGGCCGCCGCCAGTCCGCAATAGACCGCCTCTCCAATCAGGAAATGGCCGATATTGAGTTCGACAACTTCCGGCAGTCCGGCGATCGCTTCCGCTGTCGCGTAGTCAAGCCCGTGCCCAGCATGGACTTCAAGGCCCAGCTTTTTTGCGCGCTCGGCACCGTTACGGATTCGTGCCCACTCGTTGGTCTCAGTCGGCAAGCCGCCTGCAGCGACGGATTCGCACCAGGGGCCGGTGTGAATCTCGATGACCGGCGCCCCGATCTCAACCGCCGCCTCGATCTGTGCGGGCTCGGGGGCAATGAATAGAGAAACGCGGATGCCGGCCCTTTTCAGCGCTGCTACGGCCGTGGTCAGCTGGGAGCGTTGCCCAGCGGCGTCGAGTCCTCCCTCGGTCGTGCGCTCTGCACGCCGTTCCGGCACCAGACACGCCGCGTGCGGGCGCGTCTTCACCGCGATTGCAATCATTTCGTCGGTTGCAGCCATTTCGAAATTGAGGGGCTTGCTGATTGATGCTTTCAGCCTCGCCATATCATCATCGGTGATATGGCGCCGGTCTTCGCGTAGATGTGCCGTGATCCCGTCGGCGCCCGCTTCGATCGCGATCATCGCTGCCAGGACAGGATCGGGATGGCGCCCGCCGCGGGCATTGCGGATGGTGGCGACGTGGTCGACATTGACACCGAGGCGAACAGGGGGAACTGGCATACCTCCGATCGGCTCCTAATGGATATGAGTATCCAATTCTGGATCTTCAGGCCGGTTACTCGCTTAATTCGCAACCCATTGTTGGTGATAAGAACGAGGTCCATGGATTTGGCATACGCTGCGATCCTAGATCGTTTGCCGCAATTACCTCGGCCTTGATGGAAAGCCCGGCAACACCCGCCAGAACCGAAAAGGCCTCACGCATTGACCCGCTCGGCGCTGGCCACAACGTCCTTGGCCCGCAGCTGAGCAATGATCGAGTTAAGATGCTTGAGGTCGTAGACTTCGAGATCGATCGTCACCGAGGTGAAGTCGGGCGATTGCCGCTCCATGCGAATATTGTCGATGTTGCCGTCGTGCTCTGCGATAACCTGGGCAACCTGGGCGAGCGAGCCCGGCTCGTTCACCGTTTGCAGTGCAATGCGCGCCGGAAAGCGCTGCGGGGTCATTTCGTCGATGTCCCAGCGCAGATCGAGCCAGCGCTCCGGACTGTCCTCGAAATCCGTCAGGGCGGGTGACTGGATTGGGTAAATCGTAATGCCCTCGCCCGGGGTAAGAATCCCAACGATGCGATCGCCTGGAACTGCGCCTCCGTTTGGCGCGAATCGCACCGGCAAGTCGCCATTGATGCCGCGAATG